>CAJUGS010000029.1 GCA_910586305.1 uncultured Duncaniella sp.
CTAAATCAAGATTTTATAAAATTGCTAACACTTGCACATCAGTCACTTACGGACACGAAAAAAGGGCCACTGAAAAGTGACCCTTCAGTGATCCGCCTGGGGCTCGAACCCAGGACCCCAACATTAAAAGTGTTGTGCTCTACCAGCTGAGCTAGCGAATCTTCCACTTTCAAGAGTGTTTCTCTCTAAAAGCAGTGCAAAGATAGGGGTTATTTTTTTATTATGCAAATCCTTTTGTATATTTTAACAAAATTAGGCTGTTTTCTTTATTTTATATAAGGTATGTGGTGCCATATGCAGAATTATTGGTTTTAAGCCATTGAGTTGTCAAATATTTTATTAACTTTGCCAAATATAACTGATATTTACTATTAATCAACTTATTTATCACATTTTAGATGAAAAGACTACTTTCACTTGCTTCGTTGCCGCTACTTGCTTTATCGGCTTTCGGAGCTGAAAAAGCAGTGATCACCTTGCATCCTTCGGCTGATGCTCCTGTCATAGCTAAGGAAATATACGGACAGTTCACAGAGCATCTTGGTTCGTGCATTTATGGCGGTATTTGGGTAGGTGAGGACTCTCAGATACCAAACACTAATGGCTATCGTAACGATGTGCTTGGTGCAATACGCGATTTAAAGGTGCCTGTTATGCGCTGGCCTGGAGGATGTTTTGCCGATGAGTATCACTGGCAGGACGGTATCGGTCCAAAGGAAGACCGTCCGAGAATGATAAACAGCAACTGGGGTGGAACTGTAGAGGATAATTCATTCGGTACGCATGAATTCATGAATCTCTGCGAATTGCTCGGAGTAGAGCCATATATCAGTGGCAATGTTGGATCGGGATCTGTCGAGGAGCTTGCAAAATGGGTTGAATATATTACTGCCGAGGATGGTCCGCAGGCACGTCGTCGTAAGGAAAACGGCCGTGAGAAACCATGGAAACTGAAGTATCTCGGCATTGGTAATGAGACATGGGGCTGCGGTGGTCACATGACCCCTGAGTATTACTCGGATATTTATCGCCGCTATGCTACCTATGCGCGCAATTACGGAGGCAACCAACTGTATAAAATCGGTTGTGGAGCGGACGCTTACAATACAAATTGGACTGATGTCTGCATGAAGAATGCCGGCAGCATGATGGATGGCATTTCTCTGCACTATTATTGTGTGGATGACTGGCAGAACAAGGGCCTGGCACGCGACTTTGATAAGGACGACCATTACTGGCTGATGGGAAAGGCGTTTGATATCGACACCCTTGTATCTAATCATTCCGAGATTATGGACAAGTATGATCCGGAGAAGAGGGTAGGGCTTCTTGTGGACGAATGGGGCACATGGTGGGATTCAGAGCCCGGCACAAATCCCGGACACCTGTATCAGCAGAACACTATGCGTGACGCACTGGTGGCCGCCCTTTCTCTTAACGTGTTCAACAATCATGCCGACCGTGTTCGTATGGCCAATATCGCTCAGTTTGCCAATGTGCTCCAGGCGATGCTCCTCACTAAAGGTGACAGTATGGTGCTCACACCTACCTACTATGTTTTCAAAAGCTATATTCCCCATCAGGATGCCCGCCTCATACCTCTCGATGTCGACACCAAAGTACTTACAGTACGCAAAGGACGTACAGTGCCCCTCGTTACTGCTTCGGCTTCTGAGAAGGACGGAGTCACAACGATATCCATGGTTAATATCTCTCTTGACGAGCCGGTAGAAGTGACAATACCTCTTGAGGCTGCCGGTATAAAGGGCAAGAAAGTAGAAGGAAGCATAGTCACCGCCAAGGATATCCATGACCATAACGATTTCGGACAGAAAGAAAAAGTGACCATGGCTCCCTTCAAAGATGCCAAAGTTAAGGATGGCAAGCTACTTGTCACTCTTCCGGCCAAGTCTGTTGTGACTTTGTCTATCTAAGGATTGTAGAGATCTGGATTGAAAAAAACAGCTATATCCCTGGCCTGCTCGAGAGCGTAGACAGCAGGGGATGACGGATCAAGCTCTGCCGCGTGAGCATAATCGCTCATTGCGGCAGAGTGTTTTCCTATACGCCAGAGAAGTTTGCCACGGGTGAAATAAAGCGACGCGTCGGTCTTGGATGAGGCTATTGCATCGGATAGTGCGGCTATGGCTTCTTCAAGCTGCTCTGATGCGATAAGATGGTCAATGTTGGCGTGTTTCATGTTGTAAATCAAACCAATGAATGGTCTTCGGCGTTTAACTCAAAGTAATACTTTGCATTTCCGGTTTCTTTAGTGTAATTTTGGAGTTGCAAATCTACGCAAAACAAATTGAACAGTCAATGATAAGACGATTTTTATTAAGTTTCGCTGCTGTCGCCTTTTTTTATGTCACAGCTATGGGGGCTGATCCGACGGCTACAGAGTATTCGGCGGTGCAGTGTCAGGGGTCTGCGCTACCTTATCCGGCGCCTGCATCGCCAAGAGTGATTCCTGACTCGCTCACTCCCGTATTTCTCAATCATGTAGGACGCCATGGCGCACGATTCTACTCGTCGTCTAAATTTACCACTTCGACACTCCGTATGCTTGACCGGGCTGATTCGCTTAAAACGATTACTCCGGCCGGAAAGGAGCTTCGGGAGCTTTGCCGTCGTATTGTTACACTGACGGCAGGGCGCTGGGGCGCTCTCGATTCGCTCGGGATGGCCGAGCAGCGTGCCATAGCATCACGCACGTTTGCAACATTCCCCTCGCTTTTTGATGGGACTAAAATATTTGCGTTGTCCTCCTATGTGCCTCGTTGTGTTGCATCGATGTATGAGTTTACGCATCAACTCACCCGTCTAAACAACAGGGTTGAGCTTTATTCGTCATCCGGACGACAAAACAATGCTCTTATGCGTCCGTGGACTGACGATTCGGATTATAAGGCCTATATGGCTTCGGATGAATGGCATAAGGTTTATGAAGACTGGGTTGATAAAAACGCCTCTTGCAAGATTGCCCCAAGACTGCTTGGTGAGAGCTTTCCTATATCGGATGGTGAGAGTAGGGATTTCGCCATAAATGTATATAAAATAGTGGCCGGATGTGCGTCAATAGGTCTTGCCTTTGACTCGTCAAAATTCCTGACGCTTGAAGAGTACAATTCTTTATGGAGTATTGAAAATCTACATCACTATCTAACCCATTCAGCCTCGACTCTTTCGCAGGCTCCAATGGAACTTGCTTCACGCCTTTTGTTTAATCTGATACAGACCATGCAAAAGGCTGCTGACGGCCAGGCTGAATATAGTGTGGAGCTTAGGTTCGGCCATGCGGAAACGCTTATGCCTCTTCTCGCGCTGATGAGGTTGAAGGGATGCTACTATATGACAAATTATTTCGATACTGTCGGATTGCATTGGAAGGATTTCTATGTAGTGCCTATGGCTTCCAATCTCCAGATTTCTCTTTTGCGTTCTGATAAAGGAAATCTGTATGTCAGGGTAGATCTCAATGAGAATCCGTTACCACTATTGCCTGGCAGTGATGAGATATATACTCCGTGGGGCAAGGCTCGTGAATATCTTACTCGCTGTCTCCCGCTTATAATGCAGGAGTAGGTGTGATGTGACAGGCCTGCTGAATATTAGAAAAAGGCATGAACCACAGTGGTTATAACGGATTGCATATTCCGATTAATTCCTGTGGTTCATGCTTTTTTCAAGTGTTATCCTGGTGTTGTGTTATTCTTTTCCGGCGATGGAAGTAAATATGAGATTAGTGTCAAAGTACTTTACGGCCATCTCTGCAAGCAGGTCTGGTGAAAGGCTTCTGGCCACGCTGTCCTGTTGCTCAAAGTATCCATCGGGAGCACCGGTGAGAATGTAGCTTTGTATAAGATCCATGCGTGAGAATGTGGTGTCGAGTGACGATGCGAGTGCCGATCGAATAAACAGGCCGAGTCGTGCGAGCTCGTCAGGAGTATAGCTTGCCGGGTCTTTCATGCGCTCGATTTCATAGAGTACCTCCTTTTCCACTTCGCTGACATACTCTGTGGCTGTCTGTGTGGTGATGGAAAGAAATCCTTTTTCCTTGTATCCGACAAGAGCGGCTCCGATGCCGTAGGTCAGTCCTTTTTCTTCACGAATATTGAGCATCAAGCGACTTCCGAAATATCCACCGAGAGCCATCACCGCTATGCGCAGAGGTACAAAGTCCGGATTGTCGCGGCCTACCATTGGTATCGATATACTCAACGCGCTTTGAAGAGAATCTGGCATGGAAGTATGTATTCTTTCTCCGGTCTCATGAGTTGGAAAAACGAGCGGACGTATGGCCGGGGCTACATCTTGTGTGAGTGAACCGAATGAGTCGGCCACCAAAGAGAGCATTTCTTCTTTGATTCCACCAGAGAGAAATATGTGGGTCTCCGAAGGGTTGAGTCTCGAGAAATGGATATTCCGGAGTTGGTCTGGGGTGATGGCGCGTATTTCATCCGGTGTAGGTGAAGTAGACAGAGGGCTGTCCGGACCATATATGGCGGGCCGTAGGGCATTGTTTGCTCGCCATTCCACACGGCAGCGGTCAATTTCATTACGTGTTGCCAGACGCTCGGTGAGACGTTTCATAGCCTCCTCTTCAAAGGCCGGCTCGAGTACTATCTCGCGAGTGAGAGGGAGCAGTTCTGGGAAGTAGCGAGACAGACAGCTTAGGGAATATACAGTGTGGTGTGTCGAGAGTGAGGCGCCACTCCAGGCACCATAGTCTTCAAGAAGCTCTGCTATCCGTGAGCCAGAATGACTGATGGTCCCTTCTGACAGAGCAGGTGCAATCACTCTCATGGCAGCGTTCTTTCCGGTTTCTGCGTCACCACCTGGAATGGCTACCGCGATGCGGCATACTTCGACATTATGATCTGCACAAGTATGTATTGTGATTCCATTTGGAAGGATGTCAATACGTGCTTTTTTCAGTGAGAGAGGATCAAATGTATGGAGTTCTGGCGGGGTAGAGCGATTGGGTGGAATCTGGTTCATTTCAAGTCTTTCTCAATAATAGAATTAAGTACTGCCTCGCGTGCGTCCTCAGGTGATGGTTCGGTTATGGGGGCAGAGGCTGGACTGGATGGAGAGTTAGGGGGAGTGGTGCGCGCCACTGTGATAGGCGAGGAGGCTGATTTCGGCGGCTCCGATTTAACCTGTTGCTGGGCTGTCGTGCGCGACGGGAGTGAGCTCACCGGAGTGAGAGTGTATCCGGGAGTGGTTTCCTTTGGTTCTGAGGGTGCAGAAGAAGCCACAGATGTTGGCTCGGGAGTCAGTGTTGTTGTCTTTGTCGGAATATTTGGCTCCTCCGGTGTTTTCTTTTTGTTTTTTTCGTTTTTTTTCTTCCTGCTATGGGTCTGACCTCCTCCTTGTTTTGTATCCTTTGCCAGCAGTGCATGATAGCTTTCTACTTTTCCGGCTCCGGCATAGGCTCTTGCGTAGTAGTCGGAGGTTATATCGGTGTAAATTACTCCTCGTGATGTCGACGAGTGAATCATGCGGTTATCTCCGACAAAGATACCTACGTGAGACACTCGGTTGCTCCCCTTTGTCGTGCGGAAAAACAGTAGGTCACCAGGTGTAAGTCGTGATTTATCAATTTTGTGGCAATATTCGCTTTGCTCACGCGATGAGCGTGGAAGCTTGATCCCGAGAGCCTTCAGATACACCTGGGTCACGAATCCCGAGCAGTCCACGCCTCCACGGTCATTTCCGCCATATCTATAAGGTGTGCCTACCCAGCTGTCAGCTTCAGAGATGAGGGTCTTTGCTGTTGGGGAGAGTCCGTCGAGTGATGGATGGCTCACCGCACTGTGGCTTCCTTTTCCATGGCCTGAGACAGTGCTGACAGAGCGAGACGAACCGCACGATGATGTAGCCAGCCCTGCGAGGACTGACATGAGTATGACAAATATTGATAAGCGGTGTGACATAACAGACGCAAAGTTATTAAGAATTCTTCAAACAGCCTCGTGATATATGCAAATAACTTTTAAATTGCCTGGACAGCTATTAAAATACTTTAAACCTCAGGGTTAGAATGTAACTTTGCTTGATTTTTGCCGTCAATAAGACAAAAATGATCAATCATTTCTCACTAATATGAAACTAACAGGAAAAATTCTTCTTCTCGCTGCCGGTACTGCCGTTGTTTCGTCGGTAGTCACTGCGGTAGCCATGCAGCAGGTATTGGCTCCGTCGGATGAATATACATTCTCCTCTCCCTCTGCCGACCCGGGCGCCGGGCGGTTCTATACGGTAGGCCATTCGCCTGCATCCTCGACCGACTTCTCACGTGCGGCCGAAAGCACGATTAATGGTGTCGTGTCAATTAAAAGCTATGCCACCCCCCGGGGCTACTCGAATAGTCGCGGAGGGGGAGGCGGCTTTTTCAATGATCCTTTCTTCGAGTATTTCTTCGGCTCGCCTCAGAGTGGACGAGGAAATCGTCAGCAAGATGATCGCCGCCAGCCTCGTGAGCAGCAACTCGGGCTCGGTTCAGGTGTCATTCTCACGGCCGATGGATATATTGTGACCAACAATCACGTGATTGATGAGGCCGAGCGTCTTGAGGTGACACTGAATGACAACCGTACTTTTGATGCCACAGTTATTGGCACCGATCCCATGACCGATCTTGCACTCATCAAGATTGATGCTTCCGACCTTCCTGTCATACCTATGGGAGATAGCGAGGGACTTAAAGTAGGTGAGTGGGTGCTTGCTGTCGGCAATCCGTTTGGCTTCACATCTACCGTTACCACCGGCATTGTGTCGGCTAAGGCCCGCAGTATAACAGGTGTGACACATTCACGTCCGATGGGGATTGAGAGCTATATACAGACCGATGCCGCCGTCAACCCCGGCAACTCGGGTGGTGCGCTTGTCACTCTTGACGGAGAACTCATAGGTATTAACACTGCGATATATTCCCAGACCGGTAACTATGCAGGTTATTCTTTTGCCATACCTACATCGATAGTCAAAAAGATTGTGAGTGACCTGCGTCAGTTCGGTACAGTGCAGCGTGCCGTGCTTGGTATCGCCATATCAGATCTGACAAATGAGATTGCCAAGGAAAAGGGTATCACTGCTGTGACTAAGGGCGTGTATGTAAACTCTGTCAACGACCGTTCTTCTGCCCGTGAGGCTGGTATTGAGGAGGGTGATGTGATTACTGCTGTCAACGGTGTGACCACGGGAAATTATGCCCAGCTACAGGAACAATTGGCGAAATACCGTCCCGGCGACAAAATAAAGGTGACCTTTGTCCGCGACAATTCAACCAAGACTGTTGATGTGAAACTTCTCAATAATCAAGGCACTACAAGCCTCACAAAACCCGGTGATATCACAGATCTTGGATGCGCATTCAAGAAGGTGGATGAGAAGACCCTGCGCCAGCTTGGCCTGTCGGGTGGCGTACAGGTTGTCGACCTTGGCGATGGTACATTCCGCGACAGTGGTGTGCGCAACGGATTCATTATATATTCCGTTAATGACCAGCGTGTGGCATCGCCCGAAGATATTGAAAAGATTCACAAGGCTATTATGAAAGGTAATGGCGATGAAAAAATAATGATTCTGCGTGGAGTCTATCCTACCGGCAAGCGCGGTATATATGCAGTAGATCTTGCCGGCGAGTAACGCCACAAGTATTGATTCAGTATTTCAGACTACAATGACCAGAACCGACGGCAAAGTCAGATGACTTGGCTGTCGGTTCTATTTTTTTCTCTTTTTCTTGACTTATTTTGTATTTCTATGGAAAATAAGCTAACTTTGCGTTATATAATCAGCCGGGCGGTTGTCCTGACGTTAAAAACAGACTTTAATACCAAATGAAAACTTATCATCTTGCTGTCGACCTCGGTGCAACGAGCGGACGCACTATTCTTGCCTCATTTGACGGTGAAAAGGTTGATATGGAGGAACTCACACGTTTCAAATATCCCATGCTCCCGCTTGCCGGACACCTCTTTTGGAATCTTCCTTATCTGTATGCCGAGATAATCAATGCTCTCAAGGCTGCCGGTGAGAAATTGTCGGCTGCTGGAAACACTTTGTCGTCTATTGGTATCGATACATGGGGCTGTGATGTGGCCTATTTCTATGCCGACGGTACTATTGCCGGACTTCCATACTGCTACCGAGATCCGCACACTGCCGGTGCCGTAGAGGAGTTTGCAAAGAAAATGCCTAAGAGAGAGGTTTACGAGAAAACAGGAATTCAGTTTATGGATTTCAACACTCTCTTCCAGCTCGATACTCTCCGCCGTAATGGGGCTGATGTGCTCGATAGTTGCGACAAGATTCTATGGATGCCCGACGCGCTTGCCTATATGCTCACAGGCAACGCTGTGACAGAATATACTGTCGCTTCCACAGCCGAGATGTTGAATCCGGCCACAGGCGATCTTGATACTGACATTCTTAAAGCTTTAGGCCTTGACCGCAGTAAGTTTGGTCCGATGGTACAGCCCGGAGCTGTCATTGGTTCAATTACATCTCAAGTACAGGAGGCTACAGGTCTTGGTGCCGTTCCTGTTGTTGCCGTAGCAGGGCACGATACAGCCTCTGCTGTAATCGGAGTCCCCACTCCCGATGAGAATTATGCATATCTTAGCTGCGGCACATGGTCGTTGCTCGGAATAGAGTCTCCCCATGCCATCATAAACGATCGCAGCTATGAACTCAATTTCACCAACGAGGGCGGTATAGACGGAGCTACCAGATTCCTTAAGAATATATGTGGACTCTGGATTTTCGAGCGTGTCCGTACTGAGATGGGATTGCAGGATGCCGATATTTCGGCTCTTGCAGCTTCGTGTCTTGATTCGGACTGCAATTCGATCATCAATCCCGACGATCCTTCGTTTGCCAATCCCAAGTCCATGGTGGAGGCTATCAACGAATACTGTCGTGTACATGGTGAGGCAGTGCCTGTAACCACAGCCGATTATGTGCGCGTGGTCTACCGTAGTCTGGCTCATAGAGTTGGAGAGATGCTGGCACTTCTCAAGGAGATGGCCACAGCACCGATTAAGCGTCTTCATGTCATAGGTGGGGGTTCGCGCAACGTCCATCTCATGGATATGCTTGCACAGGAGACAGGTCTTCCTGTGGTGGCCGGACCGGCAGAATGCACGGCTTTGGGCAATGTCCTCGTGCAGCTTCGCGCTTCCGGACGCGCTGAATCTCTGGCCGAGATGCGCCGTGTGGCTATAAATTCAACAGAAACAAAAACATTTACACCTAAATAACAATCTCACGATTATGAAAGCAGAACAGATCAAACAGGCTTACGATATAGCCAAAGAACGCTATGCCGCCATCGGCGTAGACACTGATAAGGTTATTGACCTCATGCAGGATTTCCACCTCAGTATGCACTGCTGGCAGGCCGATGACGTTACTGGTTTCGAAATGCGCGAAGGCGGCCTCACCGGCGGTATCCAGGTCAATGGAAACTATCCCGGAAAAGCTCGCAACATAGACGAACTGCGTGCGGATATCCTCTATGCCATGAGCCTTATCCCTGGTAAGCATCGCCTCAACCTCCATGAAATCTATGGCGATTTCGGTGGTAAGTTCGTTGATCGTGACCAGTGTTCGGTAGAGCATTTCCAGAGCTGGATTGACTGGGGTAAGGCCAACGACATCAAGCTTGACTTCAACTCTACATCGTTCTCTCACTCAAAGAGCGGCGACCTCTCGCTTTCCAATCCCGACAAGGGAATCCGCGACTTCTGGATCGAGCATTCAAAGCGCTGCCGTGCCATTTCACAGGCTATCGGCGAGGCTCAGCAAGATCCCTGTATCATGAACACATGGGTACATGATGGCAGCAAGGATATCACTGTCAACCGTCTCATGTATCGTGAGCTTCTCAAGGACTCTCTCGATCAGATTTTTGAGCACAAATATGACTGGATGAAGGATTGTGTGGAGTCCAAGGTGTTCGGTATCGGTCTTGAGAGCTACACTGTTGGTTCCAACGACTTCTACACATCATATGCTGCCAAGAACAATATGATGATCACTCTTGACACCGGTCACTTCCATCCCACTGAAAGTGTGGCCGACAAGGTGTCTGCAATGCTCCTCTTTGTTCCCGAACTCATGCTCCATGTATCACGTCCTATCCGCTGGGATTCTGACCACGTGACCATTATGGACGATCCCACCATGGATCTTTTCAGCGAGATTGTACGTGCCGGTGCTCTCAACCGTGTTCACTATGGTCTTGATTACTTCGACGGCACTCTCAACCGCATCGGTGCTTACGTCATCGGTTCGCGTGCCGCACAGAAGTGTATGCTCCGCGCCCTTCTCGAACCCACTGAGACACTGCGCAAATATGAGCTGGAGGATAAGAGATTTCAGCGTCTCGGCTTGCTCGAAGAGTGCAAGAATCTTCCTTGGAACGCTGTCTATGATATGTTCTGCCTCAAGAACAACGTACCCGTAGGCGAGAGCTACATAGCTGCTGTGGAGGACTACGAAAAGAACGTCACTTCCAAGCGATAATAACCTGGCGCCGTGCCGGCAGTCTGTTCGCTGCAAGCTGCGACACGGCGTCATTCATTTATGATATGGATATTTTAATAGGACTACTCATTATTGCCGTAGGAGCATTCTGCCAGTCAAGTTGCTATGTTCCCATCAACAAGATTAAATCGTGGAGTTGGGAAAGTTATTGGATTGTACAGGGTGTTTTCGCTTGGCTCATACTTCCGTTTCTCGGAGCGTTGCTGGCTGTCCCGACCGGACACTCTCTTTGTGAGCTTTTCACCGCCGAACAATCGTTCAACATCTGGATGACTGTACTCTTCGGTGCGTTATGGGGTGTTGGCGGACTCACTTTCGGACTCTCCATGCGCTATCTTGGCGTTGCTCTCGGACAGTCTATCGCTCTCGGTACTTGCGCGGGGCTCGGCACCATTATGGGGCCTGTGCTGCTGAACATTTTCTTCCCTGAGAATGATCCTCTTTCGCAACTCACATTTTCTGTGATTCTCGGAGTCGTGGTCACTCTGGTCGGCATAGCCATAATAGGTGTGGCAGGCTCTATGAAAGCAGCTTCATTAAGCGAGGAGGAGAAAAAGGCCGCAGTGAAGGACTTTAACTTTCCCAAGGGTATCACTATCGCACTTCTTGCAGGATTTATGAGCGGATGTTTCAACGTCGGACTCGAATTCGGCAGTGGTATCAATTTTGGCGATCTCACCCCCGATATCTACAAGACCCTTCCTGCCACATTCCTGGTGACTCTCGGAGGTTTCGTGACAAATGCTGTCTATTGCTTCTATCAGAATAGTAAGAACAATACATGGGGCGACTATGCCATGGGTTCCGTGTGGGGTAATAATGCAATTTTTTGCCTTCTTGCCGGTGCGCTATGGTACAGCCAGTTCTTCGGTCTGGCCCTTGGCAAAGGTTTTCTCACAGAGTCTCCCACGTTGATGACACTTTCGTTCTGCATTCTCATGGCTCTCAATGTAGTGTTCTCCAATGTATGGGGTATCATACTCAAGGAATGGAAGGGATGTTCTTCCAAGACGATAGCCGTACTTCTGGTAGGTATAATCGTGCTTGTCGTGTCATGTTTCCTCCCGCAATTAGTATAATCATCACATAAAACCAATCTTGTATAATATGTCAATTCTTGATAATCGTCCCGGTCTTGCTCACGAAGTAGAGCAGGTGGCCGAAGTGGCCGGATATCTCTGGCAGAAAGGATGGGCCGAGCGTAATGGTGGCAACATCACAGTCAATGTAACCGAACACGTTGATGATGCTATCCGTGCGATGCCCGCTATCAGCGAGCCACGTCCCATCGGTTTCACTCTTCCTAATCTCAAAGGATGCTATTTCTACTGCAAGGGTACCAACAAGCGTATGCGTGATCTCGCCCGCTGGCCTATGGAAAACGGATCGGTAATTCGCATACTCGATGACTGTGCTCACTATGAGATTATAGCCGACAATCCTGTGGCTCCCACATCCGAGCTTCCGTCACACCTTGCTGTCCACAATTATCTCATAGGCAAGGGCAGCAACTACAAAGCCTCTGTTCACACCCATCCCATCGAGCTCGTGGCAATGTCACACTGCAAAAAGTATCTTGAGAAGGATGTGGCTACACGTCTGTTGTGGAGCATGATTCCCGAGACAAAGGCGTTCTGCCCACGTGGGCTCGGCATCATTCCCTACAAGCTCCCAAGTTCAAACGATCTTGCTGAGGCAACAATCAAGGAGCTTGGCGACTACGATGTGACTCTCTGGGAGAAGCACGGAGTGTTTGCTGTAGATACTGATGTCATGGCTGCTTTCGACCAGATTGACGTGCTCAATAAGTCGGCTCTCATCTACATTCAGGCTAAGAATATGGGATTTGAACCTGATGGTATGTCTGACGAGCAGATGCGTGAGATGACCGTGGCCTTCAACCTTCCGAAATAATCTGATTTAATAAATCGGGAAAATACTTCCACCCCCTCTGCCTGTCAATAGAAGCAGAGGGGGTGGAATCTTTTTATAATTCTGTGTTCGAGCTTGGATTCTTGCTATTGTCGGTGGCGACTCGGTCTGCGGAAGAGAAGAGTTTTGAAAGATACTTTTCATTAAAGTTTCGAAGAATCTCCCAGAATCCCGGCACAAACAGTGTCCCGACAATGCCGTTTACGGCCATACCGAATACTACTGCCGAGCCTAATGCTACGCGTGAAGCAGCACCGGCACCTGTGGCAAAAAGCATGGGCATCACTCCAAACACAAAGGCAATTGCTGTCATCATTATTGGTCGGAAGCGAATGTTTCCGGCATTCTGTGCGGACTGTCTGACGGGAAGTCCGGTCTTACGGAAGTCGATGGCATACTCTACAATAAGAATTGCGTTTTTTGCCGATAGTCCGAGAAGCAGTATGATACCGATCTGTGTATAGATTGATATGGATTGATTCATAAATATACAGCCTATCACAGTGCCGAGAATGGCTGTAGGCATGGATATAATAACTGCCAAAGGTGCTGTCCAGCTTTCATATTGTGCTGCCAGGACAAGGAGTGTGATTATTACGGCAAAAAGCAATACTGTTGTGATAGTAGTCCCGGCCTCGGTCTCCTGATATGCTTCGCCTGTCCAAGCATATGAGAATTTGTCGCCGACGGCTTCCTGTAGCAACTCTTTCATAGCTTCGATACCATCTTCCGACGATACATTTCTGGCCGGAGTACCGGTGATTTGTGCGGTTGTATACATATTGTAGCGGCTCACCGAAGATTGTCCTGAAGAAGACACGACCTTGGCGAACGAGGAGAACGGTACCATCTCTCCCGAACTGTTGCGTACTGTCAGCGATGGTATGCCGTCAATGCTCGAACGCGTATTTTCGTTGGCGCTAATGTTGACCTGGTAGGTCCTTCCGAATTTCACGAAGTCATTCACGTAGCTTCCACCCATGAACTGAGACAGCGTGGAGTAGATATCCTCAAGCTCCAGACCCAGAAGTTTTGCCCTGTCTCGATCTACTTTTACCGCATATTGCGGTACGGCACCTTGATACTGTGATGTTATCTGTGCCAGTCGGTCGTCTTTTTCTCCGAGCTCCCTCATGCTGTTGACCGCCTCGGCAATGGCTTCGGCTCCAAGGTTGTTGATATCGAGGATCTGCATGGTGGCACCCGAAGTCATTCCAAGGCCGGGGATAGCTGGAGGATTGATGGAGAATATTATAGGTTCTTGATAAGAGGCGGCTATATTGTTCACTCTGTCAATCACAGAATTAACATCCTTCCCTTTGCCTTGTCGTTCTTTCCATGGCTTTAGCACTACGAAAAGCGAACCCACATTGCCTCCTGAGCCACCTCCCATCATGGATTGTCCCGATATAGCAATTGTATTGGCCACCTCCGGTATTTTCAATATACTGTCGGAAAGCGAGGTGACTATTTTGTCTGTGCGGTCAAGCGATGCACCAGTGGGAAGTTGTACCGAGGTCATGAAAAAGCCCTGGTCCTCTTCCGGGATATAACTTGACGGCCACTTCATGAATCCCCAGAATGCCAGAAGACACAGAGTGAGATAAATGCCTATAGCCACATATGGTCGGCGTAGCAGAGTGCCTATCCATGCTGTATATTTGTCCTCGGTTGCACTCCAGGCCTTGTTGAACCATCGGTATATGAAAAACTTACTTTCTCCTCTTGACTTTTTGCGTAGGAACAGAGCGCACATTGCCGGTGTGAATGTTAGTGCGTTAAAGCCCGAGAAGGCCACTGATGTAGCTATGGTCAGCGCAAATTGTTTGTAAAGTGAACCTGTGATTCCGGAGATAAATGCTGTGGGGATGAATACCGAAAGCAGCACAAGTACTTCGCCAATAATCGGGCCTTGCAGCTCGTTCATGGCTTTTTCCGCGCTTTGGCGCGGAGTCAGTTTCCCTTCTTGTACAAGTCGGGCGCAGTCTTCGACCACCACGATCGCATCGTCGACAACAATCGCAATGGCCAGCACGAGTCCGAAGAGGGTGAGTGTGTTCAAGGAGAAGCCAAGCAGCTTCATCACGGCAAATGTCGCTATGAGTGAGACTGGTATGGCTATCATGGGTATAATGACAGCACGCCAGCTTTGCAGAAAGATGAGTATGACTATCATTACGATAAGTGTTGTCTCGACAAATGTGACAAGAACTTCGTCAATCGAGGCTGTTACGAAATCCGTTGTGTCCAATATCACACGGTAGGTTACTCCTTCGGGAAAATAATTGGAAAGTTCTTCCATTTTGTCTTTCACAGCCTTTGCCACTTCGAGTGCGTTGGCTCCGGGAAGTTGTTGGATTCCTATGAGACCTGCTCCGTGTCCCGACACGTGGGCTATTCCAGAATAGTTCTCACTGCCGAGTTCAATGCGGGCCACATCCTTGAGATGGAGTATGCTTCCGTCCGGATTCGAGCGGAGTACTATGTTGCCAAATTCCTCGGCCGTCTGTAGTTGTCCCTTTGCTGTGAGTGTGTACTGCATCTGCACGTCCTCTTTAACAGGAGGAGTTCCCACACTTCCGGCCGAAACCTCGAGATTCTGTGAGCGAATCATTTCTGTCACATCCGAGACTGTGAGTCCCCGGATGTGCATCTTGTCAGGGTCGAGCCATATGCGCATTGAATACTCTCCTGCGCCAAATGCTCCTGCGCCACCCACGCCATTGATACGTGAGAGTTCGTCTATGATGTTGAGTTTGGCATAGTTTGTCAGATACAGTGCCGAGTAGCTGTCGCTGTCACCTTCAATGGCTATGAAAAGAATGATGTTGGAAGATTCAGAAGTCACAGACACTCCTTGCTCTTTCACAGCCGTAGGGAGTTGGCTTTCTGCCAGTGATATGCGGTTTTGGACCTTTACGGCTGCCTCGTCAAGATCTGTCCCGTTCTCGAATGTCACTGTCAGACTGTATTGTCCGTCTCCTGAGTTGGAACTCATATACATCATCCCTTCCACTCCGTTCACCTGTTCCTCGATGGGTTCTGCCACAGTCTTTGCCACTGTCTCGGCATCTGCTCCCGGATAGGAGGCTGATACCATGACGGTGGGAGGTGTGATATCGGGATACTGGGCCACCGGGAGAGTTTTGACCGTCACAAGTCCCACCAGCACCATTATTATGGCGAGTACAGTGGCAAAAATAGGGCGGTCGATGAAGAATTTTGATAGCATGACGTATAGGATTAATTGGAGTCGTTATCGGATGGTGTCGGGCTTAACGGTCATTCCCTCTCTGACTTTGAGCATGGCGCTGGTGATATAGCGAGTGCCTGGAGCTATACCGTTGCTTATTACTCGGAGTGAATCCTGGTAAAGTTCTCCGAGAGTTACAGATGTGTGGACTACGCGGTTGGAGTCATTGAGAGTATAGATGTATTTACCGAGCTGGTCGCTGCATATTGATGCGTCCTTGACCAATATGGCGTTCTTGAGTGTCCCGTATGGAAAGTTGACTTTCACATACATTCCCTGTCGCAACTCATCATATGGATTCTCTATATTGCAGGTAACTCTCATTGTCCCTGTTCCTTCGTTGAGCGAAGGGGCCAGATATGTAATTTTGGCTGTATATGTATGTGGTAGTGGTTCGGCAAACGATACTGCCACATTGTCAAAATCGAGCGAGTCGCGTTTCTCGCGTGAGTTGAGTATGTCGAGATACCGTTCATCCTCAATGGCAAACTGTGCCATCATTGTTGAATTATCGTATATTGTTGTCACTTTGACAGGTGTTCCCTCGCCGTCGATATATGAGCCTGTATTGAAGATTCCTGATGCTATCCTTCCGGATATCGGGGCAACAATGCTGCAGTATCCAAGCATTCTGTTGGCTTCTTCGAGCGCAGCCTGAGCGTTTTTTACCGATGCTTCCGCCTGGTTCATACTGCTCTCTGCCTGGTTTGCTTCCATTTTGCTCACGGCATCGCTCTCAAGGGCCTTTTTCACAGCAGCGTAATGGTCTACGGCATATTCATAGGCACTCTTTGCTGTGGCGAGTGCGGCTTGAGCCTGTGTTACTTTGTTGCGATAGGCCGACGGATCTATGGTATAGAGCACTTCCCCTTTTTTCACCATGGTGCCTTTGGTGAAGTTCTGATTGACTACCTGGCCACTAACCTTGCACATCACGTCAATCTCGCTTATTGCGAGCAGGTTGCCAGGATAGGACTTGGCAAGTACGATGTCCTTTACTTCAGGAAGAGACACCGATACTGTCTCGGGGGTGGACGGCAGTCTGTCTGTCTCTTTTTGTCTGCGGCATGAGCAAAGAGGTAGTGTGAGGCTTGCGATAAGCCCTGAGATAAGGACTGACTTGTTCATTTTTTGATGGGTATTGAGGTGGTTTTCACTCTTGGGGAGAACCTCCGAGAGCTTTATATAGGTCTATGAGAGCCACAAGTGCGTCGCCTTGTGAGGCTACGATTGCGTTAGCGCAGTTTAACCAGTTGATTTGGGCGTTCTCGACATTGGTAAATGCTGTAAGTCCCTGTGTATAGAGATCAAGGGAGAGGGTGAAGGCTTCATGACTGTCTTGAAGCACATGGCGCTGCATTTCGACGGTTTTCACCGCTGCGCTATAGGCCAGGAGTGCATTGTTGACTTCTTCCACGGCATTCATTACAACGAGATTATAGTTGTCTATTCCTGCTTCCATCTGTTGTCTGGCTCTGGCGAGTGCATATTTGCGTCCCATGCCTTCAAACAGGCTCCATGACAGTGTAGGACCGATGGAATAAGACAGACTCCCTGAGTCGAAAAGTTTGTCGGCTTTTTCCGATTCGACTCCTATCGAACCTTCGAGCGAAAGAGTAGGGAGAAAGTCCTTTTTTGCAATACCGATTTGTGCTGCATAACCTGCAAGTGTAGCCTCGGCCTGTGCGATGTCCGGACGACGGCGGAGCAGATTCATAGGAACTCCGGCTGGTATAATGCGATAGATGGTCGGAAGCTGCTCTTTGCGATTTGTGTCAAACGTGAGTGTCTCGGGATATTCTCCGATGAGTATCGCGAGTGCATTGAATGTCTCCTTGATCGAGGCCTCTATTTGTGGGATGGTCACCTCAGTGTTTCCGTAGACAACCCGTGCCTGTGCTACGTCGAGTTTTGACACGAGCCCCGCTTCGTGGCGAGCCTCGGTAATTTTGAGTACTTGGCCTTGTGACTCGAGATGCATACGTGCCACCTCAAGTTCAGTCTGATAGATACGGTAGTTTATATAATATGTGGCTATTTCGGCGGTCATTGCGAGCATAGCTCCTCGATACTCTGCACGGCTCAAGTCCAAAGCCGCTTTTCCTGCTTTGACCTGGGAATTTATTTTGCCGAAAAGATCTATTTCCCAATTCATCTTGGCGCCAAGAGAGAAGACGTTGGCCTCTGTATTGTGTGATTTGGTACGGGCATATCCGGCATTTACCCCGATAGATGGATAGTAGCTGCTCTTTGCTGAGGACAGTGAGAGTCGTGCCATTTCAATACGTCGCATTGTCTGCGATACATTGAGGTTGCGTTCCATACCCAGGTGGATGAGAGAATCGAGGGTTGGATCGGCAAATGATTTCCACCATTCCGTGTCACCCGGAAAGGCTTCCATTTCAATTCCGGTATAAATCCACTGTTCCGGCACCGGAGTGCGAAGATACCGCTCGGTATCTTCTTCGGCCCGGATAATGGCTGGGAAGAAGGTGGTAATGAGACAGACAGTCAAAACGTGGAGTATAATTCTCATGATGAAATCTTATTTAGATTAGAACGCCACAGCCGGTTTTTTGGTTCTGAAATATTTTGAAAATGGTTGTCGTGCAGTGGAGACAATCCGTAGAGAATATTTCAAATGTATCGGTATTGCAGATCAGTGCCGGATATGAGAATCATATTTGAAATGCTGAAAAGCGCATGAAAAAGAGTACACGTTTTATCAAAATATGGCACTTTTTTGACTTTAACATTATTTAAGCCTATTTTCAGATTGTAACTTGTCTATTATTTTTCGGACATATAAGGTGCGGTAAATCACCGTGTTTTTAAAAAATAACAATTATTTAACACAAAAAGTGCCTCTGACGGCACTGTAATGAGGGTTAAAGGAAATTTAACCTATTTGGATTTGTGGTTTTTCTGTCTTAACTTTGTGATGCAAAATAAGAGAGCAACTATCATTCAATGATAGAACAAGGAAATGATTAAATAGACAAGCATTTGTTTAGACATTTATAAATCCACTGACGTTAAGTACTATGTGTAAGCTGCGAAGGGTGACCGTGAGGCCGCTCTTCGCTATTTTTATATATCGGAATGTGTCGTTGAAATATTACAGACGCAGGCCGAGTCCGAGCATTAGATTTTGAGGGTCTTTGAATTTGCCAAGGCGGTAGCCTGTATTGATGTATATGTGTTTTGTGATAAAGGTTTTCAATGTCAGCGACTGGTAGAAACGCCTCTCGCCACGAGGATTGAGAATGTTGTACCCGAGTCCGGCGTTGACTGTGAATATGGGCATTGTAAGTTCGGCATGGGCTGACAGTCCAATATTAAGTTGTTTGTGGAAAGGCGGGCGTATAAACTTTATGTTATCGCCGAAAGTTCCATCTACCCAGCGTCTGTCAAGGTCAGCGCTTTCGTCCCATTGTACATCGAGTGCGGGGCCGACAGCAACCCATCTGTTGAGTCGGCGCATAGGTGATAGCCCGAGTCCGACTACCGCGAATTTACCGGGGCATACTACAGGTTCACTTGTTTCCACTATGCGTTTGCGCCAAGCTCCGAAAACTGTTATATCATACATCCACTCCGGACGGTCAGCCTCTTCTTTCAACTTTGCAGAAGGTTTTGGCGAATATCCTTTTATTGGATCGATGTTATAGGATATTCCCAAGGATAGGCCTGCTGAGTTTGCTCCGGCATTCGGTATAGAGGTGTTGCCATTTGAGAAATGTGTTGCCTCGATACCGACTGAAATGTCCCAGCAGGATGATAGAGAGTACAGTGCTTTGATGCCAAGTGACATATGGGCTGTGACCGATGTCGAGGCTACGGCGTTTGTCTCGGCTTCGAACTCGTCATAGTGTTTCCATCCGAAGGCCGCTCCGAATTTCCATTCATATCCGATACGCAATCTATTGTTGACACGGAATATCGGTGCGCCTTGATATACATAGGCAGAGATGGGTGTGCCGAGGAGTGCGGGGCTGAAGAAGGTCGTAGCTCCTATGCCTATTCCCTGGTATGTGTCGCGGTATAGTATGTCCTCTCTCGTGGCCGGATTGAATGAAAAACCGATACGGAATGCTCCTGACAGGCTTGCGGAGATTCGTTTGTCCTGGGGGTTATTGCCACGGAGAAACGTGTTAGTGCCTGGAACAAAGGCCGGTGTTGTTTCAAATTCTACCTTAAACTGTGGTTTACGGCTAAACCAGTGTGGCGGAATTGTGTCTGAAGAAGCGGCAGATATAACCTCCGCGTTCAAAGTAATGAGTATTGACAGGATGACAATCCGATTAATCATTTTCGACAGTGATTTCATGGCGGGTAGGATGGAAGGCAGACATATTGTAATTGGTGGCTATTTGTCGTTCGGAGTCTGTAACGTTTACAAACCAGATTGTTCCAATGGCTTTGACCTCGCTGTAGAATACACGGACTGTTATAGTTCCTTTCGATTTGGGAGGAAGTGTCACGCGTACATTTTTGCTTGATTGTATTGCTTCGTAGGAACAACGATAGCCGAGGAGTATGGTGTAGTTGTTGTCATACAACATCCAGTTATCGTTATAGTAGACAGGGAGAGGAATGGAAATTGTGAGTCCCTCTGCCCATTCTTCGGACGGTTCCACCAGTACTTCGGGCGGCCTGGTGAGTTCGTATGGCTTGAGATCCATGTAGGCAGGTACGTCACCCTCATTGGTGAAGCGGATTGTGCGTTCGAGAGTTTTTTCATTTCCGACAGGAATGAGATCTGAATCAAATTGTTCCATTAGGAATTCCAGTGGTCTGCCGGGTTGAATTGCAATCTGTAAGAGCTTTGTTCCGGATTCATACTCCAGTCTGACTGTCCAGTGTGATTCCATTTCGAGGTTGTTATAAAAGCTCGTGAAGTAAAGCATCTCACCAACAATGGATAGTGTGAAATACTCTCGCTGGCTCTGATAGCATATCTGTGCTATCTCAGATTTGGGCGAATTTGCCGGAATGGGATGTCCTTCGTTGTCATAGTAAGTGAAATTGTCGGACAGAGATATGTCGTGGTCAATGCTCATGCTTTTCAGTCCTGTCTTGGAAATCGGCTGGTTGAACTGTCCTCCGTCTCCGTAAACAGTTGCTTCAATTTTGTCCGGAAGAATCAGACTGTCGACAAATATGTCGCTATTGCATCCGGTCAAAAGCAATAGCATAATTAGCAATGTGAGAAGATATTTTTTATGTGACATTGATGTGGCCAGTTTATAGTGTCTGTCTATAATATAGACGTAAAAAAGGCCTGTTTATTACATGGATATGTGTAAAAAAACCCTGTCGCATTGGCTGCGGCAGGGCTCCAGGGAAAGAGAGAGAATGAGCAATTAATCACCGTCGGTCACACGGACATCGGGTGTAAGTGTGCCTGAGCCTTCCTCGGGGGTATCGCCTTCGGTCGGTTCGGTCACGTTGAACCTGAACTGTGCGAGAGCGAAACCAATTTCTTTGTCGACCTGATATACTGTGGTTCGGACACCAAGTGTGTGTTCGCCTATTTTCATACCTGTTGTGTTGATTTCAGTTGCGAAAGGAACAAGAACGGTGGAATAAAACGGTAGGCCGTCGACATAATATATTGTCTGACCCAATGTGGCCTGCTTTGTACCCTCGGCAGGGGTGACCTTTAGAGCATCGATGTATAATATTTGACCCTGTTCCACTGAGAGGACTCCGTCCTGCTCGGTGGCGCCCGAGTATTCGATTGACAATGTCACGTTCGGTAGATCTTTGTCGTCATTGTCACACGATGTCACCATGACGGCTAATAGCGGGAGCATCAAGAGATAAAGTAGTTTTTTCATAATAACAGTTGCTTTAAATAAGTGAGTTTTGAGTTAATTCATTTGAGAAAGAACAGAAGAAGTGGATGTGTCCGCATCCGTGGAGCGGGACACGTATATACATCTCGGATAAAATGAAATTCCGATTTGTGTATATGTGCCCCGACCCTCTGTGCCGGATGTGTGTGGAATGGAGGCGCGTGTCAGTTCTTGAATATTATGTCGTTGCCGTCATAGTCGATTATGATCGGATGTTCACGGTCAACCTTCTGAGACAGGATATCCTTGGATAGCTGGTTGAGTACCATACGGTGAATGACTCGTTTGACAGGACGTGCTCCGAATTCAGGGTCATAGCCCTCCTCTGCGAGGAATTTCAAGGCTGCCGGTGTCACCTCCAGTCGTATGCCGTTTGTGGCGAGCATCTTCTGGATGGACTTAATCTGCAGACCGACAATTTCTTCAATCTCAGCCTCGTTGAGCGGAGTGAACATGATAATCTCGTCGATACGGTTGAGAAACTCAGGACGGATGGTCTGTTTGAGCAGTTCGAGAACTTCTGACTTTGTTTTCTCTATGGTTTCTCCACGGTTTTCAGCGGTCATTTTGGCGAAGTTTTCGCGAATCACGTGAGAACCCATGTTTGAAGTCATGATTATTATAGTGTTCTTAAAGTTGACCATACGGCCCTTATTGTCGGTGAGTCGGCCATCGTCGAGTACCTGGAGAAGTATGTTGAACACGTCGGGATGAGCTTTCTCGATTTCATCGAAAAGAACTACAGAGTAGGGCTTGCGACGCACTGCTTCGGTGAGCTGGCCGCCTTCATCATATCCAACATATCCCGGAGGCGCGCCGACGAGTCGGCTGACGGCGTGCTTTTCCTGATACTCGCTCATGTCGATTCGTGTCATCATATTCTCATCGTCAAACAGATACTCTGCAAGAGCTTTGGCGAGCTCAGTCTTACCGACACCGGTGGTGCCGAGAAATATGAATGATCCGATGGGGCGACGGGGGTCGTTTAGTCCGGCTCGCGAACGACGTACTGCGTCGGCTATGGCACGTATGGCATCGTTCTGACCCACTACTCGGCTGTGTAACTCGTCCTCGAGATGGAGCAGTTTTTCTTTTTCGCTCTGCACCATTTTGTTGACCGGAATCCCGGTCCATCGAGATACGACATCGGCAATGTCTTCGGAATCAACTTCTTCTTTGATGAAGGCTTTTTCGCCTTGCATTTCTTTTAGTTGAGCCTGTATGCGGGTATTCTCGTCCTCTTTTTCGCGTATTCTGGAGTAACGGATTTCTGCCACTTTGGCATAGTCGCCTTCGCGTTCGGCGCGTTCGGCATCGAAATTGAGTTGCTCAATGTCGATTTTATTCTGCTGGATTTTGTTTATTAAGTCTTTTTCGGCCTTCCATTTTGCTGTGAGGTCGCGTTCGCGATCGCGCAGATCGGCAAGTTCCTTCTCGATGTCGCGCACTTTAGGCTCGTCGCCTTCGCGCTTTATGGCTTCTCGCTCAATCTCTTTCTGGGCGATGAGTCGAGAAATCTCGTCAAGAGCCTGTGGGACGGAGTCGATTTCCAAACGGAGTTTTGATGCCGCTTCGTCTACGAGGTCAATGGCCTTGTCGGGAAGGAATCGATCGGTGATATAGCGCTCTGAGAGGGTGACAGCAGCGATAATCGCCTCGTCGCGGATGCGCACTTTGTGGTGGTTCTCGTAGCGTTCCTTCAGACCTCGGAGAATTGCGATTGCTGCAGCCTCGTCTGGCTCATTTACCATTACCTTTTGGAAGCGTCGTTCCAAGGCTTTGTCTTTTTCGAAATACTTCTGATATTCGTCGAGAGTAGTGGCTCCGATTGAACGGAGTTCGCCACGTGCCAGTGCCGGCTTGAGGATATTGGCGGCATCCATGGCTCCCTCTCCCTTTCCGGCACCCACGAGAGTGTGGATTTCATCGATGAATAGGATGATTTCGCCGTCGGCGCTTGTCACCTCATTGACGATTGCTTTCAGTCGCTCCTCAAATTCACCTTTGTATTTGGCGCCTGCAACCAATGCGCCCATATCGAGAGAGAAGATCTGTTTGCTGCGGAGATTCTCAGGCACATCGCCTCGCACTATGCGCTGGGCAAGTCCTTCGGCGATGGCTGTCTTGCCTGTGCCTGGTTCTCCGATAAGCATTGGATTGTTTTTAGTGCGTCGGGAAAGTATCTGCAGCACACGGCGAATCTCGTCGTCACGTCCGATAACAGGATCAAGCTTCCCTTCGCGTGCCCTCTCGTTGAGATTTATAGCATACTTCGAGAGGGCCTGATATGTGTCCTCTGCACCTTGATCGGTGGCTTTCTTGCCCTTGCGCAGCTCAGCTATGGCTGCCTCAAGTTCGCGTTGGCTCAATCCGGCATCCTTAAGGACTGTCGAGGCCGGAGAGTTGACCGAGAAGATGGCAAGAAGGAGTGCTTCGAGTGTCACGTACTCATCTCCCTGCTTCTTTGCGAAGTCGAGAGCTTTCTGGAGGACATCGTTGGAAGTACGGCTGAGGTATGGTTCGCCTCCGGATACGCGTGGTTCGGCGGCGATTTTCTCATCAATCTGTCGCATCAAGGTGGCGGAGCTCGCGCCGACCTTGGAGAATATGAAATTGACGAGTGATTCTCCCTCGGTCATGACTCCCTTTAGGAGGTGTATGGGTTCGATGGCCTGATTGCCCGAACTCCGGGCAATTTCTACGGCTTTCTGTATAGCTTCCTGAGACTTAATGGTGAAGTTATTGAAGTTCATAAGCTTGCTTGATAGTTGAAGTGTTGTTTTTATACTATTCTAACAAAAATCGTGCCAATTAGTTTACAGTTTTTTGAAAATGAAGGAAAGACAGATAATGTTGTGGAGTAGGGGGGGTGGACTGCCGTCATCACACTTGGCAAGAGATTGAATAAGTATCAAACAACTGATCAATGTCAGCTAAATTGTGGTTGCATCACCATAAAAACGGTTACATTTAGCGGTATTCCGTAAAACAATTGTATGATGTGTTTTGTAGACGCGTCCTGTTTTTGTCTCAGATTATATAACCGATTATCCCTATGGTATTTATTGCCGTTAGGGGATATCTTTTTGTATAGTAGTCAATGATGACGACTTCTTTTAATATACATTTAGATTTTTGGTCAGTTCAAAGAAAAATATTAATTTTGTCACTAATTAGTGACAATGTTTGGATGAAACAGACAGAGAAGAATATTATCGAGGCAGTGAGTTCAATCATCGTGAACGAAGGATTCTCCAAACTCGGTGTTAACCGTATTGCCAAAGTGGCTGGTTGCGACAAAGTACTGATCTATCGCTACTTTGGAGGTCTCGAAGGGCTTATCGAACATTGGGCAAAGGAGAATGACTATTATTCGTTTGCTATCGACATATTCAAAGATAAGATTAACTCTTCCGACGATATGCGTTCGGTTGCAAAAGATGTTATTCTTCAACAACTACGATTCGTCAGAGAGAGCAGAATGATGCAGGAATTAATTCTCTGGGAACTATCGGGCAACACCACGTTCGACTATATCCGGGATACACGCGAAAAGAACGGACATGAGATACAGCAGATGATTGAACACAGGTTGGGAGTTACGGATAGTGACGCAAAATACTACGTCACAATTCTTATGGCTGCAATCAATTATCTTGTCCTGTTCTCCAGAACATCAGGAATGTATAACGGGGTGGATTTCTCTGCCGAAGAAACATGGCCCAAAATCGAGTGTGCTATATGCAATTATATCGACATGATTTTTGATTCTCAACAGGTTTCACGATTGTAATTGCTTGCTGTCAGGCTATTAATGGAACAGGTAAATTTATGGTAAAGAAAATAGGTGCTTTAGGTTTAAGTCTGATTGCTACGATGGCGAGTGCCGCGGCTGAGGAACCGAACGACAGCGTAATGGGCGCAGAACTAAAGGAGGTTGTTGTCACCGGCAACTCCGCCCGCCAGCGTATCAATAACTCACGGCTCGGGGCTGAACGGCTCGAACTGTCAAAAATGATACAAGTCCCCGCCTTCGGTGGAGAGGTGGACATCATCAAGTCAATTACTCTTCTTCCCGGCGTACGCAGTGAGGGGGAGGGCGGCGGTGGCTTCGAGGTGAGAGGTGGCAACGCTTATCAGAACCTTGTTCTGGTGGACGGCATATCCCTCTACAATCCCTCACACGTCATGGGTGTCTTCTCTACTTTCAACGATAATGCTCTCGGTGGTGCGACTCTCTATAAAGGTGCTGTTCCGGCAATGTATGGCGACGCTACATCCTCTGTGCTTGAGACAACTCTTGCTGCGGGAGATATGGAAAAGTATCATGGCTCAGCCACAATCGGGATACTCGCCGCCAAAATCAAGGTTGAAGGTCCGATTGTTAAGGATAAGTTCTCGTTTGCAGTGGCCGCGCGCCGTTCATATGTGGATGCTTTCCTAAAAATAGTTCCGGAATACCGCAGCACTGTCATGAACTTCTATGATGTATCGGCAAAATTGCGTTATCGTCCGTCATCAAGTCATATGATTGACGGCACATTCTTCATCAGCCATGACAATATGGCTGTCGCTGACCTTATGGGGATGTACTGGGGAAATCTCGGTGGCTCGCTCAACTGGGTGGCTCGTGCCAATGACCGCTTGACATTCACCACGACAACTGCTCTGACTCACTTTGCTCCCAAAATGGAGATGAAGATAATGGATCTCAATCAGGTAATGTGGACTTATATCCATAATTATTCCTTTAACGAAAAGTTGCGTTGGCTGATCGCCGACGGACATGGTATGGAGTTCGGCCTTCGTTCTGAACTTTTGAGAGTGAAGTCGGCCGAATGGATGCTTAACGTTTCGCGTGAACGTGAGATACGGTCACTTTGGGAAAATTCTGCATGGGCTGAATACTCCGGTTCGTTTGCCGATAAGCTCGATGTCACCGCCGGTGTACGTCTGAATGTGTCGTCGGCCTTGTCGCACCGCCGTTTCCACGAGTTCCTGAGCGCCCACATCACTCCTAATCAGTTTGACGGTAAAACCTACATAGAAGTAGAGCCGCGAATCAATCTGAAATACAACATCTCACCGCTTCATAACATAAAGGCCGGATTTGGCATCTCCTCCCAGAATCTTCACGCCATACGCTCAAGCGCGACCTCATTTCCCTTCGACCGCTATGCCCTGACCTCGGCAGTCGTCAAGCCTGAGCGTTCCATGCAATACGGCATTGGCTACAGTGGCATGACCGAAGACGGAGCGTTTGACTGGTCGGCGGAAGGCTATTACAGAGATATTGAAAATGTCTACGATTTCAAGGATGGACGTTCTACTTTTTCCGATATTGTGATAGAAAGCATCATACTCGGAGGTCGTGGCCGCAGCTACGGAGCGGAGTTTATGTTCCGAAAGAATGTCGGGCGTTTTACAGGTTGGTTGTCATACACTATTTCACGAACTGAGACAAAGATTTCCGGTATCAATGACAGCCAATGGTATAACGCCACCAATGACCGCCGACATGATTTCTCGATTACGGCTTTCTATAAATTGACCGACCGCTGGAACCTGTCCGGATCATGGATTTTTATGTCCGGGCAACCGCTGACGGCACCTGATGTCAAGTATGAGATCGGCGGTGAAACTTGTTATTACTATTCGAAGAGAAACGCATACATGACACCTCCTACCCATCGACTCGACCTCTCGGCCAAATATTCGCATATCGGAAAGAAGTTGACCTACGAATGGGCATTCGGTGTCTACAACACGTATTGTCGCTATAATCCGTATGTGGTCTACTTCGAGGATGATTCTTCAAAACCGTCCGGCACCCGCGCGGTTCTTCAGGCCATGTATGGCATTGTCCCTTCGGTATCCTATACTCTAAAATTCTGACATTATGAAGTTATACAATATATTATCAGCTATTTGCATGGTGACGATGTTCGCATCTTGTGAAAAGGAACTCGACTTTGAGTATCATGATATAGACCCTCTGACAGTGATTGAGGCGGAGCTTACTCCCGATGGTGCAAAAGTGGGTATAACCTTCACAACTCCTATGGATGAGCCGATGAACCGCACACACCTTACTGATGCAGTGGTTACATTGACTGACTTGACTGATGGGACTGTATTCAATCTCCGGACTGATGCGGATGGATTCTTCGTCGACTCGACTCCGGGTATTGTGGGCCACGACTACCGTCTGGTTGTGGAAAGAGACGGTTGCCATTATGAGGCTGATGCTACGATGTATCCTCCAACAGAGATTGAGAGCCTTGAGTTCAACTGGATAAAGATGCCATACGACTATGTAGCTGTGTTTCAGGGACGCTTTTACGACAACCGGGATATCGAGGGTGAGAGCTACTGGATAAAGCTCTATCGTAATGGTGAGATATATCAGTGGGGTGAGATGGACGACCGCAGCGCTGTCGATGGCATATCCACGTTCTTAACCATGACCACCCGGCAGGACACCGATGAAGAGGACGATGACACAGTGCTCTTCGACGGTGACGTAATCACTTGCACCGTATCGCCAATTTCGCGCTCTATGCACGATTATCTCGAAGCCTTGCAGAACGACAGCAATGGCCCGGCGATGTTCAGAGGCAACAAGTGCCTCGGCTATTTTATTGCCACCTCGCCTGTATCAGACTCAGTCGTGTTTCATCCCGATGAGCTTTCCGAATACAAATAATCAAATTTAGGCCCGAAAATGTCAGTGAATACTATGCGGTAACAAAAACGGCGTGTCCCGTTTCTGTCCCGGTAGATTATGAAAATCGCCTGCAAGTTATTAACTTACAGGCGATTAACCCTTAAGGGGTCGGGGTGAGAAGACTCGAACTTCCGACCTCCACGTCCCGAACGTGGCGCGCTGCCAACTGTGCTACACCCCGATTGGCATTTAACGGGTGCAAAGTTAGTGTTTTTTTTGAATGAGAACAAATTTTTCGATAAATATTTCAGATATTTTTTTTGATACAGATTTATTTAAAATAAATGTGCCGGTATAAAAAGGTAGACCGGCACAATCCATGGTGATTGATGAATATGTTGAAGAATAATGGCAGTTCAGTAGGGTGTGTCAGAAAGAGAACTGACACATTGCACCGATGCGACGAGCGTAGTTTTGCTCACCATTGAAGTTCCGACGTTTACCGAAATTGAACTCAGCTCCGAATCTAATTCTCGGTGTGAGGTCGTAGAACAGGTTGGCAGCTCCGTATAGTCCGTATTTGTAGTTTGATCCAGGTGTTCCATGGGAAGGTAGGTATCGTCCTTCTCCGAATGTCGCTGTTGCGAAAAGACGAGTGGAGAAGTTGTAGCCTATTCCGATGAAATATCCCCATCCGGGAACGCGGTCGAGTTTGCCGGGTGTATCTGGATTTTCTACGAGGTCGTATTCTCCAAGCATGAAGTCGCCTCCGTAATTGGAGTAGGATTTTCCTCCGTTTATGGTTCCATATATAGTCAGCGCCGGGGTGGGATTGAATACGGTTGATAGTTGAAGTCCGTAACCGACCGGTGTATGGTTGGTGTTGTTGATGAGATTGCGGTATGGAAGAAATCGGGCAATAGCAGAGAGCCTTACGTGTTGGTCATGTGCCCAGCTATATTGGACGAGTGCTGCAAAGTTGGGTACTGTCGTAGCGCGTGAGGCCGTGACACCATCGGTGGTCTGAAGTGTCATATCGGGAGTTTCTACCGAAGCTGCGATAGAGAACCCTTTGCGGAAGTTGTGCATATAGCGGATAAGTACGGCAGTGTTGTCCATTTTCATTGTCGGACCGTTTGCGTCGACTGTCGGAGGCACTGCGGAGCCGTCGGAGAATGTGGACGGGGCATAGCCAATGGTCCAGTCTCCCACAACTGCATATGATTTAGATAGCTTGAAGTCACGAGTACCGTAGCCATTGAACTTTGCTTCGATATAAAGCTGGTAGGTTCCTATGTGTTTGTTTTGTCCGATCATTCTGAAAAACAGTGCTGTTCCAGCCGGAGTGGTGCCGAAATGATTTCGGTTGAGAGGAGTGGAATGCATTGGAATGAAGTAGGGTGAGAATCCAGGATTTGGCATCGAATTGCCAGGGTCAAAGTATGCTCTCATTCTCACTACACCTCCGACTCCCATGGCGAGGTTGGCATCACGGCTCATGAAGAGAAAATAAGGGGCCGACGGGTCTTGGAAGTGGCGGAATTGATCGTAATAAAAATTGTAGATGAGCCGTCGGATGGAATCCTGTTGTGGAGTTGTATTTTCGTCACCGAAGAATATGATTTTGTGGTCGGAGACGAGCGAGTCTAAGGATTGGGATCGCAGAGGGTTGACGGCCATGATGGTGGATGTTGCCACTGTAAAGAGAAGAATGGCGGTAAACAGTTTCTTCATAATGTGAGTTATGGGATGTGAGTGATATCGGATGGATGCAAATGTTGTGGTTGGGACAGATGGCAGTGCCCTTTCACTTTTTATAACATTTTGAGGTAAAAAAAGTTTCTGCCCGGATGTAACATTTTGGCTGTTATCCCGTCTTCTCTACAGAATGGACAGTAACGAGTTTGAACGTATCGCCCCGTCTTTGCGGAAACGCATTGTCACGATGGTGGGACACATTGTCAGTGATAATTGTGCCAGCCAGCCTGATGATGTGGCTCAAGACACCCTCCTGCGTCTATGGACGATGCGTGATCGACTTGACAATTATGCCAGTGTGGAGTCTCTGGCCGTTGTCATGGCTCGCAATATGGCTATAGACATAGTGAGAAGAAGTCATGGAGACAGTCTTCCTCTTGATGCTGTTGCTGATGTCCATTCAATGACTCCGTATGATGAACTTGCTGAGGCGGAGGCCGGTGAAGTAATGGATTCGGTGATGCGCGGTCTGACGGCAGCTCAACGTGCTCTTATAAGGATGAGACATGAGGAAGGGATGGAGATTGCACAGATTGCCGCAGCCATCGGATCTACCGAGGGTGCGGTGCGTGTGGCTCTTTCACGCCTGCGACGGCATATAATGGAACTCTTTAAAACTAAGACAAATGAATGAAAGTAATATAAAGGAATTGCGCTCGCTCATAGACCGTTTTATGGAGGCTAAGACCACTGTGGCTGAGGAGAGGCGTCTGGCTGAGTATTTCAGTTCGGCTGACACAGTGGCTGATGATTTGAAGGAATTTGCGCCAATGTTCTCATGGTATGCCTCCATAGGTCATCGTTCAGATGTTGTGGAAGATAGCCCCTCGCGTCGTGAGGTGGTTGTCCTGCGTCAGACGTTGTTGAGATGGGTGGCTGCTGCTGCGGTGATAACCCTGCTTTTCACAGCCGGATATTTTCTTAGGGATTATGGTTATGAGCGCAAGTATGAGGCATATAAAGGAAGCTATATAGTGAGAAACGGTGAGAAGATCACAAATCTGTCTGTGGTCGGTCCTGAGGCTGAACGAATAGAGCGCGACTTTGATGAACGTCTGCGCCATACCGAGGAGATGGCCCGACGTGCCTACGAGCAGACACGTGTATCAATGACGTCGGGATTTGATATGTCTGATCCTAATGTGAGGCAGATTGTGATGGAATATACAGATATATAATTAAATATATAATTAAACGAGAAGCAATGATGGTTAAATCATTTTTTATTTTTGCTGGGATTTTTTTATCGGCCTTTCCGCTTGTGGCACAGACTCATATTGACAAGGTGGTAGAGCAGATTAAAGGTAGTGATTGTGTGGAGAACATGATTTATTCGGAAGAGCGTGATTCTAAAACTAAAAAATTAGTTATGACGAGGTATTTTATCACATATTCCAATCCAAAATATAACCAACTTATATACGATGCTATGAAGAAGGATCGTGCAGATGCAACAGGATATAGCGAGGTGGTTAATACCGGCTGTTCGGCTGTGTATAAAATAGAGTTTGTCAATGGCTCGAAGAAAGCGGCCTATACCATGTTGCTTCCGGGTAATAATATTTCTGTAGAGGTGTTTTACTGATATTGCCCATATACCTTTCATATGACTGTCTGTTCATATGACTGTCGGGCCTGTGTTGTACATGGGCTTGGATTGGAATACTGGAGATTGTCATTATTAATCAGGCCGCCGTCAACAATTGACGGCGGCCTGATTAATAATGATGTGATTACAGTGGAATATAGTCGGTATCAGCCACAGCGTGATGTACCGCATGATGTGCAGATGAGGCAGCCTTCCTGGTAGATAAGAGTCTCTTGTCCGCAGTTGGGGCATTTCTGTCCGCTTGCAGGTGTTCCGGAGGGAAGGTATTTCTTTAGCGCGCGTTCAACACCCATTTTCCAAGTATTGATGGATTGGGAGTCGAGTTCAAGCCCGTTCACAAGTTTGATGACTTGCTCTATGGGCATTTCATATCGTAGCACACCGGATATCAGTTTGGCATAGTTCCAGTATTCCGGGTTGAACTTGTCGGAGAGTCCTTCGATTGTGGTTTTGTAGCCACGTTTGTTTATGAACTGGAAGTCGTAGCGCTTTGTGCCGTTAGCATCGACAGCCTTGATTATTTTACCCTTTGTGACTGATTTAGGGCAGAATATCCCGTCTTCGTCATCAGCCAGCCCGGTAAAGATTTCATATGGACGACCGTTTCGCAGTCCGACGAAAGCAATCCATTTTTCTTTGTTGTTCTGGAATCTGACCACATCGGCTTCAAGTTCGTTGGGGCGAACGAGTTTTTTCTCGTCGGTCGAGGGTTGGGGGGATTTTTCTGCCTCTTTTGGCTTTTCTTCCTTCTTTGTTTCCTGTGTGGAAATAAGAACTCCCGCACGACATCCGTCACGATATATTGTGCATCCCTTGCATCCGGCCTTCCATGCTTCAAGATAGAGACGGTTCACGAGGTCTACAGTGACATCGGAAGGAAGATTAATGGTGACAGATATAGAGTGGTCCACCCATTTCTGTACCGCTCCCTGCATTTTCACTTTCTCAAGCCAGTTTATATCATTGGCTGTTGCCTTGTTGTATGGCGAACGGCTGACGAGTTCCTCTATTTCTGCCTGTGTATAGTCGTTTCGCACCGGAATATCGTTGATCTTCATCCATTCAATGAACTTGGGATGATATACAACGAATTCTTCAAATGCGTCGCCGTTTTCGTCGACAAAGTCTACACGGACATCAACATCGTTGGCGTTGACTTTGCGTCTGCGTTTATAGACAGGCATGAAGACCGGTTCAATGCCCGAAGAGGTGCGTGTCATCAATGAGGTTGTTCCTGTGGGCGCGATAGTGAGACAGGCGATATTGCGTCGTCCGTATTTTTCCATCTCGGCCATTAGCTCGGGAGCTTCGGCACGCAGACGGTTGATAAACGGATTCTCACTTTCGCGTTCGGCCGAGTAGACTTCGAAGGCTCCACGCTCACGTGCCATCTCGACAGATGATGCAAAGGCTGCGAGTGCAAGTGCGCGGTGTACGTCGACTGATTTCTGTGTTGCTTCGGGAGTGCCATATCGGAGTCCGAGTGCTGCGATCATATCTCCTTCGGCTGTGGTTCCGAGTCCGGTACGCCTGCCTTTTAGTGTCTTGGCCTGTATCTTTTTCCAAAGGTTGAGCTCGGTGTGCTTTACCTCGTCGGTTTCAGGGTCAGTCTGGATTTTTTCGATTATAGTCTCGATTTTCTCCATTTCCAAGTCAATGATGTCGTCCATGATTCGCTGGGCCTTGCGGATGTGAGATGCGAACAAGTCAAAATCGAAGGAGGCATCGGGGGTAAATGGATTGCGGACGTATGAGTAAAGGTTGACAGCCACAAGACGGCATGAATCGTAAGGGCAGAGAGGAATTTCACCACATGGATTGGTGGAGACTGTCTGGAAACCGAGATCGGCATAGCAGTCTGGAATTGATTCGCGCAGGATTGTGTCCCAGAACAGTACGCCTGGTTCTGCGGACTTCCATGCATTGTAGACTATTTTGTTCCAAAGTGAACGGGCATCGGTGTCTACTTTTACTACCGGATTGTCGGAATCGACCGGAAACTGACGGATGTAGTTTTCACCGGACTCAACGGCCTGCATGAATTCGTCGTCAATTCTCACAGAAACGTTTGCTCCGGTGATTTTTCCTTGTTCGAGTTTTGCATCGATAAAACGTTCGGAGTCGGGATGCTTTATCGCTACTGAAAGCATGAGCGCTCCTCGACGGCCGTCCTGTGCCACTTCTCGTGTTGAGTTGGAGTATCTTTCCATAAACGGTACGAGTCCGGTGGATGTCAGAGCGGAGTTCTTGACCGGCATACCTTTGGGGCGAAGGTCGGAGAGGTCGTGGCCTACGCCTCCACGTCGCTTCATCAGCTGGACTTGTTCCTCGTCAATTTTCGCGATTCCGCCATATGAGTCGGGATGACCGTCAAGGCCGATGACGAAGCAGTTGCTCAGAGAGCCGGTCTGGTATGTGTTGCCGATTCCGGCCATGGGGCTTCCCTGCGGAACAATGTATTTGAATCCGTCGAGTAGTTCGAAGATATCTTCTTCGGACATCGGATTGGGATATTTGCGTTCTATTCTTGCCAGTTCGGAAGCAATTCGGTGGTGCATATCTGCAGGTGTGAGCTCGAATATGTTGCCGAAACTGTCCTTCAGTGCGTACTTGCTCACCCAGACGCGGGCAGCGAGTTCGTCACCGTCAAAGTATTTCACAGAGGCTTCGAAAGCTTGGTCGAAGGTATAGGTTGTACGTTGCATTTGATGGATGGATTATGTGGTGCAAAGTTGGAAAAAAATGGATGTATGTGCAAGAAAAAAGTGCCGAAGTTATGAACAATTTCGGCACTTTGTGGTTTCTCTTTCTTCCTTACCCAAGCAGTCCTTTTTCGATTGAGGCAATGTCCTCTTGGAGTTTTTTCTCTATAGGCAGACGCTCGTCAATGAGTCGGCAGCCGTGGAGTACTGTGGCGTGGGTACGTGACAGACGTGCTCCGATAGACTTGAGTGGCATTTTGGTGTGTTTCTTCGCGAGATACATCACCATCTGTCGGGCATCAGAAATTTCGCGCTTGCGTGATTTCTCGAATATCTGGTGAGGCTCGAGGTTGTAGAACGAGCTTACCTGTTTTGCGATTGTCTCGAAGTTGAGGGTGCGCTTGTTGAGCTTTACGGAGTTTGTGAGCACCCGGCGTGCGAGGTCTATGCTGATCTCGCGGTTCAGACAAGTGGCATGGGCAAGAAGCGACACCATGACACCCTCGAGCTCGCGGATGCTTTCAGTGACGTTGGTTGCGATATAATCAAGAACTTCCTCGGGCAGTTCAACTCCTTCTCTTGACGCTTTGCGGGCGAGTACTTCGCGTCGCAGCGGATAGTCGGGTTTTTCAAGCTGTGCGGTCATTCCGCTTTTGAAGCGGGAGAGCAGTCGTTCTTCCATACCTTCCATTTCGGAGGGACAGCAGTCACTCGACATGATGATCTGCTTGTTATTCTGCTTGAGGTGATTGAAGATGTGGAAGAATGTGCGCTGTGTCTTGTCCTTACCGATGAGATCCTGGATGTCATCTATAATCAAGGTGTCGATACTCTGGTAAAACCGGATGAACTCGTTGACCTTGCTACGAAGTACGGCAGATGTGAACTGGTCCTGAAACAGACGAGCGGTGATGTAGAGTACTCTCATACGCGGGTCGCGTTCCTTGACTCGTATACCGATTGCTTGTATAAGGTGTGTCTTTCCGACTCCGCAGGGACCAAACACAAACAACGGGTTGAATGTTTTAAGCTTCGGATCATTAGCTATAGCCTCGCCAATAGACTGTGCCACCTTGTTACTGGCCGATATGCAATAATTCTCAAAGGTATACTCGGGATTGAGTTGCGACTCGATATCCTCGATGTATTTTTCCTTAAACGGGTTGGCTGATGCTCCGGGTACAGGCTTTACAGCTGGACTCGGATGACCGGAACCCATATTGACTTTGGCCGTAGGGTCGCCATCAATCACAGGAAATTGGTAGAACAGACGGATGTTTGTACCGAATACACGCTTCAACGCGCTGCCAAACACGCTGAAGTAACGCCGCTCGAGTTGCTCGGAATAAAACTCTGACGGGCACGAGATAGTCAGCTTGTCATTCTCGTAACGGATGAATGAAAGCGGCCTAAACCAGTATGAGAATTGTTCGGCAGGGATAGTGTCTTGAATGATAGACAGGCACTTATCCCACATTAATGAGTAGTCTTGTTGCATCGTGTTTTGTGCTTGGTGGCGTTTGGCCCTGGGGCTATTCGTTTGCAAATTTCCAAATTATTTTTGAGAAAATCAACCGCCTTTTTTCTTGCTTTTTGTTATTATTACCCATTTGGCTGAATTTCAGTTAATTACGAATAATGATGAAAAAGCGTCGAAAAATGGCAGTAAAACAATTGAAACTCAGTGTGTTAACTCTGATTAGCCGTTATTAACACACCGCTTCAGCATAGCTCAGACAAGGCAAAAGAGGCTGATGTTAGGCACTTTCGGTTTTTGAGGTGGAAGAGGGCTGTTGCTGGATGTTATTTAGAAACGTTCTAAATAATAAAAGCAAATGTCAAACCTCGGCCTGACGAGGTGCCAAGGGCGCGTGCCGAAAAGAACTTTTCAGGGTTGTGGCGAGTGCACATGGAGTTGTCCCATGGTTGGCCGGCTTCTTTCGTTATACCATAGTCTGCTAATCTTAGTCGTATAAACTTCTGAAGGTCTATATGTGGCCGTATACTATTGTTAGGATGGGATACGACTTCAGCAGGAAAGCGGTCGGCAACTTCGTGCCCGACTTCAAAACATTCCACACATATAGATGGTCCGAGGGCATAATTCATTTCGTATGGACTGGCGCCAATTTTTTGCATTGCATCGACTGTTCGCTCAACGATACCTCCAATTGCTCCCCGCCAGCCTGCATGGGCCACTCCAATAATGTTGTTGACAGGGTCAATAAGCACGACAGGTACACAATCGGCCGTATTGATTGCAAGTACCACACCTCTTATATTGGTTACTAACGCGTCGCATCCCTCCAGACGTGATTCAGGAAATGGTAGTGTGTCAATAATCTCGACATTGCACGAGTGGGTTTGGGCGGGTATTATGATACGTTCTATGGGGCTTTTTATAAATTCGGAAAGTGTGGATAGGCAGGCCTGTGTGTGGACCTGGAGATCGCCTGTGTAATGGCATACGCTGAATCCTCCGTATGGATCGGACGGGGAACAAGTATCTCCGCGTGATGTGTAGAATGCGCGACAACTCCCTTTCGCAACAAGGGGGTGGAAGGTGTCGCCGAGTAGTGCTTTCATTTTGCGGTCTGATGTTTTTGATGTAATTTTGCGCGAATCTTCGATAAACCTTGCAAAGTTATGAATTTTTCTCATATCAAGGGCCATTTGGCTATGTTGGGCGCAAATGTCATGTGGGGTCTAATGGCTCCGATTGCCAAGATTGTTATGGCGGCCGGTCTTGTATCGCCGTTGCTGATGACTGATTTCCGAATATTTGGAGCTGCGTTGCTATTCTGGATAACGTCCTTTTTTACCAAACATGAGAAGGTGTCGCCTCGCGATCTTTTGTTGATGGCCGGTGCAGCTATGCTTGGCATAGTGTGCAATCAGGGATGTTACGTATTCGGTATAGGACTGACATCGCCGGGCGAGGCTTCAATCATCACCACGACTATGCCTTTGTGGGTTATGGTGTTTGCGGCGCTGATACTCGGGGAGCCTATAACGCTTAAGAAGGTGGGCGGGATAGTGCTTGGAGCTTCTGGCGCACTCATTCTTGTGCTCAATGGAGCTAAGTCGGCTGTCACAGCGGGTGATAATCCGACCCTCGGAGACCTCCTTGTGCTTACAGCCCAGCTCAGCTATGCACTCTATCTTACTTTTTACAGAAATTTCATAAAGAAATATTCTGTTTTCACACTGATGAAGTGGATGTTTACTTTTGCGGCTATCGTGGTTTTTCCATTCTCTGTCGGAGAGATTATTTCTGCTCCGTGGCCTTCGTTTACGGAGAAGGAGGTGCTTGGTGCTTCGTATGTAGTGGTGTGTGCCACTTTTCTCGCATATATATGTGTTATGATAGGACAGAAAAACCTGCGTCCTACTCTTGTGGGAATGTATAACTATGTACAGCCCATTGTGGCAACCACTACAGGGATAATACTCGGGCTTGATGTATTTACCATATACAAAGGTATTGCAATTGTCCTTATTTTCACGGGTGTATACCTTGTTACCATAAGCAAGGCTGCCGTTGCTGACGGTGTCAGAAAGTAGGCTGGATGTGGCTCAGCTCTCAATTCTCGGCTTCGGGTTGGCGAGGAGCACGGAGGAGAATACGTAGTGCTGAATTGTATGTGAAATAGGACCACGTCCAGTTAAGGAGTACTGACATTTTGCTTCTCATGCCCATGAGCGAAACGAGATGGACAAACATCCATGTCATCCATCCTATCCAGCCTCCGAAGTGCATTCGGCCTATGTCGGCCACAGCTTTGTTTCGGCCTACTGTGGCCATTGATCCGCGGTCGTTGTAGGAAAACGGTCTGCTCCAGTTGTTGTGGTTTATACAGTGGCTGATGTATTTGCCTTGTTGGATGGCCACTTGGGCAAGTTGGGGAAGTCCTCTCGGTATGGCTTTGTCGGTGTGTATCCCGATGTCACCGACTGCATATATTCGGTCAAGGCCAACGACACGGCAGCAGCTATCGGTGATTATGCGACCTCCGTGCCCGAATATGGATGATGTGTCGCATCCGGTGATATTTATACGGACTGCTTTTACTCCGGCAGTCCAGACCACAAGCGACGATTTTATGCAGGTGCCGTCGTCGAGCTCCACGTTGTTTCCGTCGTAACTTTTCATTACGTGGCCGAGAGTGACATCTACCAGTAATTTGTTTAATCCATCGAGTGCGTCTTTGGATGATTTCTCACTCATAGACGCAAGGAGCCTTGGAGAGCCTTCTATGATGCGGATGGTCATTTCAGATGGCGATATCTCGGGGTATTCGCGTCGCAGAATATAACGCTTCAATTCTCCGAGTGCTCCGGCTACTTCTACGCCTGCAGGACCTCCTCCGATGACTACAAATGTGAGCATTTCTTGCCGTTTGGCAGGATTTTTCTCTATTGCCGCGCGTTCACACCGACTTATTATCTCATTGCGCAGGCGCAGCGACTCTCCGATTGATTTTAGCGTGTAGACTTTGTTGGCCAAAGAGTTGTCGGCAAAGAAGTTGTTTGTTGTGCCGAGAGCTATGACAAGGTGGTCGAATCTTATCTCTTCGTGGTCTGTTATGACTATTCGGCGGCTGTAGTCAATCTCTTTGATTTCTCCGAGATGGAATCGGGTGTCACAAAATTTTCCTTTGCCCGCCCTTTGTCGGAAGGGGAAAGCTATATCGGTTGGTTCCAGGCCTGAGGATGCAACCTGGTAGAATAATGGCGGAAAACAGTGGTAGTTATTGCGGTCGACTATGTGGACTTCGAACTTTTTATTGTCGATTTCTTTTAGGACATTGAGTCCGGCGAACCCTCCGCCCAGTATGACGATTTTTTCTTTCTGAGCCATCGTTGTAGTAGTTGATGTGACTCATTAATAACGTCTGTGGATACGGAAGGGTTTTGCTATTCTGCCGAAATCGTGTGGTGGGCGCAGGTGAGTACTCTGGCCGGAAATTGCTCCACGATAGTCATGTTGTGGGTGGCCATGATTACGGATGTGCCTGATTGTGATATGTGGTGGAGGTATCCGATAATTGATTCGCCTGTGGCCGGGTCGAGGTTGCCGGTCGGTTCATCCGCAAGAATTATTGGCGGCTCGTTGAGCAATGCCCGTGCTATCACTATGCGCTGTTGTTCTCCTCCGGAGAGCTCGTGAGGCCGTTTGTAGGCTTTGTTGAGCATACCGACGCTTTTGAGCACCTTCTCTACGCGCTCTTTCATCTCCTCTTTGTTTTTCCACCCGGTTGCTCGGAGCACGAAGAGAAGATTCTCTTCGGCCGAGCGGTCGGTGAGGAGCTGGAAGTCCTGGAATATTATGCCTATGTGGCGACGCAGGTATGGAATCTCGTTTTTGCTTATCGACGTGAGGTCGTAGTCAAGCACACGTGCCTCTCCCTTTGCAATGGGAATGTCGGCATATATGCTTTTAAGGAGACTTGATTTTCCGCTTCCCACTTTGCCTATGAGATACAGAAACTCTCCTTGCTCCACTTTGAGGTTGACATTCTTCAATGCAATGAGTGAATTGCGGTGGAGTTCGACGTCGCGATAGTTGATGACGGATGCCATGGTTATGGTGTGGTGTGGGTGATGTGTTAGTTGCCCATCTCTGAGATGAACTTTATTCGCGCCAAGCGTATTTCTTCCTCGCTGAAATCTGCTCCGAGATCGTGGAATGCCTTGTTGAGGTCGTCGTTTTCGTTCTCCTTGAAGTAGTCGAACAGTTCTTCCTGAGAGTCTTCGTCGATAATATCGTCGATATAGTAGTTGATGTTGATCTTTGTTCCGGAATACACTATGCCTTCGATGTCGTCAAGCAGTTCTGCGAATTCGAGACCTTTGGCTTTTGCTATCTCTGGGAGCGGGATTTTGCGGTCAATGAGCTGAATGATGAAAAGTTTGGTGGAACTCTTGTCAGGTACAGAGCGGACGCGGAGATCTTCCGGGCGGTCAATCTCGTTTTCTGTGACATGGCGTTGTATGAGACGGATAAATTCGTCGCCATAGCGCTTGGCCTTGCCTGCTCCGACTCCCGGTATGTTCTGAAGCTCCTCGATGGTGACGGGATAAGTGGTAGCCATTGCTTCGAGAGATGGATCCTGGAAGATGACGTAGGGTGGGAGGCCGAGTCGTTTGGCTACTTTTTTCCGAAGGTCTTTGAGCATACTGTACAGCTCGTCATCTGCCACAAACGAGGCACCGGACTTTATGGCTTCGGTTTCGGAATCGTCGCAGAACTCAGAGTCCTCGACAACCTTGAAAGATACGGGTTTGGACAGGAATTTCTTTCCTTTCGGTGTGGTGCGCAGCAGGCCGTAATTCTCGATATCTCGTTCGAGATATCCCGAGAGAATTCCCTGGCGGATTACAGCGCTGATGAGGCGCTCGTCGGCGCCTTGCTCGCATCCGAATACTTCGAGGTCTTCATGACCGTATGACTGGACGTCCTGTGTGGCACGTCCGAGGAGGATGTCGGTGATATAGTCCGACTTGAACTTTTCTTTGAGTGCGATCACGGTTTCAATGACGGCACACAAATCATCTTTAGCTTCCACTTTCTTCTTTGGGTTTAGACAGTTGTCGCAATTCTGACAGTTATCGTTGAGATATTCCTCGCCAAAATAAAAAAGGAGTGAACGGCGTCGGCATGAACTTGCCTCGGCATAGCTTTGTGTCTCGAGAAGGAGCTGCTTCCCGATTTCTTGCTCTGCGAGTGGTTTGCCTTGCATGAACTTTTCCATTTTCTGGAGGTCTTTGGCCGCATAGAATGTTATGCAGGTGCCTTCACCTCCGTCTCGTCCGGCACGTCCGGTCTCCTGATAGTAACCTTCAAGTGATTTGGGCATATCGTAGTGAATCACAAATCTGACGTCAGGTTTGTCGATACCCATTCCGAAAGCAATGGTTGCGACTATGACGTCGACCTTTTCGAGTAGAAACGCGTCTTGATTAGCGCTTCGGGTTGCTGCATCCATCCCCGCGTGATAGGGGAGTGCCTTGATGTCGTTTACACGCAGCATCTCGGCGAGCTCCTCCACGCGTTTGCGGCTGAGGCAGTATATTATGCCCGATTTGCCGGGATTGTTCTTGATGAATTTGATGATGTCGCGGTCGATATTGGATGTTTTCGGCCTGACTTCGTAATAAAGGTTGGACCTGTTGAACGAAGATTTGAACACCATCGCATCCTGCATCCCGAGATTCTTCTGTATGTCGTGCTGCACTTTTGGGGTGGCAGTGGCAGTCAAGGCTATCATGGGACGTGGGTTGATCTCGTTTATTATCGGTCGTATGCGACGATATTCAGGGCGGAAGTCGTGACCCCACTCAGAGATGCAGTGGGCCTCGTCGACAGCGTAGAACGAGATGGGGACGGTCTTTAGAAACTCTATGTTTTCCTCTTTGGTGAGCGACTCTGGAGCCACGTAAAGAAGTTTGGTCTTTCCCTCTTTGATGTCGTTCTTCACGGCATCGATAGCTGCTCGGTTGAGCGACGAATTGAGGAAGTGGGCTACGTTGTCGGCTTCGCTGAAATTCCTCATGGCGTCGACCTGGTTTTTCATCAGCGCAATCAGCGGGGAGATGACTATGGCTGTGCCTTCCATCATCAGGGCGGGTAGCTGGTAGCATAGCGATTTGCCACCGCCGGTTGGCATCAGTACGAATACATCGTGTCCGTCAAGAAGTCCGGACATGATGGCTTCCTGGTTGCCTTTGAAGGTGTCGAAGCCGAAGTGCTTCTTCAGCGCTGAATGAAGGTCGTGGTTCATGGGGTTAGAGGTGAGGGAAGTTGCTTTAGTGAGTTTCTGTCTTATGTATGTGATCCAATTTAATTGGTTGTTGGCGGGAAAGGATGGGGTGTGAGGAATCCTATCCTATGTAGGCTTTCTTGAGTTTCTCTTCGGCAAATTCTCGGGTGATGGTGAGCTCTTTCACATCGGTAGATGGGGTCTCGTACATAGCATCGATCATTATGGTCTCTACTATGGTGCGAAGTCCTCGTGCTCCAAGTTTGTACTCGATGGCCTTGTCGACAATAAACTCGAGTGTGTCGGGGCTGAAAGTGAGTTTCACGCCGTCCATGGCGAAGAGTTTCTCATACTGGCGTATGATGGCGTTCTTGGGTTCGGTGAGCACTTTTAGAAGTGCTGTGCGGTCAAGGGGGTCGAGATGTACAAGTACAGGGAGTCGACCTATTATCTCGGGTATCAGACCAAATGATTTGAGGTCCTGAGGTGCGATATATTTGAGATAATTGTCGGAGTCAACCTTTGATCTCACACTGTTGCCTGTGAATCCCACTACGTGTGTGTTGAGGCGCTGGGCTATTTTGCGCTCGATGCCGTCGAATGCACCTCCGCAGATAAACAGGATGTTCTTTGTGTCTACGGGGATCATTTTCTGCTCCGGGTGCTTGCGCCCGCCGTTTGGCGGAACATTGACCACTGATCCTTCAAGCAATTTCAGAAGGCCCTGCTGCACTCCTTCGCCTGATACGTCGCGGGTAATCGATGGATTGTCGCCTTTGCGGGCTATCTTGTCGATTTCGTCGATGAACACGATTCCTTTTTCGGCTTTCTCCACATCGTAGTCGGCAGCCTGGAGCAGACGCACAAGCAGGCTTTCGATATCTTCGCCAACATAACCGGCCTCGGTGAGCACAGTGGCATCAACAATAGCAAAGGGAACATCGAGCTGTCGGGCAATAGTCTTTGCAAGAAGAGTCTTGCCTGTGCCGGTGGGTCCCACCATAATTATATTGCTTTTCTCGATGTCTACTTCGTCGGCTTTCTGGGCAAGGCGTTTGTAGTGGTTGTATACGGCCACCGACAGGTATTTTTTGGCGTCTTCCTGGCCTATGACATATTGATTCAGGAAGTCGCAAATCTCCTTTGGAGTGGGGAGCTTGTCGTTTGTACCGGGAGCATCAGCTGCGTTTTTCTTGCCTTTCTTAGCTCCTCCGTTCTCGTTGAAATAGTCTTTGATAAGACCTTCAATCTGCTCTACGCACTCACTGCATATGTATGCATCGCCGAGCGGACTCGGCACAAGAATGTCCGAGTAGGATGGTTCCTTGCCACAGAACGAGCATTTTACGGGGATGTTCCCCCCGCCGTTAGAATTCTTTTTAGCCATTCTTAATATGAGCGACGTGTATTTACTTCTTTTCGGGGAGGAGTATGTTGTCAATCATGCCGTAATCCTTGGCTTCCTGAGCTGTCATCCAGTAGTCACGGTCGGCATCGGCCTCGATACGATCCAGCGACATACCTGAGTGGTCGGCGATAATCTTGTAGAGTTCGGCTTTGTATTTTAAAATCTCGCGGGCTGTGATCTCTATATCGGATGCCTGTCCCTGTACACCGCCGAGAGGCTGGTGTATCATGACACGTGAGTGGGGAAGAGCCAGGCGCTTGCCTTGCGCACCGGCAACGAGGAGGACTGCAGCCATCGATGCCGCCATACCTATACAGATGGTGGAAACATCGCTCTTGATATGCTGCATGGTGTCATAGAGACCAAGACCGGCAATCACAGAACCACCGGGCGAATTGAGATAGATCGAGATGTCTTTTCCCGGATCAACAGAGTCGAGATAGAGCAGCTGTCCCTGCACGACGGTAGCGGTGTAGTCGTTAACATCTGTAGACAGGAAGATGATGCGGTCCATCATGAGACGTGAGAACACGTCCATCTGGGCCACGTTGAGCTGACGCTCTTCAATAATGGTCGGAGAGATGTAAGATGACGTAATCTGTGAAGCCGCTGCTTTGCCGTACTGATCGAGGGCCAGCCCGTTCATTCCGAGGTGGTGTACAGCAAAATTTCTGAAATCGTTATTCATATATAATAGTCTGATGTAATTTCTGTGTATTTTCTTTTTGGTAATGTAAAGTTACAAAAAAAAAGCGTCATTTCAAAGAAAAATAGGCATTCTGTGGATTAAAGAAGCGAAAAATGGTGTCTGATATAGCGCCTTAGCTTTGCTGAAACAAAAAAACGGCAAAAAACTAAAAAAAAGATTGCGAAATACTTGCATGGAATTGGGAAAATGTATACCTTTGCAGTCGTAAAATCGATTCGGTCATATTACGAACGAGGAGAGATGGCAGAGTGGTCGATTGCGGCGGTCTTGAAAACCGTTGAGGGTCAC
>CAJUGS010000030.1 GCA_910586305.1 uncultured Duncaniella sp.
AAATAATTCACTGACTCATGGCAAAGAAAACCGTTGCATCTCTGCAAAAAGGCGAAGGCCGCACCTACAGCAAGGTCATCAAGGTCGTTAAGTCGGCGAAGACCGGTGCTTACACCTTCCAGGAACAGATGGTTCCCAACGACGCTGTGAAGGACGTTCTCAAGTAATGTCAGTCTCAGACGGAAGTCGAAATAAAAAGTTAAAAAAGGGTCGGAAGCTGTGCTTCCGGCCCTTTTTGCATACTTGCAGGGTGGGGTGTGGCCCTGTGTCACTGCTTGTCGGGAGTCAGGGGTTGTGTGCCGGCTGAGAGCTCTGTCTCTCTGACGCGTCTGGCTTCTTCCTTGCGCTCGCCCTTGCGCTCGTATGACCGGCCTGTGAGCATGAATATCGCGCCTATAAGGATGGCCGCACAGAGGGTGAGGACCGATGTGGTGGTCACGAAGGCCAGGGCGCCTGCAAGCATAATGATGAGATAGGCCATCACGACGCCTATCAGTACGATGAACCCTATCCAGAAAAGGGCTTTTCCTAAAGATTTCATATCAGTCAGTTGTTTAGTGAGTATTTGAGTGAAGGATATGTCACGGAGTATATATTATAAGGCTTTGGGAGGTAAAATTGTTTTCAAATTTCATTTTTTGCTAAAAAGAGCGTATAAAAGTTAAAAATTTTTACTATCTTTGTGGTGCTATTGACCAACATTATCCTATCTGAAAAACAGAATACAGTGAAAACAAAGCTAATATAGTAATGAAACAATCCTACTTTAACCTATCGCTGCTTTTTGCAGCCATGGCAGCCCTGCCATTGTCGGGTTGTGTCGATGACAACTACGATCTTTCGGACATTGATACGACAGTGCGTGTGCAGGTGAATGATCTTGAAGTACCAGTGAATCTTGATGCAATCACCCTGTCGAATATTTTCGACCTCGACGACGAGAGTGTGGTGAAGGAAATTGACGGTGCCTATTCGGTGCTTGTCGACGGCGATTTCAGCTCCGAGGGTGTCAAGGTGGCCAAGGTGGATCTCGGCCGTCCGTCCATCAGTCCGGTGGTGGTGACCATCGGCAGTTCCTCTGTGGGCGATTTGCCTTCCCTTCCTGTGGGACAGGTGCCTGTGGCGTTTCCTCTCACGGATATCACCACCGATTTTGAGTTCAACACTTCGTCGGTTGACAAGAGCATTCTTGCAATCAATAATGTGAAGACCGACTGGGTCATCAACATCGCGCTTTCTTTTGACGATCCCTCGGGCGTGATTGAGGATATGAAGGTGAGCGACCTTCGTCTCCAGCTTCCCCACGGCCTCGTCACTCCCGACTATGCCAATGACAACGGTGTGATCACCATCGGCGACCGCACGCTCGTCAACGGTCGTCTCGAAGAGTCTATCCGTGTGAGTGCCATTGACTTCAGCTCGCTTGATGGCAATGAGTTCTCATTCACTCCCGATGCTACCGGAGCTGCTCCCGGCACTCTTTCCTATAAGGGTTCCATCGGTGTGAAGGGTGGTCTCGTGGTGGCGAATGTCTCCACGATGGTCGATATTCCCTCGCAGCTCACCATGACTCTCGATCCCACTCCCGCCGCTATCGTGATAGACCGATTCAGCGGAAGACTGAAATATGCGGTCGACGGGTTCAATGTCTCCAGTGTGTCTCTCGACAATCTTCCTGACGTTCTCACCCAGAAGGAAACCAATATCCGCATTGCCAATCCACAGCTCTATCTGGCTATCAACAATCCTCTTGCCGGCTATGGCGTGGACGCACACAGCGGTCTGACTCTCACAGCGGTCCGTCCCGGCGGGGTTTTCGATCCGTTCCCTCTCCCTGCCGGAAGTGAGATTTTTGTGGGTCATGACAAAGGTATCGCAGGCCCATACAATATCTGTCTCTCGGCCAAGCCTGTCGACAAGTTCTATCCCGGCTATGAGGATGCGACCCGTGTGGACTATCCGGGTCTCACCGACGTGCTTTCAGGCAACGGTCTTCCCGAGCGTATCGACGTGAGCTTCGACAATACCTTCATCGGCCCGAGCGATGTTGCCGATTTCGAGCTTGGCGTGACTCTCAGCGATATAGGCGGCAAGTATACTTTCTATGCTCCTCTCTCGTTTGATGCCGGTTCGCAGATTGTCTATTCTGACGAGGACACCGGCTGGTCGGACGAAACTCTCGACAAGATGACTATCGAGACTCTCGGTGTCACCGCCCATGTTGAGAATGATCTTCCCTTCGACATCGTTCTTTCTGGCTATCCCCTCGACAGGGACGGCAATCAGTGTGTAGATCCTTTCACAAATAATCCCGTGAGTCTTGGCGAGGTGAGAATCTCGGCCGGCAAAGGCTCTGACATCCGTCTTGTCACCGACGGTGTTGTGACGGGTGTGGACGGTATCCGTTACTCGGCCCGCGCAGAGGTGACAGAAGGCAACCAGACCCTCCGTCCCTCCACTACTATCAACCTCACCAATATCCGTGCCATCGTGAGCGGATATTATGAGGACAAGCTCTAATCCTCCCAATTTCAATATAAGACAATGAAAAAGAATTTCAAAAGCTTCCTCGGGGGGACCATCGCGGCAGCATTTTGCGCAGTTGCCCCCGCTATCAGTGCCCAGAATCTCCAGACCGGATATTTCGACGACAACTATATGTATCGTTTCCAGTCCAACCCGGCTTTTGCCAATGAGGACGGTTTTGTTTCGTTTCCGGCTCTCGGCAATATGAACCTCGGTGTGAACGGTACCATCGGCCTGACCCATATCTTCTACAATGTCAACGGCCAGACCACCACTCTTCTCAATCCCGGAGTCTCGGCTTCGGAGGTGCTCAACGGCCTGAAGGACAAGAGCCGTCTTGGCTTTTCGATGAGGGAGTCGGTGCTCTCGTTCGGATTCAAGGGGCTGGGCGGTTACAACACGTTCTCTGTGAGCGCGCGCTCCGACCTCAACATAGGCCTTCCCAAGGATCTGTTCCGCCTGGCCAAGGAGGGAGTGTCCAACTCGGTCTATGATCTCTCGAATCTTTCGGCACGTGCCGCGGCCTGGGCCGAGGTGAGCCTTGGCCACTCCCGCCAGATAGGCTCTCATCTCCGTGTGGGTGCCAATCTGAAGGTGCTTATGGGCGTGGGCAGCGCTGTGGCAAAGGTGAAGGACACACAGCTCCGTCTGCAGAACGATACCTGGATCGGGCAGGTGGATGCCGAGATCAATGCATCGGTGAACGGCCTGGCATATGAGACAGACTATAACGAGAATACCCACCGTGACTATGTGAGCGGTGTGAAGGTGGACGATTTCAATCCCATCAACGGCTATGGCGTGGCTGTTGACCTCGGAGCTGTCTATACACTCAACAAGGACTGGGAGTTCTCGGCATCTCTTGTCGACCTCGGATTCATCTCCTGGAAGAACAATGTCGTGGCTACAACCGACGGTCTCAAGAGTGTGTCGACAAGCGACTATTCGTTCAATGTCGACAACAATGACTCCTGGGACAAGTTCAAGGACAACCTCTCCATGCTCTATGAGCTTGAGGACAAGGGTGACCAGGGCAGCCGCACGTCGGGCATAGGCGCTACCATGAACCTTGGCGCGCAGTATACCCTTCCGGTGTACCGCAAGGTGCGTTTCGGCGTGCTCAACACCACCCGCATCAACGGTGACTTCTCATGGACCGATTTCCGCCTTTCGGGCACCATCGAGCCTGTGAAGTTTTTCTCGGCCACAGCCAGCTTCGGCATGGGTACTTTCGGTCCCAGCTTCGGATGGCTCATCAACATCAAGAGCAAGGGGTTCAACCTTTTTGTGGCTTCCGACCGCACTCCCGGAAAGACGGCGAAGCAGGGTGTGCCCCTCAACTCGAATATGAATGTCAACTTCGGTCTGAACTTCCCGTTCTGACTCTCCCGCACCTCCCTGCCCGCGGTTGCGGGGAGGTGTGAATGAGATAGAATTTTCCATATCAAAAACGGTCTGTCAAAGCCCTCCCGGCAGTGACGGGCTGTTTTTGATGTGTAGGCAAGCCGGCAACTCGAGGCCGACGCTGTTGATAGTGCAAAGTTACAACCGGAAAAAGTCCGAAGAGTGCGATAACGCCGTTTTGTCTTCTTTTACAATAATTGGCCATGAGCGGTGAATACTGTAATTTTGAAAATTTGTATATTTGCAGTCATTTTCAATTACCGCTTTATGACGCTACGCTATATCTTGGGCCCCATAGCACTTGTTTTAGTCTCGATTTCTCTTGTGTGTTGCACGGAGCGGACTCTCCCTGTGCTTGCCGAGGCTGATGCCGTGATGGAGAGCCGTCCCGATTCCGCCCTTGCCATTCTCGAGGGTGTCGATACTGCTGCTCTCGACCGTGAATCCGACAAGGCTCTGTATGCTCTTCTTATGACACAGGCCATGGTGAAAACCGATCGACCTATAGAGTCGGATTCTCTCATATGCGTGGCCCGTGACTATTTCTCGGAGCACGGCCGTGAGTTTGACCGGATGAGAGCATATTTCTATCACGGTTATATCCTTGTCATGGGCAATAGCAATAGCTATGCGCAGGCTATAGAGTGTGCCATACCGGCCTATGACATATCCTTGTCGCTTGACGATGACTATTGGCGGGCCAAGTGTGCCGAACTACTCGCCGATATTTATTCCAACAGTTACCATTATGAGGAGGCTCTTGAATACCGTCGGGAGGCGGCAGACTATTATAATAGAGCCGGAAAAATTGCAAACCACAGGTATTCTTTGGCCGATATGGCATCTGAATTAGGTGCATTAGACCAGAAGACGCGTGCAATAACATTGCTTGACAGTGTTAGAGTACTGGCTGCGACAAGTCCTGTAGACAGCAATTTGATTGCATACTCTGAGTCACCTCTGTTGGATTTGTGTATAGATAATGGTGATGTTGAAAAAGCTATCCATATAGCTCATGACCTATATAACCATAGGCTGCGATATGGGCTGTCTTCATCAGATTATTCTCGATTGGCTTATGTTTTCTATGTTGAGGGTAGAATGTCTGAGTCGGACTCGTGTCTGAATAACGCACATGAAAAATTCCAAAAGTCACCTGGCGCTATGACTGTCTTTTACGCGTCGCTGGCGAGTATGTTGTCTAAGGAAAAGAAATATAAAGAGGAAAAGGAATATACAGACAGTATATTAAAGTACCAGAATGAAGCCATTTGCGAGATGTTTGGCCAGTCCATTCTTGCTGCGCAGCAGAAAATTAATGATCAGAAATTAATGGATGAGAGAAGACACTCAGACAATTTATTGAGGAACCTGGTATTTTGTCTGATATTCTTTCCATGTGTTATCGTTTTAATAATACGAAACAATCGTATCAAAAAGAGAAATATCGAACTTGAGTTGGAAAGTAGGATATCACAAATAGAGGCACTCTCTGATGATTTAAGGGTTTCCATATTAGAGAAAGATGAGCTTGTCAGCTCTGTGAACAATCAAGTTGTCGAGATAACATCATTAAAATCCCAGGTGACAGAGCTTTGTTCGAAGGTAACTGCAATACCGGAGTCTGTAGATTGTGTGCATGAGTCGATTGAGTATCTCTTCCGAGACAGATTCAAAACAATCAATCTAATCTGCAATGAATACCATACAATGCATGATAATGAACAGAACAGACTTAAACTCATACATAAGGTAATTGATGAGGTAAACAGTCTTAAAGAGAAGCGAAGACTTGATGAGATAAAGGACCTTCTCAATACATACATGGATGGTATAATAGATAAGTTGACTGAAGAGTGTAAATTCTTAAAACAAGCCGATATAGATTTTCTTACGTATATTTATGCCGGATTCTCTTCTCATGCTGTATGTCTATTTACAGATATACGGATAAAGAATTTTTACAACAAAAGAATACGCCTCAGAAATAGGATTGAGGCTGCCAATCCGCCGTCAAAGATACTTTTTATCAGTAAAATCAAATAAAACCATTCCTCAATTGTAAAATTGGCGGAGGTGTTAAATGCCTGATATTCAACTCTCATAAGGAGAGCCTATGAAGGGTGAAGAAACGATGAATTCCTCACTCATATAGGAGAAGTTTCATGTGGCGAAATCACCATCGAGACCTCCGTCGAGACCTCCGTCGGAAAGACTTGTACCGGGGAAATAATCAAGGAGAAAATCAGGGTAATTACCACTATTCAATGTGCCCGTTAGTAGGATATGATAGAACTTGAAACACATTTGAATCATTATGAAAGATAGTTTACGGTATCTGTTATTCGTTTTTTTTCTATGGTTGTTGCACTGCCGTTAGAGTGCTTGTCGCAGAATCATGAAGGTGATGCTGCCAACGATATCATTTCGCTTAAGGAGGTGGTGGTGAAAGCGTCACGAACAATATCTGAAATGGATGGCGAAGGAATGGTGACGACCGTGGCTTCAGTCGTTGGGCTCGGCACGTGATGTTCTGGGATATATTCCCGGAGTCATCACAAGCAACGGCTCGGTTGATGTGTAGGCAAGCCGGCAACTCGAGGCTGACGCTGTTGATAGTGCAAAGTTACAACCGGAAAAGGCCCGAAGAGTGCGATAACGCCGTTTTGTGATAACGCCGTTTTGTCTTCTTTTACAATAATTGGCCATGAGCGGTGAATACTGTAATTTTGAAAATTTGTATATTTGCAGTCATTTTCAATTACCGCTTTATGACGCTACGCTATATCTTGGGCCCCATAGCACTTGTTTTAGTCTCGATTTCTCTTGTGTGTTGCACGGAGCGGACTCTCCCTGTGCTTGCCGAGGCTGATGCCGTGATGGAGAGCCGTCCCGATTCCGCCCTTGCCATTCTCGAGGGTGTCGATACTGCTGCTCTCGACCGTGAATCCGACAAGGCTCTGTATGCTCTTCTTATGACACAGGCCATGGTGAAAACCGATCGACCTATAGAGTCGGATTCTCTCATATGCGTGGCCCGTGACTATTTCTCGGAGCACGGCCGTGAGTTTGACCGGATGAGAGCATATTTCTATCACGGTTATATCCTTGTCATGGGCAATAGCAATAGCTATGCGCAGGCTATAGAGTGTGCCATACCGGCCTATGACATATCCTTGTCGCTTGACGATGACTATTGGCGGGCCAAGTGTGCCGAACTACTCGCCGATATTTATTCCAACAGTTACCATTATGAGGAGGCTCTTGAATACCGTCGGGAGGCGGCAGACTATTATAATAGAGCCGGAAAAATTGCCAACCACAGGTATTCTCTGGCCGATGTGGCCATACACATTGGTGAACTCGGGCAATGTGACAATGCGATAAATTTGCTTGACAGTGTCAGAGGTCTGGCTGCAAATGAGCCGACTGACAGTGTTATGATGGGTTTCTGTGATTCCTCCATTCTTGAATATCTGAAGTTAACGGGCCAAAATGAAAAAGCCTATAAAGTGGCAAAGGAATTGTATAATAACAGAGCTTATCCGCTTAACGTTAATGATTATGCCAATCTGTATAGTACTTTCTATGTAAGTGGTGATACTGTCTTGTCAGAGATGTGTCTTGAAGCAGCTGATTCTATGGCTACCAATTCATTGGGGAATCTCTCAGTATTCCTCAATCAGGTTGATGTTTTATATTCTCAAGGTCATTATAAAGAGGCTATTGCTAAGACTGACAGTCTTCTTAGAATACAGAGCAGAGCAGTCGGCGAACTTTTAAAAGAGTCGGTTATGGTCTCTCGCGGGGACTATTTTAGCGAGAAGGCAAGCGAGGCGCAAACAAGGAATCGTATTCTTATACTCATTGTTGCCACAATAAGCATACTGGGTCTTGTGATAATTGTATGTACAATCATTTTGTCAAGAAGCAAATTAGAAGCAAAGGAGGCACAGATAGGTCAGAAAATTGCAGAGACGGAATCTCTATCAAGTATCATTATGCTGAAACAGGAAGAATTGTCGAAGCTTAACGGCATGATAAGTGATAACTCGAGAAAAATTCAGATTGCCGAAGATAGTATAAGAAAGTTGCAGGAAGATAGAGAATTGTGTCAGACTATTTTATCGGACAAGAATAATGATATTGAGTCAAAGCAACGTTTGCTTGAATCTCTTAATGAGCAAATTGCACGTTTCGATGCAGAAATCATCACCCGAAGGGAGTCTGTATCACGTCTTGAGGCTAATATAAAGTGTTATGAGGAATCCCAGATTGGTATGAAAGCAGTCATTGCCAATCTTTACAGAGACCAATGGAAGCTGATGGATACACTTTTCAAGGAATTTGATGGTCTGAAAGATTCTGACTGCTCCAAGGCAATGGTTTTCAAAAAAGTCAGTGATATTCTCAAAAAAACAAAAGATCCAGATACGCTCGAAACAATCGAGAGGTCGGTCAATGAATATCTGGATAATGTTCTTGTCAGAATCAAAGAGACTCTTCCCAACCTTAGGACGTCTGACATCTATATGTTGGCGTTGCTTTATGCCGGTTTCTCACCAAAGGCTGTTTCACATATTCTTGGAAAGGATTTAAAGTATATTTATAATAGACGATTGCGCATTATCGGTAGTCTTGGTGATAAATGTCCAGACGGGGATTTTCATATATCACTTCTTAAATAGGGTTCGGCAGGTTGTCATGGCTGAGTGTGAGTGTCGTTATCGGTGAGGAATTGGAAGGTGTTTTATGACAAAATATGTCATTTTATGCCATTGATCTTATACGGACTGGTATAAGGTAGTCGGCTGGAAATTAGCTTGTTGAGTCGGTAGTTGATGCAGTGGTGAAAAATTGGATTTTCATCACTTTTTAAATTGTTGATATATAGGCAGTTATAAGATGGAGTGATGACAATTTTCTTTGTGGTAAATTAGGAGAATATGATTCTTTAATTTAACTTTGAACTTTATAAACCAAACATAACTAATATGAAAAGTAATATGTTTTTTCATAAAATTATCGTGTCGATTATTTTTGCATTAGCAATTCTTGTCCCTTTTAATGCGAGTGCAAGTGGTGAGTGGCTTTCGGGTGATTCACTTGCCATAGACACCCTTAACCTCGGCGAGGTGCAAATAACGGCCTCGACTGTGAAACGCGAGGGAATGAAGGAGTCGTATATGGTGACGAAAGCTATGAGGGAAGGTACACATGAGGCGAGCGAATTGCTCGCACGTCTCAACGGTATTCACTATAATTATGCGAGCAAAGAGGTGAAATATCTCGGTTCGAACAACATTGTCATTCTTGTGGATAGTGTGCCTAAGGATGCGTCCTACATAAAACGCTTGTCGCCAAAACGCTTTGACCGCATAGATGTTATCAGCAATCCCACCGGTAAGTATGCGGGATATGATGCGGTGATAAATTTTCACACACGGCCCACTTATCAAGGTTACGAGTTCAGTGCATACACCCAGCAGGCAATTACGCCAGGGGACAACAATGGCAAGGGAAAGCACTACAGAAAAAGTAACAATGGAGTTGATTTCACGTTCACAAAGGAAAAACTGACATTTTCAGTGGCTCCGAGTTTTACTTATGGAAACAACAACACTTCTTCTGAATACATAAAGGATTTCCCTTTGAACGGATGGAAGGAATATACCCGGGCGAGAGAGAAGTCTGATCCGTCAAACCGACTCAGACAAAGTCAGTTTGCTAATAATTTCTGGACTGATTACAGGATAAATGACAATCATTCATTATCGTTTAGCTGGTATATAGGCGTGAACTCATCACGGACGCGTGAAAGGCAAAACATTGTGATGGAAAACACAATGACCGGATTGACAACGGATGTGGATTATAGTTCCGATAACCGTACGCGGTCTTATCTGGAGAATAATTTCGGACTATATTACCGTGGAACCGCCAAGGGGTGGAATGTCAATGTTTCAGCGTCGTATACTACAGTCGCTTTTAATACGTTATCGTCGGTTATCCGTTCGGATGGCTATTCGCTGAATGATCCGAGACACACCAATATGGGCTATCTATGGACGGGAGCCGATGTGGAGCGGGGACTATGTGACAGGTGGGTGATCGGAGCCTCGGATTATGTGGCCTGCATCGACAGGAAGCAGACACGTCTACACACAGACACCAAGTTGTCGGACAACTCGGTGATAGACAATAATTTCTATGTCTATGCCGGCTTTTACCCCAGTGACCGGCTTTCGGCGATGGTTTATGCCGGTAGCAGGGTGTATCATAATTCCACAGGCGCTGTATCCAAGACAGACGTGATGCCACGCGTTACAGCGCATCTCACATATCGACCCTCGAGTAAATTCATGACACGTCTCAGTTACTATTATTTCCCGTCGCTTCCCTCGATAGACAATATCGCTGACTATGGATATTATACAGATTCGCTGATATATCAGTCGGGCAATCCGGAGCTATCCGGGCCGAGAGTCAATCAGGTGGATTTGCTTCTGAATTTTTTCAATTCACTGAACATACAGGCAAAGTATAGACGCGGGGCGAATGATATCTACAATATAGCCGGGGCGGGATATAGAGATGATGCGGCCTTTGTGCACAATAAATATGAAAACGGAACAAGTGATACGTGGAAGTTCAGCATCGACTATAACCAAAAGATTGCTAAGTGTATTGATGTGTCTGTAAGTGCCAATGTAATGGGTGTCAGGGCCGAATATAATGGTATGCAAAACAGGAAATGGCTTCCGGAGGGATCTCTGATGCTTTCATATTACAATCCGAGATATGAATTCCGAGCTGTAGCCGGATATGAACTGACTCGCGAACTGACTGTGGAGCCTCAGACTGTAAGCCATGGAATGACTGACGGGTTCTCGTTATATGTGGAAAAATATCTGTGCAAGGGGAATCTATCGCTGAATCTCATGTATTTCCCTCCTCTTCACATCACCGATGGAGAAATCAAAAGACGCTTTGTGTCTCCGGCAATGAATTCGATGTACAGGAGTAACAATCAGTTCAGATCTAACAATATGTTGTGGATAGGCGCGACGATTCATCTGAACGGTGGAAACCGTGTAAACAAGGTCAACCTCAACAAATATACACTCAACTGATACTTTATAGGAAGGATTTGTGGAAATATGAAACACATTCGAATCAGTATGAAAGATAGTTTACTGTATCTGTCATTAGTTTTTTCTATGGTTGTTGCACTGCCGTTAGAGTGCGTGTCGCAGAATCATGAAGGTGATGCTGCCAACGATACCATTTCGCTTAAGGAGGTGGTGGTGAAAGCGTCACGACCAATCTCTGAAATGGATGGCGAAGGAATGGTGACGACCGTGGCGGGGACAGTGCTTCAGTCGTTGGGCTCAGCACGTGATGTTCTTGGATATATTCCCGGAGTCATCACAAGCAACGGCTCGGTCGAGGTGTTTGGCAAGGGGGCCACCCTAATCTATATCAATGGACGCAAGGTGTTGAACGCGGGTGATATAGACCGTCTGCGCTCTGAAAGGATCAAGTCCATCAAGGTTATTACAAACCCGGGCGCGAGATATGACTCGTCGGTAGGGGCTATAATACGCATATCCACTTTCCGTGAATACGGGGAGGGTTTTGCTCTTGACACCAAGACTACCCTTGGGTACAGGGACTATCTGCAGGGCAAGGAGACTTTGTGGATGAACTACCGCACCGGCGGGCTTGATGTGTTCGGCACGCTCGAGTATTCCAACAACCGCCAGAAGGGTCATAGCCGGAACGAGCAGAACACGTGGGGGCAGAATCCCTCGGGGACGTATCTGTCAATGAAGGCCAAGTCGCGCTCGCAACTGTATTACGGCCAGGCCGGTTTCAATTATATCACTGCCGACAACCATTCGTTCGGAATGTATTATACCATGGCCCACAAGCCTACGAAGAGCGATGTCGACAGCCGGTCGTCTATATTCACTGCTAACAATCCCGAGACGTCGACATCCATGTCGCAGCACAAGTCGGTGAGATATAACGAGCATCTTGTTGACGGTTATTATTCGGGTACCTGGGGTGACTGGAGTGCCGACATCACTTTCGACCTGTTGTGGAAGAACAACCATGAAGACCAGTATGGCAGGGAGATTTCGGACCGCGGAGAGCAATTGATAGATATATATGACAGGTATACGGGCCGATTGCTGGCCGGTGAGATCAATCTTGGACGCAAGTTCTGGAAGGGGTCTGTGAATCTCGGTGTGTCGTATTCCAACAGCCGTCGCGCGGAGGAGATCTTTAATCCGCAGCAGATAATAGAGGACAATGACGATCATGTCGCGGAGGACAATGCCGGTGTATATGCCGAGCTTAACCAGACTTTCGGCAGGCTGATGATGAGAGCCGGCTTGCGTTACGAGCATATAGACAGCCGTTACTATGCCTATGGTGTGAAGCGTGACGACCAGTCACGCAAATATGACGAGGTTCTCCCGTCGCTGTCGTTTACTTTTCCTGTGCGTAGGACGATGTTTCAGCTCGGTTATACAAGGAGTTACAACCGACCTCTTTACGAGCAGCTCAGTTCGACGATATCGTATGTGAACCAGAATCTGTATGAGAGCGGTAATCCGCATCTGAGGAGTTCCTATTCGGAGAATGTGTCGCTCAATTTCCGTTGGAACTGGCTCATGGTGATGGCCGGATATAATTATATCTCCGACATTATTATCACCGAGGCTTCGGCTTATGAGGGTAATGCTGACATAACGCTTCTCAAGAAGGAGAATTCAAGCCGTCCGCTGCACAGGGTGCAGGTCATGGCGTCGGTGATGCCCGGGTTTATCAAGGATGTGTATTACCCTGTTGTCTCGGCGGGAGTTGTGGCCCAGTCATACAAGATGGCTTATCGTGGCAGTGTCATCAATATGAACAGGCCGATGGGGATAGTTCGTTTCAACAATATCTTCAAGTTGCCTGATAACTATATGCTCAGATGTGACATGAGCTGGCGAGGCAGGGGCGACGGCGAGAATAATGCCATGTCGGCTGTGTGGCAGGTGAATGTGAGCGCTCAGAAGGTTTTTGACGCTCACTGGGATGTGAAGCTGTCGGTGAACGATGTGTTCAATACTGCGCGAAAGAATAAATTCAAGATCTATAGCGAGGCTCACGACGTTGTATTGTCGAAATATGTTAGGTCGAGACTTTTTGAGGTCACTGTAGGCTATAAGTTCAATGTCCCCAAGTCGAAGTATAAGGGCAAGGGTGCTGCTGAGACTGAGAAAGAACGACTTTGACCATATTGTTGTGTAGGAGCATGGCTAAATTCAGATACATTCGCCAGCGTGATACCATGCAGTGTGGAGCTGCCTGTCGGTCCCAGCCTCGGATGGCTCATCAACACGAATATGAATGTCAACTTCGGTCTGAACTTCCCGTTCTGACTCTCCCGCACCTCCCTGCCCGCGGTTGCGGGGAGGTGTGAATGAGATAGAATTTTCCATATCAAAAACGGTCTGTCAAAGCCCTCCCGGCAGTGACAGACCGTTTTTGATGTGTAGGCAAGCCGGCAACTCGAGGCTGACGCTGTTGATAGTGCAAAAAATATATTGGTAAACAGGCTTAAAAGTTTGAAGTATAGTCGGTTTTTCTGGTTTCTGCCATTGCGATTTTCTTCTTATCCGGCAAAAAAATTAGTATCTGTATGAAATCGATATTATGTAGGGGACGGTGACTGACATAGTGGGGCTTCGGGCCGCGGCAAGTCCACCTATATATATTATGCCGTGCAGTATCGCATGGTGAAGACAGCCGTCAAACCAATGTGATGAGATGAAAAAAACGGAGAGTTTTCTGTCATTTGTTTTGTTGTTTTATGATTTTTCTGTAACTTTGTCGCGAATTTAGTGGAGAAGCTGACAAAAAGCTTGTTTCTCTGCTGCGAGAGATGAAAACAATATATTTCCATAAAATACAATACAAGGTATGAAAGCAGTTGCTGTGATTGACGACCTTAAGCGTCGTTTCCCCAACGAGCCGGAGTATATCCAGGCTGTTGAAGAGGTACTCACCACGATCGAGGATGTCTACAACGAGAATCCGGAGTTTGACCGCTATAATCTCATTGAGCGTCTCTGTATTCCCGACCGTATTTTCGCTTTCCGTGTGTCGTGGGTCGACGATAAGGGCAAGGTGCACAACAATATGGGCTACCGTGTGCAGCACAACAACGCTATCGGCCCCTATAAGGGCGGTATCCGTTTCCACTCGAGCGTGAATCTGTCTATTCTCAAGTTCCTTGCTTTTGAGCAGACTTTCAAGAATTCTCTCACTACCCTCGCCATGGGTGGCGCTAAGGGCGGTAGCGATTTCTCTCCGCGTGGCAAGAGCGATATGGAGGTGATGCGTTTCTGCCAGGCTTTCATCCAGGAGCTTTGGCGCCAGATAGGTCCGGACACTGATGTGCCTGCCGGCGATATCGGTGTCGGCGGACGCGAGGTGGGCTATATGTTCGGCGAGTATAAGAAGATGGCCCGCGAGTTTACCGGCACATTCACCGGCAAGGGTCTTGAATTCGGCGGTTCGCTCATCCGTCCGGAGGCTACAGGCTATGGCAATGTGTATTTCCTTCTTGAGATGCTCCGCACACGCGGTATAGATATCGCCGGCAAGCGTGTGGCTATCTCGGGCTCGGGCAATGTTGCCACCTATACAGCGAAGAAGCTTCTCTCGCTGGGTGCCAAGGTGGTGTCTATGAGCGACTCTGACGGCTCTATCTGCATTCCCGAGGGTCTCACCGAGGAGCAGCTCGACTATATCTTCAAGCTCAAGAATATCTATCGCGGCCGCATCCGTGAGTTTGCCGAAGAGTATGAGTGCCAGTATTTCCCCGGGGAGCGTCCGTGGCATCATGTGGCCTGCGACATCGCTATGCCCTCGGCCACTCAGAATGAGATTGACGGCGACGATGCTCGCGCTCTCATTGCCAACGGCTGTATAGCTGTGAGCGAGGGTGCCAATATGCCCTCTACTCCCGACGCTATCCGCGAGTTCCAGAAGGCCCGCATCCTTTATGCTCCCGGTAAGGCTGCCAATGCCGGCGGTGTGTCGGTATCCGGACTCGAAATGGCCCAGAATTCTCAGAAGCTTTCCTGGACCGAGGAGGAGGTTGACCAGAAGCTCCAGCACATCATGAAGGAGATTCACGCCCAGTGTGTGAAGTATGGCACTGAGGATGGCGGATATATCAACTATGTGCGTGGTGCCAATGTGGCCGGCTTCATGAAGGTGGCTCGTGCCATGATGGCCCAGGGTGTGCTCTAAGGCTGCCGCACACCGGAATAAAGATAAACGATAAATCGGTAATCATACATAGATAGAGAGAGCGTCGCGGAAGTCTGCGACGCTCTCTCTATCTGTATGTTTCTTGAGGGTGTGGGATGAGGTGGGTTCTCAAACTTTGGGCTGTTTTTCTCTGCGACGGCGCACGCGCTGCTCGGGTGTGAGTTCAGCGGGGTCGCGTAGATAGGCCGACGGGGTGTCGGCCCAGCCGTTGCCGGTAGAGAGGGAGTCTTCGTCGTTTCCGATCATTGTGGCTGGATAAACCACGCTGCGTCCCGGCGCTTCGGCCACTTTGCCGGGAGTGCGTGTAAGGAAGATGAGTATGGCTTTCATGAGCGAGTTGCGCGCTCCTTCTTCTGTGATTGTCTCGAATGGAAATCCGATTGACACGGCGCGGTGGCTGTCTCCCTCGAAGGCTGTTCCGGCCACGAGGGAGTTTTCGGTGTAGCGCAGTATGGGGGCGCCTTTTGCGGGGTTGATTTCGGCAAATGATTCGGGGTTTTCCACTGCGTAGCAGTCGGCCGAAAGGGTTTGGTTGAAGTTGAATTTCAATTGTCCGTTGAATTCGGTGTAGCGCGATTTCACTTCTCTGACTCCTCCCGTGACTGTGGCTTTTCCCTGTCGCCATGTTATTCCGAGGACTTTGCGGGCAAATTCGGCATCGGCCTGGGCTACGGATGGCATACTGAATCGGTTGTCGAAGAGGTCGGAGCCTATGTAGCTTCCGCTCACCATAATTGCGGTGCCACGGTCGGCGAGTGATGTGAGACGTTGCTCAAGTTCGGGGGTGAAGGCCTTGTAGCGGGTTGATGCGGTGCCTCCGCAGGCTATTTCTTTCTGCTTGCCGAGAATGAGGTCGACGACTCCGGGTGTGGTCTGTGATGCGGCAAACGCGCCCGCGCTGGAGGATATGAACGGGTGTCCGGCCGCTTTCACGGCGCGCCCGTGGATGTAGACGAAGTCGAATGTGTTTCCGGCTATCACTTCGGTCTCGTGGGTGGCGCGGCTTGAGCCGTGGCCTGGAGCGTCGTTGTTGATCCATGGCGCGTCGGTGCGGAATTCGGTCTGTTCGCCTGTGAAGAGGATGCCGCGGATGTATGGCACACCATGGTCCTCGGCATAGTCGAATCCGGTGTGTCCCTCGCGGTTCACCTCGGCCGGACCTGATACACGTGTGAAGCCGTTGACGATTGTCACCATGTCGGCCTCCGAGCCCGAGAGGTCGCAGAGGGCAAGTGTCTCGGACGGGAATGAGCGTCCGCCATCATTTCCGGCGACAATCCTGTAGCTGTAGATGTGGCTGTCGCAGGCTTTGACCTGCAGCGAGGGGTCGTCGACGACGGCCAGTTCGGCAAAGGCTCCGTCGTCGATGCGCTCGTAGACTATGTAGTATGTGGGTCGGGCCGATGGTTCAAGGGGGTCGTTGACAGGTGTCCATGTCAGAGTGTAGTCGCCTTGTCCGCCGTATATTGCGAAGTTGGTGACCGGGAGAGGTTCCACTACATAGGGGGTGCCGTCGGTCTCGTGCAGGTATCTGAGAATTCCTTTGTAGACGGCACGGCTCACGTCGAAGCGGAAGTTGGGGTCGAGTCCGTAGCGCATATCGGCGAAATTCTGGTGGCTCAGCAGCTCGAGCAGCATGGTGGGTACTGCCGGCTCGCGGGCTTCGACATACAGCTTGTCGCGTGTCTTGCGTCGGGTCCACTGTGGGTCGTAGAGTGCCCTGATGTCTGATGCTATCTGGTCGGCCACGAGGTTGCCAAGCCGGGCATTTGTGGCTTTTGTCTTTCCGTTTCCGAGTCGTCCGGCTGTGGATATGATGGGAAGTGTGCCCACGGTGGTGTAGGTGTCGGAGGTTGTTCCTGCATCGGTGTGGAAGGCAAAGGCCATATCCACGGGTATTCCCAGTCCGTTCTGTCCGGGATTGGATGTCGAGCCTCCCGAGATGTAGTTGACCCAGTTTCCTCTGGAACGGAGGTCGTCGTCATAGTCGTCCTTGCCACCGGCGTATACCGAGGCCGGCATTCCGGCCCACTGGAGCCAGTAGCGTGCGCCTTCCGTGAATCGTGGATATCCGCTTGTCTCGGTCTCTCCTGATGGTCCCCGCGACACGTTGCCCATTCCTCCGCCTATCTTTACGGCATCGGCACTGACGAGTTTGCCCTTTTCGTCGGAAAGGTTGGAGAGCTGAAGCACTTTGTCGCGCCCTTTGGCAAACGGGAATGTGCCGAGATATACCCATGTGCCTCCGCCCATTGTCTGGTTTACTTCGATTACTTCTGTTCCCCGCATCGAGTTGACCGTGTATCGGGCATTGCGGGCACTCTCAGGGAGGGAGATATAGCTGACATAGAGGGCATACTCGGCTGTGGCCGGTATTTCGGCGGTCCAGGTGGCAGTGGAGGTTTTCTCCTTGTTGTCGGTTGTCTCGACCACCCTGGCAGTTCCGGATCGGAAGGGGTTGTCGGCTCCGGATAGCACTTTGTTACGGTGGGCAAATCCGTTGGCTTTGGCCTGATGCCACTTGTGTAGTCCGTTTTTTTCACTGTATCCCTTCTGTGCGAGTGCGCCGTCGCCGTCGACGATTACTTCCGTTGTAGAGGTGTCTCGTTCGCGCGGTGTCATCACATAGGCCCCTGCATTTTCGAGCATCGGTATGAGGTAGGGTAGGACAAAGGCCTGCGGGAATAGGTCTTCAACCGTTCCCATCAGACGGGCGCGCTGCCACATCCAGCGGTTTTCTTTTGCGTCATAGTATCGGCCGTGGCTCTGCCATAGCGCTATATTTCTGCCGTCGAGTCCTTTTGGAGCATCGGGATCATCGATACGTTTCACGAACGGGCCTGATGTACGTGCCGGTGGAAGCACCACCTTTGTAGTCTTGGTCACTTTTTTCGCCTTTTTCTTGGTGCGCCTTGGCGCAGCGGCTCCGGAGAGAACGGTGAGAAGCGCTATGAGGATTATGATTGACTTTTTCATGATGCCGGGGACCTTAGAAAACAGATATGCATTGGAAATAAAACAACTCCGTCATCGCTGACGAAGGTGGGATTAACTTACTTTGATACAAAGTTATGAATTTTTATTCAAATAAGGAGGAATTTTTGTATCTTAGCGGTCTGAAACCTTAACTACTAAAAAACGTTCTGTATATATATGGCCTCACACCGTTATTGTGTCATCATGTGCGGAGGGGTGGGCAGCCGATTCTGGCCCTACTCCCGAGAAAACCGACCCAAACAATTTCTTGACTTCTTTGGCACCGGACGCTCACTTCTTCAGATGTCTTACGATAGGATTCTTCCTTTGGTTCCCAAGGAGAATATTGTTGTGGTGACCAATGCCAAGTATGCCTCGCTGATACGCGAGCAGCTCCCCGATATAGATGAGCGCAACATACTTCTGGAGCCGGCCCGACGAAATACCGCGCCGTGTATAGCGTGGGCGGCCTACCATATATCCGCCATAGATCCCGAAGCTTCAATGATAGTCACTCCGAGCGACCACCTCATCACTTCTGAGGGAGAGTTTCAGGACTGTGTGATGCGCGGATTTGATTTTGTCGAAAATCATGACGCACTTCTGACGCTCGGAATCAAACCCGTGAGACCCGAGACAGGCTATGGCTATATACAGATAGGCAAGGAGGAAGAACCCGGTATTCTTAAGGTCAAGACTTTCACTGAGAAGCCCAATCTCGAGCTTGCCAAGGTGTTTCTTGATTCGGGCGAGTTCTTCTGGAACGCCGGTATCTTCATCTGGAAAGCTTCGTCGATCATCGACGCTCTCCACCGCTATGATTCGGACCTCATGGTCCATTTTGACAGTGGCAAGGATTATTTCGGCACACCGCAGGAGAATGAGTTCATCGAAGAGAATTTCGCGTCCTGCCCGGCCAACTCGATTGACTATGCCGTGATGGAGAAGGCCGACAACGTGTATGTGGAGTGTACCAGCTTCGGATGGAACGACCTCGGAACCTGGAGCGCGCTCTATGACCAGTCGCCCAAACGCGAGAACGATAATGTGGCGGGTGACACCCCCCTGCTCTCCTATGAGTCGAGCGGCAATATCTTCGCTGTCAATTCCGACAAACTCATCGTGGTGCACGGCCTTCACGACTATATAGTGGCCGATACCGGCGATGTGCTTCTCGTGTGTCCTAAAAGCGAGGAGCAGCGCATAAAACAGATGGTCTATGACGTGAATGTCTCGTTCGGCGACAAATATCTCTAATACCACTACTGACACGGCAATGGAAAAGAAAACTTACAACCTCACTCCCGAACAGGAGGAACAGTTGGTGGAGAGCGAGTTCCGCGACCTTTTGGCCGGCTATATGGCCAGCAACCACCGCAAGAAAGTCGATATAATAGAGCGCGCCTTCGCCTTCGCCAAGTCGGCACACAAGGGTGTGCGCCGTCGTTCCGGCGAGCCCTACATACTCCATCCCATTGCCGTGGCCAAGATAGCGTCGATGGAGATTGGTCTTGGCTCTACGTCGATATGTGCGGCTCTGCTCCACGATGTAGTCGAGGACACGGAGTTTACCGTGAGCGATATCGAGCAGCATTTCGGGAAGAAGGTGGCCGAGATTGTCGAAGGTCTCACCAAGATTTCTGGCGGTATCTTCGGCGACAAGGCCTCGGCCCAGGCCGAGAACTTCCGCAAGCTTCTTCTCACCATGAGCAAGGATATCCGTGTGATACTCCTCAAGATGGCCGACCGCCTGCACAATATGCGCACTCTCGGCTCAATGGCTCCCAATAAACAGTATAAGATAGCCGGCGAGACTCTCTATATCTATGCCCCGCTTGCCCACCGTCTCGGCCTCTTTGCAATAAAGACCGAGCTGGAAGACCTCAGCTTCAAGTATGAGCATCCCACCGAGTATGACCGCATCAGCCGTCTGCTGAAGGTGAGCGAGGAGGGGCGCGCCATGGGCTACAACAACTTTGCCACTCCCATACGCGAACGTCTTGACGCGATGGGCCTTAAGTATGAGGCTAAGGCGAGGCTGAAGTCGGTCTATTCCATATGGCGCAAGATGGAGACCAAGCATATTCCCTTCGAGGAGGTCTATGACCTGTATGCCATGCGCATCATCTTCGACTGTCCCGACGGGGTGGGTGAGAAGGAGATGTGTTATCGCATTTATGCTGCTCTCACCGATCTCTACCGTCCTCATCCCGAGCGTATACGCGACTGGATTGCCGTTCCCAAGGCCAATGGATACCAGGCTCTCCATGTCACACTCATGGGCCCCGACGGCAACTGGATAGAGGTGCAGATACGCTCGCGTCGCATGGACGAGATTGCCGAGAAGGGCTTTGCGGCCCACTGGAAGTATAAGATAGGAGGCGAAGGCGAGGAGGAGAGTGAGCTCACAGTGTGGCTACGCACTATCAAGGATATTCTCGACGATCCCAACCCCAATGCGATAGACTTCCTTGACACGTTGAAACTCAATCTGTTCTCGTCGGAGATAGTGGTGTTTACCCCAAAGGGCGAGCTGCTTACTCTCGCTGCCGGCGCGACTGTGCTCGACGTGGCCTATACGCTCCACTCTGAAATAGGCAGCCACTGCATAGCCGGAAAGGTGAACCATAAGCTTGTGCCGCTGTCGCAGAAACTCAATTCGGGCGACCAGGTGGAGGTGCTCACCTCACAGAGCCAGACTCCTAAGCCGGAGTGGATGACTTTTCTTTCCACAGCTAAGGCCAAGACCCGTCTGCGCAAGGAGCTGCGCCGTGAACAGCAGCCCTATATTGACGAGGGAAAGAAGATATTTGACAAATTTCTGGAAGAAAACAACATCACGCTCAACAACGACGTGATGACCAAGATACTCGGTACTTACCATGTCACGTCGCGCGAAGAACTGTTCTTGCGCCTGGGCAACGGAGAGGCTTCGATTGACGATTATCTCAATGTCAATACTTCAAAGAATGCCCGTTCGCTGGTGTCGAGACTGTTTCGTCTCGGATTTGGCGGGAGTGGCAAGAAAAAGGAGGCTCCCAAGCTTCCGCCTGTCATGCCCTCGCCCGGCAAGATAAATACCAAGGAAACATATATTCTGCGTTTCAACGACGAGGGGCGCAATTTCACTCTCTCGGACTGTTGCGGTCCAATTCCAGGCGACGATGTGATGGGATTCATAAACGATGACGGTATCGTCGAAATCCATTCTCTCACCTGTCCTCGCGCACAGGCGCTGAAAGCAAGCTACGGTTCGAGACTTCTGGCTGTGAAATGGGAGAGTGTTACCGAGAAGTTCCTGGCCAAGGTGCGCATAGAGGGTATCGACCGCCACGGAATACTTCAGGAACTCACCCGCCTCATATCCACTGCCCTTGACATCGATATCCGCAGTCTCAACATACAGGCGCGCGAAGAGGTGTTTACCTGCAATCTAAGCGTCAAGGTCTACTCTACCAGCGATGTTGATGCTCTTTGTTCGAAAGTGATGAAAATCAAGGGTGTGAAGAGGGCTGACAGAGTGAGATAACTCTTAGTGTCCCGTATTCTCAGCCTTTTTCCTATATCTCCGATTTCTCTTTGACTAATACCTTTATATATTAACATATCAGATACCTTTTTCAATACCAAATTTTATTACCAATCTTATTTAATCGCAGTTCATGAGACTAAAACTCTACAGTTTCATCCTTGCGGCCACTGTTTTTGGTACGGGAAGTACCTATGCGGCTTTCAAGGATGTTAAGATTGACCTTACTAATGGCAATCTGCTGGAAGCAAGTGAGATTGAGTCCAAAAACCTTGTCACATTCGGTGTGGCTGTTGCCGACGACGGCACAGTGAGCCGTGTCGACGCTTCGGACTCTTCCGCTGCAATCGTTATCACAGGCAAATACCACAGCAACGAGCACGGTTGGGGTAATTTCAGTTCCACAATCGCTGTTGACGGACCAGTGCGTGTCAGCATGGGTACCTGTGCATGGGGTGGAGATGTGAGCATCAAGGATGCATCAGGCTCCATGACCGGAACTTTCAACACCAATACAGGTGCTTGCTACCACAACGACAAGGAGGCTAACATCGCCTCGGCTATCTACAAAGGTGACGCCACAACGCTCACCATCAGCGGTGGATCGTATACCCCATACATCGCTGTAGAGACTGTGGACCCCTCGGAAATCAAAGAGGATGTAAAAGTGGCCTATTCGCTCGGCGAGTATGCCGGTGCAGGTGAACTTCTTCCCCCGGCAGAGACTGTCGAGGTAGGCAAGACTATCACTATTCCTTCCAATCACACTCTCTATCTTGACGGAAAGACTCTCGTTGGCTGGACCGACGGCTCAAAGAATTATGAGATAGGTGATATTGTCACCGTCAACGGAGACATGGAGCTGACTCCCCGCTTTGTTGACAATACTGTGACTCTCGCCGACCGTACCGCTCCCGTCACCATCCGCTGGAACTTCCGTCGCGACCAGGGTGCGCCTGTAGTGGGCTGGGAAGGCAAGAGCAATTGCTTCTGGGTGGCACAGGCCACTGTCGGCACCGAGGTGATCGACGTGAAGCTTCCCTTCTCGACAAGCCCCGGCAAGTTCAACAACGGCAGTCACACCGACTGGGTTCAGATCAATGCAGGTACTCTCTTCCAGGTGCCTTCGTGCAAGGGTGCGGTAATCTCCTACGAGAGCTACAACGCCACTGAGAAGACCACTATCGACGGTGTCGTAGTGCCTGCCAACGGATCGAAGACTCCGTCGTTCACCGTGGCAAGCAAGAGCGAGTCGGTGCCTCTCGAGGTAAAGGACGGCTCTTATTACCGCTATATACAGACTGTCCTCCCCGTCGAGGCCGGTGGTGCAGGAGCGAAGTTTGAAAATGCCGAGGCTTCGCTTCACTGGGACTTCACTACTGTCAATGCCGACAAGGAAGCTCCGGTAGTGACCCCCGAAGGTGCGTTCGGTATGACTCCGTTCAGCTTCTCGGAGGAGCTTTCAGTGGTAGGTCCGAAGGGTGCAAAGTCGCCCGACGAAACTTACTATGCATTCCTCATTCCCAATTCAGGAAGTCTTGAATGGCGCGTGGTGCCTAAAAAAGGTTTGAAATTCACTCCCACCAGTGTGTCGGCACGAATTCGTCGTTTCGGTACAGACGGTGGCCTTATCGACGTGATTGTGAGAAATGAGGAGGGTGTTTCGGAGGTTCTCGATACCGATCTCATTCCCCAGCGCGACAAGTCGAAGGAAGAGGATAAGAAGGGTGACCAACCGAAAAACTGCACTTACTTCAAGTATGATGTTCCTGCTACTCTCGCTACAGAGAAAGGCTTCGTTCTCAGCCTCTCCATCCATGACATTACCAACAAGAACATTGGTGTGTCCGATATCCGCATCGAGGGTATAGTCGACGGCCAGGTTCAGGAGGTTAATGTCTACTCGCTTTCTGTTGCAGCCAATCCCGAAGAGGCCGGACGTGTGAGCGTATATCCTGCCGGAACAGAGTTTGACGAGGGTACCGAAGTGACTCTTACCGCAAGCAAGAACTTCGGCTACAAGTTCCTCAACTGGACCGATGCAAACGGCAAGGTTGTGGCTGAAGAGAGCAAGTTTGTCCACACAATGACCTCTGATGCCGCTCTGACTGCCAACTTCGAGAAGCTTGCCACATATGAGCTTGTCTATGGTGTCGACGGTGGTGCCAATTCCTACCAGGTACAGCCCACTCCTGCTCCCACTGTTATAGACGGCCGTAATATGTATGAGGGTGGTACAAAGGTTACCCTCACTGCCGCTTCCAACCATATCATGACCTTTACAAACTGGAGCGATGGCCAGAGCGCGAGCGAAATCTCGTTTGAGATGGACAGCGACAAGGAATTTACAGCTATCTACTCCGCATCTGATTTCCTCGCTGCATGGGACTTCTGGCGCTCGGGTTCGAATGGCCGTGTTGCCGACTTTGCTTCCGAGGACAACGATGCTGCAAGCCTCGTGCTCCGCAATGAGGCCGGTGCTACCCAGGGCTGGCTTGACAAGAGCCAGCAGTCGGATCCCAATACCTACGAGGGCCGCAACGCTGCCGTCAACTGGCGCACTACCGGTCTCGGCGATTACTACTGGCAGACTAAGGTGAATGCATCGGCCTTCACCGACATCCATGTGGTGGGCGGTATGCTCTTCAACTACAATGCCCATACCATCTATAATGTAGAGGCCTCTCTTGACGGTGAAAACTGGGACAAGGCCGGAACAGTGAACATAGAGGGTGCCAAGAGCTGGACTGACTATGACATCACTCTTGATGCCAAGTATAACAACCAGCCTTCTCTCTTCATTCGCTGGAAGGCCGACATGGAGTCGCCCGTGGCCGGTACAGAGAGCGCTAACGACGGTATCACTATGAGTGCCACATTCATAACCGGAACCGCCAAACTCGTTGACGACGGTACTGCTCCCGTGCTCGTGAGCTTTGTGCCCGAGGACAAGTCGTCCACCGCTTCGATAAATGGCCGCGTTGTGCTCAACTTTGATGAGAAGGTCAAGATGGCTGCTGAGGCCAAGGGTGTAATCACCGGTGCCGGCAAGTCGATCGAGCTTCTCCCCGAGGTGACAGGCAAGACCGTTGTGTTTGAGTACAAGAACCTTTCCTATGGCACTGACTACCGCTTCAGTCTTCCTGCAGGAAGTGTGATGGACCTCACTGACAATACTCTTACAGAGGAAATCGCCATCAACTTCACCACCAAGACCCGTCCCGCAGTGGCTAAGGCTATGTTTGACTTCGTTGTTCCTGACGACGGTACCTTCAAGGAGGCTATCGCCGCTGCCAACAACCGCGAGGACAAGACTGTGCGCTACCGTATCTTCGTGAAGAAGGGTTACTACGAACTGCCCTGGAGCGAGACCGAGGTGATTACCAACAACGGTGTGTCGCTTCCCAACCCCATCACCTATCTGAATGCATCCAATGTCTCCATCATCGGTGAAGACCGCGAGGCTACCGTGGTGAAGAACCTTCTCAAGGATGCTACCGATGAGGGTATCTCTTATCCTATCGAGGGTCTGCACAATGTGACCACTCTCTTCATCAGCAAGAAAATCGAAAATACCTATATCCAGGATATCACACTCAAGAATGGTCTGAACGACAATACCGGTCGTGGCGAGGCTATTGAAGACAACGGCAACAAGACCATCTGCAAGAATGTCACTCTCTGGGGCTACCAGGATACCTATTGCTCAAACAATGATGGCGGCCGATTCTACTTCGAGGGCGGTGTGCTCCGCGGACGCACTGACTTCCTCTGTGGCAAGGGTACTGTTTTCTATAAGGATGTTACCCTCCAGATGTCTCATGCAGGCGGCTATCTCGCCGTTCCCTCTACCTCCGGCAAGTATGGCTACATCTTCAAGGACTGCGAGATCGTGGGTGAGAGAGAAGGCATCAATGGCAACTATACCCTCGGACGTCCATGGGGTGACGGAACTCCTATCGCTGTCTATATCGACACCAAGATGACCGCACAGCCTTCGGCTATCGGCTGGTCTGAAATGGGTACCGGCTGGCCCAAGCGTTTTGCCGAGTATAACTCAGTGACCGCTACAGGCTCTGTCATTGACCTCTCAGGACGTAAGAGTGTGTTTGGAGACAAACACGCCAACAACCCCGTGCTCACCAAGGAGGAAGCTGACTTCTATTCCTATGAGAACGCCATGATCGGCTCGGACGGCTGGGATCCCGCCTCTATCGCCGAACTTGCTCCCGCTCCAGTCAATGTGGCTGTCGACGGCAGTGTGCTCACATGGGAAAACAGCGACTATGTATCCTGCTGGGCTGTATGTGCCAATGGTGATGTCATCGGTTTCACCACAGAGCCTTCGTTTAATATCGACACTACCGCCGATGTTGTCTACAGCGTTCGTTCGGCCAACGAAATGGGTGGTCTCGGCGAGGCTGTGATTGCCGGAGTTTCCGGTATACGCGATATCGTGGCTGAGGGAGAGGTTGTCAATACCGTATATTACAATCTCCAGGGCATCCGTGTGGCTCCTTCCACCAAGGGTGTTCTCGTGAAGGTTGACACTCTCCGCAACGGTTCGACAGTCACCACCAAGGTGATCAGATAATCCGCTAAGGAGTAATCCCTAATATAAGGGCCGGCCGGGACGCATTTCCCAGCCGGCCCTTTTTGCGGTATGATGTGTAGGTCACAGGTATAGAATACCCTGTGTCTTTGATTGCAGATCTGTGGGCGTGGGGGTGGAGAAACAGTCAGGGTGTGTCGCGCTGTCGTGCGACACACCCTGAATCAGTTTTAGTATTGGTGAGCGTGGGGGTTATTTACCGCCTTTCTGCTTGAGGTCGAGAGGTGAGAGTCCGCGATGACGGAGGAGGGCATTGACTGACGGACGGTGGCCGCGGAACTTGACAAACAGTTCCATGGGATCCTCGCTTCCACCCTTTTCAAGGATGTTCTCTTTGAATGATTTGGCTGTCGCGGGGTCAAATACTCCCTTCTCGAGGAAGAGTTCGAAGCCGTCGGTATCGAGCACCTCGGCCCAGAGATAGGTGTAGTAGCCCGATGCATATCCGTCGCTGCCGAATACGTGCTTGAAATAGGGCGAGCGGTAACGGTAGGCGATGAGCGACGGCATACCGAGACGGTCGGCTACCTCTTTCTCAAACTTGTCTACGTCGACAGTCTCATTCTCGGCCGGGTTGTAGCTGCCCCATGCGAGGTCGAGCAGTGATGCTCCGGCGAGTTCTGTGGTCATGAAGCCCTGGTTGTGTGTCGCAGCGGCTTCGAGTCTCTTCACCAGTTCGGCCGGAATGGGCTTGCCTGTCTTGTAGTGGAAGGCGTAGTCCTTGAGCAGTTCGGGATGTAGAGCCCAGTGCTCGCTTATCTGTGAAGGCAGCTCCACGAAGTCGCGGTCTACGTTGGTGCCGCTCTGTGAGCGCAGTTTCGCACGTGAGAGCATTCCGTGGAGACCGTGTCCGAACTCATGGAACATTGTCTGCACCTCGTCGATGGTGAGCAGTGCCGGAGTGTCGGCTGTGGGGCGTGTGAAGTTGCCGACGTTGTAGATTACGGGACGTCCTACTGTTCCGTCGGGGTCTACGAACGAGCCTTTGAATTCGCTCATCCATGCGCCCTGACGCTTGGTGGCGCGGGGGAAGTAGTCGGTCATAAATACTGCTACGTGCTCGCCTGTCTTGATGTCAGTGACATCATATACTGTCACCTCGGGATTGTATTTGGGAGCGTCGGGCATTTCGGTGAACTTCACTCCATAGAGCCTTTCGGCGAGGGTGAAGATTCCTTTGCGCACGTTGTCGATGGCGAAGTAGGCGCTCACCTCGTTTTCGTCAAGGTCGTATTTCTTGGCTCTTACCTTTTCGGCATAGTAGTAATAGTCCCAGGGAGCGATTTTCACACCCTTTCCTTCGGCATCGGCCACGGCCTGCATCTCGGCTACTTCCTCGGCCACTTTGGCTTTGGCAGGTTCCCATATCTGGAGCAGAAGGTCGTTGGCGGCTTCGGGAGTCTTGGCCATTACGTTGTCGGTCATGTAGGAGGCGTAGTCGCGGAAGCCGAGTATCGCGGCTTTGCGTGCGCGCACCTTTACAATGTCGCCGATTATGGGACGGTTGTCATAGGGGGCTACGGATGCGAGATTCATGTAGCCTTTGTACATCTTTTCACGAAGATTGCGGTTGTCGGCAAACTTGAGTACCGGCAGTCGGCTGGGAGCATGGAGTGTGAAGAGCCATTTTCCGTTGTGGCCCTTTGCTGCGGCTTCGGTAGCTGCTGTGGCCACGATTCCGGCGGGTATTCCGGCGAGGTCGGCTTCATTGTCGACCAGGAGTTCGAAGGCGTTGGTGGCAGAGAGAAGGTTCTTGTTGAATGCAAGGTAGAGGTCGGTGAGACGCTTGTTCACCTCCTTGAGCTGTTCCTTGTTTTCGTCGGAGAGAAGGGCTCCGTTGCGGGTGAAGCTCTTGTAGGAGTCTTCCACGGCTTTCTTCTCCTCGGGAGTGAGGCCAATCTTGTCGCGGGAGTCGTAGAGACTCTTGACGCGCTTGAAGAGGGCGGGGTTCATTGAAATCTCGTCGGAGGCGTTGGAGACCATGGGATAGATCACCTCGGAGAGTTCCTGCATCTCGGGTGTGTTGTCGGTCTCGGCGAGCGAGGAGAAGACAAGGATCACACGGTTGAGGAGTTCGCCTGATTTTTCCATGGCGAGTATGGTGTTGGCGAATGTCGGTGCGTCGGGATTGTCGGTGATTGCCTTGATTTCGGCGCGCTGACGTTCTATACCTTCCTTGACGGCGGGAAGATAATCGGCATACTGAATCCGCTCGAACGGCGGGATGTCGTAGGCTGTGCCGTAGGGGGCGAAGAATGGGTTGGTGTGTGAGGTGTTCTGGGCGTTCATGGCCGGTGGGATTGTGAGTAGCGCTGCTGATAGTAGCGCGCCGGTGATGATTGATTTCATTGGCAGGATATGTGATTATGGTTTGTTGTCGTCGAAGACGAATGTGCCGAGGAATGGGTAGTGGTCGCTCGATGGTGAGCTTCCTCTTTCGAGGTCGACACAGTTGAAGTCTCCCTTGTAGAGCACGTGGTCTATGCGGAAGTAGAATTTGTTGCCGTGATATGTTATAGTTGGACCGAGGGCGTTCTGGGCGTATGCGTCGGTCATGTCTTCGCCCATGATGGTGCGGACGGCATAGCAGTCGGGGATGTCGTTGAAGTCTCCGGCCACGATGAAGTTGCCTCCGATCGAGTCGATTGCATTGCGTATGGCATGGGCTTGTTCGGAGCGTTCGGCAAAGGCTTTGGCGAGTTTCGACACGAGCTGTGTCTTGACGAGTGTGAGCTCGCGTCGCAGAGCTTTCTCCGATCCGGGAGCTTTGTCGAACAGTCCCTGGTAGAGCTCTTTGTCTCGTGGTGTGAGTCCGATACTTTCGAGATGGACGTTGAAGAGGTGGACGGTGTGGTTGCCTATCTTGATGCGGAAGCAGGCAAATCGGCGCTGGATGCGTTCCGGGAGGTGGAGGTCGACAAATTCAAACGGATATTTCGACAGGAGTGTGAGCTGGTAGCTGGCGTTGACCATACGGTAGGGGTAGCGCGATGACAGTTCGTCGATCTGTTCGGGTGTGATGCGCCAGAGAGGCCATGATTTTAGAAACTCCACTTCCTGTAGGCTCACGATGTCGGCATCGGTGGCGAGGATGTAGTCGATGGTGGCGTTGCGCGACAGCCCAGGGACGTTGCCTCGGAAGTCCCAGAAGTGAAGCACATTGTAGGTGAGGAATGTGAACGAGCGCTGGCGCTGTGCCTCGGTGAGCTCGGTGTGGTCGAGGTTAATGGGGGAGAAGTTGATGATGGGCGGAAGTGAGGCCACGAGTCCGAGGGCCATCACCACGGCAGCCTTGCGCCAGAAGACGAGGTCGGCGATGAGGAATATGAGTGAGGCTATGATGAATCCGGGAAACATCATGGCCATCAGGGCTGCGATGACCACTTTTCCGGGGTCGAAGATGCCTCCGTAGGCCGAGAACACGGTGGCCATGGCCAATCCGGTATTCAATGCTGCCACTATGGCAAAGATGGTGGCGCGGGTGGGACGGAATACGAATTTATTGAAATGCTTGGCAAATTCCATGTCTGTTTTGTCAAAAAAGGGTGGGTTGGAGTGTCAGTTGGAGTGACGGAATACGGCTGCGGAAAGGGTGGGTCACTTTATATTGCGGCTCAGCTCGAAGAGACGGCGGCGTTCCTCGGGGGTGAGTCCGGAGTAGCCCGATTTCTTAATTTTCTCAAGCAGGATGTCAAGTTCGGCCCGTTCTGCGGGACCGAATCCTGTTGACGAGGTCGACGAGGCCGACGGTGTGCGGCGTGGGGCTGCTGCGGGCGGTGTGTTTCTTTGCCGTCGGTATATGCGCGAGCCTATGTTGGCACAACGGTCGAGAAACAAGTTGAGGGGGCTTGTGATATCGTGACCTTTGCGTAGGCGGGTGGCGAAGAGTGCTCCAGTGAGTATACCGCCGACATGGGCTATCTCGCCTCCGGCGTTTTCACCGGATATGCCCACGAGTACGAGAACTATGGTAGCTATGGCTATCCACTTGAGTGAAACACTTCCGATGAGAAGTAGGTTCATTCTGAAGTCGGGCATCAGTAGCGCGGTAGCTGTGACTATGGCCATCACCGAGGCTGACGAGCCTATGAGCCAGCCTGATGACCCATAGAATACCGGTATGAGATTGTATGCTGCGAAAAACAGGATCGCGCCTCCGAGTCCGCCGTAGATATAGAGCGCAAGCATCTGTCTGGCGGTGCATCTCATACGGAACAGTGTGCCGAACCAGTAGAGCCACAGCATATTGAACAATATGTGGAGCAGGTCGTACTGTGCGAACATATATGTGATGGGTGTCCATGGTCTACCGGCCAGCATGGCTGGCGAGGATGGCATCTCTACATATCTGAGTACGAGGTCTATGAGTCCGCGACTGGCCGAGAACATTCCGACAATGGCTGTCACTCTGAGCAGCACGAACAGGCCGACGTTGATCCACACTATCTTCATCAGCATTGTGGAGCGCTTGAAACCGGAGCGCATCTCGTCAATAACCGCCATATCCTCCGGCACCTCCTGAGCCGAATGTGCCGTGTTTTTTCCAGTACAGTATTATGAGGAATCCGAAGATCATGCCTCCGAGATGTGCGAAGTGGGCTATTCCGTCGGAAGTACCAGCAGCTTCGCTCATGCCGATGAGGAGTTCGATGGCACCCATGCCTATCACCATCCACTTGGCTTTGATGGGCACTGGTATGAAGAAGAGGTAGAGGGGTGCGTTGGGGAAGAGCATTCCGAAGGCGAGGAGCACGCCGTAGATTGCGCCTGACGCTCCGATGGTGATGAGCGAGTTGAGCATCATTGATATCTGCCTGCTTCCTTCGGCGGTGGTCATGGCGTGGTGGAGATACTCTCGCATCTCGGGGAAATCGACATGGTTCAGATTGGCGAGTGTGCGCACGAATGAGTCTTCCCATGTGAGTGCCCAGGCAAGCTCCTGAATGAGTCCGGCTCCAATGCCACACGAGATGTAGTAGAAGAGGAATCTCGCGCTGCCGAGGGTGCGTTCCAGTGCTATGCCGAACATGAAGAGCGAGAACATATTGAAGAATATGTGTGCTACGCTCCTTGTGGAGTGCATGAACATATAGGTGATGAGCTGCACGGGATTGAAGTCGGACGCGCTGAAGTAGTGCAGGCCTCCGTACTGTTCAAGGCCCGCGCCAAGACGCGAGGGTAGCACAAACATGGCCAGCCACACGATGATGTTGATGATGATGAGGTTCTTGGTGACCGGTGGCATCTGGCTGAATATCGAACCGCGATTGAACATATCTGTTGATTTTGTGGTATAATCTGCAAAATTACAAAATCCCTGCGACACCCCGCGCAGGGATTAATTAAATTTAATACTCTGTTGCCAGGTATTTTTTTACTGTCAGCAAGGTCATGGCATATTGTCAAACCGGCTGTGTGAGGCATTTGTCAATCCCACTGTTAAGAATGACACCCCGGCCAAGGGATGGGGCCGGGGTGTCGGGTCGAACTATTGTTCCTGAAGAGAGGAATGAAATGAGTTCTTGGAATTGATGATTACATTCGCTGAATGTAGGTGGTGGAGGAGGAATGACCCGGTAGGCTGAGATTTCTCTAAACCCCGGCGTTGCGGGTCTTCCGGGATTCGTTCTTATTCGGGAGTTGCGAAGATCACGATGCGGTTCCAGTCGTTGGTGGGATAGATCTGGGTGTCGCTGCCTGCTGCCTCGAGGGTGAGACGGTCGGCCGAGATGCCATAGTCGCCTGTGAGGATGTCGGCCACGGCCTGAGCGCGACGCTCGGAAAGCTTCATGTTGTAGGCTGCTGTGCCGGTGTTCTTGTCAGCATATCCGCGAACCACGATTTTGGCGTCGGGATTGGCTTTCATGTATTCCGAGATGGTGTAGACGTTGACCATTTCCTCGCTTGATACGTAGGCTGAGTTGAGCTTGAAGCGCACGGTGGGGAGGATTGTCACATCGTTCTCTACGACTGTAGCTTCTGTGACTTCGGGGCAGGGAAGCTGTGCTTCGGCTGCGGCGAGGGCGGCAGATGTTGTGGCGAGTGCTCCGCGGAGATCGTTGACCTGTGCGTTGGCTGCATTGAGTGCGTTGATGTAGTCGCAGGGATTGTAGCGCTGGAACTTCGAGCCTGTGAAGTGGATTATCACACCACCGACAGCGGAGATGTCGATGTCGACGGGCTTGCCGTAAACTGTGTTGTTGAAGTTGTCGCCGTAGAATGTGCCGCGGCCTTCAGCAAAGATGTCGACATAGGGGCTGACGCGGAAGCGGAGCTGGAGACCTGCCGATACGGGGAGGAGCCACTGGTTGGATTTCACCTTTCCGTCGTGGTCCATGTCGTTGCCGGTGTTGGGACGGAAGCGGTATACGAATGTGCCGCCGAGACCTACGTAGGGAACGATTGAGAATACGCGGTTGGGTCTGTATCCGCCGATGGAGTTGAACATATCCCACATGAAGTCAACGTTGAGGTTGGCGGTGCGGGCCGACACTGTTGTGCCATGGTTCCAGTGCATGGAGCCGTAGTAGGCCGAGAAGCGGAAGCCCAGGTAGGGTGAGATCCAGCGGCCGACGGCCAGGTTGTATACCGCCGTCATGTGGCGTGAGTCGTCTCCCTTGATGCGGGAGTTTTCTACAAACGGTGAACGGATACCGGCGCCGAGCTGGATGTACCAGTTGTTGCGCCATGAACCGGGCGAGTAGATATCCTTGCAATCTACATTCTCTACGGAATAGACTGATTCCTCTACCACAACGGTCTCTTGTGCCGAGGCTTCGCCGGCGGCCATGAGGATGCCACCACAGGCGGCCATAAGTAGGAATTGCTTTTTCATTACTCTCATAAGTTAAAAATGAAACTTGAAGATATTTGTTAGTGTGAACAGTTATCGCTTTGTTTCCGATCGTGAAATGCGACCGGGAGATTTTGATATTGTAACGTTAAGCAATATTTATTTGTTCAAACAAACATCAAAGCATCCGTTGTTTTAACATTTGAGTGTTAATTTAAGAAAAAGCCATCCGTATGGATACAAAAAAAGGGTAAGCTGACTACATCGCACCGCTACAACCCGATACCGTTGCTTCGATCAAGACCTGGCGGAGTTCTCGGGGAGCTGGTCGTGTAGGACTTACCCGGCTGCAAAGGTACGACATTTATCTATCCCGGCCAAATTTTTCGACCGAATTTTTATATGGAAATATGCAAATCGGTGACACTCAATGCTATTATAGGCTTTTTGCGCTATGGGACTTTTCAGATATTCTCGTCTAATTTCTGTTCCGGCATTGTCGTGTTTTTTTGATAGACGGCTGTATGGGTTATGAAAAGTGTCATAATGATAGGTATTTATACTTTTTTGCCTCTTTGTTGCCACTTTCAAGGAAGATGATAAAATGTTGAGAAATAAAGTTTAACTTTGTGTAGACCTAAAAAACCGAACATTTACCAATGACCATGAAACAGTCTCATATCCTCAGACTCCTGGCCGCAGTAGCACTCGGGGCAGCTCCCGCATCGGCACTGGCGGAGATAGTCGATGTCTCCACCCCGGGGACATCTCTCGTTCTTGATGCAACAGAGGGACAGCCGTTGAAGATACTTTACTACGGAGACAGACTCTCGCCGGCCGAGGCCGCCTCGCTTCAGGAAACGGGTGGCGCCATCAGTCTCAACGCATATCCCGTCTACGGTATCCAGCCGATGGGGGAGGCAGCGCTTAGTGTGACCCATGCCGACGGCAACCGCACTACCGATGTGGCTGTGACGGGTGTCTCCAGAACCACTGAGCCCGACGGTGGCCTTGTGACCACTGTGGCCATGAAGGACCGTCATTATCCGCTTGATGTCAATGTCAACTACCGTGTCTATCCCGGCGATGAGATAATCGAGACATGGGTGGATGTGAAGAACGGCGAGAAGGGCACAGTGACACTCAACCGATTCATGTCGGGGTATCTCCCGGTGAGATATGGCAATGTGTGGATGCACACTCTCTATGGCACATGGGCCGACGAGGCTAATATCACGGAGGAACCCGTGCCCCACGGAATCCGCATGATCAAAAATAAGGACGGTCTGCGCAACACCCACACCGCGCATCCCGAGGTGATGCTGTCGCTTGACGGCAAGCCACGCGAGAATGATGGACGTGTGATAGGCGCGACTCTCTGTTATCCCGGCAATTATAAGCTTTTCATAGATACCGACGACAGCAACTATCATCATCTTTTTGCAGGTATCAACGAGGAGAACTCGGAATATCATCTCCGCAAGGGGGAGAGTTTTACCACTCCGGAACTCGCGCTGACCTATAGCGACGAGGGCCTTGGCGGAGTGAGCCGAAATTTCCACCGCTGGGGACGCAAGCACCGCCTTCATGCAGGCGACAAGGAACGCAAGATTCTGCTCAACTCATGGGAAGGCGTGTATTTCAGCATCACCGAGCCTGTCATGGCCGGAATGATGGAGGATATTGCCTCGATGGGTGGCGAGCTCTTTGTCATGGACGACGGATGGTTTGGCGACAAGTATCCCCGCGATGTCGACAATTCGTCGCTGGGCGACTGGGTTGTTGATACTCGCAAGCTCCCCAACGGCATCAACGGGCTTCTGAAAGAGGCTGAAAAAAATGGCATAAAGTTCGGTATCTGGATTGAGCCTGAGATGACCAATACTGTCAGCGAGCTCTACGAGAAGCATCCCGAGTATATCGTGAAGGCTCCCAACCGCGAGGTGGTGAAGGGACGCGGAGGCACACAGCTTGTGCTTGACCTTGCCAACCCCAAGGTACAGGATCTCGTTTTCGAGGTGGTAGACACGCTCATGACCAAGTATCCTGCCATAGACTATATCAAGTGGGACGCTAATGCGCCCATCATGGAGCATGGCTCGCAGTATCTCACCGCCGACAACCAGAGCCATCTATATATCGACTTCCACAAGGGGCTTGAGAAGACTCTCGACCGTATACGTGCCGCCCATCCCGATGTGACGATACAGGCTTGTGCCAGCGGTGGCGGACGTGTCAACTGGGGATTTCTCCCGTGGTTTGACGAATTCTGGACTTCGGACAATAACGACGCTCTTCAGCGCGTGTATATGCAGTGGGGCACCAGCTATTTCTATCCTGCCATCGCCATGGCCTCGCACATCTCGGCGTCGCCCAACCACCAGACTTTCCGCCGGATTCCCACCAAGTTCCGTGCCGATGTGGCCATGAGCGGACGACTCGGTCTTGAGATGCAGCCCCGCGATATGAACGACGATGACAAGGCTGTGTGTCGCCAGGCGATATCAGACTATAAGACAATCCGTCCGATAGTGCAGTTTGGCGATCTTTATCGCCTTCAGTCGCCCTACGACAAGAAGGGTGTGGCTTCTCTGATGTATGTCACTCCGGAGAAGGACGATGCTGTGTTCTTCTGGTGGAAACTCGATACCTTTATGGGACAGCAGCTACCGCGCATTCCGATGGCCGGTCTTAATCCCGACAAAACTTATCGTGTGCAGGAGCTTAACCGTATCGACAACGAGCCTCTTCCCTATGAGGGCAAGACTTTCACAGGCCGTTATCTGATGTCCAACGGTCTTGAAATGCCTCTGACATATAAGGTGGACTATCACAAGAATACCGACTATTCCTCGCGTGTGCTCCGCCTCACTGAGGTGAAATAAGCTCAACCAAGGCTATATATGTAATGAGATCCCGCACCGGAAATCTTTATTGGTTTCCGGTGCGGGATTTCATTACGTATTCCGGAAATTGCAGACAGCTCCAACAGGCATAATGCGTTTTTTTAAATAAATATTTTTGATTTGAAGGCTGGATTTAATAATTTTGGAAAATATAAACACCATACAGACAGTCAAATGATCAGACCGATTGTTCTTTCCGTAGTTTTCGTTATAGGAATCTATGCGACGTGTAAAAACACGTGGTGTGATATTGTGCCCATGATTTAATAATTATGACCTAATAAAAGATTGTAGCATATGAGAAAGTCGTTATACATATTCATGTTTGTTATTGTGGGGATATTCATGAGTTGTTCCCAGAAGACATATAGTTCTCGCACACGCAATATGGCTATGGATAACATCATTGCTGCGCAAAGTGAGGAGGATGAAGGTGCGGTTCAAGAACCGGCATGGACTTACTATGAACGGCTCTCTTATATCTTCGGTGCGGATTCTACGTGCATCGGTATTAGCAATGACATGGATTTTCCGGATTGGTATTCCGGCTGTTTTGTCAATGACCGTAACAGACTGATCATTAATATAATCGGCGATACTCTGAATACAAGACGTATGCTGGCTAAATTGCTTCAAGGAAATGAATTCGATCTTGGGGTTGGAGTGAGTTCGCGAAAAGAGATGCTGAGGACTCTTTCTCTTTTGGACACTGCAGTCTCGAATATGGACACTTTGTCGCCATCGCCAATCTGTCGTGAAGCAATTAATGGAAATCTGATTTGGTGGGGCAATGAAGATGGCACAATAACAATTTGTATTGAAGGTGATAACGACTCGATTATAAATGTGTTTAGAAAGGATGTGTTTGACTCCCCATTATTGAGGTTTGAAGTCCATGATAAAGTTCGTGTCAATATTGGCTGTGATACTTTAGCTGTTGAAGAAAAGTCATTTGTCTCACACGAAACATCACCGCAATTTCCCGGAGGGGATGGCGCAATGATAAGTTATATCTACGACAATCTGAGGTATCCAAAAGAGGCGTATGATGAAAACATACAAGGCAGGGTCGTTGTGCAGTATCTTGTTGACAAGACCGGAAACATAGACTCTGTCAGAATAGTGAAGAGCAAGGATCCCTATCTTGACGCGGAAGCGGTGAGAATAGTGACGTCTTTTCCGAAATTTACACCCGGCAAATTTGATTTAACTCCGATTGATCAATGGATGACGTTGCCTATCATGTTTAAAAAGACTGATTATGACGATAGAAAGAATAAGAAATATCGGGCCTTTCAATATGATAATGGTGATGATTATGTCAAAGACGGACTATACCGTATTGTGGATGAGAGGGGTAGGATAGGATATGCCGATGAGAGAGGCGCCACGGTCATAGCTCCGCGGTTTGCATTTGGATTTCCTTTTGAGAATGGGAAAGCCAAGGTAACAGACTCCGGACAAGAAAAGGAGGTGGAGGGTAATCGTGGTGAATACCATTATTGGGATAGCGACGACTGGTATTATATAGATAAAACCGGACGTAAATCAGGTGATTGATGTTATTATATTCCCGGGTCTGACCTCGGCTAATTCGGTGTGTTGCTCGTGGAAATATGAAAAAATCACCCCCTCGTCGGTCTGTGGCCGATGAGGGGGTGTGGTATGAAAGATGTGTGACCCTGTTATGTTCAGAGTCCTGTAGGAGGATTCACTCGCTTGTAGAGACGACGGAAAATGTCGTCGGTTGTCGAGAGTTCGTCGGCGCGCGATGCGTAGTCTGCGCCATACAGGCTTTCGAGCAGGTCGGGCAGGTAGCGGCGTTCGCGGTCCTTCTCTATGGCTGTTTCGGCCAAGCGGTGGATGGAGGTTGCGTAACGCTCGGCATCAATAGCGTTGAGATAGCGGGCTGCTGATACAGCGAACTGTCCGGTGGTGTCAACGAGAATCATGTTGGTTATAAGCTCATCCATGATGTCGTCACACTCGCCGATGTGGTTGGCGATGTATTCGTAGGTCAGCAGGCCGTCGGGGTCCTGTGCGAGTTCTTTTTTGAGTTCCTGATTCATAGAGTTTGCTGTAATGGTCGGATGGTAAACGTCGGCGGTGAGTGGGTCCGACCCTTTCGGATTGCAAAATTAGTGAATTTTAAGGAATTGAGCAAATTTTACTATTCGAAGACGCCCTCGAGTGATGTTTCTTCGGCATCATTGTCGATATCCGGCTCATCAATGAAGTCTCCGTAGTATTCTTTTTCACACAGGTTGACATTTGCCGGGAATGTGAAGCGTGACGACTGCGAGTACTTGAGCGACGGGTCGGAGTATACTTTCTTCATGAATCGCCCGTAGATAGGAAGTGCCATTGAAGCACCCTGTCCGTAGGCCATTGTGTTGAAGTGTATGAATCGTTCGTCGCCTCCCACCCATGTTCCTGCCACAAGGTCGGGGGTGAAGCCCATGAACCATCCGTCGGCGTTGTAGTTGGTGGTACCGGTCTTTCCTCCCATTTCGGCGGTGAGGCCGAATCGCGAACGGACGCGGTGGGCCGTACCCTCGTTGACCACATTGAGCAGCATGGAGAGTATGCGGTAGTAGGCTTTTTCGGATATCACCTCGGTGTGGCGTGGTGAGAATTCGGATATTATGTTTCCGTCGTTGTCGGCTATCGCTGTGACAAACATGGGGTCGACCCTCATGCCGTTGTTGGCAAAAGCGGAGTAGGCTGTGACCATTTCCTTGACCGATACGTCTGCCGGGCCGAGACACAGTGACATCACCGGCGGAAGCGAGGCTGTGATGCCGAAGTTGTGCATGGTGCGGACGAGCGAGGGGGGTGAGAGCTGGGAGATGAGGCGGGCCGAAATCCAGTTGTTGGAGTTGGTGAGCGCCCAGCGGAGGTCAACCATCTCTCCCACTCGCGACCTTCCGGCGTTTCGTGGTGCCCACACTCGTCCGTTTTCATCAGTGAGCACCGGCTGGGTGTTGGAGAATACGTCGCAAGGGGTGTAGCCCTCTTCCATCGCATAGGTGTAGAGGAAGGGCTTGACTGTGGAGCCTATCTGACGGCGACCTGTGGAGACCATGTCATACTGGAAGTAGGAGAAGTCCGGACCGCCTACATAGGCTTTGATGTGGCCGTTGAGGGGATTCATGGCCATGAAGCCGGTGCGGAGGAAGTGCTTGTGGTAGAGCACCGAGTCGAGCGGTGTCATAACGGTGTCGACCGAACCCGAGTAGGAGAACACCTTCATCTCGCGCGGAGTGTTGAATGCGCGGTTTATCTCGTCGCGCGAGGCTCCGGCCTTCACCATGTTGCGGTAGCGGTCGGTGTTTTTCATCGCGTTGCGTATGAGGTGGTTGAGGCGTATTTCCGATAGCTCGGCACGGTCGGTGGTATAGGGTGCGCCCTTGGTGCCGCGCTTCTCGCGGAAGAATGCTTTCTGGAGGTCCTTGCCGAGGTGTTCGGCTACGGCCTCTTCGGCATACTGCTGCATACGCGAGTCGATGGTGGTGTAGATCTTGAGACCGTCGGTGTATATGTCGTATTTTGAGCCGTCGGGCTTGGGATTTTTCTCAATCCATCCGTAGAGCGGGTTGGTCTCCCAGGCTATGGAGTCGTCGATAAACTTCTGTGTCTCCCATCCGCGGTAGTTTTCGCGTTCGGGACGTTTGGCGCGCAGCATACGGCGCAGTTCCTCGCGGAAGTATGGCGCTATTCCGTCCTTTGCGTCCACGCGGTGGAAGTTGAGGGTGAGCGGAAGGGCAGAAAGTGAGTCGAGTTCGGCCTGTGTGAGTTTGCCCGCCTTGTGCATCTGTGCGAGCACTGTGTTGCGGCGTTCGCGTGTCCGTTCGCTCTTGCGGACGGGGTTGTAGAACGACGGGTTTTTTACCATTCCCACAAGTGTGGCGGCTTCCTCGATGGTGAGGTCTTTGGGTTCTTTGCCGAAATAGACGTGTGCGGCACTCTTGATACCCACCGCGTTGTAGAGAAAGTCAAACTGGTTGAGATACATCTTTATGATCTCTTCCTTTGAGTAGTATCTCTCCAGCTTGACGGCAATCATCCACTCGATGGGTTTCTTCATGGCTCTCGAGATGAGGTTGGAGCTCTGGGGCGAGTAGAGCTGCTTGGCCAGCTGCTGGGTGAGCGTTGAGCCGCCGCCGGCGTTTTTGTTGCCCATCAGGATGGTCTTGAACAGCACTCGTCCGAGACCTCTCATATCGATGCCTGAGTGTTCCTCGAAGCGGACATCCTCGGTGGAGATGAGGGCGTCGATGACATGGGGCGACACTTCGTCGAAGTCGGCATACACGCGGTTGCCTGTGCCGGAGAAGTAGCGTCCGATTTCCTTTCCGTCGGCCGAGTAGAGGACTGATGCAAAGCGGTCGGTGGGGTTTTTAAGTTCCTCCACCGGGGGCATATATCCTATTATGCCGTTATATATGAGAAACAGGAAGACGAACACGCCGGCCACGCATAAGGTGAACACGAGCCACATTGTGGCAATGAGCCCTCGGTGGGTGCGTTTGCTGGTCTTTTTGTCGTCCTTTTTTTGTTCCATAGATTTGCAGTAGGTGGTGTGTGAGTGATAACTATTTGCCGATTGCAGTGTAGGCGAATCCTTCGGCCTCTACCTCTTCTTTGTCGTAGAGGTTGCGTCCGTCCACTATCACGGGTTTGTTCATGACCTGTCTGATGACCTGCCATGACGGCATACGGAACTGCTTCCACTCGGTGAGGAGTGCTGCAGCATCGGCTCCGACTGCCGCGTCGTACATATCGCGGGCATATTCGACTGTGTCGCCAAGGCGACGGCGGCATTCGTTCATGGCGACAGGGTCGTAGACTTTCACTCGTGCGCCGCTGTCGAGCAGGGCCGAGATAACCACGAGCGATGGAGCTTCGCGCATATCGTCGGTCTCGGGTTTGAACGATAGTCCCCAGATGGCTATTGTCTTGCCTTGCAGGTCGCCTCCGAGCATGGAGCTGAGCTTGTGGAACACGATTTCCTTCTGGCGCTCGTTTACTTCCTCGACGGCTTCGATCACTCTCATGCGGTAGCCGTTCTCGCGGGCTGTACGTGCGAGAGCCTTGACGTCTTTAGGAAAGCATGAGCCTCCGTAGCCACATCCCGAGTAGAGAAATTTCGATCCGATGCGTGCGTCGGTGCCTATGCCCTTGCGCACCATGTCGACATTCGCCCCGACAAGGTCGCAGAGGTTGGCGATGTCGTTCATGAACGATATGCGGGTGGCAAGCATGGCGTTGGCCGCATACTTGGTCATTTCGGCCGAGGGTATGTCCATGAAGTAGACGCGGAAGTTGTTGACCAGGAAGGGGCGGTAGAGTTTGCTCATCACTTTGCGGGCTCTTTCGCTCTCAACTCCCACCACCACACGGTCGGGCGACATGAAGTCTTTTATCGCGGCTCCCTCTTTGAGGAATTCCGGATTGGAGGCTACTTCGAAGTCGATATTTTCGCTGCGTATGGCGAGTTCCTCTGCCACGGCCTGCTTCACTTTCTCAGCAGTACCGACCGGTACGGTAGACTTGGTGACGAGGAGTGTATAGCGCCGGATGTTTCGACCGAACTCACGTGCCACATCGAGAACATATCTCAAGTCGGCCGAGCCGTCCTCGTCAGGAGGAGTGCCCACTGCCGAGAACACTACTTCCACGTCGTCGAGACAGTCGCTCAGGCGGGTGGTGAAATGCAGTCGGCCGGCTTCGGTGTTTCGCTTCACCAGGTCGTCGAGCCCCGGCTCATAGATGGGGATTTCTCCTGCGAGAAGTCTTTCTATCTTGACCTGGTCTATGTCTACACACGTCACGTCGATTCCCATCTCGGCAAAGCAGGCTCCCGAGACAAGACCTACGTATCCTGTTCCTACAATAGCAATTTTCATTTTATTTATGTGGGTTGCGATCGTTCTTCCGCTGTTTCAAACTGCAAAAATAGCAATAATCGGTAATAACACAGTTATCACGACCGCCAAGAATTGTTAAAATAAGTTGAGAATAAGGGGGGAGGATCTGTATCGGAGGAGTGGGGGGATTCTATCAAGCCTTTTGTCAATGCTGTGATCTGACCGGCAAATCTTATTGTTGCTGATACATGAAAAAAGAGGGACAAAAAAAATTACTCGTCGTCGCGACGAATAACTTTCTTACCTTAGAAACTGTTTAAAATTAGAATTGAAAAAATGTTATAGGGCATAACAAACCC
>CAJUGS010000031.1 GCA_910586305.1 uncultured Duncaniella sp.
AGGACGCAAGATTTTCATTCTTGAAAGAGGAGTTCGATTCTCCTATGGGCTACACCTTTTGTCACACCTTTGCAAAGTTTGGTCCTGATGACACTACGTCGTCAGGACCAACTTTTTGTAGGCAGCTGATACTTTTTTTGATCATGCGAAAGAAAAAGACTCTGCGCTGAGAATCACCTCAGCGCAGAGTCTTTTTCTTTAATACTTATTAATAGCTGCGGTCTTTACTTTGCCTCCCAGCCCAGAGCGCTGGCGCCGAGCACTGCTGCATCGGCTTCCTTCAGTTCTGAAAGGAGCAGTTTCACCTTGCCCTTGAACTGTGGCATCATGTTGCGTTCCATCGATTCGCGGATGGGGCGGAGAAGGAGGTCGCCCGACTTGGCCAGACCGCCGAAGAGGATGATGGCCTCCGGAGACGAGAAGGTTGTGAAGTCGGCAAAGGCCTCACCGAGAATGTTGCCGGTGTATTCGAAAATCTCCTGTGCAAGCTTGTCGCCGTTCACAGCGGCATCATACACGTCCTTGGAAGTTATCTCCTCGACGGGAAGGCTGCGAAGTGTCGACTCGTCGTTGCGGAGTTCGAGGAACTCGCGGGCAGTGCGGGCCACGCCTGAGGCTGAACAGTAGGTCTCAAGACAGCCGGTGCGACCACAGCCACAGAGGCGTCCGTTGTTGCGCTTCATTATCACATGGCCCAGCTCGCCGGCAAAACCGTCGTGGCCATAGACAAGCTGTCCGTTGATCACGATGCCAGAGCCTACGCCGGTGCCGAGTGTGATCATGATGAAGTTCTTGAGGCCGCGGGCGGCACCATAGGTCATCTCGCCGATTGCAGCGGCGTTGGCATCGTTTGTGATGGCTACGGGTATTCCAAACTTCTCGCTCACCATTTCAGCGAGAGGCAGGGGAGTGGGCCAGGGAATGTTGACCAGGCGCTCGATAGTGCCGGTGTAGAAGTTGGCGTTGGGCGCGCCTATACCTATGCCGTGAATTTTGTCAACGGCGTCGTTGGCTTCCATGAGGCGGGTGAGGCCGTCGTGGAGGTCGTTAAGGTAGTCCTCGACGTTGGTGTGTTTGAGAGTTTTGATTGAAGAGCTGGCTATTACTGCGCCACGGGCATCAACGATACCGAATACCGTGTTGGTACCGCCTATATCGATACCTACTACATAGGGTTTCATAATTTATATAAAAAGGTTATTTATTGGTCTACGCAAATTTACACACATTTTCCTAATCGCGGCTACTATCAGCTCGGAAAAATTCAAAAAAAAATCAATCTTTCCGGGCGGTCCACAACCACGCGAGAGTAGCAAAAATAGAGTAAAATGCAGCCGTTGAAAGCAAAATTACACGAATTTTTAAAATTTTATTGATTTTTACTTGCAATTTATTAAAAGATGTGTAATTTTGCGAACAGAATTATTTGCAAACATAGATAAAAACTACAAAGTGTAATTCCAGATACTAAATTTCGTTTATGAGAAAATTCTACACAACTCTTTCGGCGTTATGCATTGCATGGGTTTCTCTCTCAGCACAGCCGGTGGCACCTGTGTGCCTGAAGGGTGTTGAGAGCGGACAGGTAGCAAGCGTCATTGCCTCACAAAGCATCAGCAAGAACAATGGCCGTCTCGCCGCACGAAAAGCCGCTAAACACCATGCTTTCAGTGTCGATGACAATGTCAGCGTCAAACGCGCCGTTGCCGGTCCTTCCGACAATCAACCCTATATCAGCGAGCGTCCGGCAGGAACGTCACAGTTTTATTCCAAAACCTGTATAGGATATGGCTACAATTGGCTTATGGGCCGTTGGGTCGACGAGGTAGATACCGGAGTCAGCGAGATAGTCACTGCACCAGATGGAAAAACAGTGTATCTATATGCTCCATTCGCATACTATCCCACACAGGGGTGGATTGAGGGCACCCGAGAGGGCAATGTGATTACCTTCAATCTTCCTCAGATAGCCAACCAGGAGGACTATTACGGTACAATATACGAGGATTATGCACTATGCTTGAAAATGTCCGATGAGGAAAGTCAGTGGTATGATCCGATGGAGGACCAGGTCTATAGTTTCAACGTGGGAGAGGACGGAGTGCTTAGTTCGGCCGATCCGTCGGTTATGATTGGCTTCTGTGCATGGGATGGCAAAAATTGGGCCTGGCAGGCGTGTGGTGATGTGGATGTAACTCTTACTCCGATTACCGACAAGATTGTCGAGGTTCCCGCTGATTCCGAGTTCGAAAACTGGTGGATGGTCGATTACATTCTTGCACAATCAGTTCCCGTGTCCTTCTCCGGTTCAAAGGTTTATTTTAAGGGACTCTTCCCTGATATGCCCGAGGCCGTGGTAGAAGGCGACATGGAAGGATCCAAAGTGACTGTGAAGTCTGGACAGTTCCTTGGTGCCTATTGGGACAATCTCACTCCGGCCTATTTCATAGCTGTGCAAGGAAGCCTCCAGGAAGGAGAAATGATTTATGATCTCTGTGACGAGATAGTATTTGACTATGACTCGCAGGCGAGAACTCTTAAATCGACAGGATCATATGCCATATCTGTGTTCAAGGACAGGATACTCTACTATGACGTGGTGGACAGCCCAGAAATAAAATTCCAGTCGATTGACGATGTAAATGTCACATCACTCCTCACCCCCGTATATGGCATTTATTATCCCGAAGAACCTGAGTATGGTTACGAGGCTGAGTTACAGTTTATGCTTCCGCAGGTAGATGCCGATGGCCAGGTGCTCGACACTTCCAAGATATACTGGAACCTCATTATGGACGATGAAGTGTTTGTGTTCATGCCGGATGAATATATGGATCTCTGGGAGGATATGGTCAATGTGCCCTATGGTTTCAACTCCGACTATGAGTTCTTCTCCGAGGGATGCACCAACGGACTTCTTATATATCCGTGGGGCTATGATAATCTCGGTGTGCGTTCACTGTATATTGACGGCGATAAGACCGTGCAGTCCGACATAATGTGGGTACCGGGATTTGAGTCGGCCCTCAAAGATGTAACCCTTGGATCAACCGAGATCAAGAGCATACGTTATTTCGATCTCCAGGGTCGCCAGGTTGAGAATCCCTCCGCTGGTCTATATATTCGTTCCGTCACTTTTGCCGACGGTCGTGTCAAGACCTCAAAGATTGTGAAAAGATAATTTCCATCACGACACTCACTGATTTAATTCAAGAAAATGAAAATTTTTAAAAGCATTATACCCGTGGCTGCCGTGACGGCCATGATGAGCCCTGCGTCACTTTGCGGCGCCGAACTCGAATTCTCCTACAACACTATGGATCTTGAGACCCAATCATACGGATATGCTAAGATGGAGTCCTACGATGTGGCCATCCGCATCGACGATCCAGTGCTTGTAGGCACAAAGGTCAAGGGTTTTTATGTGCCGGCGGGCAATGTGGGGACTTCTGACCACACGGCGTGGCTATCGACCGAATTGCGTCTTGACAAGAAAGTCAACAAGCCCGATATCACATCACAGACAGCCACGGTTGGTGACGACGGATACATACGTGTCAATTTCGATGAACCATACACTATCACCGACAAAGGTGTCTATGTGGGCTACTCTCTGAAAGTCAACGAACTCCTCGATGAGACTGACGCATATCCTGTCGCAGTCGTTGAAGGCACTAATCCTGACGGCCTTTATATCCACACATCACGAAGCCGACTCAAATGGATTGACAATTCCTCGCTTTTTGGTATTGTGAGTGCCATGACCGTGGTGCTTGAGGGCGATTTCAGTCCCAATGCCGCCGGGGTCAGCACCGATGAGATTGTATATCTTCCTGTCGGAAAAGAAGGAACTGTCGATGCCGTAATTACCAATAGCGGAAGCAGTCCGATCTCATCTATCGGATATACCTACAAAGCGGGCGAGATAACAGGTTCCGGTATTGTCAGCCCTTCCTCGCCTATCAAGGCTATGTATGGAGCCAAAGGAACGGTGGCAATCCCTGTCGAGGCAATCCCCGAAGTCGGCACTTTTGACTTCTCGCTTACAATAGACAAGGTAAACGGTGAGGTTAACGCCATATCCGAGGCTACTTGTGGAGCCGAGCTTGAGGTATTGCCGTTCATACCAGTCAATCGTCCTCTCGTAGAGGAGTACACCGGGTTCTGGTGTGGCTACTGCCCTGTGGGCTACGTCGCTCTTGAGACACTTCGCAAGGAGTATGACGATGCTTTCATAGCTGCGGCATATCACAATGGTGATGAGATATCCACAGTGGCCAACGAACTCTTTCCTTCCTATGTGGAGGGCTTCCCCTCAAGCTTTGTCAACCGTGGTCTCAACGAAGTCTATCCCGGTGATCTGGGAGTGGAGTGGCCACGTCTGCGCAAAGCAGTGGCCCTGGCTGAAATTGATGCATCCGTCGAGTGGGCCGACGCAGAAAAGAAGAATCTCGTGGCAACTTCAACATTCCGTTTTGTCAAGGATATGAACGGAGCCGATATTAAAATCGGTTATATTCTCATCGCTGATGGTCTCACCGACCCCGAATGGGCTCAGAGTAACTATCTGTCGGGCGACACAGCGCTCGAAGGTGAGTATGCTGACCTGTTTGTCAATGGTGGCAGCAAAGTGAAGGGGCTTGTGTTCAATGATGTGGTTCTTAGCTCCGAGGGTATACACGGAGTGGATGGCTCTGTGCCGGCCGACATCAAGGCTGAGACCCCGTATACCCACTCCTTCACATTTGATACCTCCAGTGTGAGGAATCTCGACGGTGAGCCCGTGATACAGAATCCCGACAAACTACGCGTCATAGCGTTTGTATATGATTCTTATGCCGACGAGATCTTTAATTCCGCATCATCCGACTATGCCGACGGAGGCTCGTTCTCAGTCATAGACAGTGTGGGCGCTGGTGGAGCAGGCGTAGTGGCTACAGAATACTTCGACCTCCAGGGTCGTCGTATATCACGTCCGTCTTCAGGCCTTTATATGAGGGCCGAAAAGATGTCAGACGGTCGAAACCGTGTGTCAAAGGTGATTGTAAAATGACTGTGAAGTAAAACTGTGAAGTAATTGTGAAGTAAAGATGCTGTGATTTAACACACCACCGCAGACACCGTTTGACAGATGTTTTCCACCCCTTCCCCTGTATTTCGGGGGAATCGGGTGGAAAATTTCTGTCGTTTTTTTAATCCTTTTAATAGATTTCTTCGTAATTTTGCGGAAAAATATTCCTCATAATAATGTACAGGACTAATACCTGCGGAGAACTCCGCCTCAGTGATGCCGGCAAGAACGTGACCTTGGCCGGTTGGGTGCAGCGTACACGCAAGATGGGCGGCATGACTTTTGTCGATGTCCGCGACCGCTACGGAATCACCCAAGTGGTGTTTGACAACGACACCAATGCCTCACTCTGCGAGGCCGCCAACAAGCTCGGACGTGAATTCGTGGTTCGTGTCACAGGCAATGTGGCCGAGCGCACCAGCAAGAACCCGCATCTCCCCACAGGAGAGATAGAGATCATAGCCACCGACCTCCAGGTGCTCAACCGCAGTGATGTTCCCCCGTTCACTATCGAGGATGACACTGACGGCGGTGACGACCTTCGTATGAGATACCGCTATCTCGACCTGCGTCGCGGATGTGTGAGAGCCAACCTCGAGCTGCGCCATAAAATGGCCTTCGAGATACGCCGTTATCTCGACTCCAAGGGATTTCTCGAAGTCGAGACTCCGGTGCTCATCAAGTCGACTCCCGAGGGTGCCCGCGACTTCGTTGTGCCTTCGCGCATGAACCCCGGAGAGTTCTATGCTCTCCCCCAGTCACCCCAGACATTCAAGCAGCTTCTCATGGTGAGTGGTTTCGACCGCTACTTCCAGATTGTGAAGTGCTTCCGCGACGAGGACCTTCGTGCCGACCGTCAGCCCGAGTTCACACAGATTGACTGCGAGATGTCGTTTGTGGAGCAGGAAGATGTCCTGCAGATGTTCGAGGGCCTCGTTAAGCACATATTCAAATATGTCAAGGATATCGACTTTGCCGATCCCTTCCCCCGCATGACATGGGCCGACGCCATGCGTCTCTACGGTTCCGACAAGCCTGACACCCGTTTCGGTATGGAGTTTGTGGAACTCAAGGACCTCACCGGAGGCAAGGGCTTTGCGGTGCTCGACGACGCACAGTATGTCGGTGCCATCGTGGCTCCCGGTTGTGCAGGCTACACCCGCAAACAGCTCGACCAGCTCACCGACTTCGTGAAGCGTCCGCAGATCGGAGCCAAGGGAATGATGTGGGTAAAGATGGAAGAGGACGGAACAATCAAGTCGTCTGTCAGCAAGTTCTACTCCGAGGACGACCTGCGCAAGTGGGCCGAAAGAGCCGGAGCCTCCAAGGGCGACCTCATGCTCATCCTCGCCGGCGAGACTATGAAGACCCGCAAGCAGCTGTGCGAGCTGCGTCTAGAGATGGGCTCGCGACTCGGACTTCGCGACCCGCAGAAATTCTCGTGCCTGTGGGTGGTTGACTTCCCCCTCTTCGAGTGGGACGAGGAGACACAGCGCTACTATGCAATGCATCACCCGTTCACCGCTCCCAATCCCGAAGACGTGCACCTGCTCGACAGCGACACCGGAGCCGTGAGAGCCACGGCCTATGATATGGTGGTCAACGGCAACGAGCTTGGTGGTGGATCCATCCGTATTCATGAGGCCGGACTCCAGGACAAGATGTTCCGTCTGCTCGGTCTCACCGAGGAGGACGCACAATACAAATTTGGCTTCCTCATGAACGCATTCAAGTATGGTGCTCCCCCCCACGGCGGCCTTGCATTTGGTTTCGACCGCTTTGTATCCATTCTTGCCGGACTCGACTCCATCCGCGACGTCATCGCCTTCCCGAAGAACAACTCTGGACGCGACATGATGATCGACGCTCCTGCTGCCATCGACGATTCGCAGCTCGACGAGCTCCAGATACGTATCGACCTCAAGGAAAAGTAAATAGCCTCTAAACAACTACCTACTTGCCCACACTACAGGATATTGTAGGCGCCATAGAGTCATTTGCCCACCCGGGACTCCAGGAATCCTGGGATAACACAGGGTGGCAACTGACACCGACAACCCCCGCCGCCACAGAGTGTACGGGGGTGTTGGTGTGTCTGGACGTGACTCCCGAACGCGTCGACGAGGCTGCCGCCTCAGGCTGCAACCTCATTGTGTCACATCATCCCCTCATCTTCAGGGGACTGAAGTCAATCACCGGAGCCACACCCTCCGAGCGCACAGTGCTTTCAGCCATAGGACGCGGCATTGCCGTCTACTCGTCCCACACAGCTCTTGACAGCGCTTCGCTCGGGGTGAGCCACGAACTTGGACGCCTGCTCGGACTCACCTCCATGGAGGTTCTCTCGCAGGGTCGCGAGCCGGGCACCGGGCTGGGTGTGCTTGGACGTTTTCCGCTCCCTATGGAGAGGGCCGAGTTCATAGCCCGTGTCAAGGAGGTCTATGGCTCTCCGGTGGTGAGAGTGACCGGAGGCCCCGACGGTGTGACAGCCATAAGCCGTGTGGCTCTTTGCAGTGGGTCGGGCGGCGAGTTCATCACCCTCGCCCGCACTCTTGGAGCCGAGGCCTACATCACATCGGATGTACGTTATCACGACTTCCTCGACTATGGGCGCGACCTGCTCATAGTCGACACAGGTCATTACGAGAGCGAAAAATGCACTAAGTCAATTTTTTCGCGAATAATTTCCGAAAAATTTCCTAACTTTGCAGTCCGTATGTCGCAGAGCGAGCAAAACCCCGTCGCATACGTCTGACAGCGCAAAAGATAAAATCAAAATATGGCAAAAGAGACTAAAAACGACCAGACCCTCTCGGTGGAGCAGCGCCTCCGCGCTCTCTATGAGCTCCAGACCATTCTCTCGGAGATAGACCGCATCCGCACCATCAGGGGCGAACTCCCCGACGAAGTGCGCGATCTCGAAGACCAGATCGAGGGTCTGCACACACGAGTGGAGAAATACCGTGCCGAAATAGAGGAACTCCGTTCCAAGTCGGCTCAGGAGCAACATAAGATTGAAGCCGCCCAGGCCCAGATCGCCACTTACAAGACTCAGCTCGACAACGTGAGAAACAACCGCGAGTTTGACCTCCTTTCCAAGGAAATCGAATTCCAGACTCTCGAAATCCAGCTCTCCGAGAAGCGCATCGGCCAGTATGCCCGCGAGACCGAGGCCCGCAACGCCGACATCGCCGCCTCAGAGGAGACACTTATCGACCGCAACCACATCCTTGCTGACAAGCGTCGTCAGCTTGAAGAAATTGTCTCCGAAACCAAGAAGGACGAGGAGCGTCTCCGCATGAATGCCAAGGATCTCGAGGCACGCATCGACGACCAGCGACTTCTCAACGCCTTCAAGCGCATTCGCAAAAATGCCCGCAACGGACTCGGCGTGGTCTACATCCAGCGTAACGCCTGCGGCGGATGCTTCAACCGCATTCCGCCACAGAAGCAGATGGAAATCAAGATGCACAAGAAAATCATTGTCTGCGAATACTGCGGACGCATCATGATTGATCCCGATCTTGCCGGTGTGACCCCCGAGATAAACTTCTAAGCAACATCCCCCTCTTTACACCCCTGTATCTCTCTTCAGAGTATTATGGAAAAAATCCTCCCCGATAAAATCCTCCCCGGCAAATACGTAGAAATCGCCTACGACCTCTTCGAAATCAATCCCGACGGCAAGGAAGACCTTGTACACACCGTAGAGCCAAAGGATGCCGAGCGTTTCATTTTCGGCGTTACCCCAGGCCTCATCCCCGCACTCGCCCATGCCCTCGAAGGTCTGGAGCAGGGTCGTACATTTGACGTGGTGGTGCCCGCCTCGCAGGGCTTCCCCTACAATCCCGACGACGTGGCCACCCTCGACCGCTCAATCTTCCTCGACGACAAGGGCGCGTTTGACTCAGAGAAAATCTTCATGGGAGCACGTGTCCCCATGATTACAGGCGATGGCTACCAGATAGCCGGCAAAGTGATCGAAATCACCCCCCAGCACGTCAAGATGGACTTCAATCATCCCCTTGTGGGCAAGGATCTGCGCTTCAAGGGCACAGTAGAGGTTGTCCGCGATGCCACCGAGCAGGAACTCCACCCCACTTGTGGTTGCGGAGGCTGCGGAGGCGGTTCGTGTGGCGACGGCTGTGGCGATCAGGACGGCTGTTGCGGAGGATGTAACTAACCAAAGATATATAAAACAGAAACATACAGTATAAACCAATCAGATGGCAACAACTGCAGACTTTAAAAACGGAATGTGCCTCGACATCGACGGCCAGTACTTCTTCATCGTTGAATTCCTCCATGTAAAGCCCGGCAAAGGTCCGGCTTTCGTGCGTACCAAACTCAAGAACGTCCAGACCGGCCGTGTGCTCGACAAGACATGGAACTCCGGCGTGAAGGTTAACGAGGTTCGCATCGAGCGTCGCCCCTACCAGTACTCCTACAAGGACGATATGGGCTACCACTTCCTCCACACCGAGACCTGGGAAGAGGTAATCATCCCCGGCCAGAGCATTGAAGGCGTACAGTTCCTCAAGGACGGTGACATCTGCGAGGCCATGGTACACGCTGAGTCGGACACCATCCTCACTTGCGAGATGCCCACCACCGTCACCCTCGAAATCACCTATACCGAGCCCGGTATCAAGGGCGACACCGCCACCAACACACTCAAGCCCGCTACAGTAGAGACAGGTGCCGAGGTGCGTGTTCCCCTTTTCTGCAACATCGGTGACAAGATTGTGGTCGACACCCGCGACGGTTCTTACAAGGAGCGCGTGAAATAACATTCCACACTCACTCCAGGTGACAAACTGACACGACGGAGCGCGGGAGAGTCAACCCTCCCTTGCGCTCCGTTGTTCTACGTTTGTATGACACCGACAACCACCTTTTTCAGTCAGTTATAGATATGGACAATTCCGCCTCAATGCCGATAGAGACGCATCCCTTCCCTCCGTTTCTTCCACACGATGCCCGTGTGCTCATAATGGGTACTTTTCCGCCCAAGCCCCTGCGATGGAGCATGGACTTCTATTATCCCAACAAGACCAATGACTTCTGGAAGATAATGGGATTGATATTCTATGACAATCCCGACCGTTTCAGAGACAAGGCTACGGGGGGATTTCTGCGCAATGACATAGAGTGTTTTCTCATAGAGAAGGGTATAGCCCTCCATGACACGGGGCGGGAAGTGAGACGCCTGCGTGACAACGCTTCCGACAAGTATCTCGAGATAGTCACCCCTGTGCCGTTGGGCGAGTTGCTGAAACAGATGCCGCTCTGCCATGACATTGCCACCACAGGAGAGAAGGCGTCAGGAGTCATTGCGTCGATTACCTCTACTCCCGTCCCCCGTATGGGAGAGAACGTTGTCTCACCTGACGGCCTCACGATATGGCGTATGCCGTCGACAAGTAGGGCCTATCCGCTCGCACTCGAAAAGAAGGCCTCCTTCTACACTTCTCTGTTCCGTTCTGTCGGCATTCTCTGAACGATTTAACACTCCCAACAGTTATCGATTATGCTCATAAATATTCTTCTACTTATCGCAGGCCTCGTGTTAATACTCGGTGGTGCCAACTATATGACCGATGGTTCGGCCGCTCTGGCCAAGCGTATGGGAATGTCCGACTTCATTGTCGGTCTTACCATAGTGTCGATGATGACCAGTGCGCCTGAGCTGGTGGTCTCTGTCATGAGCGCGGCGGGAGCCTCTACCGATATGGCCATCGGTAACATTGTCGGCTCAAATATTTTCAACATTCTTGTAATCATAGGCGTAGTTGCTCTCATAAGGCCTATCGAGGTGACACGCGGAGTGCTTGTCAATGAGATTCCTCTCGTGATTCTTTCGTCGGTGGTGCTCTTTGTCATGGGGTGTGCTCCCTATATCGACGGCACCCCCATGGTGCTCAGTCGTGTGGACGGACTCATTCTTCTCCTCTTTTTTGTTGTCTTCATGCGCTACACGATAGCCTCGGCGCGCAAGGCACCTGCCACCGATCCGCTTGCCGAGGATGCCCAGCGTAAGAAACAGCTTCCGTTGTGGAAGTCGCTTGTGTTCCTGCTCGGCGGACTGGCGGCTCTGATATTCGGCGGACAATGGTTTGTCGACGGTGCCGTTGGGATAGCCCGCGGTATCGGATGGTCCGAGGCGCTCATCGGTCTCACCATTCTTGCAGCCGGCACCTCGCTTCCCGAACTTGCCACCTCGGCAGTGGCCGCCATACGTGGTTTTTCGGGTATATGTCTCGGCAATGTCATTGGCTCGTGCATCTTCAATATCTTCTTTGTGCTGGGCACCACGGCCACAGTGATGCCACTGCAGTTTGGCAATATCACCATTCTCGATCTCGGGGTCCTTGTGGGTGCGTCTTTCCTTTTCTGGATCTTCGGATGGCTCTTCAGAGTGCGCACCATCACCAGGGCTGAGGGAGCGGTTCTCTTCTTTTGCTATATAGCCTATATTTTGTATCTTTGCAGTCTCATAAAATAACCCCTTCAGGAAATGCTTGATTTTATCACACTCCTCACCATCTTCGACCCGGCCTCGATAATGGAGAAGTTCCTGACGGCCGATGCCGCCACGGTCTATCTCCTTGTCTTTGCCTTCATGATTATCGAAAGTTCGTTCATTCCTTTCCCGTCCGAGGTGATTGTTCCTCCGGCGGCCTATCTTGCCTGCACCAGCCACGAGGTCAACATTGTGGCGGTCGTGGCTATAGCCACGGCGGGAGCCATAGCAGGCGCGCTCATCAACTATTATCTTTCCGTCTGGATAGGGCGTCCGATAGTCTATAAGTTTGCCAACAGCCGTTTCGGCCACGCCTGTCTCATCGACGAGGCTAAAGTGCGTCATGCCGAGGAGTATTTCGACCGTCATGGAGCGGTGTCGACATTCGTCGGCCGTCTCATTCCCGCTGTGCGCCAGCTCATATCCATTCCTGCCGGTCTTGCCCGCATGAACGTTGGCAAGTTTGTGGTATACACCGGACTGGGAGCATTGACATGGAATGTGGTGCTTGCAGCTCTCGGCTGGTGGCTCGGCACCATAGTGCCGCGTGAACAGCTCTATGCCAAAGTGGAGGAATACAACGATTACCTCACCTATGCCGGTCTGGCCATCGGCGTGGTGTGTGTGGTGATAATTCTCTATAACGCATTCAAACCCCGCTCCAAGCAAGAATCACTATGATACAGGTCGCCCCCTCACTTTTAGCCGCCGACTTCGCCCGACTTGGCGAGGCCGTCGAGATTGTCAACCGCAGCGATGCGTCGCTCATCCACATTGATGTGATGGACGGTGTGTTCGTGCCAAATATCACCATTGGCTTTCCGGTCATTTCGGCCATCAACACCATTGCCCGCAAGCCGCTCGACGTCCATATGATGATCACCGATCCCGGACGATATGTCGGACAGGTGCGCGACGCAGGAGCGCATATCATGAATGTCCACTGGGAGGCCTGCACACATCTCGACCGTGTGGTCCACACCATCCGTCAGGCCGGTATGAAGGCCGGTGTGACAGTCAATCCGGCCACGCCTGTCGAGTTTCTTGGCGATATAATCTCCGAACTCGACCTTGTGCTTGTCATGAGCGTCAATCCTGGATTTGGCGGACAGAAGTTCATCCCCAACACTATCAGCAAGGTGAAGCGTCTGCGCGAAATGATAGCTGCAAGTGGTTCGCAGGCTGTAATCGAGGTCGACGGTGGCGTTGATCTCTCCACAGCTCCGTCGCTCATTGCGGCCGGAGCCGATGTGCTTGTGGCCGGAAGTTATGTGTTCCGTGCGCCCGACCCCGTCAAGGCTGTGGCCGATCTTATCAAACTCTCCGAGGCATGATAGAGGATATACGCATAGACGATTTCGACTATCCGCTCCCCGACGCGAGAATAGCTGTCCATCCGCTCGAAGAGCGCGACAGCTGTCTGTTGCTGGTAAAGGATGAGGAGGGCGAGCTATCAACAAAACGATTCACGGATCTACCGGGACTGCTTCCCGCTGATTCGATGCTCGTCTACAACAACACCCGTGTCATCAACGCCCGTCTGCGTTTCCGCAAGGGGACTGACGGGACCGGTGCCCTTATAGAGATTTTCTGTCTCGAACCGCGCTGTCCCGCCGACTATGCAGTGAATTTCGCGTCCACGTCAAGCTGCTCGTGGCTCTGCTTCGTAGGCAATTCCAAGAGATGGAAGGATGGCCCTCTCACCATGTCGCTCAAGGTGAGGGAGGAGAGTCTCACTATCAGTGCCACACGACTCTCGCGCGAGGGAAATGCATCGGTGGTGGAGTTTTCGTGGGACAATCCCGAGGTCACTTTCAGTGCTATAATCGGTGCGATAGGGGAGATTCCCATTCCGCCCTATCTCAACCGTTCCACCGAGGAGTCTGACTCCACCGACTATCAGACTGTCTTCTCACATATCGACGGCTCGGTGGCTGCGCCTACTGCCGGACTCCACTTCACCCCGCGTGTGCTCGACGGGATTGACTCCCGTGCCATTCCCCGCCGTGAACTCACGCTCCATGTAGGTGCCGGAACATTCCAGCCCGTCAAGAGCGATACCATCGGAGAGCATGAGATGCACAGTGAGTTCATAGCCGTGCCTCGTTCTCTCATAGCCGAACTGGCCTCTACTTCCCGCCGTGTCATAGCTGTGGGTACCACCTCGGTGCGTACTCTGGAAAGCCTCTACCATCTTGGCTGTATGATAGCGTCGGGCGAGGATGCATCGGTGCTTCCGCAGTGGTATCCCTATTCTCCGTCACATCCCTCGCTTACGGTCGAGGAGGCAATGCAGGCTGTCTTAGACCTACTTGACCGTGAAGGCAGCGACACTTTCGTGGCTTCCACCCGGCTCATGATAGCGCCGGGCTACAGATTCCGCATAGTACGCGGTATGGTCACCAATTTCCACCAGCCACGCTCTACGTTGCTCCTGTTGGTTTCAGCCTTCCTTATGCAGCGTCCCGGCGCTCCGTCATGGCGCGAGATATACGACTATGCTCTTGCCGGTCCCTACCGTTTCCTTTCCTATGGCGACGCCTGCCTCTTCCTCTGAACGCGTGGAATGAGATATCACTTTTCCTCATTTCAAAAAGCATAATTTCGCCGGACCGGTAGATTTTTTTCATCGCCGGTGTCACAAAACCTAACGTTGACACGTCCTTGGAATGTGAAACAGATAGAGAACATATTCCGAGAGCGTTTTCTTCCTCTCTATCCCGGGCTTTACAAGCTGGCACGGGTCCTCCTCGGGGATAATCCCGAGGAAGCTGCCGACGTGGTCCAGGATACGATGGTGAAGATATGGAATATGGGTGAAGCAATGCTCGACATAGAGTCGCCCTCCGGATTTGCCGTATCGGTCACACGCACAACGGCGATTGACTTCATGCGCAGAAAAAAAACGTATGGCGGGGATTCGATGGACGAGATTCAGTCCGAGACTCTTCCCGATCCAGACACAGCGGCTTTTCTGGAAAAAATGATCGACACTCTTCCTGCCGCCCAGCAGACGGTGGTGAGGCTGAGCCTGTGTGGCGAGCTCTCGAACGATGAGATTGCTGAGGCCACTGGCCAGTCGCCTGACAATGTGCGCCAGTTGCTCAGTCGTGGCCGCAGAAAACTCCGGGTTCTCTACACAAAATATATGAAGCCATGATTACAGATGATTTGCGCAGACTGCTTGATTCCTATTACAGCGGAGTCTCGACCCCGGAGGAAGAAGAGACGCTGAGACGTTATTTTTCCGACAATAATGTTGTGGACAGTGAGTTTGAGGCCGATGCCGCAATATTCAGAGCCATCTCCGACCTTGGCGAGATACAGCCTCCGTCAGGACTTGAGCAACGGCTGATTTCTGCCACAGTGGGGAGGCGTCGCCCGTTCGGAGTATTGATGCCTGTAATAGGTATCGCAGCTTCGATTGCCGTTGTCCTGTGTCTGGGAGTATTCCTGATGCAGTATAAGGATGCGGACCGGGCTGAGGTGCAGTCGGTTGTGGCGTTTCACGAAGAAGGCAGGTCTGTGGTTGCTGATACTGTGAGTATGATTCCCGACATTCCACATACCATAGCTTCGGCAGTCGTAGAGGAATCGAAAGAGCCTGTATCGGCCGGTGATCAAACGTCTGAGCCACATAACGGATATAAGGAAGTGACAGATCCCGAAGAGGCCGCCAGAATTATCGAGGAGATATTTGCAAAACTTGCCATACAGATGGACGACATAGAGTTGGGGGCAAGAAAGGCTGACATGGCTGTCGCCATGGCTCGGAATCCGCTTGAAGTTTTGGAAATAAAAAAGGAATACAAAAAATATAATTGAATATGAAACGGATTATCTTGTCTTTGCTGTCGATGTTTATGTTCATGACTTCCTATGCGGCGGTCGGAGAGCGTGTATTTTCCAATCTTGCTTCGCGCGACGATGTGACATCAGTCTATATCGGTAAAGCGGCGTTGAGGATTGCGTCTCAGAGTATGTTTGCCGGAAAGATGGGAATGGCTGAATCCAGAATGCAGCTTGTCGGAGCTGCCGCCCGCAATCTTGAATCGGTAGAGATTATATCGACCGAGAAGAAGAAGGCTTTTCCTGCCATAAAGGAGACTGTTTGCGATGTGGTGAAGAAACTCGGACTCGAGGTTATGGTGGAAGCAAAGGAGCCGGGGGAGAACACCGTGGTCTATGTGTGTATGCCTGAGGATGGAACCGACAATATTGATTGTCTTCTCATAGAGACACACGACAACGAAGACTACTCCGTTGTGTTCGTGAAGGGTCAGATAAGTTTTTCGGAATTGAAAGATGGGTATGAATAAGTACGTTGCTGCCACTATCCGTGTCTTCTGTATCACTTGCGCTTTGTTTTTGTCCGGATGTATCGGAGGTCCAAAGGTTTTTAAATCGCTTGCAGGATGCGGGAATCCCGGGGAGGCCAAATTCATAAGAATCCCGCGCGCGACAACCATGCTGACTGCCGGACGCTATGGTGTGAAATCGGTGGAAGTAGCCGAATTCGAAAGTGAAATTCACCGCGGATGTATACAGAAGACCGTCGAAGGTATAGTTAATGACAGGCGGTTGGAGGTTCTGGTGGATACACACGTAAAAAACAAGGACACCACGATATACGCCAAAGTGTCGGACGACGGTTCGAAAATCAAGAAACTCTTGATTGTGTCGTATGATACACAGGACGCTTCCCTTGTCTACATAGAGGGAAATATCAATCTCGACGATGTGACCGGAAGTGATTCCGAGGACTCTAATACTGATTTGCTCAGTTCCTTCCTATAAGATTAAAATCCCTTCAAAAGGTGACGTTTTTGACTGAAAACATCCTTTTTGAAGGGATTTTTTACTAACTTTGTGCATTATGACCGATTCTACCCCCATGGATGATATATTTGAAGTAGCCGATGTGCAGGATAGCCCGGAGAATGTGGAAGTGAATTATAGCGAGGATGATATACGCACCCTTGACTGGAAAGAACACATCAGACGGCGTCCCGGTATGTATATCGGCAAGCTCGGTGACGGCTCCAACTTCGACGACGGCATCTACGTGCTCATAAAGGAGGTACTCGACAATGCCATCGACGAGTTCATGATGGGATTCGGGCGCCAGGTGGTGCTCGATGTGGCCGATGGCACTGTGCAGATTCAAGACTATGGCCGAGGCATACCCCTGGGTAAGCTTGTCGACGCGTCATCAAAAATGAATACCGGTGGAAAGTATGACTCGAAGGCCTTCAAGAAATCTGTGGGCCTCAATGGCGTGGGTATCAAGGCCGTCAATGCTCTTTCCACGGAGTTCTACATACGTTCGGTCCGTGACGGACAGGCCAAGACAGTCACCTACAGCCGTGGTGACATTGTGGCCGAAAGCGAGCTGGAGGCCACCGACGAGCCCAACGGCACTCTCGTGCGCTTCACGCCCGACCCGTCGATATTCCGTGATTATCATTTCGAGGACAACCACATAATTCCGCTTGTAAAGAATTATACCTATCTCAACACAGGCCTCTCCCTGCTTTACAACGGTAAGCGTTACTACTCGCGCGGAGGCCTGCTCGACCTGTTGCGCGACAATATGAGCACAGAGCCTCTATATCCTCCGATCCATCTGAAAGGTGAGGACATAGAAGTCACCGTGACTCACGCCAATCAGCGCGGTGAGGAGTACTACTCGTTTGTCAACGGACAGCACACCACGCAGGGAGGCACACATCTTGCAGCTTTCAAAGAGGCTGTGTCGCGAACCCTGAAGGAGTATTTCAAGAAGGATTTCCAGTATGACGACATACGCAACGGTATGGTCGGTGCCATATCAATCAAAGTGGAAGAGCCTGTGTTTGAGTCACAGACAAAGACGAGGCTTGGAAGCCGAGAAGTGGGGCCTGACGGTCCGACGGTGGCCAAGTTTGTAGGAGATTTCATCAAGACCGAACTTGACAACTACCTGCACCGCAACACCGACGTGGCCGACGTGATACTCGAGAAGGTGAAGGTGTCCGAACGCGAGCGTAAAGCTATGGCCGGTATCACCAAGCTCGCCCGCGAGAAGGCTAAAAAAGTCAATCTCCACAACAAGAAACTTCTCGACTGCAGGGTGCATTACAACGATGCCAAGGGCGACGAGGAGAAGAAGCGTGCCTCTTCCATCTTCATCACCGAGGGAGACTCGGCAGCAGGCTCTATCACAAAGATACGCAATGTGGAGACACAGGCTGTGTTCTCTCTGCGTGGCAAGCCGAAGAATTCCTATGGAGTTCCCGCCAAGGTGCTCTATGAGAACGATGAGTTCAATCTTCTACAGGCCGCTCTCAATATCGAGGAGGGTATCGACGGATTGCGTTACAACAATGTCATCATTGCCACCGATGCCGATGTCGACGGTATGCACATCCGTCTGCTGCTGCTCACATTCTTCCTGCAGTTCTTCCCCGACATGATCAAGAAGGGTCACCTATATGTGCTTCAGACCCCCTTGTTCCGTGTGCGCAACCGCAAGACGGCCAAGCGAGGAGCAAGGTCAAAGGCATCGGCCAACGAGGAGACATATTATTGCTACTCCGACGAGGAGCGTATAGCTGCCATCGAGAAACTCGGCGACAATGCCGAGATAACACGATTCAAGGGTCTTGGCGAGATCTCGCCAGACGAGTTCCGTGGTTTTATCGGTCCCGACATGAGGGTCGACCGCGTGGCGCTCCGCAAGGAAGACGCCGTGGACGAATTGCTCGAATTCTATATGGGCAAAAACACCATGGAGCGTCAGAACTTCATTATTGACAACCTTGTGGTAGAGGATGACTCGCATCTCGATGCCGAAACACCGGTGGAAGAATGACACAGATGCATCGCACAGTACTGTTCCCGGGTTCTTTTGCCCCGTTCACAGTGGGCCATGCATCGCTTGTCGAGCGTGCCCTCGGACTTTTTGACACGGTGGTGATAGCCGTGGGTTTCAATTCGTCCAAGCAGTCGGCCTCGTCGGTCGATGAGCGGGTGGAAGCCATCAAGGCTGCATATGCCTCGGAAAGCCGTGTCAGAGTGATTGCTTATTCCGGACTGACAGTCGACGCCTGTCGCGCCCAGGGCGCGGCGTGGATGTTGCGCGGAGTAAGGTCGGTGGCCGATTTCGAGTACGAGCGTAATCTGGCCGATGTCAACCGCATGGTGTCGGGTATAGAGACAGTCATACTTTTCACTCTGCCAGAATATGCGGCCGTGTCCTCATCGGTGGTACGCGAGCTGGAGGCCAACGGCTACGATGTGGCACGATTCCTCCCTAAAAAATGATTGACTAATTGACATACACATTGTTATAGCAAATGAAAAAAATCCTGTTCATGCTCGTTGTCGCCACGCTGTCTCTGATTGCATCGGTGACGAGAGCTGACAATAGATTCAGCCCTGAGCGCAAGCTCGTATATGCCGAGCAGATAATAGCCAACTATTATGTGGACGATATCGACACAACAGCGGCAGTGCGCGATGCCATCGTTGCAATGCTCAAGACTCTCGATCCGCATTCCACCTACACCGAGCCTGAGGAGACCAAGGAACTCACCGAGCCGCTCGAAGGAAATTTCTCCGGCATAGGTATACGTTTCCAGATGGTCAAGGACACTGTCTATGTCATTGAAGCCATAGCCGGAGGCCCCTCTGAAAGGATGGGAATTATTCCCGGCGACCGCCTCATATCGTGCAACGACACCCTCATATCGGGGGTGAAGATGAAAAACTCAGGCATTCTCAAGATACTTCGTGGTCCGCGTGGCTCTGTTGCCGCTCTCAAGGCTGTGCGCAAGAACGTGGCCGACACGCTTGAGTTCAGAGTAGTGCGTGAGGAGATTCCCATCTACAGTGTCGATGCCTCCTACATGGTCAACGATTCAGTGGGCTACGTGGCTGTATCGCGCTTTGCCGCAAGTACGGCCGAGGAGGTTGAGAAGGCCATGGCCGATCTCAAGAATAAAGGTATGCGCCACATTATCATAGACCTTATGGATAATGGAGGAGGCTATCTGCGTCCGTCCACTGATATTGCCGACAAGTTCTTGCGCCGTGGAGATATGGTGGTCTACACGGAATCGCCAAAAAACGGCACCTCCAATTACATCAGCGAGAAGGACGGTGATTTTCTTGACGGTCGTGTCGTGGTGCTGGTCAACCAGTTTTCCGCTTCGGCCAGCGAAATCCTTAGCGGTGCTCTTCAGGACAATGACCGCGCCGTGGTGGTGGGTCGTCGCACATTCGGCAAGGGACTGGTGCAGAGACCATTCCCGTTTCCCGACGGGTCCATGATACGACTCACGGTTTCACGCTACCACACGCCGTCTGGCCGCTGCATACAGAAACCCTACACAGCAGGCGACGACGAGGACTACAACCGCGATATGCTCCACAGATTGCGTTCAGGAGAGTTCTCAAGCTCAGACAGCATTCATTTTGCCGATTCGCTCCTCTACCACACTGTGCGTCTCGGCCGTCCGGTCTACGGAGGAGGAGGTATCATGCCCGACAAGTTCGTACCCATCGACACCACATATTATTCCGACTATTACCGCGATCTGCTGGCCAAAGGTGTCATCAACAACTATGTCATAGATTTCGTAGAGGCCAACCGCAAGGCAATCCTTGGAAAGTACAAGAAATCTGATGCTTTCGACCGTGGATTTACCGTGACCGGCGAAATGCTCGACAAGCTTGTCGAGCAAGGCCGCAAGGAGGGAGTGGAATATGACGAAGAGGGTATGGCGGCTTCGAGAGAGATGCTCCTGGCCGTAATCAAAGGTCTGATAGGGCGCGATCTCTACGACCAGTCGACCTATCGCCGCACTGTCAACCCGCTCAATCCTGTATTTGCCGAAGGGCTCGAAATCATCAACAATCCGGAACTTTATAACTCATATCTCTCAGCTCCCAAGAAATGAAACCGATCATCATGGCAGTCATTGCGACAACACTCCTCTCAGGCTGTGCCAAGTCACGCCTAAGTTATCCCGAGGCTCCGCAGGAAGGGGTCATCGACACCTATTTCGGCCTTGAGGCTGACGACCGTTTCCGTCCGCTCGAGAACGATACAGCCGCCTCCACTCTTGCATGGGTCGAGGCCGAGAACAAGGTGACACGTTCTTATCTCGATGCCATCCCCTTCAGAGGGAAGATTGCCTCGCGTCTTACAGAGCTTAACAACTACGTGAAGCGTGGTCTTCCGTCGCGTATGAGCGACGACGGCAAGTATTATTTTTATGAGAACGACGGCCTCAGAAACCAGTCGGTGCTCTATCGCTCATCCACTCCTGAGGGTAAAGACCGCGAGGTGTTTCTCGATCCCAACACTCTCAGCGATGACGGCACAGTGGCACTCACGGGTGTGAGCCAGTCGAAAGATGGAAAATATACCGCCTACACCATCTCGCGCAGTGGCTCGGACTGGACCGAAATCTATCTTATGGATACAGCCACAGGCAAGCTCCTCCCCGACCACATCGAGTGGGCCAAGTTCACCGGTGCCGACTGGGACTCTGAATCGCAGGGATTCTATTACAGTGCTTATCCGCGTCCCGAGGCCGGAAAGGAGTTTTCAAATGCCAACGAGAACCATCTTGTGATGTATCACAAAGTGTGCACTCCGCAAAGCGAGGACAAGGTGGTGTTCTCCGACCCCGCTAATCCACTCCATTTCCACTCTGCCCATATCACCGAGACCCGTCCTGAGTTCTTAGTGAGCATCGGCGGCCAGGGAGTCGGCAATGCCCTCAAGCTTAAGCGAGGCAACGAGTGGATCACGATGTCGCCCGATCAGGACTACACTGTGATGCCGATAGATGTGATCGGCGACAAGATATATCTCTTCACATCTTATGGCGCGCCAAAGAACCGCATAATGGTGGCCGACATCAACCGTCCACAGCGTGAGAACTGGAAGGAACTGATACCCGAGGGTGACGGTGTTCTCACCTCGGCAAGCTTCTCAGGCGATCGTCTGTTCGTGACTTGGGAGAAGGATGCGGCCGAACAGGTCACCATCCACGGGCTCGACGGACGTCAGACCGGCGAAATCAAGCTCCCGGGCTACGGCACTATCGGTCTGTCGGTAGACCGCAAGCATCCCGAGGATGTCTTCTATGCTTTCACTTCGTTCACTTCCCCCTCTGCCATCTACCGCTTCGATCCGGCCACAGGCGAGAGCAGCCTCATGTATGAGACCGAGGTGAAGGATGTCGACTTCGACGAGTATGTGACTGAGCAGGTGTTCTATCCCTCGGCCGACGGCACCAAGATACCCATGTTCCTCACCTACAAGAAGGGACTCAAGCGCGACGGCTCCAATCCCGTCTATCTCTATGGCTATGGAGGCTTCAATGTGTCTCTCACCCCCGGTTTCTCGGCCAACCGTATGTTCATGCTTGAGAACGGCGTGATATATGCCCAGGCCAATCTTCGCGGAGGTTCCGAGTATGGCGAGGAGTGGCATCAGGCCGGAACCAAGATGAACAAGCTCAACGTGTTCAACGACTTTATCTCAGCAGCCGAGTATCTCGTTAAGGAAGGTTGGACTTCTCCCGAAAAACTCACGATAGAGGGCGGAAGCAACGGCGGTCTCCTTGTGGGAGCGACAGTGAATATGCGTCCCGATCTCTTCAAGGTGGCATTCCCGCGCGTGGGTGTGATGGACATGATGCGCTATCATCTCTTCACCATCGGCTGGAACTGGGCTCCCGACTATGGAACCTCGGCCGACTCTCCTGAGATGGCAAAATATCTGCTCGGCTACTCGCCTCTCCACAACATCCGCAACGACGGCACCCCCTATCCCGCTATCATGGTGACAACCGCCGACCATGACGACCGTGTCGTACCTGCTCATTCGTTCAAATATGCCGCCGCTCTCCAGGCTGCTGATACAGGCGATGCTCCCAAGCTTATCCGCATAGACTCGAAGGCTGGCCACGGTGCCGGCAAGCCCATCTCGAAGGTAATTGACGAGTATGCTGATATATATTCGTTCATGTTCCACAATCTCGGTCTCGAGCCGAAATAAGCTAATCATAAGGCACAGTTCATGATTCACGGCACGGACGCGCATTGGCGCGCCCGTGCCGAAATGATGTCACTGAGCTTCCCGGCGGTATCACGTGCCGCCGTGTCACATCTTTGTTTTCTCTGTTTCTCTCTCCACCTCTTCTGTCACTGAAAAATGAAACGACTGTTTCCCCTTTCCATACTCTTTGTTCTGTCACTCATGCTCCAGGGCTGCTTTTTCACCGGTGTCGAATCGACTCCCAAGATTACGGCCGGGGATGTGAAGCGCGAGCGTGAACCCGTCACTGCCGAGGACACTTTCCTTGCGCGGGTGGCCGATGCGCCTCTGTCGGACTGGTATCCCGGGAAGGAATTTGTTGTGACCGATTCCCGCATCTCGCTTATATTCGGGGCCTCCATCCCTTCCGGTGAAGAACTTGGGGGAAAGACCATCACATATGTAGGGGCCGATGAGGCCACCTCGGTCACCGGAACCTCGGTTACAGACCTCTCTTTTCTGTCACCGTCGGGGCGCCGTCTGGTATACCGTATCAACCGGCCTTTGGCCCGTCTCCTTGAAGAAAAGTCGCTGAGTGTGCCATATACCATACAGCGCAGTGTGATTGACAGTGCCGCCTCGGCCATGACCGGACGTACCTACTATATTCTCACACTCGCTTGGCGTGACGACCGCGACACAGGCACCGGAAACGGGCGGAAGTTTGTCGAGGTGACCATTGACTCTGTGACAGCCGGAAACAGCCATTTCCCTCTCAAAGCCTCGTTTACCGACGGGCGTGGCGTGAGTGCGCGCATCTATTTCCATCCGGGTGCCAAGGGTGACTTTCCGCGTACTTTTCCGGGAGTATTCTCGTTCACCGATCCACGCCTGCGTTATCCGTCCATAGCCCCCGAGACCTGGACTCTTATCACAGAGGGCCGTGTGGCCGAGGGCATGACACGCGAGGAGTGCCGTCTGGCTCTCGGCGCGCCTAAGGAAGTGGAGCGAGGCGCCACCCAAAGCTTCCTTCATGAGGCATGGCTCTATGAAAACGGTGTCTACCTGCTTTTCGAGGATGGAATCCTCAAACGATACCGGAGATAGCATGGCACACTCGGTCGAATTGTAGTGATACGTGCAAACTTTTCAGCAAAATTAGCGGGTTTTCGGGATTTTTAAGTTATCTTTGCAGAAACGACTCCACCTAATTCCCATTTAATAACACATCTGCGAATATATGTCATTCTGGAACGGATTAAAATCAGCTTTCGGTTTTTCTCACGATAAGGAAGAGGACGATGAGGACTACTCTTCGGCCCTGCCCACCTATGCGGTCACACCCCCTCCTATCCCCGAGGCTCTTGCTTCGCAGGCATCCGAAGAAACTGATTCCGCTCCTGCTCCAGATACAGAATCGGAGGAGCCTTCTGCCGAAAAGACGGAGACTGCTTCTACGGCTACGGACGACACATTGCCTTCCGACCTTTTTGACGCAGTCATTGAGGTATTCAACGCCGCCCAGCCCGAATTTGTAAAAACCTGTCTGTCCACAGAGGCCCAGCGCGCCTATCTTGTAGGCTCCATCTCAGAGAGCCTTCGCAGACGGGCCGAGGCTGTGTGTGGTGTAAGTGGCGACAGTGTTCTCAGAAACCGTGTGGAGACACTCGAGGCCGGAGCGAAGAATGCCGAGAAGCTACGTGCCGACAACAACAAGCTCAGGCTCAGCCTCGACCGACAGAAACGCGCCATGCTCGACCGTATCAACGACCTGGAAGCACAAGTGGCCAAGCTTCACACCGATAAGGAAAAATATTTTGTCGGCCGGCACAATCCCGCAGACACTGAGGAGATAGCCCGTGGCACCGTGCGAATATCAGAGCTTGAGGCCGAGGTGGCCGATCTGAAGGAGAAACTTGATAAAACCAATGCTGATGTGGAAGTTTCGAAGCCGGAAGAACCCAGGGATTCACGTATCGTCGAGCTTGAAAACGAACTCGCACGGCAGAAAGCTCTGCGCGAGCAACTCGAAATGAAGTCGCGCATGAGCGACGAGATGCTCTCCGAACTCCGCAATGCCGCAGCCAAAGCCCGCCAGGAGCTTGAGCGCGTCACGGGAGAGCGTGAAGAGGCCACCATGTTGCTCGCCGAGCAGGTAAGGGATTTTGAGAAGGTGAAGCAGAATCTCGAAACCCGTGTTCGTGAACTCCAGGAGAAACTTGACGACGAGAAACGTGAAGAACGCGATGCGATGATTGCCAAGCTCAACGAGGAAAACGCCTCGCTGCGCCACACCATAGAAAACAATCTCTACAATCAGGCCAACAGTGAGATGCGTCTCCGCCGGGAAATCAAGGAACTCACTGCCCGTCTGCGCCGTCTCGAGCCTGGAGCGTCTTCCGACGAGGCCTCCGCCTCTGCTTCACAGCCTGTTGCCCCGGCACCCCGCCGACGCGGACGCCCGAAGAAGGTCAAGGTTGATTCAGAACTCGATAATACCGACTGGTTTGCCGGAACCGGGAAAAAGGATGATCCCGACTTTGGCTACCATGAGCCTCCGCGCCGTCCTGTCAACGACAGCGATGCCCAGCTCACTCTATTCTGACTTCCGGAGCCTTTGTGCTTTTCTCCTCGTCCGACATATTGAAAGAAAACTTAGAGGTTGTCTGACTCCAAATGTGAAAGCCGAAATCCATTCTCTTGAGGTGGATGCTGAACAGCATTTTTCACGACCTCGTCAATATATTTTTGAACTCGTTACATTATAGGATGTAAAAACGATAACAGTAGTATGATAAAAGAGATTTCCGCCTTTCTCCTATGCCTCCTCCCCGGTCTTCACGGCTTCACGGCTACAGCCTCACGGGTTTCTGACAAGAATGTACGTGTTTTTGAAGACATGGCTCCATATGTCTATCCCGCCAACAGGGCTGCCACTGTGGCTTGTCCGGCGTTTATGGCCGACGGTCTGCACTATCTCGCTCTGTCGGCCGACGGAAAGAAGATTGTGAAGTATGCTACCCGCACCGGAGCGGAGGTTGAGGTGGTGTTGGATCTCGACAATACGCGTGAGAACAAGATCGAGGCTATGACTGACTTCACTCTCAGCCCCGACGGCTCGAAGATTCTCGTGGTCACAGCCGAGGAGCCTGTATATCGCCGTTCCACACGCGCCTCACACTATATCTATGAGTTACGCACACGTCTGCTGCGTCCGCTCTCCGAGAAGTTTGCCAAGCAGCGTTCGCCGCTATTCTCTCCCGATGGCCGCATCGTGGCCTTTGTGGGCGACGACAACAATATATACCTCAAAAAGACCGACTACAATACCGAGGTCGCTGTCACAACCGACGGCGCCATAGACAAGGTAATCAACGGTGTTCCCGACTGGGTGTATGAGGAGGAGTTCACCACCACCTGTTCCATGGCCTGGGCTCCAGACAATATGACACTCTGCTATCTCAAATATTCTGAGGCTGAGGTGCCCGCCTACTCGTTCACTCTCTACGAAGGTTCATGCGAGCCACGACCGGAGTATGCCCTCTATCCCGGCAGTTTCACCTATAAGTATCCGGTGGCCGGAGAGCCTAACTCCAAGGTCACTCTCCACAGCTATGACGTGGACAATCGCAAGACCAAGGATCTCACTCTTCCCGACACAGGAATAGAGTATATCCCGCGTATAGCTTATGGCGGAGCTTCGGCAAGCCGTCTCATGGCCGTCACCCTCGACCGTTCGCAGACACGCATGGAGATTTATTCGATCAACCCGCGTTCGGGCGTCAGCAAATCGGTGATGACCGAGGAAGAGCGGGCCTGGCTTTCCCCCCTTTCCTATGAGGACATCACTTTCGGCACCGATGGTTTCGTGGTTCTCTCATCACGTTCGGGATATACCCATGCCTATCTATACAGCTATGCCGGCTCCATGACACGCCAGATCACCTCGGGCGAGTATGACGTGACCGCCTACTATGGCGCGGATGCCAAAGGAAGTCACTACTATCAGTCGACATCCACCGGAGCTGTAAACCGTGTGATCTCAAAGGTCGATGTCAAGGGTGTGGTCAAGAATCTCTCTTCCGACAAGGGCTTCTCATCCGCATGGTTCTCGCCTTCGCTCAATTTCATGGGCCTAACCTATAGCAACACTGCCACTCCGCTTGTTGTGACTCTCTATGAAGGGGAGAAGAAACTCCGTGTTCTGGAGGACAATGCTTCCTTGAAGAGTGTATATGCATCGATGCCTGTCACAGAGTTTACCACCATCACCACCTCGGAAGGGGTGAAGCTTAACGCCTATATCATTAAACCGACAGGATTTGACGCTTCTCGCCGTTATCCGCTCATCATCCACCAGTACAGCGGTCCCGGCTCACAGGAGGTGCTTGACCGCTGGAAACCCGACTGGACCCACTATGCGGCCATGAAGGGGTATGTGGTGATGTGTGTCGACCCGCGCGGCACCGGTGGTCGTGGCCGTGAGTGGGAGACGGCAGTCTACAAGAATCTCGGACACTATGAGACAATCGACCTCCAGGGTGCGGCCGAGCAGGCCGGGAAGCTGCCCTATATAGACCCTTCGCGCATTGGTATATGCGGATGGAGTTATGGAGGATATGAGACACTTATGGCCGTCACCTCCGGACGTGCCTCCTCTGTGTTTGCCTGTGCCGTTTCCATAGCGCCTGTTACCGACTGGCGTTTCTATGACACGGTCTATGCCGAGCGATATATGCTCACTCCGAGGGAAAACCCCGACGGATACCGCACATCGGCTCCGCTGAACTATGCCGGAAATCTCAACATACCCCTGCTTATAATGCACGGTACAGCCGACGATAATGTGCATCTCATGAACACAATGCAGTATGTATCCGTTATGCAATCCGAGGGACGCTTCTGCGATATGTTCCTTTATCCCAACATGAATCATTCCATCTTTGGCTGTGATGCTCGTCTGAACGTCTATTCCAAGATGCTTGATTATTTTAACAAGAATCTCTGAGAGCTCTTCCTCGGTTAGCATTTGTCACTTATGGCCAACCGCATAATAACACACGAAAACGCTATTTTCAATCTTTGGCTCAACTGGATTATAGCAGTCGGTGCCACTATGTTGCCCATCATCCTGAGGGTCTATCTTCCGGCTCTCACCATCCCTGTGGTCACGTTTGGTGCCATGGGTGCTCTGATGCTCTACGACCGTTTCTCTCTGAAGGGACGATGGGCCGTGTGTCTCCTGCTGCCTTCCATCGCCATCCGGACACTCTGCATATCGGGTGTGCTGATGGTGGTGATAAGCATCATCTATGCCAAAGGGTTCATAAACTATATTGACGACACAGGGCTTGTCAACGAAAAGATACCATATCTTTCAGTGCTCATCATAGCGCCGGTGATGCTTGTCGTGAGCCTGTGGTCCAAGCTCCGCGACCGTCACTATAGTGCGTGTCAGAGCTGCTTCATCAGTCTCGGCTCGTCGTCCGAGCGCGGATTTCTCGGGAAGCTCTTCAGCCAGGAGAGCAAGTACCAGCGCAATTTTCTCATAGCCATCTCCTCGATAGTGGTCATCATCAGCTGGGGCTACTATTTCATATTCTACATCAATGTAAACCTCAACCATCCCGACAAGTTCTTTTTCGGATGGATACCTGTGATTCTCTATGCCGTATCGGTGGTATATCTCGGTGCGCGATATTTTACCATCTGGGCCTACTACTTCCAGGATATAGAGGGTAGCGACCGCAGGCGTGGCGCCTCGACAGAGATACGCTTTCTCATCATCTCGGGCGACAATATATTCCTGACCCGCAACGAGGAATATGGCGACATCCCCGACAGCTCCATGTACGACACTCCCGCCACTCTGGTGATAGCTCATCGTGATAGTGTGTCGCTCAAGGGGGCTTCCACTGTGTTTGGAGACATATCGCGTCTGCCGTCGTCTGAAATGGAGTTTCGCTTCATGTATCTCTCGGAAGAGGTGTCGGGCAATCGCAACACATTTCATTTCATCTGTTCTCCGATTGACAAGGATGTCATGGAGCAGTCGGCTTTCAGCAAAGGGAAGTGGTATAATCTCTCGCGTCTCGAGCGGATGCTCAACAACCGTGAGTTATCGCCCATGCTCGCTGCCGAGATTCACCGTCTCTACACCATCACCATGGCCTGGAAGACATATGACTATGAGGGGCGTCGACTCTACAAGGTGAAGAACTATCGCCCCCTTTTCCGTCTCAAAGGCATCTGTGACTGGGATGTTGACTTCAACTCCTCCCATTGGATGAATGTGGCCCGATTCAATGAGGACAAGCCTTTCTTCCGTCTGCGTCGTTTGTTCAGAAAATCATCGAAATCATGAGCCGTCCCTCACTTGTAGTAATCACCGGTCCCACAGCTTCGGGCAAGACTGCCCGGGCAGTAAGCCTTGCCCGGGCTACGGGCGGGGAGATTATCAGTGCCGATTCTCGACAGGTATACCGTGGAATGGATATCGGTACCGGAAAGGACATCCAGGAGTATGGCGATGTCCCGGTGCATCTCATTGATATCTGTCCTGCAGGATATAAGTATAATCTCTACGAGTTTCTGCGCGACTATAATGCGGTCTATGACGACATTGTGTCGCGTGGCCGGCTCCCTATACTTTGCGGGGGTACGGGGCTCTATGTGGAGAGTGTGCTCAAGGGGCTTCGGCTTCCCGAAGTACCCGAGAATCCGTCGCTGCGTGAGAGTCTGCGGGGCAAGTCGCTTGCCGAGCTCACGGAGATATTGGAGGGTATGAAGACTCTTCACAATGTCACCGATGTAGACACAGCCCAGCGTGCCATACGCGCCATAGAGATACAGACATTCTATGCCGCCCACCCCGAGGCAGCCTCACAGGCCGAGCCTCATCCGGTGGAGAATGCACTTGTGATAGGTGTGGATGTTGACCGCGAGACGCGTCGGAGCCGCATCACTCACCGCCTGCGGGCCCGTCTGGACGAAGGGATGGTTGAGGAGGTGAAGAGACTGCTCGACTCCGGAATACCGTCCGAGGACCTAATATACTATGGTCTTGAATACAAATTCCTCACCCTCTATCTCACCGGTCACCTCACACGCGAGGAAATGGAGTCGCAGCTCGAGATAGCCATACATCAGTTTGCAAAGCGTCAGATGACGTGGTTCCGCGGCATGGAGCGTCGCTGCCACCCGATAGTATGGCTTCCGTCAACCCTCTCCGACCGTGACTTCACCGACCGCATTCTCGAAATGATGAAGTAGCGGATGCTATTTTTAGGGACTTGAATTGGTAAAAGTAGGTGGCCGAGACTTCGACCACAGAGTCGTTGACGGTCATATTTTATCGCACGATGGAGAGATGTATCAGATGACGGATAGATGATTGAATATGATAGAAATTGTGAGAGAGAGTCTATGTTCACCTGATTGTGTAGCCTAATGATATATTAGGTATAGGAAATAATCCATCTATCGGTGAAAAATCGATATCGCCTATAAGAACGGTCATTCCTGCACGCAGGAAAAAACCGCTTTTACGTTGAAGACGATAGCCAATATTGATGGTACCGAAAATATTAATTCTTGATCCGTCTTTTTCAGTTTTTGAGTTATCAAGAGGACATCCCCAATAATTTACTTCATGTCGATGAAGTATGCACGGTGTGGCTCCTATGCCGAGTTCAAACTTGCTTGCCCGTTTTCCGAAAATAGCATTGATTTCCAAAGGTATGGTCACTCCTTTGAACTCAACGTTGGTGTAAGAGTCTCCATCATACGCACCAAACCATCCGGAATTATCCCAGGATCCACACGTAAACGACAATCCGGCGCTGAATCCGAAAGCAGAAGTCGGCTTGAATCGCTGGTCATAACCGATTCCGATACCTAATGAAGGACCTCCATATTCAATAAAGACATTACGGCTGATTGAGTTGTCAGACTTATTATTTACGGCAGCGCTATCGGGTAATCTGGATGGATTGACCACTTCTGACTCTGTTGCTGTGCAAAAGTCGGCCGCCTTAATTGATGCGCTACCTATAATCAAGGGCAGCATTGTTGAAATGAGCAAATGTCTAAGCATATTTAGATGTGTTGAATCAGTTGATGTTAATCTTTTCGTATTGTTAAGTTCAGCCTTTAGAGTCCGAGTTTATTGATATTACGAGAACGAGGGTGTGCTTCAATTCTTCATTTTCTTTCAGCCTTTCGACTATGTAATTGAATTTATCTTCAGGTGAATGCCAAAGGTTGCCAAACATCATGATTATCAGGCAACATGACAAGCATACACTCAATCGGATGTTTCGGTTTGTAATCGAACAGGTCATACATCACCCCGGTTTCGGAGGAAACCTGTCGTGCAGATGTAACTATTTTAACAAAATGTCTTGGACTGAACAATACCAATCCTAATGCAAAATTACACAAAAGAGTTGGAATACAAATTATTTTGCCCTTGAGAATCCGCCATTTACAGTGTCATGGTACAATAAGAGGCAAAATACCCTTTTTCACACTCCTTACCGCTTAAAAACAAGGCTACGGTTTCGGTTAATTGCCTCCATCTTAGCAGATAAATTGGAAACAAAGCGATCTAATTCCAGACTTCCTATATTGAACTATCTTGAAATAAAACGTGCTGTGTTGCTGTGAGGTGGTGAGCGTCGGCGCTCATGTCTCCGCCTGCCACTTTTTTGAATATATGATTGATGACTGTTGCAAAGTAATGCAGACCTATTAATGCGACAAAATTTTATTAGGTTTCTGGACTGTTAGTTTGCACTTTTCTTCACTTTGTCAACGATATATGCTGCTATTTCCAATATGGTAAATAGTGCGACAATGCCATACAGGATTAATGTGTCCTCTTCGGGGGCAATCAGATAGTGGAAAATCAAAGTGGATAAAAGAAAACAATAGGGGAGAGCAAGAAGTCCGTCTATAAGAGAACGCAGGGGGGCGTTGGAGAGCTTCTCTCGGCCGAACCATCGTATGCTGACCCATCTCATGATGCCGAGTGTGATGCAGGAGAAGGAGATGATAACCGCACTCCAGCTCCATATTTCGGAACGATGGTAGCATATTGAAAAAACGGGGAAACACGCACATCCCACACGATAGGCGAGATTGATGTAAATGTCTTCTTTGTAGTTTTGCATATTGTTTTTTTTGCAAAATTACAGTATTTCTGTCTTTAAAGCAAGTTTTCCAGTCTTACATGGCTATATGTAAATTCTTGTTTATTAAGCTCTTGTGCTGCGCTGTGCCGAAATAATCTTACATGTCCTTTTCTTCCGTCCCGGAGGCTGCCTTTATCCGTGTCCCGGAGCTGTCGTAGAGTTTGAGGCGTTCGAGAACAGTTGTCTTTTCTTCCGTGTCGAGAACGCGGTTTATTTTGGATCGCAGACGGCATTTTCTCACATAGAGGGCATCTTCAGAGATACCGAGAAGCAGGCATATGCTCTTGGTCGAGAAGCCGGCATAGAGATACTGGGAAAGGATATGTTCTGAATGATTGAAGAGGTTGCCAAGGTGTGATGGGATTATTTCCAGTCCGTATCTCGAATAAAATTGAGTGAGTGGTATCACACATCCGCCTTGAGGTCGATATTCATTCACAGTATTGCGCATATGTTTGTCAATCATTTCTTTCCCGCATTTGTGTCCCTCCCACTCATAGACTACACAGCATATCTCATCGACGATTGAGAAGTTTGAATGCGTCAGCTCTGTTTTGTGTCTGGAAACTGTGATAAGGTGTTCGGACATCAGACGGTTGGCCTGGTGCAGTTCTCTGATACGACCTGCCATAAGATAGCCACCATAGACAAGAACAATGGCAACCTGTACTATTATAAGTATATATAACCCATGTATCTCTGAAGTTTCCATATCCTGTGTTTTTATGAAAAGCAACAGAGGCCTACCTCTCCATCGCATGGAGGGTATGCCTCTGTCAATATGATTTTGCGTTGTGTGCGCGGATGCTTATTCCTCGTACTTCTTGACGATCACGGTGGCGTTGTGGCCGCCGAAACCGAAGGAGTTTGAGAGGGCTGCACGCACGGGACGCTCCTGAGCCTTGTTGAAGGTGAAGTTGAGCGAGTAATCGATGTTCTCGTCTTCGTCTCCTTCCTCGTGGTTGATGGTGGGAGGAACAATGTCGTTCTTGCAAGCGAGTACAGAGAACATTGCCTCAAGCGCGCCGGTGGCTCCGAGGAGGTGTCCGGTCATTGACTTGGTGGAGCTGATGTTGAGCTTGTGAGCCTGGTCGCCGAAGAGCTCTACGATAGCCTTTACCTCGGAGATGTCACCAACGGGGGTAGAGGTGCCGTGTACGTTGATATAGTCGATATTGTCGGGTGTCATGCCGGCATCTTCAAGGGCGTTCTTCATGGCGAGCTTGGCGCCGAGGCCCTCGGGATGTGTTGCTGTGAGGTGGTGAGCGTCGGCGCTCATGCCTCCGCCTGCCACTTCGGCATAGATCTTGGCACCGCGGGCCTTGGCGTGTTCGAGTTCTTCGAGCACGAGCACTACAGAGCCTTCGCCCATTACGAATCCGTCGCGCGACGCGCTGAAGGGGCGCGATGCGGTCTCCGGGCTGTCGTTGCGGGTGGAGAGAGCGTGCATAGAGTTGAAACCGCCCACACCTGCGGGGAAGATGGCAGCCTCTGCACCGCCGGTGACGATGGCGTCAGCCTTTCCGAGACGGATGAGGTTGAACGCGTCGATGATGGCGTTGTTGGAAGATGCGCAGGCCGATACCACGCCGAAGTTGGGGCCGTGGAACTGGTACTCCATGGAGATGTGACCCGACGCGATGTCGGCAATCATCTTGGGGATGAAGAAGGGATTGTATTTCGGACCCTGTTCTGCGCCGTTGACTGCGTAGTATCCTGCTTCCTCCTCGAAGGTGTGGAGGCCGCCGATACCTGCTGCCACGATTACGCCTACGCGGTCGCGGTCAAGGTTGGAGGCTTCTTCGAGTCCGGAATCGGCCACGGCCTGACGGGCGGCAACTATGCCATACTGGGCATAGAGGTCAAGCTGACGCAGTTTCTTGCGGTCGAAGTGGTCGGCTGCGTTGTAGTCTTTTACTTCGCAGGCAAACTGGGTCTTGAATTTTGAAGCGTCAAAGTGGGTGATGGGAGCAGCTCCGCTTTTGCCGGCCACGGCGTTGAGCCAGGTGGTCTCGACATCGTTGCCGATAGGAGTGATAGCTCCAAGCCCGGTGACGACTACTCGTTTTAATTCCATTGTAAAAGAGGATTGATAGTGTCTTGATATAGATTTAAGGCTCCACCGCGCGGAGGCGTGTGGAGCCTTTAGAGGGTGGCCAAGTCCGATGGATGACAATGAGAAGTCATGCAACAGACTTATCGATTGACCTGTTGATTAGTTCTGAGCTTTCTCGATGTAGGTGATAGCGTCGGCTACAGTCTTGATGCCTTCAGCCTGATCATCGGGGATGGTGATGCCAAATTCCTTCTCAAACTCCATGATGAGTTCTACGGTGTCGAGGCTGTCTGCGCCAAGATCCTTGGTGAATTCTGCGGTTTCGGTTACTTCGTTCTCGTCAACACCGAGCTTATCAACGATGATAGCTTTAACTCGTTCTGTAATTTCAGACATAGTAGTTTAAAAGAGTTTTGATTAGTATTTTCTGATTCTGGAGGCGAACTCTGTCAATTCGCGGTGCAAAGTAAAGAAAAATTCCGCAGATAATAAAGTTTTAAACGTATAAAGTTGTTAATAGGGCTTGTTTTTCCTAAATTTTGGCCGATTTTTCACGATTTTTCGCCGATTTTTTAATACTGTTTAACGCAATCCAAAACCTCAAGAACATTGTTTTAAATGTGTTGAGAGTATTTTTATTTGGTAGTGTCGATTAAAATGACCATCTTTGCAACAAAATTTAACAAATCCTTTTGTAACGATATGAAAAAGACATCAATTCTCCTACCGCTGGCCCTTATTGCAGTAAGTCTTGGTTCATGTTCCAAGGGCGGACAGGACACCGACAAGCTTGAAATTGAAGAATTCCAGATTAGCCAGACCATCAAGACAGCCGACCGCAACTATCGGTTTATGATTGATGACGATACTATATATTTTGACGTTTATACCTCTATACAGTGGCCCGATAAGCTCGGACATTCCGACGTGAAGCCTCTCCAGGATTCAATAGTGGCTTTCTGTTACGGCGATACCACCGGACTGCTCAACAGTGCTATTTCCTCTTTCCTTTCCGATACTGCTGTTTTCAAAGATATGCCCCTGGTGCATGATATTGAGCGTGTCGATTCAATCCCCGAAAGTGATCGTATGCGCAGCTATTTCTCCAACTCAACTGCTTCGGTCATGGAGATTACAGAGCAGTTTGCTACCTATCAGGTCACTCTGTCGTCCTATCTCGGAGGCGCTCATCCTTACACGGCTATATTCCCGTTTACCTATGACCTTGACTCGGCCAAGGTGCTCGGAATAGACGACATACTGACGAATGCCGGTGTCGACTCTGTCATGCCTGTAATCAGGGGTGCGCTTGCACGCCAGTTTGAAGTGCCTGTCGAGGCACTCGACCGCGCCGGTATATTTACATCTCAGCTTAATGAGCCGGGCCGCCCATACATCAGCGGCAATGTGCTTTATTTCCACTACAATCCGTATGAGATCGCTCCCTATTCCGCAGGCATGATCGATGTGGCTGTGTATCCCTACGAGGTGGAGCGCTGGCTCAGACCCGAGGCAAAGCGTCTGCTCGAAAGTAACTTCTAAAGCGTGGAGCTATGGCTGAATACAATGCTATGCAGACTGTGAAGCGTAGGTTTTTTGCGATGCGCAACGGCATCGTAGCCGATACGCTTCGCCGCACTATGCCGGAATACAAGATGGTGTTCGGGCTGAATATACCGCAGATTGCCGATATAGCACGTGAGACCGGTATATCGCGTGCTCTTGCCGAGGAGCTCTGGGCCGACCGCCGCACACGTGAGAGTATGCTCATGGCACCTATGATTTTCCCCATTGAGGAGCTTGACGCGCCTACGGCCGGACGCATGATGGACGAGGTTGTTACTCCCGAGGTCGCCGATATCCTGTGTCATCGCTTGTTGCGCCATCACCCCGACGCCCGCTGTCTGGCTATGGAAAGAGTGGCTTCTCCCGATGACCTTGTGCGCTACACAGCTTTCAGGCTGCTCTTTAACCTTCTGCCCGATAGGGCCGAGGAGGTGAAGCCGTTTGCCGAGGCTGAGTTCTCGTCGGCCTGTCCGCTCACCCGCGCTCTCACCCGCGCTCTTCTTGAGGAAATAGATTTCCTTTCCGAGGAGTAGGGGACTGAGAACCTTGACAGAAAGCATTATAGAATTAGAATCCCGGCCTTCCGGATGTGTGTCACACACACGTTGTGGAGGGCCGGGATTTGCTGTATTGTTATCTCAATCTGTTTCTCACTCTTTGATGAATAGAGAGAAGTTCACCGAGCCGTAGGCGCGATGCTGGTGGAAGTAGGGGAGCGACGAGAAGTCGTAGGCCTTGGAGTGTTCCATTATGAACAGGCTTCCTTCCTTGAGCAGGTTGCTGCCTATCACTGCTGCCGGGATGTCGCCGAATCCCTCCATGTCGTAGGGAGGGTCGGCAAAAACAATGTCGAAGGATGCTGTGGCATCCTTGATGTAGCGGAGGGCGTCGGTGCGCAGCAAGCGCAGGCCTGTATCGCCAAGTTCGCGGGCCACTTTCTCGATAAAGCGAGCCTGTGTGGCCGACTTCTCCACGGCGGTCACCGACTGTGCTCCTCTCGAGAGGAATTCAAACGACACCGCTCCTGTTCCGGCAAACAGGTCGAGACAGCGAGCCTCCTCGATGTCTGTGAGGTTTTCAATGACATTGAATATGTTTTCGCGCGCGAAGTCCGTGGTGGGACGCGCTGTGATATTTGTGGGGACGCTGAAACGGCGTCGGCCATATTTTCCTCGGATTATTCGCATATGGGAGCTATGATTAGATCAAAGGGTGTGTGGAGCGACTCCTTGCCTGTGCGGAACATCTGGGGCGGGAAGATGACGGGCATCACCCGCCCTATGAAGCGGCGCAGCAGCGGGGTGATTTCGTTGCGGACAGCCTGGGAGCCTGCAAGAAGAAGTTCGTCGGCTGAAGCATCGAGATGAAGAGTGTTGCGGACTGCCATGATGTAGTAGGCCGCGTCCATGGGCGATTTGTAGCTGAAGGTATTGGCCAGTAGCAGGTCGGTCCCGTGGAGCACTATGGCATCCATTGCATCGGGACGGAAGTTGCATATCATCCTGTTTGAGTTTCCGCGTCCAGGGCGCGAGGCAAAGTAGCGAGACAGTGGTGAGAGGTGACACACGGGAGATATGCCGTGGAAAGTGCGTCGCAGGAATCCGGCAAGTTCGGTGGGGACTCCGGCCACGAGTATGGCGTTGCGGGTGGCTGTGGGCGATGTGAGTATCTCTCCTTCAAATCCGGGATGAGCTGCGCGGAATATCAGCGCTGCCTCCTCAGGATCTCCGGCCTCGGCGGGCACGGCCATGGCGTCTCCTGTGTCAATGAGACAGAATGTGCGACGGAATTCGCTGAGCAGCAGAGGATTGTCATAGACGACATTTTCGAGCGAGCGCAATTCTCCCTCGCCCTCCTGTCCCAGCGCAAATGTGCGGTAGATCAGTGAGTTGTCATGCACCACCGAGTATATAGCCACGTCAAGCCGGTTCTTTCCGATACGCAGCAGGAGGTTGCAGATAGAGGTGTCGCTCACCAGATTCTTGTCAAGAACATCTTCCATATCACTGCAAAAATAGCGAATTTTTTCCGACTCTACAACCCTTTTTTGAGCCATGCGCCCGAGATGAGTCTCCAGAGGAATATGAGGCCTCTGAATGTGAGTTCGAGACACATGGCCAGCCACACTCCCTGCAGTCCCATGGTGGGTGCGAAGAGGGCCGCAAGCGGCAGGCGCACAAGCCAGATGCTGCCGAAGTTCATACAGGCCGGAATCACCGTGTCGCCCACTCCCACCATCACGCCATAGGCCACGATGGAGGCCGCGAACATCGGTTCGGCAAAGGCTTCGATGCGTAGCGATTCGGCTCCGAGGGTCACGATGCCTTCCACGGGGCTCATAAGTTCCATCACCCAGGGGGCGCAGATATAGAGGATGATGCCCATGAGGGTCATGATTGTCATGCCCGCGCCCACTGTGATGTAGCCAAAGCGTCGTGCCAGGTCGAGCCTCTTGGCTCCGTAGCTTTGTCCCACAAGGGTGGTGGCGGCATCGCCGATACCGTAGCCGGGCATATAGCATATGCTCTCGGCTGTCACGGCAAAGGCGTTGGCCGCTATGGCCATCACTCCGAGTGGGGCCACGATGACGGTAACGGCTATCTGGGCACCGCATATCACGGCGTGTTCCAGTGTCATAGGGGCTGAGACTTTGAGCGCCTTGCGTATCACGTCGCCTGTGGGACGGAAGCTTCCCCTTTCCCGGCTGATGGCCATGTCGGGCTGCCGGAAACACAGATACCACATCATGGCTCCGGCAGTGATGATTTCGGCCGACACTGTGCCGAGGGCGGCGCCGAATACTCCGAGCCCGGCTCCGGGAACCGTGATTATGGTCCCCGACAGCTCTATGGGGCGTGTGGGGAAGATTAGGAAGAAGTTGAAGACAACATCGAGCACACACATCATCACGTTGAGTCCGCCGGGGACCTTCATGTTTCCGGCACATCTAAGCATCCCGCCTCCAAGATAGTTGAGAGTGAGCAGAGGGAGGGAGAGCACGAATGTGAGAAAGTAGACCGTGGCCTCGTGACACACCTCCTCCGTCCCTCCGAGCCAGCGTGGAAGCGGGAAGGCTATGGCCGCGCCTACAGCCGAGATGACTATGCTGAACATGAGGCACGACGTGATGGCCTGGCGCAGGATGCGGCGTGCCCGGGCCTGTTCTGATGCTCCTATGCTGTGGGCCACCTGTACCGAAAAGCCTGTAGTGACAGCCGAGCAGATGCCCCAGAAGAGCCACAGCGAAGTGGAGACGAGGCCGACAGAGGCGGAATTGTCGGCGCCGAGCCGTCCCACCATGGCAGCGTCGATATACTGCATCATGATGCTTGAAAGCTGGGCCATCATTGCCGGCCACGACAACTGGGCGGTCAGCTTGAGCTGCTGTCCGAATGTGAGTGGTGCCTGTGAGCGTATGAGCGAGATGTCGGCCACTGTTAAAGATGTTTTTTAAGAGCGCTGATGATACGGTCGAGTCCCTCGGCGAGCAGTGGCCGTGGACAGGCTATGTTGAGGCGGATGTAGCCGTCGAGTCCATACATGACTCCCGAGTTGACCCACACGTGTTCGTCTTCAAGGAGCAGGTGTTCCAGTTCGTCGGCTCCGAGTCCGGTCGGCGAGATGTCGATCCATGGCAGATACGTTGCCTCGAGTCGGGCCATCCGGCACTGTGGCAGCTCTGCGCGTAGTCGCTCGACGGTGTATCGGCGGTTGTCGTCGAGATATGTTCTTAGCTCCTCGAGCCAGGCTTCTCCCTCGGCAGAGTAGGACGCGATTAGGGCGGTCACTCCGAATGGGTTGACATCACACACTTCGTTGATGTTGATGGCGCGGTCTATCCTTTCGCGGGTGTCATTGTCGGGTGTCACTATGTTGGCTATCTGGAGTCCGGCCGTATTGAAGGCCTTGGACGGCGAGACACACACCACCGCCCCGCTGTCGACTGTGCCATAGGGGGTATAGCTATAGTCCGGCATGGTGAGTTCGCAGTGTATCTCGTCGCTCACCACCATTACGCCGTGGCGGCGGGCTATGTCGGCCACCTGTTCGAGCTCTTCGCGTGTCCAGCATCTGCCGGCCGGATTGTGGGGGTTGCACAGCAGGAGCAGGGTGTTGGAATTGTCGGAACACAGTTTTTCGAGTCCCTCTAAATCCATGTTGTAGGTGAACTCTCCCTCTCCGAGGTCGCTGCGCAGAAGGGGATTTTCCACTATGCGGCATTCGTTGTTGCGGATTGACGAGAAGAAGCAGTTATAGACAGGGGTCTGCACAATCACACCGTCGCCCGGATGTGTGAGCGCCTTGATGACTGCCGATATCGCCGGCACCACGCCGGATGTGTAGATTACCCGGCTGCGGTCGAAACTGTAGCCGTGGCGGCGTCTGAACCATCCGGTGAGCGCGTCGTAGTACTCGTCGCCCACCAGGGTGTATCCGAATATGCCGTGTTCCACCCTTCGTGTCAGTGCCGAGACGACACACGGAGCTGTGGGGAAATCCATGTCGGCTACCCATAGGGGTATTACTCCCTGGCGGGAGTCCCATTTGTAGGAGCCCGAGCCTATTCGGCTCGGGACCTTGTCGAAGTCTGCCATATCCGTTGTGTGATTCTGTTATCTTTCTGTCTCCTCAATCAGGCAGTCGGCGGGTGACTTCACGTTTGCGTCGATGATGATTTCTCCCGCTTGTGTGCAGCGTATGTGTCCCGAGGTTGGATTCTTTATGGATGTGACCGGCGAGAGTATTGTGGCTCTCACGTCCGAGTCCTCGAACGCAAGGTCGGCATCCTTGTCGAAGGTGCAGTCTTCAAGCACCAGGTCCTTGCAGTAGCACAGCGGCTGTGTGCCGCCTATGTGGCATCTCACGAGGCGCAGTCCCTTGGAGTGCCAGCCAAGATACTCTCCGTTGAGGGTTGAATCCTCCACGGTGACATTCTCGGTTCCCCAAAAAGCGTCTTTAGAGTGTATTTCGGCATTGCGGATGGTCACGTTGCGGCAGTATTGGAAGGAATAGTTGCCCTCCTGGCGGTAGCGGTCGATGTCGATGTCTGATGAATGCATGAACAGATAGTCGGCGTTCTTCACCTCTACATCGCGGAGTCTCACGTCCGAGCAGTGCCACAGTGTTTCCTGCGCGTCAGGTATTTTCACGTTTTCGATTGTGAGCCGCTGCATCTCGCGGAACATTTTCGGAGCCTCTACGAGTGTGTCGCGCATGACCAGTCCCTCTGAGTACCATAAGGCGGCTCGTGCGCCGGGAGTGAATACACAGTCGGTCACCTCGAATCCTTTCACGTGCCAGAAAGGATACTTGCCTTCGAAGCGGCAATGGCGCGCCACGATGTCCGAGCAACACTTCAGTGCCGACTCTCCGGCATGGATGGTGACATTCTCAAGTTCCAGATGGTGGGAGGCAAAGAGCGGTCTTTCGCCGCCAAATTCTTCATTGACAATCTTTTCCATTTCTTGTGTCGTTTTGATTGGTTACGAGCGCAAAGTTACGGAGATTTCCGGTCGGGCCGTCTACCCGAATCCGTGATATAACTACCATAACTATCGAAAAGAAACAAGTCACAGCAAAAGAGCTTTGCTATGACTTGTCTTAGTGGCGGGGACAGGACTCGAACCTGCGACCTTTGGGTTATGAGCCCAACGAGCTACCACTGCTCC
>CAJUGS010000032.1 GCA_910586305.1 uncultured Duncaniella sp.
GACCGTCAGCCACTGTATTCAGAGTCATTTATTGAAAATGTAAAGGGCAAGCTCTTTGGAGATAAAGGATATATCGGAAAGCAACTGTTTGAGTTTCTGTTCATGAATGGAGTTCAGCTGCAAATTTCATAACCAATGCCCTGAGTGCAATAGCTGCATATTGTTTCTTCCCAAAGAAACCGTCTATTTCACTGGAGTTCGTGTCGGAAAATCAATTGACGTTGTTCTGATTTCTTATATCGAACTCACGTTAAATAATATCGCTCAGCGCTTTTGCACGGATGCTGCATGGATTTCTCCTCAAAAGTGAGGAGGATTTTTGAAATAATCCCTACATTTTTTTGAGAAAGTTTTTAAGACGTATTTTTCGTCGTAAGTTTCAGCAGATTATTTAATTAGACAAAAAATAACTCATATTATACAACATAAGGCTGAAAATCAAGGTTTTTAACTTTTTGATTCTCAGTCTTATACGTTTGAGCCGCGAGTGGGACTCGAACCCACGACCTTTTCGTTACGAATGAAATGCTCTACCAACTGAGCTATTGCGGCTTTTGTGCTAATTGCAGTGCAAAGTTAGAAATAAATTTTGAATATTGCTACTATTCTCAGCTTAAATTTTTTTGTATGGGAATATAAAACAGGTGAAGATAGAAGCCGCACTTAATCTCTGTTGGTTAGTGGCGGCTTCTATCTTGTTGGTTTATCAGAGACGGCGGGCTCCGTCAGAGATTATGACATCGTATATTTTGGGTTCGTGTCCGTATTTGGCGTGGAACTTTTCTTTTGCTGTGGCAATGAAGTGATCATACTTGTCGTTGGCTACCAGGTTTATGGTGCAACCGCCGAATCCTCCGCCCATGATTCGTGAGCCTGTTACGCCACATTCTTTGGCAATATCGTTGAGGAAGTCAAGTTCTTCGCATGATACCTCGTAGTCCTTTGAAAGTCCGGCATGGGTCTCATACATGAGACGTCCAACAGTATTGATGTCGCCACGTCCAAGGGCGTTGCAAACGTCAAGAACACGTTCTTTTTCCTCAATCACAAATTTTGCTCTCATGTAATCCTCGGCTGAGATATCGGATTTCGCTGATTCAAGCATTGCCATGTCGGCATCGCGAAGGGTGTCTACGCCGAGACGGGCGGCAACGCGTTCGCAAGACTGACGACGCTTGTTGTAGGGTGAGTCTACGAGTTCGTGCTTCACGACTGAGTCGACAAGTACAAGGCGGTAACCGTCGATTTTGAAGGGGAAATATTCGTATTCGAGTGAACGGCAGTCAAGGCGTATCAGGCAGTCCTTTTTGCCGAATACTGATGCAAACTGGTCCATGATGCCACAGTTTACTCCGCAGTAGTTGTGCTCGGTTGACTGTCCGATTTTTGCCAGTTCGAATTTCTCGATTGAATTTCCGTTGAAGAGGTCATTGATAGCGAAAGCGAAACATGACTCAAGAGCGGCTGACGATGATAGTCCGGCTCCGAGTGGAACGTTTCCGGCAAAAACAGCATCGAATCCTTTTACGGTTCCGCCACGTTTGATTGTCTCACGACAAACTCCGAAGATGTATCTCGCCCACTGCTGTGAGGGTGCGTCCTCCTCATTGAATCCGAATGATGCGGATTCGCCGAGGTCCATGGAGTATAGATTTGCTGAATCTGTGCCATTCGGACGAATGTCGGCCATAATGACTTTGTCTATTGCTCCGGGGAAAACAAATCCTCCATTATAATCGGTGTGCTCACCAATGAGGTTGATGCGTCCGGCAGATGCGAAAAGTATGCCTTCTCCTCCGAAGTGATCTGCAAAAGCCTGCGCTACTTTTTCTTTAAGGTTCATGGGTTTAGATATGGGGTTAAAACATTTTTTCGGGATATGTGCCATCGGCGTGGAGGGCGGCAAATTTTTCGACGACTCCAGGGCGGTCGGCTGCATATGTTACGCCAAACCAGCGAGAGTCTGTGTCAAGCACTTTCACGGTGGCTTCTCCGTTGTGAATCAGAGTGTCTATGCAGAGGGGGATAAAGAACTCGGCCTTTGGAGTATTGAGGTCCTTGTCGAGGAATTTTTTGAACTCACGGTCGGAGAATTCAAAATAATCGGGTGTGAATCCCCAAAGGTTCATAGATACAGGGGTAAATGGATCGAGGGTTTGCTCTACGCCGTTTTCGTCTGTAAAGACTATGCGGCCATCGGGAGCATAAGATATTGCAGTGCGTTCAACAACTCCGGTGAGATTGCCATCATCTCCGCGTGAACATACTCCACGAGCCACAGATCCATTTTCAGTCATGGTGTTTCCTACACGGAATCCCACCATTGAATAATCGCCTTTGCGATCTCTTGGGCGCATGAGGTCCTCTGCGATTACTCTAAAAGCATCACGACCATAGAAATCATCGGCGTTGATTACAGCGAATGGTTCGTTGATAACCTCTTTTCCCATCATTACGGCGTGGTTGGTTCCCCAAGGTTTGGTGCGGTCATCCGGGCAGATATATCCTTCGGGGAGTTTGTCGGTTGCCTGGAATACAACTTCCACGGGGATGTGTCCTTCATATTTTGACAGAATCTTTTCACGGAAGTCTTTCTCAAAATCCTTGCGGATTACGAATACAACTTTTCCGAATCCAGCCTGGATGGCATCATAGATGGAATAGTCCATGATGGTCTGGCCCTGAGGGCCAAGGGGATCAAGTTGTTTGAGTCCGCCATAACGGCTGCCCATTCCGGCAGCGAGCACAAAGAGTGTGGGTTTCATATATGCCTGTATGTATTTTATTTGAAAATGAAAATAATGGTTTCATTGTATTCTTCGCCAGGGCGTAGAACAGATGAGGGGAAATCTGTGTGGTTGGGGGCGTCGGGATAGTTCTGGCATTCAATAGCCACTCCGTCATAGTCGTGGTAGTTGTGCCCGGATATGCTTTCCGGACAACCTTCCAGCCAGTTGCCGGTATAAATCTGCATACCTGGTTGTGTCGTGAGGACTGTGAGTTCGCGTCCGGAACGTGCGGCCTTGAGCACGGCTGCTTCGCGGAGGGTGCCCTTTTCGTAGTCATTGACCGCCCAGCAATGGTCATAGCCTTTGCCGATTTTAAGTGGCTTAAAGTCGGCATGGATGTCTCTCCCTATGGGCTTGAACTCTCTGAAGTCCATAGGTGTGCCTTCGACCGGGGCAAGTTCGCCTGTTGGAATCTGGGTCTCGTCGGTTGGCAAATATTTGTCGGCATTAAGGCGTAGGTTGTGGTCAAGTACAGTGCCGGATGATTCGCCGTCGAGATTGAAATATACATGATTTGTGAGATTGATCACGGTCGGGGTATCAGTTTCTGCGTTTAGTACAAGGGTGAGTTTATTGTCTTCGCTCCAGGTATACTTTGCCGTTACGGTGAGATTGCCGGGATATCCTTCTTCGCCATCTTCGGCCACATATATAAATATGACTGAATCCTGCCCTACAGTTTTTGCATCCCAGATGCGGTTCATGAAACCGTCCGGGCCACCGTGAAGAGCGTTAGGCCCGTTGTTGATAGCAAGTGTATAATCCTTGCCATCAAGTGAGAAGTGGCCTTTGGCTATGCGATTTGCAAAACGACCGGGGATTTTACCGGCGCATGGTCCGTCGGCAATCCAGGATGCTGCGTCTTTGTAGCCCAGGACTACGTTCTCAAGGGCCCCGTTGTTGTCCGGGACGTAAATCGACACTATGCCAGCGCCAAGAGTAGATAGTGTTACGCTTGCGCCGGAGGAGTTGGTCAGTGTAAAGTGGGTTATTTCACCTTTGGGTGATTTGAATTGACGAGAGGTGATGGTCATGGCATTTGGTTTTTGTTTTTGCAAATGTAGCAATTATTTGTGGGGTAGACCAAATTAAAAGATGTCAAAAATCACATACTGATAATCAATCGGTGGTTGGAAAATGGTATTTTATGACTGTTTTTCAGTGTATGAGGTTCAAATTGTTCGGAATACAGAAATTTTTCGTACCTTTGCACTCCGAAAATCGAAGACCACAATATATGATAGCTGTTAACAATTTAGGTATCCAGTTTGGCAAGCGAGTTCTTTTTCAGGATGTGAATCTAAAATTCACTCCGGGAAATTGTTATGGAATTATCGGTGCCAATGGCGCAGGTAAGTCAACTCTCATGCGAATTCTCAGCGACCAACTTTCGCCGACCCATGGTACAGTCACACAAGGTCCAGGCGAACGTATGAGCGTGTTGGAACAGGATCACTTCAAATATGATGACTGCACAGTGATAGAGACTGTTCTCCGCGGTCACACAGTGCTTTGGGACATAATGCAGGAAAAGGACGCGCTCTATGCCAAGGAGGATTTCACCGATGAGGATGGAATACGCGCCTCTGAGCTTGAGGAGCGTTTCGCTGAGTTGGAGGGCTGGAATGCCGAGAGCGATGCTGCTGCTCTTCTGAGCGGTCTCGGAATTAAGGAAGACAAGCATTACACGCTGATGCGTGATATGAGCGGAAACGAGAAGGTGCGAGTGCTTTTGGCTAAAGCGCTTTTTGGCAATCCTGACAATCTGCTTCTGGACGAGCCTACCAATGACCTTGATCTCGACACAGTGGCTTGGCTTGAAGATTATCTCTCCAAAGCGGAAAATACGGTGCTCGTTGTTAGCCATGACCGTCACTTCCTTGACGCTGTGAGTACGCACACGCTTGATATTGACTATAATAAGCTTACGCTTTTTGCTGGAAACTACAGCTTCTGGTACGAATCGTCACAGCTTGCCCTCCGTCAGCAGCAGCAGGCCAATAAGAAAGCTGAAGAGAAGCGGAAGGAACTTCTCGAGTTTATCCAGAGATTCAGCGCCAACGTGGCCAAATCGAAGCAGACCACATCACGTAAAAAAATGCTTGAGAAACTCAATGTCGAGGAAATCCAGCCTTCATCGCGCCGTTATCCGGGTATAATATTCACACCTCAACGTGAACCAGGCAATAAGATTCTCGAGGTCAAAGGCCTGTCGGCCAGTATTGATGGCGAGGTGCTGTTTAACGATGTGAATTTCCAGGTGGAGAAGGGTGACAAGATTGCGTTCTTGTCGCGTGATCCTCGTGCTATGACGGCCTTATTTGAAATCATTTCGGGTAACCGCAAACCTGATGCGGGCACCTATGAATGGGGTCAGACCATAACTACAGCATATCTTCCTCTTGATAACACCGGATTCTTCAACACCGACCTAAACCTCGTAGACTGGCTTGCTCAGTATTCTGACGATTCATCAGAGATTTATCTCAAAGGATTCCTCGGCAAAATGCTCTTCTCGGGTGAAGAAGTGTTGAAGAAGGCTTCCGTGCTCTCGGGTGGAGAGAAAATGCGTTGCATGATTGCTCGTATGATGATGACTGATGCCAATACTCTGATCCTTGATTCGCCGACCAACCATCTTGATCTTGAGTCAATACAGGCATTCAACAACACTCTTCGTGTTTTCAAGGGTGACATCCTTATGTCAAGCCACGACCATGAGTTCATTCAGACGGTGGCCAACCGAATAATTGAGCTCACTCCCAATGGCATTATTGACAAGATGATGGATTACGACGACTATATCTCCGATCCGAAGGTCCTCGCTGCCCGTGAGAAGATATATTGATAAACATCGTAAAACCAAGATATAATTGTTCCTCTGCCGGAGACATGAGAATGTAGTCCGTGCAGAGGAATAATTTTAGTGTGAGATTAGAGATTTTTGAAGTATAGAGAGAGAATCTCACCTTTTTTAACTACTTTTGCAATCCAATTTATATAAGGTACAATGAGCAAGACACTGTTTTATAACTATCCACACTCCTTTGCGCTTGAGTCCGGGGCTGTTCTTCCCGAATTCCGTATAGCCTACAATGTCTATGGCAAAATGAACCATAAATGTGATAACGTTGTGTGGGTGTGTCATGCTCTCACGGCTAATAGCGATGTCGCAGACTGGTGGCCTCATACAGTTGAAAAAGACCGATTCCTTGATCCTGATAAATGGTGTGTGATTTGTGCCAATATATTAGGCTCTCCGTATGGCACTACAGCTCCGCTACACAACAATCCGGCGACAGGTGAACCATATTATGGTGATTTTCCGCACTATACAATCCGAGATATTGTTAAGGCCCACCGTATACTTGCCGACCATCTCGGAGTGGGACGCATACACACGCTTGTCGGTTGTTCTGTGGGTGGATTCCAGGCTGTAGAATGGGCTGTGACAGAGCCTGACCGTTTTGACCGGCTGTCGCTTATGGCCACTGATGCTGTCGCTACACCATGGACAATTGCCATTGACGAGACACAGAGAATGAGCATTGAGGCGGATGCGACCTTCGGAGAACGCCGACCGGATGCCGGAGCAGCAGGGCTCGCCGCAGCAAGGGCTATAGGGTTGCTGAGTTATCGTGGACCGTCGGGGTATAATCTATCGCAGCGTGACACTGAGAGTTATCCTGCTCCACGCCGAGCCGTGTCCTATCAGCGATATCAAGGAGATAAACTTGTAAAGCGTTTTGATGCATATTCCTATCACGCGATACTTGATGCATTTGACACGCATGATGTGGGGCGGGAGAGAGGCGGAGTGGAGAGTGCTCTCGGCAGGATAAAGGCTCGTACGATTGTAATCGGCCTCACAACTGACATCGTGTTTCCTCCGGAAGATATGAAAATGTTGGCCTCGCAGATTCCAGGTGCAACGTATGCAGAGATTCACTCTCCGTTTGGGCATGACGGCTTTCTTGTAGAGCACGACCAGCTCAATGCGCTGATGCTTCCGTTTATGAAATAGGTTTCAAAATCATTTTTTATGCAATTAGACCGTACAGCCAAAGGATATATTCTTGGGGCGGTGGCCGCAGTGAGTTATGGAACCAATCCTCTTTTCGCTGTCCCTCTCTACCGCCTTGGTCTCAACACCGGATCCGTACTATTCTACCGCTATGCGTTTGCGGTTGTGATACTCGGAATCGTTATGTTATATAAAGGTCATAGTTTCAGACTATCAGGACGCAGGTTGCCTTTGATGGTGGCTGAAGGTGTGCTATTCGCTCTGTCGTCGGTATTCCTGTTTGATGCATATCGATATATGGACGTAGGTATAGCGTCGACTCTTCTGTTTGTCGAGCCTGTATTTATAGCGTTGATATTATGGATGTTTTATCGGCAGAAGATAAGTCTTGTGTCCGCTGTCTCGATCTTCGTGTGTGCAGGTGGTGTTGTTCTTCTTTCAAATCCCGGTACCGGGGCTTACGTCACTCTTACCGGTGTCGTTTTGGTGATGCTTGCATCGTTGGCCTATGCGATATATATGATTTTTATTAATAAGACATCACTTCAAAGACTTCAAGGCACCACTATAACATTTTATTCCTTGCTTTTCGGCATAATAGTGTTTGCGTTCCGGCTTAATGGATTCACTGATCTTCAGCCGGTGCCTTTCGAACCTCTTGGAGTGGCCTGCGTGGTGGGGTTGGCTGTTGTTCCCACAATTGTATCGTTGCTCACGGTCGCAGTCTCTATTCAGATTATAGGTCCGGTGAGCGTATCTATACTCGGAGCCCTTGAGCCTCTGACTGGAGTTTTCTTTGGCGTTTTGTTGTTTGGCGAGCATCTCACAGTAAAAGCCTCTGCCGGAATAATACTTATAGTCACTTCAGTGCTCATTATCGTGTGTGCACCGTACATAAAAAAACATAATAAAACAAATCACTAAGAATGGTAAAGCAGTGTGCCGTTATCTTCGGTTGTCTGGCCGTGGGTGAGTTTATAGTATGGCTCACAGGAATTTCTATTCCGGGAAGTATTCTTGGGATGCTTCTGCTCACGATGCTTTTAGACAGAAACATAGTGAGTGCGGAAAAAATAGGTCCGATGTGTAGATTCCTGGTCTCAAACATGGGATTCTTTTTCGTTCCCCCGGGAGTTGCTCTCATGCTCTATTTTGACATTATCGCAGCCTCATGGCTACCAATTACAGTGGCTACATTAGTCAGCACTGCTCTTGTGCTGGTTGTGACGGGGCAAGTACATCAATATTTTCGCCATGCAATTCATAAGAAGTGAGATATTTCTGATAGCCGTGACATTCGCGGTATTTTACGGTGCGCAAAAATTGCGTGATCGGACCGGTCTCCAATTCCTCCATCCGGTTTTAGTAACGATTGCCGTGCTAATCGGTTTCTTGAAACTATCCGGCCTCACCTATGAGGATTATTCTGTCTCCGGCAAATTCATAGAGTTTTGGCTTAAGCCTGCAATTGTGGCATTGGGCCTCCCGTTATATACACAATTGAAATCGATACGTCGACAATTCGTACCTATTCTTATGAGCGAGTTGGCCGGATGTGTCATTGGAATAGTTTCAGTGGCGATGATAGCCAAAGGCATGGGGGCAAGCCGTGAGATTATTATCTCGCTTGTGCCTAAATCTGTCACTACTCCCATCGCTATCGAAATAACTTCGCAGCTCGGAGGCATCCCATCTCTTACAGCAGCTATTGTGGTTGTTGTCGGACTTATCGGTGCGGTGTGTGGGCTAAGGGTTTTGACGATAGGACGTATTTATAGCCCTATTGCCATGAGTATTAGCATGGGAACGGCGGCTCATGTCATTGGCACGAGCCGCGCGTCGCAGCTTTCAGACCGTTATGGAGCTTATGCAACAGTGGGACTGATTCTCAATGGTGTCCTTACCTCTGTCCTTGCTGGGCCGATTCTTGCCCTGATTGGTGTGTGATTGTATCATGTAACGCGGGAGTCCGGTCGGCAAGATTGACTGTGAGAGAGTCTGAGCCCGAACTCTCATTGTATATGTTAAGCCCAAATAGTGGTGCTGTGACAATAACGTGTTCGAAGAGTGCGCTCTGGATAGCTTCATATTCAGTCCATTTGGTAGTGGCGGTGAAGCACCATATTTGAAGTGGAACGCCGTATTCGTCGGGCACCATGACACGGACAAGTATCTGGCTGTCGTTGGAAATATAGGGATTGTCAATAAGCCACTGGCACATATAGGCTCGGAAAAGACCGAGATTGGTGTCGAGTGTCCCGTTTGTGGTGGCTAACCCCGGATCATAGTCAGGTTTGCCTCCGTTTGCGCGAATCTTCTCTACAAATTGCTTCAACGACGGCAGTTTCTCAACCATAGAGTCAATCCATTTGTCGTCTACGCTCTTCACTGAATATACCTCGAATCTCACAGCGCGAGCTATCTGCCGACACCCAGAATCCTGCATTCCGCGCCAGTTCTGAAAAGAGCCCGAAATAAGTGAGTAAGGTGGGACTGTTACGATTGTGTTGTCCCAGTTCTGAATCTTAACTGACGTAAGAGATACATCTATGACGATTCCGTTTGCAATTGTCGATGGCACTACAATCCAGTCTCCGACGCGAAGTTCATCGTTCTGCGATAGCTGTAGTCCGGCTACAAGCCCAAGTATGCTGTCCTTGAACACCAACATCAGCACAGCCGCAAATGCGCCGAGCCCAGTGAGTAACTTAACCGGTGACTTATCAACGATAATAGCTACACATATTATCACAGTGACAATCCATAACACAGAAACAATAGTGTCGAGTATCCCTTTGATAGGTAGATTTTTAGTGTTCCTTTTTTCATCAAATCTGAGCCAAATAAATGATGTTACCGAGCAGATTGCCATACATAGCACTATTGTGGTGTAGATCAACAACCCTCTGAGTACAATTATATTTATGAGAGACTTACCTGTAAACGCAAACGGGAGAAATGCAAGGATTACAAGTGGGGGAATCACGCGACAACAATGTACAAGGACGTGGCGTCCAACGAGCTCGTGCCCAAGTTGTGGATTACGAACGCACAGAAATTTCTTTACTCCTATGCGTACCAGATTGCTAACAATCCAGCCTATGAGAAGCGCTCCACCAACTATGATAGCGGTGTAAATAATTTCCTCGGTCAGTACGTCCTTTTTTAGGCCTATATGGTCGAGAATTCGATGGATGTGGGAAAGAAGCCATTGGGCAACTTCATGCGATGGAATTAAGTCGGCAGTAATCATGATAAATATTTTACTGAATATATTTTTTTAACGTTTCTTTCCCATAAAGTGTTTGGGCTTTTGGGAAAAGCTTGTTAATTTTGTGGAAAAAGATTGAATGGTCCTATGTTCCGTTTTTCAGACAGTCGAGTTTTATGTCATCGCGACTGTTGTTGCCGCGGCTGTTGTAGCATCTTTGGGTAGAAAAAAACAGTCTGGTCCAGCCAGGCAGATTATTTTACCAGGAATAATTACGCAGGAAGGGAATTTGTCTGTTGATGAACCGGCGATAGAACTAATTTGCAATGATGATGGCAGTGTTCTGTTGCGTCGTCATGGCATAACCGGTGTGGACGGTTCGGGGGCTGTAAGTCTTGCTGTCGAAGTGGTGGGATTTGATGTGCGTATTAAGGAGCGTGTGGCAGAGGGAAATCTTGGGGTGGGCCTCATCGATACTGCTGCATTTTTGCTTGATTTCATGGGACGAGAACATTATTTCATATCCTACGAGTCGCCGTTAACATCTACATCCTCATCGTTATTCGCATCTCTCACTCTGCACAACTGTGCTGGGAATAGAATTTATAAAAAACTACAATAAAGACAGACATGGAAAAACATGAGAAAAAGATTTTTCCCATAAAGGGAAGTAAGGTTGCCGGTGGCAATATGTATTTTGAAATTAGCTTTCAGGGACATGAACAGGATATTAAGGCGTTTGAATTTCAAAGGAAAAACAGACCGACACAGCTGAATTGTATTGTAAAGGGATTTGATGACGACGGTACTCCGATTTTCATGCAGGATATTGCGGCCATACTCCCTCAAATATATACAGTAGGAGAAGTTTATGAATTTCGGGTGAAAACCGACTTGATTGCCGGGAAATATTATGATGTGTGTGATTGGAATGGCTTGATGTTCAGATTAAATGTGTATCATCATGAACGTCTTCATATTAATGAGATGGTGAGATGCCGAATAAAGGACATTAAGCTTGTATGGCTTGATCTTGAACTTGTGAGCGATCATAAACGAGGCATACCTCTCTTTACGCTTGAGGATTTTCTTGCTCTCGACTCTACAGGTAACCGACAGGCTGAAGCATATATTCGATATATTTTTCGTCATACTCCTGAGCTGAGTGAGTCACGCGGTCAATTGAAGGTTGGAAATGCCCTGTGGGTTATGAATGTGGCAGAAACGGTGGCCAGGAATCTCACAGAGTGGTTAAATCATGAGGTGAAGCGTGACGAGCCGGCCTCTGTGCGTGCATTGAGAGAGAAGCGTTCGATGGCTCAGCGTAGAGCTGTGCTTGCATCCTTTAACTCTATGTGCATCAATCTGCTTGAGAATTCCTCATATCTGCGCGATTGTTCACCAAGAGAGAGAGAGGAGTATCAAGACCGACTGAACAAGATTATCACGCACACCGGGGACTATCTGAAGGCCTCAAATCTTATTATAGAGAAGCGCGACAGATCCTATATAGACGAGACATTGGAGCGTCTTAAACTCTCAGGATATCTGTATAATCCTGAAGAAAGAATGCGAGTGGCGATGGCGCTGTTTTCGTTAAGGAAAAAAAGTGTGTCAAGTTATATTGACAACATACTCGATATAATCTGTGAGTCTCATTCCAACACGCGATTCATGCATCTCTTTGCCAAAGCTTTTGTGGAGATGCTGGATATGTATATCTCTAATGAAAGCAGATATATTGATGTGCTCACAGGTATGACTGACCGTACCGCAATCTTTCAAATGATCAAGGCTCTGTCGATACGTCTTCTTCTAACAGGCAACGAATCAGCCTCGCAGCGAGCACTGTATCGCTCTATGTTATACCGTTATGCCACTCTGGTAGTTATGGCAGGACATGAGGCCTTGGTGAAAAAATCTCTCGGAGCACTGTTTGAATCCACTGTTCCGATGGAGTTCTCTTGGAAGGATCTCGATGATCTCACACTCCTTTGTTCCAAGATGACGGTTTCTTTACCGATGTCCTTCAATGAACCCTATGTATTCGAAGGCAATAATGCTCTCATGACTCTAAATGGAGGGGAACTAAATTTCACTCCGTTGCAGATGGGTGAGAATATGAAAAACGGACTACCTTCCAACTTGTTCGGGCATCGTAAAATACGTATGTTGCTTAATGAGAGAATGGAGGAAAAAATCAAGTCTTCTCATAGCGACATAATGCAATTCCGCCTTTTGTGGCGTGAGATAGAGCGTTCTCTTTTTGCCAAGAATCAAATTTTCCGTATGCGTCCTGAGGGAATAAGTCCTGATGTAAACGACAAGGTCATGATACGCATAACTGAAAAGATTCCCGACCGATGGTATGATTACCGAGCTGTCATAGAAGACTCTACATATTCAGGCGAAGGCGTCATAACCCCTAAGCAAATTGTGTCGTATCCGATAAAACCGTTGTCGAATACTTTCAAGAACGACAATGGTGACTATTGTCTGTATGAGGCAACCGTGGAGCGTAGAGATGAGGACGGGACCTTATACTTCAATATGCGTGAGGATATTCATGAATTTCTGCGTGAAAGTCTTGAAGTTGGAGAGATGTGGACAGTTCAGATAAGTATGGTAAGCTCCGACCGCTATCTGTGTATAAGCGAGGGTGGTTTCTCGTTGTTCATATATAAGGGCGATGTAGATAAAGAACTGAAACAAGGTCAGTTTGTCCACGCTATTGTCGAAGAGATATATCCGAATTGTGTTATAAGGGCATCGTATGCAGGTGAGACAGAAGAGACATTTATGCAGACTGCTGCATTCAAATGTCTTCTCGATAACTATTGCGGAGACAATTTCTATAATGAGGAGGATGATGACGACATAAAATCAGAAGTCCAGATTGAAGATGCCAAAGCTGCAAGTAATTATATAGAGCCCGACCAAATGCGCGAACTCGTGCATATAATTGATAGGGAAGGTATGCTTCAGAAAAATCATATTGATACCTACAACTATCTTGCGGTAGCTCGAATCATGTCCATACTTCTTAATGACAACCATCTTGCCGATTATTTCGCCAATAGAATGGAGCTTGTGGAGACTATCCAGCTATTCGGAGATAATGGCAAGATTGATGAGGATCGTCTTGACAAACTGTTGAGCGATAACCGTGATTTCATCTCTACATATCCTGATATTGAGATGCGCCTCACGCGGCTTCGAATTATAAGCCAACTTGACAAGACTGAGGTGGCAAACTGGCTGTGGCTGCTCACACAGGAAGCGAAAGACGAGACAACTTTGCAGCTTGCCCGGCTTGTGACATCTCATATCATGTTGTTACGCAGTAATTTGTTCGAGGTCCTCAACACGATTCGTACTAAGATTTATCGATTGATGAATCTTAAAGTGCAGATTCCCGATAACTTCAAGGTTGCTGAAGAGGATCAGACCACAGAATTGAAGACATCGGTAATATATCCGGCGGGAAATCATATGTTCCCTGCCGAGCGTGAGCAGGTGACCGAGATACTCAAGGTTATTTCCTCTTTCTTGAACACACGTGGAGGGCGTCTATACATAGGTGTTGATAATTCCGGATATGCCGTTGGTCTGCACACCGACTTCGTTTATCTCAACAACCGTCATGAAAATTATGACATTGCTGATGTTAAGGATAAGTTTGATCGTCTCATTAGGGACGCTGTGCATTCGCGTTTGGGCCGAGTCGCCAATGGGAAGATTTCCGGTTCATTCGAGACTGTCGGAGATAAAGTAATCTATCGTCTTGATATCGAACCGTCAACAGACGTGATATTTGTTGACGGAGTAGCATATGAACGTCAGGGTACAAGCAAATGGCCCATACCTGCCGGTGAGATTCCCAAATTCCAGGCTGCGCGCGCTTCGGAGTTGGGTTGATGTAAAAAAATAATTGGGTTAATAGTTTTGTGCGAGCCGCACTGCTATTGACCCAATTAATTTTATGCTGTTTTGTTTGAATTAGATTACGATTGGCGGATGTTCTGATGGCGTATTCTCCACACCACAGCATCGTATGGTCCTATCATTGTTGTGAATGGAGCCGATGCAGAGATGGTTTTGACGTCAGTGTCGCCTGAAATCATCTCTCGAGCTGTCACATATCCTTCAGGAATGTTGAGCATTTCAATGGCATGGCGGGGGATATTAATGGCTAAATCGCAAGAGCTTTCTGAGAAATTCACTGCAATGATGAGTGTTACACCGTCGCAACTGCGGAGGAAAGCGTACTGTCGATGGGGATTGAGTGTCGGATTATGGTAGTTGACATACATAAGATCGTAGAATCTGCCTTCTGAGATGGCTCTTTCCCTATTGCATAGCCCGAGAATAGTGGAGTATTTCTGACGCAGCCATTTCTCTCTTGGAGTGAGTTGTGATCCGTCGGGACAACCGTCGTTGTACCATCGACGCAGAGTGGGGACACTCCAATAGTCGAATATGGTAGTGCGTCCGTCATAACCGCTGAATCCCTCTGAGTCGGTTGCCTGTTCGCCAAGTTCCTGCCCGGCGTATATCATCATTGGACCGGTAGAAATCATCGAACTGACAACGAGTGATGGTATGACCTTAGCAGGGTCGCCGGCATAGAATTTCGACCCGAAGCGTTGTTCGTCATGATTTTCAAGGAAGTTAAGCATATTCTGCTGGATACCTTCCACTGTCTGCCAGCAATTGGTGATAGTCGCGGCAGAGTAGTTGGAGCATTGAATGCCACGCAATGTGTCGTAGAGATTAACCTTGTCATACAGGTAGTCAAAACCTCCGGTGAATATGAAATCACGATAAAGCCCTACATCATATATCTCGGCAATGAACTTAACACGCGGGTATCTGTCTTTGACATTTGGGATTGCCCATTGCCAGAATTCCAGAGGCACCATGAATACCATGTCGCAACGGAATGCGTCAACTCCTTTTGAGGCCCAAAAACGCAAAATATTAAGCATTTTGAACCATGTGTCGGGAATGGGATCGAAGTGGCTGCTGCCGTCGCCGGGATCACGACCGTAATTGAGTTTGACAGTTTCATACCAGTCGTTTATGCCCGGGAACGCTGAAAAACAGTCGTTCCCCGTAGCCTTGGCAGGAAATTCGACATAAGCCTTTTTCCCTGACCCAAGGTCGAAAGATGGAGCGAATAGCTGGCGCGTAATATAGTAGTAATTGTTGTTTGGGTCGAAAAATTTATCCGTGTCATCGTGGGCTCCGAAATCCTCGACTCCTGAAGGAGCACAGTCGCTGTGATAGTGTCGTGCTGTGTGGTTTGGCACGAAATCTATTATTACCTCAAGCCCTGCATCGTGAGTACGAGCCACAAGTTGCTCGAATTCTTTCATTCGGTCCGGAACGCTCTCGGCCAGATCTGGGTCTACATCGTAATAGTCCTTTATAGCATATGGTGAACCGGCCTGGCCCTTGACAACATGGGGATTGTCAGGCGGAAGGATACCTTCGGCGCTATAGTCGGTCTTGGTTGCGTGTTCTATGATTCCGGTATACCATACATGAGTCACTCCAAGCTCCTTGATTGAATTAAGCACTGTGTCTGTAATGCGGTTCATCTTGCCGCATCCATTTTGAGAGATTGTGCCGTTAGGGATACATGATGGGTTATTGTTTGTGAGGAGACGGGGAAAAAGCTGGTAGATGATTGGTTTTCGGTTCATACTCTGTGTTTGTTACTTCTTGGCAGCTATGTCTGACGGCCTGACAAAACCTGCATTAAGCAGGGCCGACATCGTGCTGTCGTAGCCTGAACGAAAGACTCGGTTGATTTCTTTAAGGTTAAATACTTTATATTTGGCTATATCATTGATAGACACTGCGAGGTCGCACATCTCCATTTGTTCGATAGAGTTGGTTTTTACGAGCAAGTCGTATGTGCGCTGGGCAATGTCGAGAATTGACTTCGGCTTGCCTCTCCGTGGCAGTGGCGAGCAGTTGATTCCTATGAGATATTTGCAATTGTCGCGCAACACCCATGCCGGCAGATTAGCGGTTACTCCTCCGTCGACATATGTGTTGCCGTTTATGACTACCGGCTTGAATATGATGGGGATGCTGCATGATGCTGACACGCATTCTGCTATATCACCCTTGGAGAAGGCTGCTTTTGAGTAATTGTCAAGATCAGTGGCACATACAATAGCTGGCAAAGGAAGCTCGCTGAGATCCTTATATGGTATTGTTTTGCGAAGAAATCTTTTAAATCCATCCATGGAGAAAAAGCCCTCACGTGGCACTCCGATTTTTGCAAAGTCACTGAATTTTGCATCGGAAAAGGCTTTGAGTATTTCATCGGGCTTCATCCCGGAGCAATACATTGCGGTGACCACTGAGCCGGCACTAACTCCCGCCATGATGTCAGGCTTGATTCCCATCTCTTCAAGTGCCTTTAAGGCACCGGCATGGGCAAACCCCCTGGCGCCGCCTCCACTCAATACGAGGCCGACTTTGTAGGGCTTGCGTGAGAATCTGAGCATATCAAGCATATATAATAGGCGTTTATAGATAATTCGGTTCACAAAAGTAGTAAATTTCTACAACATAAAAGGCTCTTTCAATAAAAATCGCTAAATTTGTACTTATGAAATTTACTGAAATTCCATCACATGAAAAGGAGAAGAGGCTGTTGAGGCAGATGGTGAGTGACCGGAGAATTCCTCATGCTCTTCTGCTCCATGGCCCTGCAGGCACTGGCAAGTTCATGCTGGCAAGGGCCTTTGCTCAATACGTACACTGTGTTTCTCCAGGTGTAGACGGGGAGCCTTGCGGAGTGTGTGCGTCATGTCGACAGCATAATTCATTTAATCACCCGGATATCGCCTATGTATTCCCGGTGGTAAAGAACGAGGGTAATAAAAGGCCGATATCCGAGGACTTCATGGAGGATTTCAAAGACTATGTTGGCCGCAATCCGTTCATGGATTTTGAAAAGTGGGCCGGATACTTCGATAAGAAGACCGTTCGTCCCATGATATATGCTGAAGAAAGCAAAAGGCTTGAAGAGCGGATGTCTATCACCGCATTGTCTTCCGATTGGAAGATTGTTCTGCTTTGGCTTCCGGAACTTCTCGGTGAGGAAGCTGCAAATAAATTGCTCAAGCTTATTGAGGAGCCGTCAGACGGGTCTCTCTTTGTCCTTGTGAGCAATGATGCGGCATCAATCCTGCCCACTATTCGATCGCGTTGTCGGCCGCTCGAAGTTGGCCGACTTGCCGATGCAGATATCGCAGAATGGCTTGCCGCTCATCTCGCGATGGACTCGGCGGAGGCTATGGCGGTTGCCCATGTCGCAGAGGGCAGTGTCAATGCTGCATTGAAGAGTTTAGACGCGGCAAGTGTTTCGAGAATGTACTTTGACCTTTTTGTGCGTCTTATGCGCCTGGCCTATATGAGAGACGTGAAAGGTATGAAAGAGTGGGGCGGAGCTGTGGCAGAACTCGGGCGCGAAAGTGCAGTGAGATTCTTCGAATATTGTACTCGTCTGATACGAGAAAACTTCATATATAACTTCCGGATCGCTGACCTTAACTATTTAAATTCTGAAGAGGAAAAATTCAGTCGTAATTTCGCAAGGTTTGTGACTGAAAAAAATGCTGAGCGTATTATAAGGGCGATGGACCGTGCTGCGGTTGATATCGCTGGCAATGCAAGTGCGAAGATAGTATGCTTTGATTTTGCTGTGAAGATGATAATACTTATAAAGGAAGGTGTGGAATGAAACCGTTTCTAAAACAGGTTGCTGAGGCATATCTCGCTTCTGAATGGAAGGAGATGATGGACTATTGCTTTGTTTTCCCAAACAAGAGAAGCGGAGTTTTTTTTCGCAACTATCTCATGGAGCAAGCTTCCGGACATCCGTTGATATTGCCCCATATCACCACTATCGGAGAATTGATGTCGTCGTTTTCTTCCTTAGCCGAAGCGTCTCGACTTGATCGTCTTTTCCTATTGTATGAGGAGTATAGTAAGCTTAGTGATGATATCTCTGATTTTGACAGGTTCCTTTTTTGGGGCGAGATGATTCTTGCTGATTTCGACGATGTAGATTTAAATCTTGCTGATGCGTCGAAGCTTTTTCTAAATCTAAAACGGTATCGTGAAGTAAATGCCTATTATCTTACTCCTGAGCAGGAGGAAATTCTCTCAAGATACTGGGGCGGACAGTTTGTGCAGCATTCTCCACATGAATTTTGGTCTCATCTGAAAAAAGAGGAGGATAGTGAGCTTGAGCAGAAATTCCTGAAACTATGGGAGGTGCTCGGTCCGCTATATGATAACTATCATGCTGTTTTACGTCGTGGAGGGCTTGGCTCTCGCGGAATGATTGCCCGAGATGCCGTCAATATTGTTGCATCGCATGACGGTTCTGTTCTTCCTTACCGGAGGTATGTTTTCATTGGTTTCAATGTGCTATCTCTTGCGGAAATCAGACTATTTGACATACTTCGAGAACGTGGAATTGCTGATTTTTACTGGGACATAGCTTCCCCGGCAATATTCTCCGAGGGTAATAAAGCTTCGAGATTTATGAGCCGTAACCAACGTTGCTTCCCGTCAAGGTATGAGCTTAGTGATGATTCCGATTGTAGATTCCCGCAGATAATAGTTTCCGGTGTCCCGTCTGGAGTAGGACAGGCGAAAGAAGCCGGACGGCTTTTGGCAGAATGGGTTGAGGCAGGTGTAATCTCCAATCCCGGGAATGCTATTAATACGGCGATAGTGCTTCCTGACGAGACCCTGTTTGTGCCGATGGCTCACTATGTGCCAGACAAGATTACTGCTTTGAATGTCACGATGGGATTCCCACTTAGGGCAACCTCCTTCGCTTCATTTGTGTCGTCTGTTGTCTCGTTGCAATTAAGGGCACAGAGATCACGTGATGAGTGGTATTTCTTCTATGAAGATGTCAATACACTCGTTTCCCATCCTTTGTTAAGGGATGTTGACAGTGACGGATGCGATATGGTATTAAAGAGTATACGAGACCGTCGTCTTTTTCTGGTCCCAGAATGCGAAATCTGTGATAAGTATCCACTACTTGCTCCTTTTTTCACAGCGGTCAACGATTCAGACTCTGTTGAAGAAGTCTATGGCTATTTTCACCGCCTCTTGTCTTCGTTGCTTGAGAAAGTAGAAGACAATAAGGCAGTTGATGTTGATGCTGATGGCGTATCTTTGGACGTAAACCTTGAAAGTGGTGACAATATTGAGGCTTATTTCGTTCGTTCATATCTCGACGCTCTTGATGAATTAAAAAGTGCGATTGATAGGCGAGGAGTAAGGATGAAGGAGATAACATTCATTCAGCTTCTCCAGAAGGCCATTGCGTCATCAAGCGTCAATTTTACTGGTGAGCCACTTAAAGGTCTTCAAATGATGGGAGTGCTTGAGACCCGTGCCCTTGATTTTGAGAACTTAATTATTCTTTCTATGAACGAACGGGTTTTCCCTCGTAAGTTCTATTCAAAGTCATTCATACCAGACAATCTCCGAAGGAGTTATGGACTTCCCACCAGTGATTTTCAAGAGTCAATTTTCTCATACTCCTTCTATCGCCTTCTGTCCCGTGCTTCAAATGTGCATCTCTACTATGATGCTCGAAATGTCTCGGGTCGCAACAGCGAGATGTCCCGTTACATTGCACAGCTGCTTTATATTTTCCCGGAAAGTTCGGTGAAACATGAATTGATATCCTATCCTCTTTCTGTAGCTCCCGAGGAGAGGATATCCGTAAGAAAAAATGATGAAATAATGAGGCGACTTCGGGAGTTTACTCCTCAGGGTGGCTCTCGCACTCTGTCGGCCTCGTCCATAAACGACTATATCAACTGTCCGCTGTCGTTCTATCTTAAAAAGATATGTCGGCTTGACCTGGACGAGGAGGTGATAGACTATATGGATTCGGGAACATATGGCACTATTCTTCATGCTTCTGTGGAGAAGGTGTATAATGACTTTCTTAAAGGAGCAGATGAGGTCAAAGTTACATCTGAAATGCTTGACGGTGTGCTGCATTCAACCGCATATCTTGATATGGTGATTACATATGCTGTCAATGAACATTACAACCGGCTTGGGAAATGTTGTGACAGACCTCTTACAGGTGAAGCAAAGGTGCTTGGGGTAATTATGAAGCACTTTATTTCCCTGTTGTTTACTGAGGAAAAAAAGATTGCGCCATTTGACTTTATTTCAGCGGAATGCGAGGTGTTGAAGTCCATGGAAATTACGCCCGATCTTTCAGTAAATATCCGTCAGGTTATCGATAGGATAGACCGTGTTTATCCTGAAGGACATTATGGCAATGACGCTTTGGCAAAATTACGTATAGTTGACTATAAGACAGGATCTGATGATATTGATTTTTCGGATTTTGACCAACTGTTCAACAACAGTGAATTGCATCGACGCAAGGCGATTGTTCAGTTGTTGTTTTACTGCAACGCCTATGCGGAGCATACCGGGTATGCCGGTCCTATCACGCCTGTGATATATCAGATGAAGACACTTTCCACATTTGGCTTACGCCCAGTGGCTCGAAAGTCTGATGGGTCTGATGGAAAGAAGAAGGGGGCTATCCCTGTGGTTGATTATAGGGAGATAAATGATGAGTTCCTTGCTCGGTTCAAAGGTGTTGTAAAGGAAATGTTTGACGAACACACTCCTTTTACACAGGCTCCGGATGATCATAATTGTAAGTTCTGTTCACTCACTGCTATTTGTAGACGCACAAAATGAAGTATTACGTACATATACCATTTTGCCATTCCAAGTGTGCCTACTGCGATTTCTATTCCACTCCGGCTGCTGAAGGGCTTAAGGAGATGTTTGTTGATTCGGTTTATGGTGAATTGCACGAGAGACTTGGCGGTCTTGAAAAAATCGAAACATTGTATCTGGGTGGAGGGACGCCGTCCTCGCTTTCAAGGGAGTTGTTGTGCAAACTAATATCTTATTTTCAAATAGATGATAGTGTTAAAGAAGTAACCATTGAAGCTAATCCTGAGGATGTGACCGACGGCTTTGCTCGATTCGTATCTTCGCTATCACCTGTCGCGCGAGTTAGCATGGGTGTGCAGTCTATGAATGATGGCGAGCTTTCCTTCATAGGGCGTCGCCACTCAGCGTCAGATGCTGAAAATGCTTTCCATACTCTTAGGACCGGTGGCGTAGACAATATTTCCCTCGATTTGATTTATGGTCTTCCCGGACAGGACCTTGCATCGTGGAAAAAGTCGCTTGACAAAGTCCTCGCCCTTAGGCCTAAGCACCTTTCTGCATACCTGCTTTCATATGAACCGCAGACACGACTTGGTGTCATGCTGTCGAAGGGAAAAGTCCAGGAGGCCTCAGCCGAACTTGCAGAGGATATGTATTCATATCTTTGCTATGCGGCAAGGAAGGCTGGCTACGAGCATTATGAGATTTCAAATTTTGCCCTTCCTCATTATCGTGCTGTGCATAATTCGTCCTATTGGGATGGATCGGAATATGCCGGACTTGGCCCAGGTGCACACTCATATATGAATGGCTTAAGAGGATACAATCGCTCATCCCTTAAGGATTATATTGCCACTAATGGTTGTGGTGTATATGAGGAAGACCCGGAAACGGAATTCTCAAGGTTCAATGACCTCGTGATAACTTCTCTCAGGACATCTTCCGGCATTCCGTTTGATGTGCTTTCAGCGTATCCTGAGTCAAAATCTGTAGCACTCAGATTGCTGTCAGCTGGATTTCTTGAAGAAACATTGGACGGCCATGTTGCTATTCCCGAGCGTCTTTGGTTGAAATCCGACTCGATTATGCGGGAACTGATAATTGTTTAAGCAAATTTACACCTTTATAAATCCCGCTATTCGAATCTTTTTTGTACCTTTGTGGGAATTTTGTAAGAAATAAACACTACCTTCACATTTCAATTCTCATTTATGATTGAAGAAGACCGAATAATAAAAATCGACATCGAAAACGAGATGAAGAGTGCCTACATCGACTATTCGATGTCGGTAATTGTGTCGCGTGCGCTTCCTGACGTGCGTGACGGTCTCAAACCGGTTCATCGTCGCGTCCTTTTCGGTATGAACGAGATGGGCAATACATCAGATCATCCACATAAGAAATCTGCAAACTGTGTGGGTGAGGTTATGGGTAAATACCATCCTCATGGCGACTCATCGATTTATGGAACTGTAGTACGTCTGGCCCAGCCTTGGGCCATGCGTTACTGTCTGGTCGATGGACATGGCAACTTCGGCTCTGTCGACGGAGACGGTGCTGCTGCGATGCGATACACTGAGGTCCGCCTCGCACGTCTTGGCGAGGAAATGCTCGCTGATATTGATAGCGATACAGTGGACTTCCAGCCCAACTATGATAATTCGCGCGTAGAGCCCGTGGTGCTTCCTTCCCGTTTCCCGAACCTCCTTGTCAATGGAGCGTCCGGTATTGCGGTCGGTATGGCTACGAATATGCCCACGCATAATCTCACTGAGTCCATCAATGCCTGTGTGGCTTATCTGGAGGACCCCGATATCGATGTGGCTGGCCTGATGAAGCATATTCCGGCTCCTGATTTCCCCACAGGAGGTACCATATATGGTTATAGTGGTGTCAAGGATGCCTATGAGACCGGACGTGGTCGAATCATCATCCGCTCAAGAGCCGAAATAGAAGTCGAGGACAATCATGAGAATATAATTGTAACAGAGATTCCCTACAACGTAAACAAAGCCGAGCTGATATCATATATAGCTGACCTTGTTAACGAAAAGAAACTCGACGGCATCGCTGACATAAATGACGAGAGTAACTATAAAGGTATGCGTATCGTTATTAAGCTCAAGAGCGATGCTAATGCCAATGTAGTGCTCAATAAACTCTATAAGATGACTCAGATGCAGTCGTCGTTTAGTGTTAACAATGTCGCTCTTGTCGGAGGTCGCCCTAAGACGCTCAATCTTAAAGACCTTATCAGTGAGTTCGTAAGCCATCGTCACGAAGTGGTGATTCGTCGCACAAAGTTTGAGCTGAGAAAAGCAAGGGAGAGAGCCCATATTCTTGAAGGTCTCATAATAGCTTCTCAGAATATAGATGAAGTTATAAAGATAATTCGTGCAGCGTCGGATACAACTGAAGCAAGAGAGAATCTAAAAGTTCGTTTCGGTCTCACTGATCCACAGACTGCTGCAATCGTAGAGATGCGACTCCGTCAGCTCACCGGACTTGAGCAGGATAAACTAAAAGCTGACTATGAGGCTATAGAAAAGGAAATAGCAAGACTTGATCTTATCCTGTCTGATGATTCCGTGTGTCGCGAGGTTATCAAAACAGAGCTTCTCGAAGTAAGAGACAAGTGGGGGGACGTGCGTCGCACCGATATAGATTACACCGCCGGCGACTTTAACGCCGAGGACTTCTATGCCGATGACGATATGATTATTACCATTTCACATCGTGGCTATATCAAACGTACTTCACTTAGTGAATTCCGTGCGCAGAATCGTGGCGGTGTAGGTGCTAAGGGCTCAGATACCCGTGACGAGGACTTCATCGAACACATATATCCGGCTTCGATGCACAACTATATGCTCTTCTTCACTCAGAAGGGTCGTTGCTATTGGCTCAAGGTGTATGAGATTCCTGAAGGCGCTAAGAACTCAAAGGGACGAGCTATACAGAACCTTCTCAATATCGATAGCGATGATATGGTCAAGGCTTTCATCTGTACCAAGAATCTTGGTGACGAGGAGTTTGTGACGACCCACAATCTTGTCTTTGCTACCAAGCGTGGTGTTATCAAGAAGACTTCGCTTAAAGCATATTCCCGTCCACGTTCGAAGGGCGTGAATGCCATCATCATACGTGAGGGCGATGAACTCCTCGCTGTGGAGATGACCGACGGTAACAGCGAAATCCTGTTGGCCAACCGTAACGGTCGTGCTATTCGCTTCCCCGAGAACAAAGTTCGTGAAATGGGACGAATGTCTACAGGAGTGCGTGGTATGACTCTTGATGGAGAAGATGACGAAGTGGTTGGTCTCATTTGTATGCCATCTGAGACAGCCAATGATGTCATGGTGCTCAGTGAACGTGGTTATGGCAAACGTACACCTCTTGATGTAGATGTTGAGACTGAAGCCGGAGTCACCGAACGTCAGCCCGTCTATCGAATCACAAACCGAGGCGGTAAGGGTGTTCGAACTATGAATATCACCGAGCGAACAGGCTCTCTCGTGGCAATCAAGAGTGTAAATGACGACAATGATCTTGTTATTATAAACAAGAGCGGTATCACTATCCGCATCCATGTAAGTGATATCAAGGTTCAAGGACGTTACACCCAGGGTGTACGTATCATTAACCTTGACAAACGTGGCGATACAATTGCATCTGTCTGCTGTGTGGATTCCGATCCGGAAGAGGAGGTTGAAGCAGTAGAGCAACAGACCGACGAAGTCACCGACATGATGCCGGAAGAGCTTTTCGAGGAAACTCTTGATTTCGGTCCGGAAGAAGAGGATCTCGATGAGGAAGAAATAGAGGAAGCCGATGAATAATAATCACCAATAACCTAATAACCAGCTATTATGAAAAAAATCAGCATCCTGACACTCGGTCTTTTGGCCGCAGCGTCAATGTCAGCTCAGACCTCTCTTGTGAAGGAGGCTGACAAGACATTCAAGGGAGTCAATGACTATACCTCCTATATGAAGGCGGTTGATCAGATCACTCCGGCGTTTACCAACGACGAAACAAAGGGTAATGCCCAGACTTTCTGGATTCCCGGAAAAGCCGGCTTCAAGCTCTATGACGATATGTACAGCCAGAAGCTTATCGGCAAGAACCCGGACCTTATCCAGATGGGTGAGGCCCTTGTCAATGGCTACAAATATGGTATGATGGCTCTTGCTGTAGATACAGTAATTGATGCCAAGGGAAAGGAGAAGACCAAGTTTTCTAAAGAAATAGCAGGTGCCATAGCCGGTCACCACAACGATTTCCTCAATTCAGGATCTGCTTTTTGGGACGCTCAGAAGTATCCCGAGGCTTACACTGCTTTTGAGGCTTATGTGACCATTCCCGAGAATCCCCGTCTCGGCAAGGCCGCTCCGAAGGCTATTGCTGACTCCACTGCAGCCCAGATTTCCTATTATGCTGGCCTCGCTGCATGGCAGGCAAAGATGCTTCCCGAAGCAGCAAAATGTTTTGAGAAGATGATGGCTATCGGCTATGATGATATGGCAGCCTATGACTATGCCTACTCTGTAGCTTTCGAGATGCAGGATGAAGGCAAGAAGCTTGAATACTCCAAGATTGCTTTTGACAAATTCGGAACACAAAAGCCCGAGTTCCTTCAGCGCATCATCTCGCACTATATCACCCAGAAGGACTATGATACTGCGATGAAGACTCTTCAGAATGCTATCGCTGCTGATCCCACCAACGGAACATACTACTATCTGCTTGGTGTCCTCTGTGATGACAAGGGCGAGAAGGAGACTGCAAAAGCAAACTTCAAGAAAGCTGTCGAGCTTGATCCCGAGAATGCTCTTATTAACTTCAGCTTCGGCACATCTCTTCTTCAGGAGTATGAGCGTCTTGATGAGAAAACAGGCGAAATGAGCCAGGCTGAATACAATAAATATCGCGTGGAGAACATGAATCCTCTGCTTAAGGAGGCTGCTCCCTATCTTGAGAAAGCCTATAAGCTTGACGACACCATGACAAACGCTCTCAACAACCTCAAGATTATCTACTATAATCTTAATGATGGAGAAAACCTCCAGCGTGTTGAGAAGCTTCTCCTCTAATTCTTAAGAGGCAATTCTCTAAAACTATTAACATATAGCCCTGGGAAATACAAATCCCGGGGCTATCTTGAATAAGAATGTTTAATTAAATATTAAGATGACAACTCTCGAACAGTTTGACTGTGCTTTAGATTTATGTCGTGATATTTTTTCAAAAAAACTTAAGGATTACGGTCCTTCATGGAGAATAATGCGACCGCGTTCTGTCACAGACCAATTGTATATTAAGGCTAAACGCATCCGTACACTTGAGGAAGGAGAAGCCATGGTTGAAGAAGGAATTCTTGGAGAATTTATGGCTGTTGTAAACTATGGTCTTGTGGGACTAATCCAACTTGAACGAGGCTATGCAGACGAGGCCGACATGACAGCCGATGAGGCTATCGGCTTGTATGACGCGAAGGCTGCGTTAGCTCGTAAACTCATGGCCGCAAAAACTCATGATTATGGAGATGCCTGGCGTGGGATGAGGGTAAACTCCTATACGGATTTTATACTTACAAAGCTCCAGCGTGTGAAGGAGATAGAGGAAAACTGCGGACGGACAATAGTATCCGAAGGAATTGACTCCAACTATTTGGATATCATTAATTATGCCGTTTTCGGGATAGTAAAGCTTACAGAAAAATGACAGAGAATATATCTCCCCGATTACTAAGACTTTATCATCCGGCTATTGTATGGGTGATTCGTGTCCTTATTGGTCTGACATTTATTGTGTCTGGATTTGTAAAGGGTGTCGATCCGTGGGGGAGTTGTATCAAGATAGGAGAGTATTTTGAAGTTTGGGGGTGGGGGATACCATCCCCTCTTATCACCTGCGCGGCTTTTATGTTGGCAGGCACAGAGTTTGTCTTTGGCTTTCTTCTCCTTCTTGGATGCTATAAGCGAGTGGCTGTATGGGTTCTTTCGCTCATGATGGCTTTTATGTTGCCTCTAACGCTTTATATTGCTGTTGCATCTCCGGTAGATGATTGTGGCTGCTTTGGTGACTTCATGGTATTGTCGAACACATCTACATTTATTAAGAATCTGTTTATTACGGCCGGTCTGCTTTATCTTATTGTGTTCAACAGGCGTGTTGATGGCCTCTTCGTTCCATATGTTCAGTGGATTGTGGGTGGGCTCATTACCGGATATATTCTTGTAATAGAGCTTATTGGATACAATATTCAGCCATTGCTTGATTTCAGAAGGTTTTCGCCTGGAACGGATCTTGTGGCTTCGACCGAATCGATTGAGGAAACCGTCTTTGATTACATTTATGAGAAGAATGGTCACAGGGAACGTCTCAGAATTAATAATCTGCCGGATTCAACTTGGGCTTTTGTCGATAGAGAAATTGTAAGCGGTGGCGAGAGCGTTGATGATGGCTTTGTCATACTTGATGAGGAGGGAGATGATATTTCGTCCGATATAATTGACAGTGAGACCGAGCAGTTTATTGTAACTGTGCCTGATATTGGTAAAGTCGATCTTTCATGCACATATATTATAAACGAACTAAACGCCTATATCATTGAGCGAGGGGGCTCTCTTGTTGCTCTTATAAGCGCAGACTCAATCGGATTGGCGTGGTGGAAAGATGTTTCGATGGCTGATTATCCAGTCTATGGTGCTGATCCAAAACTTTTGAAGGAACTTGCGCGAGGTAATGGCGCGTTGGTGTATCTTGATAAGGGGGTGGTGAGGTGGAAACGTGCCCTTAGCTCAATAAGCTACACTTTTATGACCGAGGCTCCGGCTCGTGAATTAATCAGGTCGCTTAATCCGGAGACCAGTTATGTACTTAAGATTATAACTGTCCCATTTGTGTCGATTCTACTTGTGTTGCTCGTGCTTGATCGAAGTGGGAAACTATTGAAATGGCATCTTTCAAGGCGGAATATAAGGAATAAAAGCATGAAGTAGAAAACCATTGAAATATACTGAGCGTTGTATTGATAATCATAAATTTCAACTATGGCATCAAACAACGCTCTTAATCGTGAGGCATTTTATGCAGCCCGAAAATCTCTGGCTCATCATGCGACAGGTGGAAATGTCCTTATTCTTGCCACTTTGCTCGCTTTGATTGTGGCCAATATTCCTGGACTCGGAAGCCTATATAATGATTTTTGGAATCAGGAGATGAGACTCCAGATAGGAGATTTCAATATTTTCTCACACGCAGGTCATCCAATGACCGTGTTGCAGTTTATCAATGATGCTTTAATGGCGATATTCTTCTTTAATATCGGTCTTGAGATAAAACGTGAGATTTTGGTAGGAGAGTTGTCATCTTTCCGTCAAGCTCTTCTCCCGATTATGGGTGCTATAGGGGGAATGCTTGTGCCGGTCGGCCTGTATTTTGTTTTTGCTACCGGAACAGACTACATTGATGGTGCTGCCATTCCGATGGCGACAGATATCGCGTTCTCTCTCGGGGTTATTGCCATGCTCGGTAGCCGAGTGCCTTTGTCGTTGAAAATTTTCTTGACAACTTTGGCTGTTGTTGACGATATTGGAGGCATAATTGTAATTGCATTATTCTATTCCAGCCATATAGATGTTGCCTTTCTCGGGTATGCGGCGATAGGACTTGGAATCCTTTTTACCGGTGGAGCGCTTTTGAAAATTCAGTCAAAAATGTTTTACTTTATCATTGGAGGCGTGGTGTGGTTTTTAGTGCTTAATTCTGGTATCCATCCTACGATTGCCGGTGTTCTTGTCGCACTGTGTGTGCCTGCTGTCCCTGTTTATGCACCCAAAAAATATATCCGCGAGATAAAGGATAATATACGGAAGTTCAGCGATGATGAGGAGGAAGATTTGTCGAGACGCTCAATTCTTAGCCATGAGCAGATGGACTGGCTTAAAAGAATAGAGAGTGCATCTGACCGTGTGATTTCGCCACTTCAAGATATGGAAGACCAGATTCACCCTCTTTCCTCATATCTCATTATTCCTTTGTTTGCATTTGCCAATGCCGGTATCTATCTTCTTGATGTCAATCCGGCTACAGTGATTGGCGGCATTAGTATAGCAATAATAGTGGGACTCATAGCCGGTAAATTTCTCGGCATATTTATTTTCTCCTGGTTGACTGTGAAGCTTGGTTTAGCACCTATGCCAGAGAAGGCAGACTGGAAGATGATGGCTGCAATATCGATGCTTGGAGGTATAGGTTTCACCGTGTCGTTGTTTATTGCAGGATTGACTTTTGGAGACGGCAGCCCTAAAAGTGCGCAACTCCTTTCGGATGCCAAGCTCGGAATCGTCATAGGCTCATTCATCTCAGGCCTGTGTGGTTATCTGTTGCTTAAGGCTTTTCTGCCAAAAACAGACTGCGTTGAGAAACAGTCTACTTCACACGAATCATGTAGCCGAGGGTAATCTCAATTGACATTCCTCGAGAGGCACTGAAAAAGTCTCTTTTGGAATCATTGAAGATATTCCCAAGTCCATAATAAAAGCGTCCTTCGAGTTGTAACGAATGTTTCCGCTTTACAATGAACTCCATACCAGCTCCCGCCGCTATGCCATAGTCAAACTTGCGTTCAATCTCCATTGACATCTGCTCGTTGGTGCGCATAGTGGTAGGGAAACCGGGTATGTCCTTTATATTATTATATTCAAAGTTGGCCGAGATTTTATCGCCGATCATATAGCCAAATTCCGGTCCAAGATTTATAAATCCCTTGAATTTATCGGAGCCGAAATAGATATGGGTCATGAATGGGATCTGGATATAGGTGAGCTTTCGAGAGTAGTCAAACTCTGGAGCGAGATCTCTCTCGAAATCTTCCTTCCATCCACGCTGCGTTATATTTACCTCAGCAAGAAGACCAAAAATATTTTCTTCAACATATTTCGCTGATACTCCCATGGTAACACCTTGCACCATTTTTTGATGCACGCCAGGCGAGAATGTCATACGTGACAAAGTTGCACCTCCCTTTGCACCCAGATAGAATTTTGGCGAATATTCTCTCTGGGCGAGGAGTGCCGACGGAATAAGGAGAGCGAGAATAAGAAGAATTCGACGCATCAGAGATTGTATTTTTCTGTGATTCCGCCTGGACGGAAATTGATAAAATACAGCACGTCGTTGTAGCTACCTCCGTTGGGAGTTGTTACAAATCTATAGCCGTTTTGCACACCATCATATTTCTCTTCGTTATTTGCAATGTGCCTTATGAGGTACATACCGGTGTCAAATCCGAGGAGGCCCTGACGAGGCACAGCCGGATCCATTCCTTTGCCATACCATCGGTGAAATTTTGCATCAATGTCACGAGCACGAGCACCATCTTCATCAGCATAGAAGCGCGAATAGACCGTGGTGTTGAGTTTGTGCATATTCTCAAGAGTTTCGCCACGATAAGTAATCCATTCGGGATATCCGAACATCTTCACAGTCGGTTTTACGGCCTCGTCGCGCCACTCGATAATGCCGGGCATTAGTTTGTTCAAGTCGGCCTGTTTCCCTGATAGAGGAATGAATGTGTAGCTTCCGTCCACAGGAAGCGCCTTGAGATTTGCAGGCATTAACTTGCCATCAACGGCAACATCCATGTAGGATATACCCTTGGCATCAAGCGACTTCTTGAGTAATGCTACAAAATCAGCTTTGTCGGAAGGGGAGTTGTTAATAGACAGAAATACCGGAGTGGAATAGCGTAGTCTTTCAGACATTCCTTCGACCGCCTTCTCAATCATAATCGAGCTTGGAAGATTGCCTTGCATCATTCCAGGGTTTGTGACGTATGAGTCATTCCGCACAATAAAGCCATTGAGCACCTTGGCGTTGTGTTTGCGGCTCCATTCGCCAAGGACTGAAAGCTGCTCGGAATTGTCGGGAGCTATAATGTAGTCAAACTCTCCGAAATCGGGAGAGGATAAAGTCTCTCTCACAGTGAGAGTGGATCCTTCGGTATCGAACGCTTTTATATGGATAGATGCTGATGTGTTGCGCAGTGAATCTGCCGCAATCAGAAGACCTTTGTAGAATTCCGTACATCTCAATGCGACTTTCGACGGATTTTCCTCTTTGAGCATAAACGGGAGCATCACGGCAATGGATATATGTTTGTCGCTCTTCTGAGCCGTCACGGAATCTGGAGTCTCAACAAGGGTATTATCCGAGATAGTAGATTGTTTGTCTTGCTCTTTTGAAGTCGTGGTATTGAAGTCGGACGTCGGTTGTTGCTTTTCCTCCGCAATCATGTCGTTTGATGCGGCGGTTTGTCCAATGTTTCCCGGAATATTTAGCACTTGTCCGGCCTTCAGGGATATCACTCCGGGATTGGCGGCTTCAAGTTGAGCCACGGTTATTCCATGTGCATGAGCAATGGAATAGAAGGTCTCTTTCTTCTTTACAATATATGCATTCATTGTCCCGCTATTCTGCGAGTCGGTTGATTGCTTATTGCTTTCGACCTCGCTTTCACGAACAGACGCAGGAGCAGTAGCGCTTGCATCTGTTTTGATTGTTATAGTTTGTCCTGCCTTCAGCCCAGCCTGTAAGATAGGGTTGTCATTGAGTATTCGGTCTGTGCTCGTGCCGTATTTTCTCGCTATTCCGTAAATAGTTTCACCTTTTTCTACTTTGTGGTTGATTATCCGACCGGGATTGGCGAGATTCTTTGTATTTTCGGAATTTTCAGATTCATGAGGGAAAAACAATGTCATTCCGGATTTAAGGCCATCAGCTACCGCCGGGTTGTCTTTTACAAGCTGGTCCTTGGTGATGCCAAGTTTGTAACAGAGGGAATACACTGTTTCTTTGGCCGGCACCTCATAATAATGGTAAAGTTTGCCATTGACCTTACGTACAGGCAGGTCTTTGACATCTGCATGAGAGGCGATGGCCGCCAATGCCCAGAGCAGGGCCGATATTGAGACTCTTCGTGAAAGGTTCATGTCTTCTTTTCGTGGTTCGGGTGTACCGGGGTCGCATACCGATACTTATCTGAGATGCAAAATTACAAATTATTTTACTGATTTTATCCACAATGTATGAGAAAAACTGTCGAAAGATGATTTTTATCGTTAACTTTGCATATGATAAACCAACTATAGTATGGAAAATTCACAGCTTGAACTTATACTGATTAACATTTCAGGCCAGGATCATCCCGGCGTAACATCGGCGCTCTCGGAAATATTGGCAAAATATAATGCTGCAATTCTTGACATTGGTCAGGCGGATATACATCATACTCTTTCTCTCGGGATTCTAATCCGTACTGAGGCTACAGTATCGGGTAATATCATGAAAGAATTGCTCTTCAAGGCCTCGGAGCTGAATGTCAACATACGTTTTACTCCGGTCAGCATAAGCGAGTATGAGGATTGGGTTGGTCGACAGGGAAAGAATCGTTGGATAATCACCCTGCTTGGCCGTCGACTGACAGCGCGACAGATAGCAAATGTTACAGCCGAGATTTCCGCACAGGGAATGAATATCGATGCGATTCAACGACTCACAGGGCGTATGCCACTCAATGAGGAGCAACCGCTTTCGAAGTCTTGTGTGGAATTGTCGGTGCGAGGCACACCTGATGATGTTCATGCTATGCAGGCTCGATTCATGCAGCTTGCCCAAGAAGATGAATTTGATATATCCATGCAGGAAGACACTCTATATCGACGTTGTCGTCGTCTCATATGTTTTGATATGGATTCCACATTAATCGAGACTGAGGTGATAGATGAACTCGCGATACGAGCCGGAGTAGGAGACAAGGTTAAAGAAATTACCGAACGTGCTATGCGTGGGGAAATCGATTTTTGTGAGAGTTTCCGTGAAAGAGTTGCCCTGCTGAAGGGACTTGATGTTTCTGTGATGGACGAAATAGCTCGGAATCTGCCAATAACCGAGGGCGTTGACCGTATGATGCAGGTACTTAAGCGAGCCGGCTATAAGACCGCTATCCTCTCGGGCGGTTTCACTTATTTCGGGAACTATCTTAAGCAAAAATTCGGCTTTGACTATGTGTATGCCAACGAACTGGAAATAGTTGACGGACGACTTACCGGCCGATATGTCGGAGACATTGTCGACGGTCGACGTAAGGCAGAGCTTCTTAGACTGTTGGCTCAGGTGGAAAATGTAAATATTGCACAGACCATCGCAGTCGGTGACGGGGCCAATGATCTTCCGATGCTTTCAACCGCTGGACTTGGAATCGCCTTCCATGCTAAACCGAAAGTGAAGGCCAATGATGAGCAATCAATATCGACAATAGGCCTTGATGGTGTTTTATACTTCCTCGGGTTCAAGGACTCATTTATAACAGAAAATGCTTGATTGAATTATGCATGAAGAGATTTTACATGATGATGCGCTGACGCAACTATATTTTAAAGACACCTCGTTTCAGAATTTGATGCAGAGGCGTATCTTCAATGTCCTGCTCATAGCGTCGGCCTATGATGCGTTTATGATGGAGGAGGATGGTAGAGTTGAAGAGCAGTTGTATTTTGAATACACGTCGCTTAATCTTTCTTCTCCTCCACGAGTTACACGTGCACTGAATTCGGCCGAAGCTCTTGAGATAATGAAGGCCAAATCGTTTGATCTCGTCATCATGATGCCGGGAAATGATGTCAGTGAGACCTTCACCGGAGCACGTCGCATTAAAGAATACCATCCCGAACAGCCCATAGTGGTGCTTACGCCGTTTTCTAAGGAGGTGTCGCAACGTCTATCTAACGAAGATTTTTCAGGGATAGACTATGTTTTCTCATGGCTTGGCAATGTTGACCTGCTTCTTGCAATAATTAAGCTGCTTGAGGATAAACTCAATGCCGACAACGATATAAACAACGTTGGGGTGCAGATGATTCTGCTTGTTGAGGATTCAGTAAGATTTTATTCATCTGTCTTGCCTATAGTATACAAATTCATTCTTAAGCAATCAAGAGAATTTTCTACTGAGGCTCTCAATGAGCATGAACAGATGCTGAGAATGCGTGGACGTCCAAAGGTGATGCTTGCGCGTGACTATGAGGAGGCATTGAGCCTCTACGATAGATATTCCGACCATATTCTGGGTGTGATTAGTGATGTGTCGTTCAAGCGTGATGGTGAAAAAGATCCCAAGGCAGGAATAAGGCTTGCCAAAGAACTCCGTAGGCGGGACCCGTATCTTCCTCTTATTATTGAAAGCTCCGATGTGGAGAATTCCAAAGATGTGATAGGGCTTGGAGGTACCTTTATTGACAAAAATTCCAAAAAGTTCCCGGTGGATCTCGGTAAGGCTATTATAGACAATTTCGGTTTTGGTGATTTTGTTATACGCAATCCAGAGACAGGGGAGGAAATACGCCGAATTCATTCGCTTAAAGACCTGCAAAAGCATATTTTTGATATACCTGCTGATGCTCTGTATTGGCACGCTTCGTTTAATGATATATCGAGGTGGCTTTATTCACGTGCGATGTTCCCTATTGCAGAAGTGATAAAACATCATCGTTTTCGTAATGTCAGCGACGCTCCTCAAGTAAGACAACTATTCTTCGATTTAATAGTGAAGTATCGTAAGATGAAGAATAGGGGAGTGGTTGCTGTATTCCGGCAGGACAGGTTTGACCATTATTCTAATTTTGCCCGCATTGGGCAGGGCTCTCTCGGAGGTAAGGGACGTGGTCTTGCATTTATCGACTCGATAATCAAGAAAAACCCGGTGTGTGACAATTTTGACGGTATTGTGGTGACGATACCGCGTACTGTCGTACTCTGTACAGATGTCTTTGATGAGTTTATGGAGAATAACCAACTCTATCCGATAGCGCTCAGCAATGCATCTGACGAGGTAATTCTGCAGGCTTTTTTAAAAGCCAAACTTCCTGCGAGCATAAAGGAGGATTTAAAGGCGCTGATTGAGGTAGTCGATACTCCCATAGCTGTCCGCTCGTCAAGTCTTCTGGAAGATTCTCACTATCAGCCTTTCGCTGGAATCTATTCCACGTACATGGTGCCTAAGTTCAAAGATTCAGCTAAGATGTTGAAATTCCTTGTAGATGCTATAAAGGGAGTATATGCATCTGTTTTCTACGCTGATTCAAAGGCTTATATGACAGCGACATCTAATATAATAGACCAGGAGAAAATGGCCGTAATACTCCAAGAGGTTGTTGGCAAGGATGTTGATGGTTATTATTTCCCGTCATTTTCCGGAGTTGGTCGTTCTCTAAACTATTACCCATTGCGTGATGAGAAACCAGAGGACGGTGTTGCTGAGATTGCGGTTGGTCTTGGAAAATACATCGTTGATGGAGGAGTGGGCCTTCGTTTTTCACCACGACACCCCGAAAGTGTGTTGCAAACATCAGAACTCGAACTCGCCCTTCGTGATACGCAGACCAGAATGTATGCTCTCGACATGAAGGGAGATGAACGGGAAGTTTCCTTGAGTGGCTCAAAAATTTCGTCTCCAATCCCGTCGTTGCTGAATCTTAAAGTCGACGATGGCTATAATGTCGCAAAAATTCGAGTTCAGGATATGGCTGACCGAGGAGAACTGAAATACATGGTGTCGACATTCGATTATCGAGATAATGTTATTCGAGATAATGATCATGGAGAGGGAAGAAAAGTCGTGACTTTCAACAATGTTCTCAAGCACAAGGTATATCCGCTTGCAGAGGCTCTCGACTTTATGCTCCAGACCGGGCAAAAGGAGATGCAGCGTCCGGTCGAAATTGAATTTGCAGGAATGATTGACCGGAAGGGAGACTATAAAGGTCATCTATATTGGCTACAGATACGTCCCATTGTAGACCGTAAGGAGAATGTGGACGAGGCGATTATGGCGACTCCCAACAATCGTCTTCTGCTTAAGTCATCAACAGCTCTTGGCCATGGGAATATTGAAGGCGTTAAAACGATTGTATATGTCCGTCCAGATAAGTTCTCGTCGTTCAACAATTCTTTGATTGCTCGAGAAATGGAAAAGATCAACCGAGGATTCCTTGAACGGGACGAAAAGTATGTGCTTATAGGTCCCGGACGATGGGGCTCGTCGGATACAGCTCTTGGTGTTCCTGTAAAGTGGCCTGCCATATCAGCGGCAAGGTTGATTGTGGAGTCGGCACTTCCAAATTATCGAATCGAGCCGAGTCAGGGAACCCACTTTTTTCAAAATCTCACATCATTTGGAGTTGCTTATTTCACCATTGACACCACAAGGGCACACAATGGTGGAGAAGTGCGAGATTTATATGATGTAACCTTTCTCGATAATCAACCCGCTGTATATGAGAGTGAATTTATAAGAATTGTCACCTTTGAATCCCCACTCGTAATTGGCATTAACGGCCTTAAAGGCGCGGGAGTTGTGGTGAGACCCGACTAAACCCATAGGCCAGGCTGCTCAACACTCTGAGGAGCCTGGCCTATGGCAAATGATAGAAAGGGGTGCAAATGGCAAAAAAAGGAGCGAAAAATTTGCATACAGAAAAAAATATGCTTACCTTTGCACCGCAAAAGAGTAACACACATTTTAAATATGTGATGCTTTAAGCCCCTTAGGAAAGATGCCGGAGTGGTCGATCGGGGCGGTCTCGAAAACCGTTGTCCCTTCGTGGGACCGGGGGTTCGAATCCCTCTCTTTCCGCAACCTAATCGGACGAAAATCAGTCCGGAAGCGACAAACCGCAGACTATCAAATAGTTCTGCGGTTTTTTCGTGTCTAATCCTTTCGATTCAGGACCGAATCCAGACAAAGAAAAGACCATTTCAGACAAAGTTTTGGCACTAAAATGGCACTAAGAATCAATATCATGCTTTTAGTGCCAAAATAGTGCCAAAATAAGCCACAAAAGCCTGCCAACCACACAGTTACAAAGACGCAACTCGGACAAAACTCAGTAAATATGCGACATTTTAAGGCTGTTTTCCGACTTGTGACCGCTTTTAGTGCCGAGTTAGTGCCAAAATGGCTTTGAACTGTCTGTTTATTAGCAATATACAAGGACAGATCTCAGACATAATGCAGTAAACATGCGACAATTTATGCTTTATACAGCAGGTTGTTAAAGTCAATGTCTGATGTGTGATGGATTGTTGGATTACAATAGCCTAACAGTCATCACAAGAACATAGCCAGACGAATATGTCGCTAATGTTAAAAACAAGGTATGTCGCTGATTAGTCTGAGTTTATACCGAGAAATGTCCAATCCATCTTGAAGTTTAATCCGTTATCATTGCAGTTACTCGGAAACGAGCCGGGTGATAACACTAAATCCAACGTAAAAGATGAAAAAGAACACATTTAAGGTGATGTTCGTTATTCGTCGAAATCAAGTAAACCGAGATGGGAAATGCTCCATTGTGATACGTATTACTGTCAACGGCGAGTATGAACGACTGAATTCCACTCTGAGTATAGAGCCGGAGTTATGGGATTCCAAAGCGGCCAAAGCCATAGGTCGCACACAGAAAATTCTCGACTTCAACAAGAGGATCGAAGAAATCAGATATATCCTGCAAGACCACTACTATGAGTTGCAGAAGACTCATGGATATGTGACAGCCGAAATGGTTAAGAATGCCTATATGGGCATTACAGCTAAGGCTGAATCTCTCATGCCTGTCTACGACGAATTTCTTGCCGAGACAAAAAAGATGGTCGGAATAAATCGTAGTGACAAAACCTACCAGAAATACGAGCGATGCAAACGACGTGTGGTGGAGTTTATGAAATCCAAATATAACATAACGGATATTCCACTGAGAGAATTAAAACCCAAGTTCCTCTCGGATTTCGAGGTTTTTCTTGCGACAAAATACAAGTGTCGCCAGAATACTGTATATAAATTCCTCCAGCTTTTCAGAATGGTGCTTATAAAAGCCCAAAGGGATGGAATTTCGTTTCCTGATCCATATATGGCTCACAAGATGAAACAAGAGAGAGTTGACCGTGGCTATCTGTCGGAAGACGAAGTGCTTGCCATCGCAACCAAAGAGATTTCAATCCCTCGTCTGGATCAGGTCAGGGATGTATTCATCTTTGCCTGCTACACCGGACTTGCATACGCTGACATATCTCAGTTGAGTATATTCTAACTAAAAAGTGCGCCGGATAATAATAAAAAAATGCGCCACCACAT
>CAJUGS010000033.1 GCA_910586305.1 uncultured Duncaniella sp.
CGATGGTGCCTCCCGCGCCGTCGGGGAAGATGTCGAGCACGAGGTCGACGGGGCCGTCAATGTCTTTGAGGTGGTCGAAGTTGAAATACTTGTAGCCCAGGGTGGAACCTTTGACATTGTTTACCACGGGGTTGAAGTTGATCACCGGGTCGTAGGGGTCGGCTACGTTGTGGTCGCGCATAGAGCGTGGCATGATGTAGGAGCCGGAGTAGAGTCCCTGTCGAGGTCCGTCGGGGCCTGTGTAGTGTGAGGCTATCGCTGCCGGATATGTGTTCAGGGGATTGAGTCCGTCGGTTTCGAATCCTTCAGAGGTGTATTCGGCCTCGCTGATGTTCACCTTTCCGCCGGGGCCTTCCTCGACACTGACTGTGATTGGCGATACCATGGCCTGACGGTTGTATTCGTTTAGGCCGGTCTGGCGATGGTAGAATACATACCATTTGCCGTTTATATCAAGGATGCTGCCGTGTGTGTTGCCGTGGGGTGTGGCGGTGGCTATGGGGCGTCCGTCGGCATCGGTGTCGCGTCCGCGGGCATCGATGATTGTGCCTCCGTAGGTGTAGGGACCCAGGGGGTTGTCGCTGTAGGCATAGGCGAGGGTGTAGTTGCTCTGCGGCATTCCGAAATCGCCGTCCTTGGTCCACCGGCTGTACACGAGCACATACTTGTCCTTGATTTTGCGCATGGACGAGGCTTCGAAGAATCGGAAATCTCCATTGCCTTTGCGTCCCGGGATAAGGTCTTCCACTACTTCTGTCCCCGGCTTGACGGTGGCCATCGTGACGGGGTCGAGCTCGGCACCGAATGACTTGTCAAATCCCCAGTAGCCGTAGACGCGTCCGTCATCGTCGACAAATACAGCCGGGTCAAATCCAAGTACTCCCACACACTCTCCCTTTTTGTCGGGATTCCAGTTGATTACTTCGAATGGTCCGTCGGGACGCGAGGCCTTTGCCACCATTCCGTTGCGTCCTCCGGCCTGGTTGTTGGGATAAAGATAGTATTCTTTGCGTCCGTCGGGGAGAGTGCGTTCGGCCACGTCGGGTGCAAAGAGCACGTCGCCGCTTCCGTCGGGGTGGAGCAGTGAGCCGTCGGGGGTGGTCTTTACCTCAAGAATCACACCGTCATACCGCCAGTGGTCGAGAGAGTCGGTGTCGGCTGACCACACCACCTGGTCGGTGCCGCAATACATGGTCTTGAGCATATCGTGGGAGCCGTATATATAGACCCTCTTGCGTCCGGGACGGTCGGGGTCGTCAAAGAGGTAGGGCTCTCCGTCGGGGATGTGTTCCCATAGCGGGAGGTACGGGTTGGCGGCATCGGCCGATAGGCCCGCGCCTATGGCGAGGGCGGTCATTGCTGCTTGAAGTCGTCGGTTCATTGTGTGGTATGGGTTGTTATGGGTTGGTGTGTGGGCTGTGTCAGTTGTTGTCCCAGTTGTCGGTGCGGAAGGGTATGAGCGGGAGGCCGAGCATATCCTTGAGAGTGCCCGGCGAGAAGTTGCGGAAACAGTATCTCACGGCCTTGATGTCTTTCACCTCGGGCGAGGAGACGGTGATTTCCATGGTATACCAGTTTTCCGATGCGTTGGCGGGGTGGAACACTCGGTCTTCTCCGGCCACCTCGAACCCCTGCAGGTTGAGGTTGGGTGTGAGTCCGCCCCACTTGTTGTCGAATGTGAGCACTGCCTTGTCGCCGCGGAGGTCTACGTTCTTGTAGCGCGGATACTGTGTGTGTATTCCTTCCACCCCGTAGGTTTTGGCTGCCGCCATCCAGGCGAGGCGTTCGCCTATTGGCTGCTTTAGGCGGGCGTGGACGTCTTCGACTTCAAACGGATAGACGAGGTCGGTGGTGCATACGAGATCGGAGTTGGGTGTTATCTCGGCCGCTTTGTGCTGGCATTCTCTGAACAGTGCTCCATCGGTTCCGTCGGGGTTGCCATAGCTCCACGGCGGAAGTTCGACAAAGTAGAAGGGGAGTTGTCCCTGTCCCCACTCCTTGCGCCAGAGTTCCACCATGTCTTTCTGGTGGGAGGGATACTCGTTGTGAAGTCCCACGTTGCTCTCGCCCTGGTTCCAGAGAAATCCCTTCACGGTGTAGCCTATGACGGGGTGTAGCATGGCGTTGTAGAGCACTCCGATGCGGTGCCAGGGGTTGGGGTTGTCGACTATCTTCTCTTCTGCGGCCATGTCATATCCGGGATATGTGTCGAGTTTTTCCTTGGGGAGCCAGCTTTCGAGCTTCGAGCCTCCGTAGGAGCAGTTGATGATTCCTACCGGTGTGTCGATGATGTCACTGAGCGAGCGTGCGAAGAAATAGGCGAGGGCCGAAAATTCGGCGGCGTTCTCGGGCGAGGATACAAGCCACTTGCCCGGCACCTTGTCCTCCACCTTGTAGCTTTGTAGCTTTGGCACGTTGGCCATGCGGATGTGGGGGTATTTGCCCGAATAGGCTATTGCCTGGGCGGCGCCCTCAACCGGCTGGTGGCCGAATCCGCGCAGCGGCATCTCCATGTTGGACTGTCCGGAGCAGAACCACACCTCGCCGATGAGCACGTTGGAAATGGTGGCGGGCGACTTGCCGTCGTCAAATCTTATTTCGTAGGGTGTGAACGATGCTTGTGGTGTTCCTACTGTCACTTCCCAGCGTCCGGTGGTGGGGTCGGCTTTGGCTGTGCGCTCCCTGCCGTCCCACGAGGGGGTGACTGTGACCTTGCTTCCAGGCTCGGACCAGCCCCACAGGCGGGCGTCGGAGTTTTGCTGGAGCACGGCGTTGTCGCTGATTATGTCGGGCAGCTCCACGGCTCCGAGCGAGGCGGCTCCGAGGGCTGTGGCAATGACGGTGATGAATGATGCTTTCCTATGCATGATGATGCTTTTATGGTTTGGTTTTCAGGTGAGTCTGTGACCACAAAGTTAGCGATTATTCGTGTAGGAATCCGGTAGGAATGTTTCCAAAGGTGTAAAGTTTTGTTAACCGCAGTGTGCAGTTTTTGAGGAAATGTTAACGAGTTACAAATTTTATGAACGAATATTAGGTTCACCCCGAAAATTTGCTCTACCTTTGCATCATCAAAAAACAAAACCCTATGATTGACAATATCCTCACTCTCCTGTCGGTTCGTCAGGCACGGATCCGTCCGGATGCGACCGCCTTGTCTGCCCAGGACGAAAAGGACCATTGGTATGATATCTCCTGGCGGGAGTTCGACCGTATGGTAGAGACTACCGCCCGCGCCCTGGTCGCGCTCGGAGTAGAGCCCGGCCATTGTGTGGCCACTTTTTCGGCCAATCGCCCGGAGAATCTCGTCACCGACTTCGCCTGCTATCGCAACCGCGCTGTGTCGGTCTCCATTTATGCCACATCCTCGCCCGAGCAAGTAGAATATATAGTGGAAGATGCCTCGTGTGCAGTTCTGTTTGCCGGCAACACCACCCAATACCATTATGCCCGCCAGGTGCAGCAGAGGTCTGAGACCCTAAAGAAGATAGTGGTCATAAAGCCTATAGAGCTCGATGAGGACGACCACACCTCAATGCTCTGGAGCGACTTTCTGAAACTCGGCGAGTCAGCCGGGCCGGAAGTAGCTGCCGAGGTGGACCGACGTGCCTCCGAGGCCGTGCCTTCCGACATAGCCACCCTCGTCTATACCTCCGGTACCACGGGAGAGCCTAAGGGTGCCATCCTCACTCATTCCAACTACGACTATGCCCTCGAGGCCCACCGTCTGCGCCTCACTACTCTCACCACCGAGGATGTCTCCATGGCTTTTCTGCCGTTGAGCCATATCTTCGAGAAGGGATTCACATATGTGTGTCTCATGATGGGAATCAAGGTGGCAGTCAACCGTGATCCACGCGCAATTCAAGATACCATCAAGCAGGTGAGACCGTCGTGTATGTGTGCCGTTCCCCGTTTCTGGGAGAAGGTCTATACTGCGGTGCAGGAAAAGATAGGCTCTATGAACCCCGTGGCCCGCGCCATGGTGGGTCTTGCTCTGAAGACAGGCCGTCGACGCAACCTCGACTATGTGGGGGCGGGTCGCAAGGCTCCGTTTTGGCTTGAGACAGCCTATGGATTTTTCGACCGTCGTGTGTTCTCGATGCTCCGCGCGGCCATAGGCATAGACCGGCCCAACTTTTTCCCAACTGCCGGAGCGCCTGTTTCGCCTCGGATAGTGGAGTTTTTCCGCTCTTGCGGTCTTGATATCCTTGTGGGCTACGGCCTTTCGGAGACCACGGCTACAGTGAGCTGTTTCCCCTATACGGGCTTTGAGATAGGCTCGGTGGGTACTACCATCCCGTTTGTAGAGGTTAAGATAGGACCCGACTCGGAGGTGCTCGTGAAGGGTCCAACCGTGATGGCCGGATACTACAACAAGCCCGAGGCAACAGAGGCGGCTTTCTATGAGGACGGATGGTTCCGCACCGGCGATGCAGGCTATATCGACGAGAAAGGCGCGATTTTCCTCACCGACCGCATCAAGGATCTGTTCAAGACATCTAATGGCAAATATATAGCTCCACAGAACATAGAGACTCGTCTGGGAACCGACAAGTTTATAGAGCAGGTGGCTGTGATAGGCGATTCGCGCAAATATGTCAGCGCGCTCATTGTTCCCAATTTCGATATTCTCGGCAAGTGGGCTGCTGAAAATCATGTGGAATATTCCTCGGTTGACGACCTCGTGGCCGACACGCGCGTACACCTTATGATGGAGCGCCGTATCGAGGAACTTGAAAAAGGGCTCGCTTCGTTTGAGAAAATCAAACGGTTCACCCTGCTCCCCAAGGAATTCACCATGGAGGCCGGCGAGCTCACCAACACTCTCAAGATCAAACGCCGGGTTGTGGCCGACCACTACCGCGAAGAGATTGAGAAGATGTATCTCTGACCCGGACGCGGTGGGGCCGACTCTATTAAAACAGGAAAAATAACTAAGATAAAAAAGTGTGTTCTATGAAAGTAGCGATTGTAGGCGCCAGTGGCGCAGTGGGACAGGAGTTTCTCCGTGTCCTTGATGAGCAGAACTTTCCCATCGATGAGCTTCTTCTCTTCGGTTCGGAGCGTTCTGCCGGACGTGTTTACAACTATCGCGGCAAGGATATCACCGTGCAGCTCCTCCGCGAAGAGCCTGAAGACTTCAAGGGTGTCGACTTTGTGTTTGCATCTGCCGGAGCCTCTGTGTCAAAGAAATATGCTGATGTCATCACACGCCATGGTGCGATAATGATTGACAATTCCAGCGCGTTCCGCATGGATTCCGATGTGCCCCTGGTGGTGCCCGAGGTCAACGGCGAGGACGCTTTCAACACCCCGCGCGGCATCATAGCCAACCCCAACTGTACGACAGCCATCATGGTGGTGGCTCTCAAGCCCATCAATGACATCTCGCCCATCAAGCGTGTCCATGTTGCCACATACCAGGCTGCCAGCGGTGCCGGACAGAGCGGTATGGACGAACTTGTCCGCCAGACGGCAGAGCTGGTTGAGGGCAAGGAGGCCACTGTGGAGAAGTTTGCATATCAGTTGGCCTACAACCTCATCCCCCATATAGACGTGTTTACTGACAACGATTACACCAAGGAGGAGATGAAGATGTTCAACGAGACACGCAAGATCATGCACGCTCCCGAAATGAGCGTGAGCGCCACCTGTGTGCGTGTTCCCGTGGTTCGCGCCCACAGCGAGGCTGTCTGGGTTGAAACCGAGGAGCCTGTATCGGTGGAGCGTGTCCGCGAGGCCTTTGAGAAGGCCGAGGGTCTTGTGCTCATTGACAACCCCGCCGAGAAGAAGTATCCTATGCCTCTCGATGCGGCCGGCAAGGATCCTGTGTATGCAGGCCGTCTGCGTGCCGATCTTGCCAATCCCTGCGGCCTCACATTCTGGCTTGTGGGAGATCAGATAAAGAAGGGAGCTGCTCTCAATGCAGTGCAGATAGCACAGTATATGATCAGGCACCGCCGATAAGGGAGATAGACATACAGCGCTCTAAATACAAAAAACAGACCTCCGTGTGGAACGAATCACACGGAGGTCTGTTTTTTTTGCCTCATTGTAGAATCATAGATGCCTGTGTAGGCCGTGTCTGCACATCGTTGAGACAGGATGGGAAAAGCCCCCGTGTGGAGCGGACCACACGGGGGCTGTGAGAGTTGTGTCTGATGTCTATCAGAGAACGACTTTCTTCACGTCTGTGCCCTGACGGCGGATGAAGATGCCGTTGGAGGGGTTGGCCACGCGGACACCCTGGAGGTTGAAGTACTCAACAGGAGCATCGTTGTTGTCGGTCTCGATTTCTGAAATGGCTGATGTGTTGCCCTTGATTTCGTTGCTGTTCACCTTGATGGCGTTGAGAATCACGCCGGTTGTGGTGTCAACGAGGTAAACAAGCACGCTCATGTTCTCTACCTTAGATACATTTGAGGGAATTGAGATAGTGCGGGTGTACTCGTTGGCTGCTTCGCCGGTGATTGTGGCGGGGATGGATTTTTTCACGCCGGGATAGCCGTCAAGATAGCGGCCTACATTGTCAAAGAGCATGACTACCGACGAGCCTTTCTTTTCCCAGCCGCCATAATCGCCCTGCTGGCCCGAGTAGTAGTTGCTCTGGCTGTAGGGACCTACCTTGTCTTCGACAAGCACATAGGAAAGCTGGTAGCGATCGGAAGAGTTGTCGGTATCGAATGCAAATCGGGTGTCGGTCTTGACGGTGATGGCACTCTTGTCTGCGTTAAGTTCCGCCTCTGCCGTAACACCGTAGGGTACGAGCGAAGATGTGAGTAACTGGTAGTACTGCTCGATTTCGTCGATAGAGCTGTTGGGGTAGTAGGAATATGTGCGGTTGGAGAAGGCATAGGGGAAGCCGGGGACAGAATACAGAAGTTTATTGAAGGTTGAAGCCTTCATGGGGTCTGCATTGCCCATATCTCCGTGGATGGCCACGAGATAGAATGAATCGGGATGGTTTTCAACCATCTTCTCCATGTTGGTGATACCCATGGGGCAGTAGCCACACCAGATGCTGGTGTATTCCTCGCCTACCACGTGGGGCTTGAAGCCTGCGCCTTCCTTCATGAACACGATGGAGCTTTCGATGCCGTTATTGACAACGTTGTTTTCCTCTCCGTTCACCTTGGTGATATTGAGTTTTACAGCGGTCTCACCGGTATTGGGATAGGTGATGTTGGGGATTGTCAGAATGGCCTCCTGTCCGTAGGATATTGGTGTTTCCATCGGTACGGTGGTCGCTACGGGAGCTGCATCACCGATTGTATAAGTCACCTCGAAATTATTGATTTCGTTGGATGCGTTGTTGTATACAAGGGCCTGGATGGAGAAGGGGGTGTTGATTTCTGCAAAGGCGGGCATATTGTAGTCTGATATATATGCGCCGTTGACAGGGAGCGACTCGCCCTGGATGGTGGCCGAGATGCAGTTGAAACCATAGCCTTCCGAGATATTGTCCCAGCTATAGCTTTGAGTTCCGGCGTTATATATACCAACCCAACCTCCGTTGTCGTTGTTGGAACGGGATATGGCATCGACCACGATGCCGAAGTCACGGCTGGTCTTTACTGCAAAATTGACGCCGAAATAATACTCTTTGCCTGCTTCGATCACAATGGGCTCGTCGAGTTCCACTGTGTTCTTCTTGAAGGCTGTGCGTGTGGCCTTATGAGCCTTTGTGCAGATGCTCTCGCCCTGGAGGTCGTTGGTGACGAAGATGTTGTAGTCGATGATGTTGTTCATCTGTGGGTTGGAGCCGTTGGTCACGCCGGTGTAGAAGCTGATGGCTGTGATCTTGTTGCCTGCAAAGAGGGTGGCATCGTCAGCGCTCATGCAGATAGCTGCGGCATAGCGTGAGCCGGCGGTAGCACCGTTGAAACCGAGAGCTGTATAGGGGTCGCCGGCAATTTCATATTCCATTGTTCCCTCTTCTGCTGCACGGGCAATGGCTTTGCGTGCTGTTGTGGTCTGCTCCGGAGCCAGCTCGAAGCTTATCTCGGGATTGGAGTGCAAAGGCAGACGGTTGATGGCAGATGCCCCGGCAGCCGTGAGTGCCACTGCAAGCGAAAGTAGAATTTTCTTCATGCTCGAATGTTGTTGGATGTGAATGTAAAGTGACAAACTAAAGTGTTTAGAACACAAAATTATACATATTGCAACGAATATGCAAGGATTATTGGCAAAAACGTAGCGATAAATTAGAAAATATGACACCAATCTTGTTAAATTTATTGACAAATTAAACATTTTCGACTAAAATCACTATTTTTGCACTCGAAAAAATAAATAATTGTATGGCAAAAGTCACCAAGGAGATGGCGCTGGAGTATCACAAATACCCGCGCCCCGGAAAAATAGAAGTAATCCCCACAAAACCCTACGCTTCGCAGGCCGACCTGGCTCTGGCCTACTCGCCCGGTGTAGCATATCCCTGTCTTGAAATCAAGGACAACCCCGATTGTGTATACGACTATACTGACAAGGGCAACCTTGTGGCTGTGATTTCTAACGGAACAGCCGTGCTCGGCCTTGGCAATATCGGAGCTCTTGCCGGAAAACCCGTGATGGAGGGCAAAGGTCTGCTTTTCAAGATTTTCGCCGGCCTTGACTGCTTTGATATCGAGGTGGATGAGACCGACCCCGACAAATTCATTGACATCGTGAAGGCTCTCGCCCCCACATTCGGCGGTATAAATCTGGAGGATATCAAGGCTCCGGAGTGCTTCAAGATCGAGACCCGCCTCAAGGAGGAACTCAATATCCCCGTGATGCACGACGACCAGCACGGCACCGCCATCATCTCGGCCGCCGGCCTGCTCAACGCCCTCGAGATACAGGGAAAGAATATCGAGGATATACGCCTTGTGGTCAACGGAGCGGGTGCTGCAGCCGTGTCCTGTACGAAGCTCTATATAGCTCTCGGTGTGAAGAGGGAAAATGTCGTGATGTGTGACTCAAAGGGTGTCATCACCGACAAGCGCACCGATCTCAACGAGCAGAAGAAGTATTTCGCCACCTCGCGCTCCATTTCCACACTGGCCGAGGCAATGGTGGATGCCGATGTGTTCCTTGGCCTTTCGGTACGCGATGTTGTGACTCCCGAGATGGTCAAGAGCATGGCTCCGCGTCCCATAGTGTTCGCCCTGGCCAATCCCGATCCCGAGATTGCCTATGAGGTAGCAACCGCCACCCGTCCTGATATCATCATGGCTACTGGACGTTCCGACTATCCCAACCAGATTAATAATGTTCTCGGTTTCCCCTACATCTTCCGTGGCGCGCTCGACTGCGGTGCCACTGAGATCAACGAGACCATGAAGATATATGCGGTGCGCGCCATCGCCGACATTGCCAAGAAGCCTGTTCCCCCGGTGGTCAACGCCGCCTATGGAAAGGCCAATCTGAAGTTTGGTCGCGACTACATCATTCCCACACCTTTTGACCCCCGTCTGCTCACCGCCGTGTCGCCCGCTGTGGCACGCGGTGCCATGGACAGCGGTGTGGCCCGCCGTCCCATCACCGACTGGGCCGCTTACGACGAAAAGCTGCTCCGCCTCAAGGGCAACGACCGCAAGTTCACCCGCCGTCTCCACGAGGCAGCGCGCGTAAATCCCAAGCGCGTGGTCTTTGCCGAGGCCAACACCGACAATATGCTTCGTGCAGCCGTACTTGCCGCCAATGATGGTCTCTGCACCCCCATCCTGCTCGGCAATGAGGAGATGATCGAGAAGCGTGCGGCTCGTCTGGGCGTCGATGTGTCCGGAATAGAGATTGTCAATCTCCGCCACGATCGCGAAGCTCCGCGTCGCGAGAAGTATGCCGCTATTCTGGCCGAGAAGCACGCCCGCCGCGGCGAGAATTTCGAGAGTGCTCTCGACAAGATGTTTGATCGCGACTACTTCGGTATGATGATGGTGGCCAACGGTGATGCCGATGCCCTCATTGCCGGAACCCGTTCGGCCAGCACCCGCACTGCCGATATAGCCCGTGAGGTAATCGGTATACGCGACGGATATAATCATTTTGCTGCAATGCACGTGATGGAGACAACCAAGGGCACATACTTCCTGGCCGATACAATGGTGAACGGCGACATGGACGAGGATGCGCTCATGGATGTGACCCGCCTGGCTGCCGATGCTGTGAAATTCTTCGCCCACGATCCCGTGATGGCCATGGTGAGCTACTCCAACTTCGGCTCAAACACCGATCCGGAGTGCAATGTCGTGCACAATGTGGTGGAGCGTATGCACGAACTTCATCCCGAGCTCCCTATCGATGGCGAGATGCAGGTCAACTATGCCCTCAACGCTCCCGTGCGTGACAAGGTGTTCCCCTTCAACCGTCTCAACGGCAAGGAGGTCAATACGCTCGTCTTCCCCAACCTGTCGGCTGCGAATGCCGCATACCGCATCATGCTTGAGATGGGTCTTGGCGAGAGCATAGGCCCCATCCAGATGGGTCTCAAGAAGCCTATCCATTTCATCAATGTTGATGCCGAGGTGCGTGACATAATCAACCTCATAGCCATAGCAAGTCTCGACGCTGCTGTCGAGGACAACAAGCAGCTGTAGAGAACTCTCCCTGCTTGCTGCTGAAGATGTCTTGTGGAGACGTCCGGACAATAACCGCGGACGTCTCCACATTGTTTTGTCACAAAGAATTTCGTAACTTTGCACCAATTTATGGGAAGGTACCTGTCTGTAATACTCACGTTTATTTCTTCTGCCCTTTGTGCTATGGCCGCCGAGGGTGTCGACTCGTGTGTATCGTGCCGTGATGTCGGATCGGCCTACTGGGTCAAACAGTTAATAGCCAATCGATTCCAGATTCACGACTCCACGGTGTGTTATCCAAAGTTTCCGCGTTTCTGCCTGTCGGTCTACAACTGGGGCGACCGTGTCTTCAACTCCTACGACCATGAATATGTGGTTGGTACCGGAAAGAACTGGAAGCTGCAGGCCAAGAGCTACAACTGGCTGGAGACATCTACCATGGTATTTCCCAAGGGGTCGCCTATACTGATGCATTCCGACCTTTACAGTGATGCCGGTTTCTCGCTGAGTTTCATGGCTGCGAGCATAGGCTATATGTGGAATATCAATTCAATTTTCTCGGAACCCACAAAGCGCCGCACTTTCAATTTCGACTTCACCTGTTCGCGTTTTTCGGTCAATTACCAGTCGGTGTCGAGCGAGGGCGGAATGATAATCACCCGCTTCGGCGACTATGACGATGGACGCCACATAAGATATAAGTTCAGCGACTGTTCGCTCGACTCGAAGACTCTCGACGCTTATTACTTCTTCAACCACCGCCGTTACTCGCAGGGTGCCGCTTATAGTTTTTCCAAATATCAGCTCAAGAGCGCGGGTACTGCCCTTGTGGGCGTCAATTTTACCGAGCAGAAAATCAATATGGATTTCTCCTCACTGCCCGATGCCATGCTCGAAAGTAGTCCGTTGGTGAGCACAACCTATCGCTCGCACTACAGGTCCTACTCGGCCATGGGTGGATATGCCTACAACTGGGTGTTGCGTCCGCGCAAGTGGCTTGTCAATGTTACGGCTATGGCCGCGATAGGCTACAAACAGCTGATTGACAATGAAGAGGTGGCGCAGACAAGCGAGGCAGTGGCGAGTATGACACGACTCAATGTGTCGGCCATATATAATCACAGGTGGCTGTTTGCATCGCTGACCATGAAGGGTTATGCTTTTCTGAACTTCAATAGCGACGTGGCCCATATGAATTCCATCGTGTCGTTCATGGCCACGGCGGGTGTGAGGTTCTGACACACAAATACAGAAGGTCTGAAAAAACGTACTCCCGGTGACGGTGGCTTTGAAAGCACCGTTACCGGGAGTGTCGGTTTTGTCGGTAAGGGGGGAGGGTTACTCTACTGTCCAGGTTTCTCCGGCGAGCACCATGTCGCGTAGAGATGTGAAGCCCTTGCGGGAGCGTACTTCTGCTATCTGTGCTTCGACTTCCTCATTGTAGACGGGAGAATCCACGTCGCGAATGATTCCGAGTGCCAGAGGAAGGGTCTTGCCGTCCATCATGGCGAGTTGCTGGTGCAGGAAGTTGGAAGGTGTGTGGGCATCGTGTACGAGAACGTCGTCGAGTGTGTAGCCGTCCTCTCCCACGCGCACTGCCTTGAGCAGGAATCCGTCGCGTACGAGGCCCATCTCTTTCTCCTTGCCGAAGAGCATTTTCTCTCCGTGGACGAGGTGGATGGTGCGCTCTGCACGGTATTCCTTGTCGGTGATGGCGTTGTGGATGCCGTTGTTGAATATCACGCAGTTCTGCAGAATCTCGCACACCGATGTGCCTTTGTGGCGAGCGGCGGCGGTGAGTATTTCCTCGGAGGTCTTCAGCTCCACGTCGATAGAGCGGGCAAAGAAGTTGCCTCTCGCTCCAAACACAAGTTCGGCGGGGATGAACGGGTCCTCGGTGGTGCCGTAGGGCGATGATTTCGAGACGAATCCACGGTCGCTCGTGGGCGAGTACTGTCCCTTGGTGAGGCCGTAGATTTTATTGTTGAAAAGGATGATGTTGATATCGACGTTGCGACGCACGGCGTGGATGAAGTGGTTGCCGCCGATGGCGAGTCCGTCGCCATCGCCCGATATCTGCCATACGGTCATGTCGGGACGTGCCACCTTGAATCCTGTGGCAATCGCTGCAGCGCGTCCGTGGATGGTGTGGAACCCGTAGGTGTCCATGTAATAGGGGAGTCGCGAGCTGCATCCGATGCCCGAGATTACTGCTGTCATGTGGGGCGGTACGCCAAGCGCGGCCATTGCCTTGTGGAGGGAGTTGAGGATAGCGTGGTCGCCACAGCCCGGACACCAGCGTACAGGGTTGGAGTTCTTGTAGTCTGCGGGGGTATATTGTGTCTTGTTTTCCATAATTTATTTCTCCTCCATGATTTCGTTGACGCGGTCCACCACCTCGCTGACGAGGAACGGCTGGCCCTGGATTTTGTTGATGCGCTTGATGTCGAGGTCGGGGAATTTGCACTGCAGGTAGTCGGCGAACATACCGGTGTTGAGTTCGGCCACGATTACCTTCTTGTAGCGCCTGAGCACCTCGGCTGTGTTGGCGGGGAGGGGGTTGATGTAGTTGAAGTGGGCGAAGGCCATGGGAGTGCCTGCGGCGCATAGTTCGGCAGCTGCTGTGCGGAGGTGTCCGTATGTGCCGCCCCATCCAATGAGGATTGTGTCGGCTCCCTCGGCTTCAATCACGTCGAGAGCCGGGATATCGTTTGCAATGCGGGCTATTTTTTCGCGACGCGCCATCACCATCTTCTCATGGTTGACCGGATCGATGGATATGGCTCCGGTGTTGTAGTCCTTTTCGAGACCACCCACGCGGTGTGCGGCTCCCTCGGTGCCGGGGATGGCCCAGTAGCGTGCGAGAGTTTCCTCGTTGCGCGCGTAGGGCTGCCAGCCGTCGGCCAGGCGTTCGGCTGAGAGAAGTGGCGGATTGATTGCGGGGAGCTCGGAGGCCTCGGGTATGCGCCATGCGCTGGAGCCGTTGCCGATGAAGGCGTCGGTGAGCAGGATCACCGGTGTCATATGCTCCATGGCTATGCGCGATGCCTCATAGGCCATTGTGAAGCAGTCGGTGGGTGTGGCTGCTGCAACTACTACTACCGGCGACTCTCCGTTGCGGCCATAGAGGGCCTGCATAAGGTCGGTCTGCTCGGTCTTGGTGGGAAGACCGGTGGAGGGTCCTCCGCGCTGCACGTCGACTATCACGAGAGGCAGCTCGGCAATCACGGCCAGGCCGATACCCTCGCTTTTGAGGGCCAGACCGGGGCCTGAGGTTGAAGTGACGGCCAGCGATCCGCTGAAGGATGCACCTATAGCCGAGCATACTCCGGCTATCTCGTCCTCCATCTGGAGGGCCTTGACTCCGAGGTCTCTGCGCTTGGCGAGTTCGTGGAGTATGTCGGTGGCCGGGGTGATGGGGTAGGAGCCCAGGAAGAGGGGACGTCCGCTCTTCTCTGAGGCGGCTATGAATCCCCAGGCTGTTGCAGTGTTGCCGTTGATGTCGGTGTAGACTCCTGGTTCGGCCTTTCCGGTCTCGATGCGGTAGGTTGAGACAGTGGCGTGGATGTTGTGGCCGTAGTTATAGCCTGCCTCGATCACTTTGGCGTTGGCTTCGAAGATGGCCGGCTTGCGGGCAAACTTGCCTTTGAGCATATTGAGCGCGCCTTCGAGAGGACGGTCGAACAGCCAGCACACCAGGCCGAGGGCGAATATATTGCGGCATTTGAGAATGCTCTTGTTGTCAAGTCCCGAGTCGGCAAGGGCAGCCTTGGTCATTGAGGTGACGGGCACCTCTACCACCTGTGCCTTGATGTCAAGTTCCTTGAATGGATCGAGTGTGGTGAAGAGCGCTTTCTTGAGATCGGCTTCCTTGAAGGAGTCGATGTCGACTATGGCCACACCTCCGGGCTTGAGGAAACGCACGTTTTGTTTGAGGGCGGCGGGGTTCATGGCGATTAGTACGTCACACTTGTCGCCAGGAGTGTGGACATCTACGCCCACGCTCACCTGGAATCCCGATACTCCGCTGAGCGAGCCTTGGGGGGCGCGTACCTCGGCAGGATAGTCGGGGAATGTTGACACCTTGTTGCCCAGTCCGGCCGAAACATTGGTGAAAATGTTGCCGGCAAGCTGCATTCCGTCTCCCGAGTCGCCTGAGAAGCGGACCACAACCTTGTCGAGGGTCTTGACATTAGCGTTGTCTGTCATAATACCTTTTATAATGTAGATTGGTTATTGTTTCTCGAATATGAGTGGGAGCGGACCTTCGCCACCGTTGACAACGGTGAGTCTGACTGCGTAGCCGAGAGAACGTCCGGCGAGCGGTGTCCATCCGCATTTGCTCACCGCGTCGGAGTCGGCAACTTTGTGGCCGGGCAGCGGGAGTTTTTCCACCACGACAAGGTCGGCCGCGTAGCCTGGACGTATGAATCCGCGTCCTTTTATTCCGAATATGCGGGCCGGGGCATGGCACATCAGTTCCACAATCTGTCCGATGTCCAGTCCTTCGGACTCGGGGTCGGAGTCGGCCATGTCGAGCATTGCCGGGAGTGAGAACTGTATCATTGGCATTCCTGATGCAGCCGTGAGTGCGTCGCCCTCTTTCTGTGCAAGCAGGTGGGGTGCGTGATCGGTGGCTATGGTGTCGATTACTCCTCCTCGGCAGAGTGCCTTGACGAGTGCGATGCGGTCGGAGGCTTCCTTTATGGCGGGATTGCATTTCACACGGCTTCCGAGGCGCATGAAGTCGTTGCGGTCAAAGAGCAGATACTGCGGGCAGGTCTCGGCTGTGACTTTTACTCCACGTGCTTTGGCTTCGGCTATGAGTGTGAGTTCTTCGGCTGTCGAGATGTGGCATATATGGACTTTCGCTCCGTGGCGTTCGGCCAGGTCTATTGCTGTGCGGGTGGCGGCTATGCAGGCCTCGCGGGGTCTCACGTCGGGGTGGAGTTCCACCGGTATTCCTTCCGGATGTTCGATGGAGAGTTTCTCGCGGGCTGCGCGTATGATGGCTTCGTCTTCGGCATGGACGGCTATCAGGGCCGGGGCCGATGAGAAAAGCTTGTCGAGTGTCGAGGCATTGTCGACTAGCATATTGCCTGTCGACGAGCCGAGGAACAGTTTCACTCCGGCCAGGCGTGTGTAGTCGGCGGCGAGGAGTTCGTCAAGGTTGGAGTTGATGGCTCCGATGAAGAAACCGTAGTTGGCTTCCGACACCTCGGCGGCTCTCTTCATTTTGTCTTCGGCGTCGGCCACGGTGACGGTGGCAGGCCGGGTGTTGGGCATATCGATAAACGATGTGACGCCTCCGGCCACTGCAGCGGCCGATTCGGAAGCCATGTCGGCTTTCTCGGTCAGTCCCGGGTCGCGGAAATGCACGTGTGTGTCGATTACTCCCGGGATGAGGTAGCGACCTCGGCAGTCTATTGTCTCGTCGGCTTTGACGGAGTCGGGAGCTTGGCCCTCTCCTGTGGCTGATATTATAGGGCCGTCGGTCAGCACCCACCCGTGTGTGACGGTGCCTTCGTTGACAATTTGTGCGTTTGTGAAGAGTTTTGTGCTCATTTCTGGCTGTAGTCGGGATATTTTTTGAACAAGCTGTCCCACTTGAGTCTCATCACGCCGAAGAGTCCCTCGCTGAAGATTCCGGAGCTCATTTTCGACACTCCGTGTACACGGTTGACGAAGATTATGGGTACTTCGGCTATTTTGAAGCCGTATTTATAGGACAGATATTTCATTTCTATCTGGAATGCATAGCCTTTAAACCTGATCTTGTCGAGCGGTAGTGCTTCCAGCACCCTGCGTCGATAGCACACGAATCCGGCTGTGGAGTCGAATACTGGCATTCCGGTGACTATGCGGACATAGCGCGATGCGAAGTAGGACATCATCACGCGTCCCATGGGCCAGTTGACCACGTTGACTCCTGTGAGGTAGCGTGAGCCCACAGCTACGTCGGCTCCTTTCTCGCAGGCTTCGACCAGAAGGGGTAGGTCGGAGGGGTTGTGGGAGAAGTCGGCATCCATTTCGCAGACATATTCATAGCCCTTGTCCAGCGCCCACTTGAATCCTGCTATGTATGCTGTGCCGAGGCCGAGTTTGCCTTTGCGGCTGAGCAGGTGAAGGCATCCTTCGTGGTCGGTCTGCAGCGCCTTGACTATATCGGCGGTGCCGTCGGGCGAATTGTCGTCTATGATGAGGATGTCAAACCGCCGGGGCAGCTTGAAGACTGCCTCGATGATGGCCTTGATGTTGTCCTTTTCATTATAGGTGGGGATAATTACAAGGCACTCAGCGTGTTTTGTTGAGGGTTGGATGTCCATCGGGTTCTCTTGGGATGTTCGAGTTGCAAATTTACACAATTAATTACTCTTCACCAAAATTAAATTGTTTGTAAAATCAATAGAAATTATTGCAATTTGTTTGTTGTGGTCGCTGTTTTGTGTTGAATCGTTTTGTGGCTAAGGCCTGTGTCAATAAATCTCATTAAAACTTGCCGGGTTGACGTTTTTAGTGCTATCTTTGCACTTATACAATTTATTACCATGGAAAGAAAAAAATACAGAATAGGCCTGGTGATGAAGTCGCTAAAGGCCGATTTTTTCAAAGTGATGCAGAAGGGTGCCGAGGAGTTTGCCGCTTCGGATGGCGGATTTCAGCTTATATCGACCGGCACTGACTCCCAGACCGAAATAGACCGCCAGGTTGCTCTCGTTGATGAGCTCTCCGCAAGCGGGGTTGATGCGCTTGTGGTAGTGCCTATCGATTCGAAAGCCCTTGTTGCACCGGTGGTACGTGCTGTTCGCCGGGGCGTTAAGGTGGTTAATATCGATATCAGGCTCGACGAGTCTCTGCTCAGTGAGGCTGGTGTCGATGTGGATTTTGTGGGCCCGGACAATTTCGCAGCAGCCTCCGAGGTGGGATGCCTGCTTGCCGAGAGGCTTGAAAAAGGTGCTCCTGTGGCAATAATCGAGGGACTCCCGGTGGCCGACAACGCCCGTCAGCGCAAGGCCGGTTTTGACAAGGCTGTTGCTGAGCGCGGTCTTGACTGCAAGGAGTCTGTTCCGGCCAATTGGGAGACTCATACGGCCCGCGAGGTGTTTGGCTCGATTTTGGCCGGGCATCCCGAAATAAAGGCGGTTTTCTGCTGTAATGATGCTATGGCTCTCGGTGTGATAGATGTCCTGAAGGAGGCCGGAAAGAAGCCTGGCGAGATAAAGGTGGTGGGATTTGACAACGATGATGTTATGCGTCCCCTGCTTGATGAGGGATGGCTTCTCGGTACTGTCGATGCCTATGGCTCGCAGATGGCAGTCGAGGGAATACGTCATGCTCTGTCCCTTCTCGCAGGAGGGCAGGCCTCTCTCGGCAATCGCCCGACACCATATACTGTCATCAAAAGATAGACATTGAACCATATTGCTAAAAAGCGGGATAGATCATTGAGGTCTGTCCCGCTTTTTTGTGTTGTAAAAACAGAGTTATCAACATCAATGTTGATAACTTTGGCTATATGTTTTCAACATCGCAAATGCTGTCAGTAATAAGAAAATCAGGATATTCAGAGGTATAGCGATGTGTGTTGTCAACAATGGTTTGATAGTTATAAACACTTATGTTTGTGAAAATGTTGATAAATTTTTTGCGTGATTTTTTTGCTATATCAAATAAAATGTCTACCTTTGCAGTGCAAAACGCAAAAAAATGGCGAGATAGCTCAGTTGGTTAGAGCGTCGGATTCATAACCCGGAGGTCCCGAGTTCAATTCTCGGTCTCGCTACAGAGAAAGCGGAAGATTCATTGAGTCTTCCGCTTTCTCTGTATATAAAAACTCCAGGGTGGATGGAGACGGCTCATTGCCGGTTGTGCAGCAGGGGCGACCAAGACACGAGATTGAAGTACTCGGGTTTTGGTCGCCCCTGCAAGGACGTTTGAAGTATTTTTTTATCTCCTTATATTGACGGAAAGGCTTGAATTGTAGCGTTTCCGTCTTTTTGTGGAGGATTGGAGATTAGTTCTGGCCTGAGCCTGAGTTGTTAGAGCTTGAGTTGCCGTAGTAGTTGAGGCTGGTGCGCACTTTGTATTTGCCATATACGTAGCCTGCCTTTGTGCCAAGTCCTGTCAGATCGATGTTGAAGTTGATTACGGTCAAGCCTGTCGAGAGCGTAGAGGCAGCGGAGACGTTGCTGACGGAGCAGTTTTCGATGAGCTTGTTGCTCTGGTCGTAGATGGGGTAGGTTGTGTCCGCATCGGGATTGATGATATATCCGCCTTCATTGAGCTGTACTGGCAGGTCTTTGATTACGAAGGCCTGGTCGGGCATGGTCTCTCCAAACTTGGTGTGGAGTACGTTGACGATGGCTGTGAGTTTCTTGTAGTCGATGATTACAGCCATGAGGTTGCTGTCGTTCTTGAAGAGTTCGGTTCCCTGCTCGCCGATTTCTTCGGAGTATGATGTTCCGAGATAGGTGCTCTGTACCGGGAATGTTGTGACAGCGTAGCGGCTGTTGAGGGTGAAGTTGATGACGTAGATGGGGAAAGTGCCTATCTGGCCGTTTGCGTAGATGGTGCGCAGGGGGTTGGAGCGCATATCAAACTCGTCGAATACATAGTTGTTGTTGACGACGTTTGTGGGGGTGATGTTGCGGTCGCGGGTGATGTAGAAGCCTGCCTTGGCATCGACGGTGAATGGAAGGGTGGGGAGACGGAGGGCGGTCTGTGCGAGGTCTTCGGCTACCTTCAGATTGGTTACTTCAATATCGATGTTGCCGTTTGTATAGTCGTAGTGGAATTTATAGTTGGGGCCGTCGAACACGTTGGCTTCCTCGGTCTCGAGGTCGATGACGTAGTTGAAGCAGGCGGTGCCACCATAGGTGTAGGTAGCCTCGTCTTTGGCGTTTTCGCCACTGCTGAGACATGAGGTGAATGCGAGGGCGGAGATGATGGCCGCCAAGTAGTGGAATTTCTTCATATTGTGCTGTTTGAGTGTTTCGATTAAACGGATTTTGTATTCTTTAATCAAAACGTGTTTTGGCTTGAATTATTGTGTGTCCTATGTTTTGTCAGTGCATATTCTCGCCTACGTTGATGCGTAGGGTGATTCCGCCGCGCACCGGCTTTCCCTGCTGGAAGAAGTTGTTGCCGATGCTTTCGTAGTGGAAGATATCGAAGCGTGTGTCTGTGAGGTTTTTGCCCCAGAGGTCTATGCTCCAGTTCTTGTGTTCGAAACGCACGGATGCTCCCATCTCGGCATAGAATGGCTGGCGGTACTCGTTTTCTTCGTCCCAGTAGATGGAGCCGGTGCCGCGTAGTGTGGGGCAGAACGATATGGCGTGAATCCATTCGGAACGAATGGGGAGGTGGTATGCAGCCGAGAGGAAAAGGGTGTTGGAGGGAGCATATGGCACACGGTTGCCCGAGAGATCGGAGAGGCCGTCGTGGAAGTTGCGGAATGTGGCGTGAGTGTAGCCGTAGCTGAGGTCGAATTTCCAGCGTTCGGCCGGGGTGTAGCGTATTGTCAGTTCAGCTCCGAGCGAACGGGTGCGTCCGGCGTTGGCCATCATGCGTCCGGTGGTGGTGCCTTCGGGGAAAATGGTGACCTGCTGGTCGCGCACGTCGATCCAGAATGCGGAGAAGGTGGAATAGACACGTCCTTCGTCGCAAGAGAAGTGGCCTCCGAGTTCGTAGTTCCACGACACCTCGGGGCGGTAGCTCACGATGGCATCGATGTCATACTCGGGTGTCTGGCCCATTGAAGCCATCATTTTCGACTGGAGGATGTCGCTGAACATCTGTGTGTTGTAGCCACCGGCCTTGTAGCCTTTGGCTGCTGACAGGAAGACGGCCGAGTTGCGCATATTATAGGTGACCGAGATATTGGGCAGTAGTTCGCTGAATGTCTGGCCGAGGCGCCCTTTGTCGTGGATTTCGATGGCCTTGTGGCCCAGGGCTATGGAGCCTCTGTTCATTGTGGCTATTGTGGAGACGTCGCTGGCATATGATAGGTTGGCGTGCTCGTAGTCAAAGCGTATGCCGGCCGAGAAAGTCCATTTGCCCAGGTCGAGCGAGCTGCGGTGATAGGCTGCGAAACCTCTGACAGGCTGTCGGAAGTGGCTGTCAAGGAGGAAGCTGTCGTCGGGGAATGAGAGGCTCATTCCGCTCGGGAGCTGTGAGTTTATGAGGTTGTCAATGCCGTCCTTCTTGAAATGTACCGGTGCGTGCATACGGTTGTGCTTGTAGAAGCCAAACACGCCGGCAAGCCAGCTATAGGAGCCTTTGGAGCCTCTGAGCACGATGTCTTGGGTCACGCTACGCTCGTGTTGGCGCTGGGTGAGTGTGAAGTAGCTGAGTGGCAGGAAGTCTTGGTCGAGGGTCATGCGGTCCGACAGGTAGTGGAGTCCTGTGATCGATGCGAGCGTGAACCACGGGGTGGCCCAGCTGACGGTGATTCCGTCGGTGAAGCCGTCGCGGCGGTAGCCACACTCGTCGTTGTAGTTTATCTCACCGGTGTCTTCGAACTTGTAAGGGTAGCCGTGCTGGCGGCTGTGGGTGAACGAGAAGTTGTTTTCGATATTGACCACGGAGGAGGGACGCCAGATTGTGCGCCAGCGGTATGACTCGTCGTAGGCGCGGTCGGCTTTCTTCCCGTTATATTTGTTGCGGAAGTAGCCCGCGTCGCCTGCGTTGTAGGCTGTTATGCTCATGCCAAGGCGCGGGTGAAGCTTGTGGTAGATTCCGATTGATGATTTGTAGGAGCCGTTTGTGGTGGCTGTGCCCGAAATCCTCACTCCCTGGTTGGTCATGGGGTTGATGGTGTAGACATTGATGAGTCCGGCTATCGTGTTTCGTCCGTAAAGTGTTGACTGCGGGCCACGCAGCACTTCGACACGAGCCACATCGGCCATATCGAAGTCGAAAGAGTTTTTGTTGAGATAGGGGATGTTGTCGACGTTGAGTCCCACGGCCGGCTGGTCTATACGTGCTCCGATACCGCGGACATAGATGGAGGCTGTCATGCGCGAACCATAGTCGGGCATATAGAAGTTGGGGGCGATTTCGCTCAGTCCTTTCATGCCGGCGACGTTCAGTCGTTCTATTTCTGGCTGTCGGACTGTGGTTACCGTCACGGGCTGGCGCAGCAGGGAACGGCTCTGTTTGATTGCTGTGACTCGCACCTCGCTGAGATTGGTAGTGTCTGGTATCTCTGAAACCGCTGTAGCAGATACGCTTAGTGATGACAAAGCCGTGATGAGGCCGAGGATGGGATATTTCATTGCACTCTATTGGAAAAATGAGGGTGCAAAGTTACTGATTTTCGGAAAGAAATTCAAAAAAATTCCCTGACAACTCGGGCCACGTCGTCGTGTGGAAGGGTTATGGCCGAGCGTTTGCCTTTCTGCAGGCAGACGCCGAAGATTTCGGGCTGTCTGATTTTTTCGGTTAGGGTCTTTCGCAGGGAGTCTGTGTCGGCGAATTTCTCGATATGCGCCACCGGGAACGGCCGTGTGTCGTGGAGATAATGTCCGCTCAGGTGCAACACGTGGTCGCAGAAGAGTCCATAGAGGTAATACTCGCTGAATCGGTAGGTGTTGCACAGCTTGTGCTTCCAGCTTCCGGTGAGCGAGTGTGAGGCTATCTGTTTGAGTAGCTGTTTGAGGTTTCTGCGCACGAATATCGTGGGCTGGGCCATATAGCAGAACGAGTCGGGCTCCGGACCGGAAGGGAGCGGCATGAGTGAGCGCGCCACGCGGCAGTACTGGTCGTGGCATGGCTCATCCTCGAAGATGCGTTTGTAGAGCATCCACTCCCGTGAGCCGTCGGGGGCTGTGCGGGAGATGTCGGAGAGTCCGAACGGACGCAGGAACACACACTCCGAATCGATGTTGACCACGGCCTCGATTTCGGGAGGCATCAGCTCGAAGACCGCAAGCTTGCATATCTGCTGCACTATCCACTCGCGTACCGGGATGGTGAACGGCGACACGAGGTAGTGGTGGCCGAGCAGAGGGAACGGGAGACGCATCATGTAGAATGGCATCAGTTCCTTTTTGCGGTGGATGTGGCGGCGGGCAAATGCAGGGTTTGAGCGGAATAGGTCGTAGTCTTCGTCGTTGACTATTATATAGTGAGGCACATCCGGGCCTGCGAAACGGTCCATGCTTTCGCACAGAAGTTCGCATTCCCGGATGTCCTTGCTATAGGATTGGGTTACAATCGCGAATTTCGACATTTGAGAGCCGTTACTTTGTCACTCTTTCAAGCCACTTGACCATGCCGAACATGATGCCCATGGAGATGACGCAGACGGCGAGGAATACACCCCAGGCTACTTCGATGGGTGCCTTGTTGTAGATGAGCGGGCCGATCCAGAGGAGAAGGTTACCCACTGCGGTGGCTCCGAGCCAAAGGCCCTGGCAGAGACCCTGCATATGCTTGGGCGCTACTTTGGAGACGAAGGAGAGTCCGAGCGGGGAGATGAAGAGCTCGGCTACGGTCATGAAGAAGTAGTAGACAATCAGTACCCACGGTCCGGAAATCATTGTGGCCTTGACAGCCTCGGGAAGAGCGCGGAACTCGGTGCCTGAGGGATAGCCCATATACATTGAGTAGAGGGTCATGAAGAGGTAGGCCACTCCGGCGAGTCCCATACCGATACCAATCTTGCGCGGGGTGGAAATCTCCTTGCCACGGCGAGATAGTGAGCTGAAGAGAAGGATGATGACCGGTGTGAGGATGATGACGAAGAAGGGGTTGACGGCCTGCCAGATTTCGGGTGCGATGGTGGTTGTGTCCACGAAGTCTCGGGCAAAGAGCGACATGGAAGTGCCGTTCTGGTGGAAGGAGAACCAGAAGAAGATGGCGATGCCGAGCACTGCGAAGAGGGCGTACATACGCTGCTTGATTTCTTTGGCCATAGCTGCTTTCTCCTCGGGGGTGTAGGTTGAGGCCACTGTCTCTTCCTTGCGTGCCGGGTTGGGAAGGCCGTTCTTTGTGAAGATGAAGATGGCGAGCGAGAGAAGCATGGCGGCCACTGAGGCGATGAATGAGTAGTGGATACCGGTGTTGAACACGTCGAGATACTGGGTGCAGAAGGACTGTATGTCGTGTCCTGTCTGATATCCTACCTGTGTGGCGAGGGCATAGAGGTTGCTCATGTTCTCCTCGTTCATGGAGTCTGTCAGGCTGAGGTATTCATGACACATGGCCGGGAAGGAGGCATTGTAGGTCATCTCGTTGGCGTTTAGCCACCAGCTGCGCAGCAGGGGGGCCACGAAGGGAGCCACGACTCCGCCGATGTTGATGAACACATAGAAGATCTGGAATCCAGAGTCGCGCTGAGAGCTATATTTGGGGTTGTCGTAGAGCTGGCCCACTATGGCTTGTAGATTGCCCTTGAAGAGGCCGTTGCCGAACGCGATGAGGAAGAGTGCCACACAGGTGAGTGTGAGGAGCCATGAAGTGTTTTCGGAAGTGGCGAGAATGGGCACTGCAAGCACTACGTAGCCCATGGTCATAACGAGCAGGCCTGAGATGATGGTGCCTTTGTAGTTGCAGGTTTTGTCGGCAATATAGCCGCCGACAAGGCTGAGCACATAGATGCCGGCGTAGAAGAAGGAGTAGATGAGGGTCGAAGTCTCCTCGTTGAGACCGAATTTCGAGCAGAGGAAGAGAACGAGTACGGCGTTCATGATGTAGTAGCCGAAACGTTCTCCCATATTACTCAGAGCGGCGGGAATCAACCCCTTGGGATGGTTTTTAAACATATCGTATACGGTGTGTGCTTGGGATTACTTTACTGCTATTTTGCGTGATGTGCCGTCGGTGTAACGGGCTATGTAGATGCCGGGAGCGAGACCTTCGGGGTTGACACGCTGTCCGGCAAGTGTGAAGACTGCCTCGATGGAGAGTGTGTTGTCGCCGGTGATGTTCTCTATGCCGGTGTTGACTTCCTTGACCTTGATTACTTTTCTGACGCCTGGAGCTGTTATCTCGAGGTCGCCGTCAATAATCACGGAGGCGTCGTTGTGGCTGAGTGTCAGCTCTGTCTTTCCGAAGCGTCCGCTGAGTGTGGCATCGAGTCCGGCCACGTTGCTCAGTGACAGCTGTTCGGCAGGATAGTATGAGTCGAGCAGGACGGTGACGGGGCTGTCGCCGATTTCCACTTCGGATGTTTCGCTCTCAAGCCATGGGTAGCATCCCATGAGGTTGATGGCGAAGGAGTTGTAGCATGGTCCGTTGTCGCCGTCGATGTAGGCGAGGGGATATAGGCTGTAGAGCCATCCGCGTTCGGCGTCGTGGTTGTGCTTGAGCGCATAGCCGAAGTTCATTTCGTCGGGATGCGGCATGATGCTCTGCATTGCTGCAAAGTAGTGGAATTTCTCAGAGTGGAATCCTCTCACAAGCACCACATAGGCTGTGTGGGTGTTGTCGAGTACGACTGGGGTCTCGAAGTCAAACGGTATAGTGGCGAGGTCGCCGTTGGACGGACCCTCGGCAAGGATGAAGTCCGATCCCTTGCAGGTGGCCGAGGCCATGAGCTGGTTCTTGACAGCCTCTGGGTCGTTGAGGTCGAGTACGAAGTCGTCGCCGAGCGAGTAGAGCTCAAGGGTGAGTTCGGCGTCAGGCTCCTGGCTGGAATGGGCGAGAAGGTGGGCACCGTTCACTACGAGAGGGGCTTCGGAGGGGAAGAGGAAGTTGAGAACTCCGTCAACATATACGTCATACTGGCTTGTGGCCGGATCCTCGCCGGGGAAGCTCATGTTGAACCACATGGCATCCGTGTGGGCCGACTTGCCGAAGTATACGGTGGCAGTCTCGCCGAGTACGAGCTCGCGGCATAGGAATCCGAGGCCTTCAGTGGCGGGAGAGAAGGGCAGAAGGCCCATGTTGATGTCGCCTTGCGAGGTGGTTACAGTGGGTTTGCCACCGGCCTGGAGCATCAGGTAGTTGTCGGAGTATGTGCCGTCGGCATATCCGGGCGCACTTGCTGTGAGGCGCGGGGGGAAATAGAAATTATTGGCTGTCTCCTTGTCGTGGGCGGGATTTGTGGCATAGGTCACGGTGAGGCTCTCGCCGTTGCCGCCACTCACCCATGTCTTGGAGGCAAAATCGGTATTGTATTCCCAGGCGAACTTGTAGGCGTCGCTGTAGTAGGGCGATGTGTTTGTCCAGGTTATGGGGGTGTATGCGGGATAGTGGGCTACCGCGCCTTCAACAGTGACCCATCCGGGCTGGCGGTCATATCCCCAGAAGAGTGTTTCCCAGGGGCGTGAGTAGGACACCTTGTCGAGTTCCGGGAGACCCACTCTCACTTTGTCGAGGAAGATTGCGTCGGGTGATTTTGTGCTGAGATATCGGAATGCTATCTGAGCTTTCTTTCCGGCCCAGTCAGACAGGCTCAGAGTGTGGGTCCAGAAGTATGACGGAGCCTCGTAGATGAGTTCTTCGGTAGTCTTTTTGTTGGCCTCGTCGCCGGCGTTGAATATTTCGGTCCATTCGCCGCCTTCGGGTCTCACATAGACCTGGAAGTTGTTGGTGAGTTCGCGTTCTCCGATGAATTCGCTCTTCTCGGAGTCGAACTTGCCTTGCGAGGAGTCGAAGAAAAAGAAGGCCTGGTAGAAGGCTGAAAATGACAGCTGGTCTCCTGCCTTTACTTCGATCTCGGGTGTTATGAGCCATTCATCCTGCGGGGCTGATGGCAGTATGCCCATCACGTAGACTCCGTCGGCAGGCTGCATGATGGAGGGGTGGAGGGCGTAGGGAAACCATGTGTTGGTCGGGGCTTTCTCTCCGGCTTTGCTTTCGCGCGTCCATCCGGTTGGCAGCCATGTGTAGCTCTGGGTGGTGGGACACGCTTCGAAGCTTTCCGAGAGTCTCTCGGCCGATTCGGTGGAGCGGCTCACTTTGGCTGGGTTGAGCACACACGATTCCACGCTTTTGGCCTCTATGCTTCGGGCGGTGATGGGACGCACAGCGTTTTGATGGCTGATGCTCCGGAGTCCGGCGGGGGAGTTCGGGCTTGCGCTTAGAGCGAGCGCCGACATTAACGCGAAGGTGTAGAAGTTTTTCATCAGTGATGGGTGATTGGTTATGTTTCCTTGTGAATTGAGGCTTTGAGACCTCCAGGCTGTAAATGTAAAGGCGGGACTATGCCCATGCCAAAGTTACGAATTATTTGCGGAGTATACAAAAAAAGAATGAGTAACGAGAACCGAAGTTCTGCAATTACTCATTCTCCTCTCTCCTCAGCGGTATGGACGGGACTCGAACCCGCGACCCCCTGCGTGACAGGCAGGTATTCTAACCAGCTGAACTACCACACCAAGGTTTTGAGATGTAACGGTTAGTTCCGTTTAGCGAGTGCAAAGTTAGTGCAAATTTTGTTCTTATGCAAATTTTTTGATAAGATTTTTTACAAAAAAAGAATGAGTAACGAGAACCGAGGTTCTGCAATTACTCATTCTCCTCTCTCCTCAGCGGTATGGACGGGACTCGAACCCGCGACCCCCTGCGTGACAGGCAGGTATTCTAACCAGCTGAACTACCACACCAAGGTTTTTGAGGTGAAACGGTTAGTTCCGTTTAGCGAGTGCAAAGTTAGATGGTTTTTTGCTTTTGTGCAAATTTATTCCAGATTTTTTTTAGATGAGTGGTTATTTTCGGAAAAACAGAATAACGGTTGGTAATTATGGATTGTGTTTTAGTGCGTTCCTCCTTGTCGCGTGTGTGATTTGTCGATTCCGGGTTTTAAGGGGAAGGCTCTTATGAATTACAAAAAAAATTCCCCGACCGAGGCCGGGGAAAATAAGGTTGGGATTCAGGAGTCTTTTAGAATGCTACCTTTTCAGTTACAGTCTGACCGTCGGCTGCTACGGCTTTCACTACGTATACACCTGCGTTGAGACCGGTAGCTACAGCGCCCTCTACGGCATCGGCTGTGAAGACTACGCGTCCGCTGAGGTCATAGACAGCTATCGATGCTGCCTGGCCGTTGACGTTGATCACACCGCCGACAGAGGCGTTGACCTTGAACGATGCGAGGTCTGAGGCTACATTGCTGATTGCAGAGGAGTTTGCGGGGAAGAGGACGGTGACATATTCGTCTTCGTCCATAACGAAGTCAATGGCGGTAGCTATGGTTTTACCATCGGCGCTGGCTAAGGGACGGCCGGAGAATACGATGTTTTCTTCAATGGGCTCGTAGGTTTCGGGATCGTAGCCTGTTGTTATCATGCGGGTGCAGTTCTCTTTCATCCAGGTGCCGTAGGCGGGATTGATGGTCGAGAGGTATTCGACGAGAGGCTGTGTTGTTGTGGTTGCTACATTACCGACAAATCCGCTGAGAGGTGTGATGGACATCATGCTCTGGATTGTTCCACAGAAAACGGTGCCGTCGTTGGTAATGGTGGATGGAACGATGCCTTCGACACATTCCAGCTGCGACGTTGTGCCGTCAGCAAGGTTGAAGATATATGTGATGTGGATTTCCTTGGTCGGGAACCATGATGTGGGATCATCATTAGGGACAATCACGGTTGCAGCTGCTGCCACAAGGTTGCCATCGGTAGAGATGCAAGTGATGTTCTGCTCAAATTTGAGAGTTTGCTCTATAATCTCGTTGCGGACATTGTAGTAGTCAGCCTGCTTGGCGTTGAAGTCGGCGGCATATGCTTCGAAAGCGGCCTTTTCCTCCTCGGTCATGAAGTCCTGGATATTGGGGTAAATGGTGTAGTCTCCGGGGGTCTCCAGTTCCCACTTGGCCATTGCCTCATTGTAGGCTGCTACCTCTTCGGGTGTCATGAAGTCCTGTGCCTGTTTGGGCTCGCCCGGATCTTCGGGAAGAACGAGGTTGTTGGGGTTGAGATATTCCTTGGTGGGGAGGTCGTAGCTCCACTTGCCGTCGGCGTCCTTGGTGTAGATAATGGGATAGGACATGAAGCCAGACCAGTCGGTGACGAGGCCACAGATGGTTTTGCCATCGTTGCTGATGTTTACAGCCGACGCATACTGGATGGGCTTGTTGAGGAAGTCGAGTGCGGGGTAGGGGAGATACTCGGGTTCGCTGAGCTGGTTGTCCTCGCCGAGGGTGTAGACTACAGGGAGGTACATAGTGTTGTCGTCGCTGTTGGGGACAATGTCGAAGTTGTTTACGGATCCACAGAGGTATTTGCCGTCGGGTGTGATGCCGTTCAGCGAGGAGAATTGGAATTTCTCAAGCGATTTCTGTGGCACTTCCTTGCCGTCGATCACGAGCCAGGCTGCGTTCATGTCGCCAATGAGGAATACGCCGTTGTCGGATATGTTGCGACCGTTGCCGATGCCGAGGCCGTAGTATGAATTGGTGAAAATGACTTGGTTCTTTTCAGAATCGTAGAGCGAAACTGTTCCGTTGATTGCACTGGACAGATAGCGACCGTTGGCCGACATAGAGCCTGCATGGAATGAGCCGATTTTGATCGGTTCGGTTTGAGCCATTGCGCCAAGGGCGAGAGAGCCAAGGGCGGTGAAGAGTAGAGATTTCTTCATTCGTTAGATTGGTTAGATTGGGTTATGTTTTATTATTCCGTCGCAAAGATAATGAAAATCTACAAATTTTTCTCACTTTTATACGATAAACTATTAAAGTCAGACGTGAAAATACAAAAAAAATCGTGGCCTCGCACGATTTTCTAAATAGCACTTGATTTTGAACTGTTTGGAAAAGTGGCCTGGAATGGTCGCTCTTCTATTTCTGAGGGGGCTGTGCGCTCCGATGCTCAGATGTGGTAGAGGAGCGCTGCCGATTCGCGATACCAGTCGCGGACACGGCGATAAGTGGTGGATAGTTTCATATTGATGTCAGTTTTTTTAGGGTTTAACATCATTGTTGTTGCCTCTTGATGAGGATGTCGTCGGGGGGCGGAGATAGCCCGTTGCCCCGGTTTCGTTGAAGTCTGTTTAGTCGCGCGAAGCGTCTCGGTGGATTGTGCAGTCGCCGGTGGTGCGATAGCTGTCAGAGTTGGCGATGTTGTGAAGACAGTGTTTGATATCGGCGCGAAAGGCCTTAAAGGAAACAGTCATAAGCATGATAGGATATATATATTGAAATTGGAAACTCTTGGGGAGGTCGACGAGCCTCTGCTGTCGGTGCTTCTCCCGATTATCTGTCTTTTAAACGCTGCAAAGGTACGAAATGTTTTCGAAATATGCTAAAAAACTATGTTATAAAACATATTTTCTGCAAAAAAATGCGTTTAGAGGGTCTCTTTAGCGGATTATGGCCGTGTAAAAATAAAAGCCTCATCCCCGAAATCGATTGACGGGGATGAGGCCGAGGGTATGTGTGGGAGGGTTGGGATTACTTCACGTAGATCTTTCCTGTCTGCTTGGCGCCAGTGGCGGTGCGCACTGAATAGAGGTAGAGTCCGGTGTGGAGGGTGTGGGTGTTGACAGTGCCCTGGCCCTCGGCGTTGACATTGAGCACCTGGCGGCCTGTGATGTCATAGAGTGCTATGTTGGCGTTGCCGTCAAGGTTGTATTCGAGGCCGGCTGCAGTGTAGCGCACGGGCTTTGCATTGCTCTCTACGAGTGTGATTGAGGCCTGCTCGGTATTCATTATGAGGTCGTAGGCAATGTAGGTGTTCTGTTTGTTGCCGTCCTGTGCCTCGAAATGCACTTTTATATCGGTGGGGATTTCTGTTTCGGAGGCGAAGGAACCTTCGTAGTGGAACTCGAGCGGGAGGGTTTGGTTGGCGCTTACCTTTATGTCGGTTTTCTTAACAGATGTTCCGGTCTGGCAGGCACCGCCGGCACACATCTGGATGGACTGGCCGGTGACGCAGGTTGCGGTCACGGAAAGCTTGCTGGTGTATATGTCTGACTGTATAGAGAGATTTGGCTTCATCTCCACAAGCCATTCGCCAACAAACTCCTTGGAGATTTCGTTGAATGTGATTGTGGTGTTGGGTTCGATCGGCTTGCCGTCGATGTAGAACGTCAGATTGGCGTGGGCGGCCCCTGCTACGAGGAGTGCAGTGAGCAGAAGGTAGAATTTCTTCATACGCTATGTGGGGTTTAGGTTGTGAGTTTATTCTTCGATAGTTGCTGTGACTTTGGCCTTTGCAGCCTGGAGCACACCAGTCTCATTGTAGAAAAACGCTACAACGGTGAGATTGTTCGCATTCCAGCGCTCCTTATCGGTGTTTCGTATCTCAATAGAGTGTGATGCGGAAGTGTGTACGCCCGAAGTGAGAGTCATGGCTTCACCCCAGGTGCCGTTGACTGCGGCACGGAACACGTGGTTGTGTACATACTCGGAATCTGTTGTGCCGTTGAGGAGTTTCTGGCGTGCCGTGATTCCGTCTTCCGTGATCCAGAGCTGGAGCGAGCCCGACAGATTGGCCGAGGGGCGTAGGGTTGTTTCGATTTCCACCTTTCCGTCGGCAGCTTTGGCCGAAAGGTCGATTGAGAGATCGGCTTCTTCGGTGATGGCTGTGCGCACAGCTGCGGCCCAGTCGGAATGGCTGAGGGTTGCGCCACGGTTGACGGTGCCGGCGGGCCAGGTCTGGAAGGTGTTGAATCGTTTGTCGTAAGTGTTGCCGTCCTCGGTCATGAGACCTACGAAATTGTATTCGAAATTGGTGCGGTCGACGGAGATTGCGAGACCTCCTGAATGGACTGCAACAGGGATGATGTTGTCGCCGTATTGCTCCACGAGGGCGTGGACTGTCTCGTGGGCGGCCGGGCAGTTTATGCAGTTCTGCCCGGTGAAATCTTCGAGCAGGACAGTGCGGGCCACATCTACCGGTGCGGTCTCTATGAAGCGGTCGGAGGTGTCGACATCGTCGCACGACTGGAGGGCCATAGCGGCTGGCAGGAAGGCGAGAAGGTATCTGAGATTGTTGAGTTTCATTTCTTCAGGGGAGAGATTGGGGGTTGTTAGAAATTGTAGGTATAGGCAATCTGGAATCCGTGGGTCGAGGGCACCTTGCGGCATACGCCACCTGAGCAGTTGAAGCCTTCACGGGTGCGGCCATAGCTCAGCATGAGGCGGTTTGAACGGTAGTTTCCGGTGATTCCGCCCATATAGTAGTGTGTACCGGTGTCGCCACAGTTCCACATATCACTCAGGGTGAACATCAGATAGGGAGCCACCGAGAGTTCCACGAGACCGTAGACCCAGTCTTTCTGGTCCTGGCGGGTGGTGAGATACTGGAGCTCTGTGCGAAGGGTATATCGGCGGTCGATGCTCCATTTGCCATCAAGCACGAATATGTTGGTGCGTATCTTGTGGGTGTTGTCGACTTCTGATATCTTGAGCACATCGTTGTTGGCCATCTGGTTCATATACATGAACGAGAGGTTGTAGCTGCGCGAGAGCTTCTTCTCTATCTGGATGTTGAAATCGTGGTAGTATTCGCCGCCCATCTTGAAGAATGACGATGAATAGCCGTCAGTGCCCATTATTGTGTTGCCGAGCAGCGGAGCGGGAGCCTTGCGGTCGAGGCCGCGGATGTAGCTGGCGTTGATTTTGACCTTGGTGCCGTATTTGCCTCCGAGCGGAGTCTTGCGCTTGAAGGTGTAGGCAAACGAACCCTGGAAGGCCCATTCTCCCGGAGCGGCCTGGGTGGCGTAGGGGTAGAGGGCGGGTAGGGAGTAGGTGTGCTGGTAGGCAAACGCCGGCATATTGTTGAGGAAGGCCGATGTGCCCGACATAGACCTCTGTGAGCGGAACGCCATGTTCTCGCTGCGCTTGGCCTGGAGAAGCACACTCATGCCCGAGCGGGAGTAGGAGCCTGACAGCATCACCGCTGTGCCTTTGCCATAGGTGTATCCGTTGTCTTCGGAGGGGTCCTGGCCCTTCCAGGCAAACTCTCCGAGTACTCCGAAGTTGCCTTTGCGGAAGTTGGTGCGGAGGTCAAACGCGCCTACGCTCTTGGGGAGGTTGAGGCGGTAGTCGGTGCCTGAGATGGCTTTGTCTTCGTCGTTCTCATGCTTTAGCACGTAGCTTGCGCCGAATGTCCAGCCTATGCCTCTGTCGGACAGTGATTTTGATAGTTCTGAGAAGTTAATCTCCATGTCGCCGCCGTAGACCTGCGACTGTTTCTTCCAGTCCCAGTAGCGACGCTGCAGTCCGCCGAGCAGGGTGAAGTTGAATCCGCGAAGCGCGTTTATTTTAAGGCGTCCGCCACGTATGGAGTTGTCGATTCCGAGTGCTCGCTCCTGGTATGTGCGCAGTATGAATCCGCTTCCAAATTGCTCGTAGAAGTCACCTGCCGTCAGTTCGAATCCCTTGTAACGGCCTTTGACGTAGATATTGGGGACGCCCCAGCCTGCGAAGTCGGGCTCGTAGCCGGGGAGTGGCCATTTCATGAATTCCAGTCTGACGCCTGCGTCGACATAACGCGATATCATGTTGAGGTCGGCATAGGTGTTGAATAGAATGTCCTTGTCGTACTTCCCGGTATTTATAGTTTCGTCCTCCTGTGGAAAAAGCACATCGGCCTGGACGCTGCCGTGAAGGGCTACGCCATTGTCGCCACCTATGGTGAAGGCGTGGGAGACGGCCGGGGCTGACATTGCTGCCGCAATCAGGAGAGAGGTGAGGCGCTGTTTGGGTTTCATCTGCGTCGTGGTGGGGTGAGGTAGTGTTTATTCTGCTGTCTTGAGCGAACGGATTTTCTTGATGATGTCGTGTTCGGCACCGTCAGTGTAGCCTGAGTGTGATTCCACAATCTGGCCTTTGCCGTCAAGAATAAGCATATGGGGCACACCCTGGATTCCGAGTGAGCGGTAGAAGTCGCCGTTGGCATCGAGGAGAACCTCGTAGTCCCATCCTTCGGAGTCAACGAGGGGTTTCACCTTGTGGGTGTTCTGGGCCTCGTCGATAGATACGATGTACATCTTCACACCGGTCTCGTCCTGCCAGTCGGGGTAGAGCTCGTGGATGGCCTTGAGCTCTCGCATACAGGGCTTGCACCAGGTGGCGAAGAAGCTGATGAGGAAGGGGTTTCCGTCGTTTGACAGTGTGGCGGTGTCTACGGTTTTGCCACTGAGGTCTTTTACCTGCACGGAAGGAAGCTGGGCGGCTGCGGGAGCGGCTGCGCCCAGTATGATTGCGATTGTCGCAAAAATGCTGAGAAAAGTGCGCATAATGAATGGTCTTTTTTGTTAAACGTACAAAATTAGTGCTTTTTGCTTGATTTTGCAAAAAGATTGTAGCTTTTTTATCTGCCCCTTATTCCTCTGAGGTAATCCGGGGTGGCCATGCGCCGTTTGCCCGGTGCCTGGAGGCTGAGAATCTCTATCGGACAGGAAGATGTGCCCACAAGCAGGGTGGTTCCGTCGGCTATTTCAGCCTTTCCCGCAGGGATGGTGGAGAGGTCGGGGCGCATAGCTGTCTCGAAGATTTTCAGTTCGCGTGGTTCTCCGCCGTCGATGCTCAGACAGCTCCATGCTCCGGGGTATGGAGACAGTCCGCGCACATGGTTGTGGATTCTTTCGGCCTCGTTGTCCCAGTGTATTTCGCAGTCTTCCTTGAAGATTTTGGGGGCCGGCGTGGGTTCGACGTCGCTTATGAGCCTGTCTTGCGGGATGGTGGTGAGGGTTCCGTCGATAATGTCGCGTATGGTGCGCAGGGTCAGTGTGGCCCCGAGGTGCATCAGTCGGTCGTGCACGTCGCCTACATTGTCGGTGGGAAGGATTGCTACCTTTTCCTGCGATATTATGTCGCCGGTGTCGATGTCGTGTCGGAGGAAGAATGTGGTCACTCCGGTCTCCGTGTCGCCGTTCATCACGGCGCGGTTGATGGGTGCGGCTCCTCGGTAGCGGGGCAGGAGAGAGGCGTGGAGGTTGAATGTGCCCAGCGGCGGCATGGTCCATACCACCTCGGGGAGCATTCTGAAAGCTATGACTATGAAGAGGTCGGCGCGAAGGGCGCGAAGCTCTTCAATGAATTCGGGGTCTTTTAGTTTGACCGGCTGCATCACTTTCAGTCCGTGCTCTACGGCATAGAGCTTGACGGGCGACTGAAACATCTTGTGACCGCGTCCGGCCGGCTTGTCGGGCATTGTGACGACGCCTACCACGTTGTAGCCTTCGCCCACTATCGCGTCGAGGCTTTCAACGGCAAACTCTGGTGTGCCGAGAAAAACTATGCGGAGGTCTTCTTTTTTCATCATTGTCTGTCTGAACTTTGGTTGTGCTTGTCTTTCTTGTATCGGATGTCGTATGGTGTGTCTGTCAGAACCGCCATTCGTTATTTATATAAGTTATTTATATAAAATATGTGGAAAGATATGTGGCAAAATTAATAAAACTGCTCAAATATTACAACAGTGGGGAAACAATCAATCCCACAGCCGGCGAGTGTGTTGTCGCAAGCTGCAGGATTGCCGTTGTGTTGAGGTGTGCTCGAAGCGGGACTCGAACCCGCACGGTCGCTATGACCAAAGGATTTTAAGTCCTTCGTGTCTACCATTCCACCATTCGAGCAGCAGAAGGTGTTTTCTTCACTGCAAAGTTAGGGGATATTTTCCGTTTATGCAAACACTTGGCGATTTTTTGCCATGGCGAGGCGAACCAAGAGTGTATTACAGGTGTTTTAACAGTGTCAAAATAGAAGAATCCTTAATTGCAACCCATCATCCACACACTCTCTGTGTCATGAATCCTCTCGATCTGCACGAACTCCTTCTCTGGACTGCGATAGTAGCCGTTGTGCTACTCTCGGTCATTACCGGTCGGTATATAAATCGGTTTCTCACCTATCGTGCCCACCGTCGCGCGCTTGACGAATTGCGGCGCAGGGCCATCGAGTCTGCTCCGTCGGCCGGCGAATCGGTGGACCATCTGTCCTCTCTGTCGGTCGAGGTGCACACTAAAGCATAGAGCGGAGTATATCGAGGGTCTTCAGTGAGCCGAGCGGGGCTATGTGTATGGAGTAGTAGTGTAATATCGCATCGGTTATTTCCGCCCTTTCCCCGCGTCGGAAGCGGAAAGCCTCCATGTTGTCAAACGTCATTCTCGCCAGCAGTGCGGCGGCTTCAGAGGCTGAGGACGAGAGGCACTCTCCGTGTATCGGGGCCGATGTGCGCCATCGGCCGTCGCGCATATCCAGTAACTTCCCTTTATTATAGGTGGAAATGTCGGGTTCTATGCCGAGTATCTCTCCAAGACGGTAGAGAAAGCACACCGGGAAATTGGCTGTGCCTCTCTCGTCTGCGTTTTCGAGGCGCGTGGCAGCCTCTGTCACGAAATCAAACACACGCTCGTCGGGCACTCCGACCGACAGGGTGAGCGCAAGCACCTCGGCCACGAACATTGCCACCATCTGCTTTAGCGGATTGGCGTGTATGCCGGCGTTGACTGCAATCGGCCTGGCCTGGCGCATGGGCAGAATCTCACGTCCGGGCCGTATCTCTGTCTCGCATTCCACCAGCCCGAGCGGCATGGTCAGCGCCCTTGTGCGCGCCGCTTCCCGCCCGCGTCCGGCCGGGATGGCAAACGATACGCGTCCGCGCTCACGGCTGAAGGCTGTGAGGATGGATTGGGTGTCGGTGTGACGTGTCGTTTTAAGAGCTATGAGGGAAATTCGCATGAAAAAGAGGCCTAAAAGGGTGTTTTCTACATCAAAGTTAGTAAAAAAATATACCATTGTGAAAAATTTTTCAAGAAATATTTGTCTAATACAAAAAATGTTTGTAACTTTGCAATCGCTTTTTGAGCATAATGCGCTCGTGATGGCCCATTCGTCTATCGGTTAGGACGCAAGATTTTCATTCTTGAAAGAGGAGTTCGATTCTCCTATGGGCTACTTAAGACTTAATCAAGAACAACAAAGAAATTAAAGAGATTTAATAAAGATGGCAAATCATAAATCATCACTTAAGAGAATCCGTCAGACAGAAGCCCGTCGCCTCCGCAACCGTTACTATGCCAAGACTGCCCGCAACGCTGTCCGCAATCTTCGCAAGATGACAAATAAGGCAGAGGCTGAGTCGGCATTCCGCAAAATCGGTGCTATGCTCGACCGTCTCGCTTCCAAGAACGCTATCTCTAAGAACAAAGCTGCCAACCTCAAGAGCAAGCTGGCTCACCACATCGCTAAGCTGGCTGCCTAATAAAGCATTCCATCCCGTATCCGTCGTCTCTTGAAGGGTGCGGGTGGCATTCTTGGTTAAGATGGCCCATTCGTCTATCGGTTAGGACGCAAGATTTTCATTCTTGAAAGAGGAGTTCGATTCTCCTATGGGCTACAC
>CAJUGS010000034.1 GCA_910586305.1 uncultured Duncaniella sp.
GCTGATTGTTTTATTGTTGAATGGTATATTGCTTATATCGAACTCACGTTATTTAGCAAAATTTCTCTAACTTTGTAATGTATTTATTGAACTTTGCCCGCCGGTTATCTGTGAGGAATGACCCCGACGGGCTTTATTATTGGTCATTCCTCTCTTACTCAGTAAACACCAACTTTAACACTTTTGCGGATGCTTTTTCACACAATCCCGCACAACGCAAATATACGCGATATGCTGTGCGTCTAACAGCCTGGAGGTAATTAGCGTTGGTTTAAGGCAACGAACAGCCTTGCCCATAAATCACAAGACAAACTCACTGAATGCTCAATTGCTATAGATGTTATTGGATTCGACTTATGTCGTAGCATATTTGAAGATTCAAAAAAACGTAACGCAAATTGGGAATTACGTCAGCAGATGACATGTTAACTTATGTCGGCTCAAAGGATACAGAACAATATCATTTTAAATGACAACAAAATCTATAAATCCACATTCCTCTATAACGTCACAAAACAAGGCAGACTATACACACCTGAGAATATGCATAAACACACACCGAGGAATTCAGTAATGCATATTCAGACAACTTCAAAGACCTATGCTTTATTTGGCACCAATCACACCAGTTTCAAAAAAACAACAAACACGACGTGCCCAACATGACATACAACTTGAACCATACATCATGCACAAATGTTAGAATTATAAATTATGTTCTATAATTAATTCCGCCCACAATGAAATCTATTGAAAAAATATTCATTGCCGCAGGTTTCGTGCTTATCGGAATCGGTGTCGGCATCGGTATCGGAGTGTCAGACTTTTTTGTCAAGGGCCGAAAAATAAAATCTTGACTAACCAACCACTGTGTGGGGAAGAAACAGCCAGTAAAGAGCACAGGTCGTTCCATCCCCTATCATATACCGACCCATAACAAACAAAAAGATATGTTTTTATCTTGCAGAGGAGACCCCCTTCGGGCCCTACGCTCTGAGACACATCGTCAAGCTCCGACGATATGAAAAATCAACAAGGGAGCATAAAAGAAAAATCCGCAAGCAATTGTAATTACAATTGCTTGCGGATTTTTACAGTGTCCGAAATGAGACTCGAACTCACACGTCATAATTGACACTACCCCCTCAAAGTAGCGCGTCTACCAATTCCGCCATCCGGACATTTTAATAAGGGTGAGCGAAAAACGGGACTCGAACCCGCGACCCCAACCTTGGCAAGGTTGTGCTCTACCAACTGAGCTATTTTCGCATTATTCATTAAGTTAATTCGTTTTCGAGGTCTCTTCCCCGTTTTTGCGATGCAAAGTTAGGCACTTTTTTTTAACTGTGCAAATTTTTTGCCGTTTTTTTTACTTGTTAACTCATTTTTCTCTCAAATTTAACACTGAGACCATGAACACGAGGCCATTTACAGGTGTTTTATTATCAAAACAACAAATAAACAAAAGAACTATGACCTATACACTTCCCGAATTACCCTATGCCAGCGACGCTTTAGCGCCGGTGATATCGCGTGAGACAGTAGAATACCACTACGGCAAGCACGAGAAGACATATATAGACAATCTCAACCGTCTCATCAAAGACACCCCTTATGAAGATATGGAGCTTGAAGAAATAATCACCTCTTCTGATGGCCCACTCTTCAACAATGCCTCTCAGGCTTGGAACCACATATTCTACTTTTTCTCATTCTCGCCCGATGGCTCTCACGAACCTGAAGGACATTTGAGAAAGGCCATAGACGAGCAGTTCGGGTCGTTCGATAACTTCAAACGTGAATTTGTCGAGGCTGGAGTATCTCTTTTTGGATCCGGATGGGTCTGGCTTTCCAAAGACAAGGATGGAAAGCTCTTTATAACCAAAGGCTCCAACGCAGAGAACCCTCTTACGAAAGGACTAACTCCCCTATTGACATTTGATGTCTGGGAGCACGCCTATTACATCGACTATCGGAATCGCCGAGCCGATGCTTTAAATGAACTTTGGAAAATAATTGATTGGGATATCGTGTCCAGTCGATACATATAATTAACACAGCCCGCATCCCCCTGCGGGCTACAAACTGACAGCACTGATAAGCGAAATAAGCATAATGTGATGAATGGAGAGAGAGGCAGCTGTGAAGCCCCCTCTCTTTTTTATTGCTCTCCATCAAGAAAACAAGAGGCTCCTTCCAGCATAATCGAAAATATCAGCGGGAAGGAGCCTTTATCTGTCAGCCTTTACGACAGACCTCGTTAGAGAGTCTGTTTTGAGAAAGAGAATTTTATTTTTGCATTGTCAAAATCAAGTTTTCCCATTACAGGTTCTGTAACATATGGCGTGATTGAACTTACAGTCTGCGATGTGGTATTATAACCATAATAATAGCTGTAATACGAACTTGATGAATTGGCAGGGAAATAAGATACAAGTACCGGACAAATAACAAACTCCTCGTCCTCTGCCTCCACGCTACCTTTCTTTATTATATCATTGATATAATTGAGCATCGACGAGAACGTGTAGCTCTTTGTTGTGGAATTATACGATGCGTAGAACGAATCGACATTGTCATTAACCTGCATTTTGGAAAAGAACTCGTCTTTCTTCGACTTCTTGACCATAAGCACATATGGAGGCGGGGTCAAGCCATAGTCATTTTTAATCTCCTCGACGGGAAGAGTGAACGTAAGAGAGTTAACCAAAGCAAGAGATCCCGATGAAGCCTGATAACGGTTCAAAATCTCACGCGCAGGGAAGGTGAAGTCCACGTCATATCCAATAGGAGCGACAAGTATCGGCTCTCCGGCCTCGGCCATAGCCTTGAGATCTTCAGCCATCCGATAGCTTATATTGTTGTTTGTATACACCTCCGGTGTCACACCCATATACGACCCAACGTGTTGCAGAGTCGTATCGCGTGGTTCCTCGGCAGTGCCAATCTTATGCACCGAATGATAGTAGACGAGAATCGAATTATTGCTTATGCGCGTCACGCGGCCCGACCCGAAAGTGTTTGCAATATAAAGGCCGGGGAACCATTTAGCAAACTCCTGCGGGGTTGAAAACGTCTGAGGCGACGAAAGGAAACGATCATACAAATCGCGTCCAAGTTGCACCGGAAGATCAACATATATGTTTTTATACATACTGCCTTCAGTATCAGTACCCACATAAGGGTAGCCATCCATGAGTCCCGAATATGAGGTTGAACCCACAGGAGTCTGATCATAATATCCTGACGGATCAAAATCACTGTTAAGAGTAGTGGGCAACTGCTTGTTCAGATAGTGAACACTAAGACCCATCGGGGCAACAGAGTCACCTGCAAATCCACCTTTGTAGACTGAAAGCACAAGCTTTACGGAGTCAATATACTCCCTCTTAACACCGGCGGTGTCAATTTTGGACGCAGGCATATACTGACACACGATGTCCGAAGAAAAATCGCCGTAGCCGGCGGCATCAATGCGCCCGAGAAGCTGGAGCACAGTGCGCGACCTTACAGAAGGATTAGCTTCCGGCAAGCCCATTACTGTAAATGTGGAGTCAAGGACGATAGTGGTCTCATTCGCCACAAGCGAACCTCCGGCCGAAAGCGAATCCTCACACGCTACAAACGAGAAAGTTATCGCCCCAACAACGGCCGTGGATAGTATGTTGCTGAATTTCATTGATTCTTTCAGATTTGAATTCAATCCTCGTCTTCTCCTATGATTGTCCGGTAGAATTCCTTGTATTCTTCCTTGCGGTCAGCTTCATCCACAACTCCGAGAAACGGTTTGCCCGAAGCCTTGGCATATTCAACCACAGCCGGATCAACATCTTCTGTCACTTGAATCACAGCGTCAGCATAGTCAATAGCAATCTTGTTAAGCGCGAGGAAGTCAACATCGCCATCCAACAGGCCACGAAGGTCCTCGTCAACAAAATCACTCATACGAAGTTTTTCCACAAATCGGGGATCAAGCGAGCCCTCAAACGATTCCGGCTGGAGCGCGAATATTACCTTTGAATCTCTGAAAGTCGGATCTTCGGCATATTTGCGACGGATATACAGAGGGGCAAGCGCCGACACCCATCCGCTGCAGTGAATTACAGCCGGTGGCCAACGGAGTTTCTTTGCCGTCTCTATTACTCCTGTGGTAAAGAACATAAGACGCTCGTCATTATCCTCTTTCAGAAGTTCGGTTTCAAGGCCCTTTTCAGGCATCACCTGAAAATAGTCATCATTGTCTATAAAGTAGACCTGCATCCTTGACGGAAGGAGAGTCGCCACCTTTATAATAAGAGGATGGTCATTGTCGTCTATGATGAGGTTCATTCCCGACAAGCGAATCACTTCGTGCAACTGGTTGCGACGTTCATTGATGCAGCCATACTTCGGGGTGAAGATTCTCACCTCGAATTCCTTTCCGTGAATCGACTGAGGAATCGTTCTGCCAAGGATCGACATCGGAGTGTCTGGCAGATAGGGTGATACTTCCTGGGATATGAACAATACTTTTTGTGCCACCATGTAAATAGGAGGGGTTAGCGGGTGTGAATGGATTTAAACCGTGCTTGTCTTCACCTTTAGGGTGAAAAATTCGCAGTGCAAAGTTACTTATTTTTTTCTGTTTTTCCCAATCAGCGCACTTCTATTTGCCAAAGTTTAACCATTCACACCTATAGAATCTGAAAAATTTGCAATATTTCAGATTTTTAACAGGCCTCCACTACTCCGTTCCCGGAATTTTAACTAACTTTGCATGAATAATGTGCGTTAAGTTTACATGAGACAACTAAAAATCACCAAATCAATCACCAACCGTGAAAGCGCATCCCTTGACAAATTCCTTCAAGAGATAGGCCGCGAGGAACTCATATCCGTCGAGGAAGAGGTAGAACTCGCCCAGCGCATTCACCAGGGAGACGAACGGGCTCTCGACAAACTCGTACGTGCCAACCTCCGCTTCGTTGTATCCGTAGCAAAACAGTACCAGAACCAGGGACTCAGCCTCCCTGACCTCATCAACGAAGGCAATCTCGGCTTGATTAAAGCGGCACAGAAGTTTGATGAAACCCGCGGTTTTAAGTTTATCTCCTACGCCGTATGGTGGATTCGTCAGTCCATCCTCCAAGCTCTCGCCGAGCAGAGCCGTATTGTCCGACTCCCTCTCAACCAGGTAGGATCGCTCAATAAAATAAGCAAGGCCCTCTCGAAATTCGAGCAGGAAAACGAGCGTCGACCCTCTCCAGAGGAGTTGGCTGAAAAGCTCGAAGTTCCCGTCGATAAAATTGCCGACACCCTCAAAGTTTCGGGCCGTCACATTTCTGTTGATGCTCCGTTTGTAGAAGGTGAGGACAATTCGCTTCTCGACGTACTCACCAATGACGACTCCCCCATGGCCGACGCAACGCTTACACAGGAGTCTCTTTCAAAAGAGGTGGATCGCGCCTTGAAGCAGCTCCATGACAGAGAAAGAGAGATACTCAAAATGTTCTTTGGTATCGGATGCCAGGAAATGACCCTTGAAGAAATCGGAGCCAAGTTCGACTTGACACGCGAACGAGTCCGTCAGATCAAGGAAAAAGCCATCCGCAGGCTCAAAGGGCAAAAGAGCCACCTGCTCAAAGCATACCTCGGCCAGTAGAGAAACGCAATCCGTCCCTTCTCCCCGCACACATTTTTACCACACGAATTTCCAAAAGGTACAAAGGCTCAATATCGCTTCATCCCAGGCCGTATTGCCCTTTGTGCCTTTTCTTCTACCACCACCTTATTCAGCCATGTCCGCATCACTTTATACCTTACTGCTGTCACTGAGTGTCAGTGTCACCAATCCATCGGTCGATCCGAAAGAAAACGTTCCGGTCACACTACAAATACCGGCATCAAAAAGCGAAATCAACTCCGCCACTATATCCGGACATCCCGGAATGGCATACCAGCTTGACGACCTTAATCTCGACGGGCGCCCCGACGAAATGGTATTCCTTGTCGACCTCAAAGGCAAAGAGACCAAGCATTTCACAATCAACTTCTCGTCCAAAGAGGGGACAAACAGCTTCACGCCTGGCACATACGCACATCTCAAGCTTAACGACAAAGGAGGGAAACATCCCGAAATCAAAGCGATATCCTATCCTGGCAGCGCAGATAACCGCCAAATGTACAGTAGCATCTACGGACACGGAGCAGTCCTCGAAGGCCTGTACAACGCCATACGAGTCTATATGGACAATAGGCAGAGTGTGGACCTATACGCAAAAAACACGCCTCGGCTTGAACTCGCAGAGACAAATTTCTACACTACTCGAGACCAGCTGTCCAATGGTTATGGCCGAGACATACTTTGGGCCGGAACAAGTGTCGCACTCGGCTCGTTTCGTGGCTGGGACAACAACCGACCGGTCACAATAGATTCCGTCACCTCCCGCACTCAGCGCGTACTGACCACAGGACCGGTGCGCTCTATAATTGAAGTCATAGACGAAGGATGGGTTGCCCCTGGCGGCAATAGAACCGACATGACACAAAGGTATACAATGTATGCAGGACACCGCGATTACATTGTAGACATACACCTATCCCCTGCCTCAAAAAATTCCACCTATTGCACCGGAGTTCAGAAACTTCTTATTGACAACAATGGTTTTGTCAGCACCGATGGACTTGCCGGGAGCTGGGGTTCAAACATTCCGGACAAGAATCTACCAGAGATGTCAGACACACTTGGGCTCGGCATATTTGTTGGAGCACCATACCTCGCACAAACACTTGAAGACGACGTCAATTATCTAACACTTCTCAAAGCGGATTCATCTGGCAATATCAGATACCACTTCACTGCAGCCGCCCTCCGCGACGAGACATCACCACGCACCGCCGATGACTGGTTTGCATATTTGAGAAATTGGAAAAAATCACTTGAGAACCCTGTAAAAATAACCGTAAAGAAGAAATAGCGCACCATGAAATTCATACCATTACTTATTCTCGCTCTCTCCATGCCGTTTGCCACACTCGCTTCAGAACCGAGCGACAGTGTTACTATCTTTATGATAGGAGATTCGACTATGGCAAACAAATCGCTTGACAAGGAAAACCAAGAGCGAGGCTGGGGGCAGATGTTGCCTCTGTATTTCGACGGACCGATAAAAATAGACAACCACGCAGTCAATGGACGTTCCTCAAAAAGCTTCATTGATGAAGGCCGTTGGGAAAAAGTAAAAGGGCTCATAAAGCCAGGCGACTATCTCATAATACAATTCGGTCACAATGACGAAAAAAGCAACGATCCATCACGTTACACTGTGGCTGGCGGCACATTTGACGAAAATCTCACTCGCTTCGTCAGAGAAGCTCGAGAGAAGGGCGCGACTCCGATTCTGATGAACTCCATTGCCCGCAGAAACTTTCCGGCACCCGACGGCACAGCTCCAAGTCAGACAGACGACAAACAGGACGACTGGAAATCGGCAAAATCAACCACAATTGCAGAAGGTAACATCCTCGTAGACACCCACGGAGCCTACCTCGACTCTCCACGCAATGTAGCTGAAAAAGAGCAAGCCATATTCATCGACCTAAACAAAGACACCCGTCAACTTATCGAAAAGCTCGGGCCTGACCTCTCTAGAGAGCTCTTTATGTGGATTCCTGCCTCAACCTACGAATTCTGCCCAAAAGGAAAGGTAGACAACACTCATCTGAATATCCTCGGCGGAATAATAATATCTCGCATCGCCGCCAATCGCTTGGCTGAAAATGTAGACGGCTTGAAAAAGTTTATTAAGCCCGAGGTGTACAATCTGAAAAATTGATTAATGGGATGAAAAAAACAATCTCAGCCTTTATAGCACTGATTTCAGCCCTGTCAATGACGGCTGCCGACTATATCCTAACTGAATATGGAGTAAAAGTTGACAGTACAAAGGTGCAGACAGCTGCAATCCAGAAAGTTATTGATAGAGCCGAAGCAGATGGCGGAGGGCGCATTGTAGTTCCCGCCGGCACATTTCTGTCAGGCGCTCTGTTCTTCAAGCCGGGCACCACACTCCACCTCGAGAAAAATGCCTGTATCAAGGGGTCAGACAACATCTCTGACTTTCCCCTTATCCCATCGCGCATGGAAGGTAGAAGCATATATTACTATGCTGCCCTTATAAACGCCTATCATGTTGACGGATTTTCCATCACTGGTCCCGGCACTGTCAACGGCAACGGGCTCAAATACTGGAAGCAATTCTGGAATCTGCGCAAAGAAAGACGCAAAGAGGGCCGATCATGCACCAATCTGGAAGTCCACCGTCCGCGCCTTGTGTTCATTTGGGGCTGCGATAATGTCTGTCTTGACGGCCCTACTCTTTGCAACTCTCCCTTCTGGACCACTCACTTTTACCAATGCAACGGTATTGAAATTGCCAACTGCCGCATCACAGCACCACGCGAGCCAGTAAGAGCCCCAAGCAGCGATGCCATAGACCTTGATGTCTGCTCAGATGTTCACATCCATGACTGCTATCTCAATTGCGACGATGACGGAGTATGCCTAAAGGGTGGCAAAGGCGTATATGCCAATGTCTCCGGAGAGAATGGAGTTGTCAAAAACGTTCTTGTTGAGCGATGTGTATTCGGTCCAAATCTCCATGGCGCACTCACTCTCGGAAGCGAGTGCATCCATGCCACCGATATTATCATACGAGACTGCGAAGTGGCAACCGGGAGCGCACTCCTTCGTCTAAAAATGCGCCCCGATACATACCAGGTTTACGAAAACATTCAAGTCCGCAACATAACGGGATACTGCGGGAGCGTAATCGACATGAAGCCTTGGACACAGTTCTTCGACCTTGAAGGCTCGGACCTCCAGCCATACGGAATTGTGCGTAACATACAGATGGAAAATATCGATGTAGATTGTCAGTCTCTTGGCATCATCTCCGGGAATCCGCTCGACAAAGTAAACGATATTGTGCTTAAAGACGTTACAGTCCGCGCATCTCGCCCGGGGTTTGAATGCGCCTACCCCGAGGTAAAGCTCGAAAACGTAACAATGAACGGAGAGCAAGTCTCCAATCCCGCAATATAACAATCAACCAGCGTCAACTCTATCACAAAAGAGTAGGCGCTTTTTTATATTCACAGTGTCATGATTAAATATCGAGGTGATTTAAACTAATTTCAAATCGTTAAAATTGATGCCAATATATTAAAATACAGCGTATCCCCGCAGAAATTCGCTATATTAGAATTACCACACTTTAATTTTCCGAACCAATGCCGAAATACACTGTACTTGACAAAGATACAATAAAAACTGAAATTATGCCCTATCTCAGCGTCGCCAAAAGAGGATATGTTTCCCAAGCAAGCCTGATAGAGGTCGTTAACGCGATTCTCCACAAGCTCAAGAGTGGCTGTCAATGGCATCAGTTGCCGGTAGGTCACCTCTTTGGTGAAGTCGTGCTGAGTTGGAATGCAGTTTATCATCATTTCAGGAAATGGTGCAGACTTGGTGAATGGCAAACAATGTTCGCATCCATTATCAGGAAATACAGACATTTGCTTGACATGTCCGTAACTCACATTGACGGATCTCATACGCCGGCCGTAAAAGGTGGCGAGTGTGCTGAATACCAGGGACGTAAAAAGCGAAAGACAACTAATTCTCTCTATATTTCCGACCGTCAGGGCTTGCCTTTGGCTATATCTGAGCCGCAAAAAGGCAACCATTCGGACCTTTATGAGATTAAGGCGCGTGTAGACGAACTGGTTGTTCAACTTCAGAACAGTGGACTGAAGACCGATGGACTTTTCAATAATGCAGACGCAGGATTTGATGCCAAGGAGTTTCGCCGTGCATTGAATGAGTACGGTATCATCGCAAACATCTGTCCTAATCCGAGAAATGCAGAACCCAAGGAAGATTACCTCTTTGATGAGGAACTTTATAAAGAACGGTTCGTCATCGAACGTACCAACGCATGGATGGACGGATTTCGTTCCATCCTCACGAGATTTGACACAAGTGTTTCCAGTTGGAAAGGCTGGAATTATCTCGCATTCGCTGTGGTATTTCTTAATAAAATTCACAAATCACAAAAGTTTAAATGAGTTCATCGTGAAATATGCAATCCACCGTTGAATTTATGGATTTTTTTTACGAACTTTGCAATTCAATCGTGTCATTGAGATAAATCAACACAAATCATACATATTCAATGAAAAAAAGTGCGTTGCAGATAGCCCGCGCGGCCTATCGTCCCCAACTCCCCATCGTCCTCACCGGTGGTGTAAAAGTCGTTGAAGGCCAGCCCACCCAGTCGGCGGGCGACCAAGAAGAAATTGCCAAACTGTTTCCCAACACCTACGGTCTTCCCGAAATAGTATTCGAGAAAACCTCTGCCAACACCGAATCGGCTCCCATCAATGTGGGTGTGATTCTCTCTGGCGGACAGGCTCCCGGCGGACACAATGTAATCTCCGGCCTCTTCGATGGCATCAAGAGCATCAATCGCAAAAGCCGTCTTTATGGCTTCCTCATGGGTCCTGGCGGCCTTGTAGACCACAAATACAAAGAACTTACAGCCGAGATCATAGACGAGTATCGCAACACAGGCGGATTCGACATCATCGGTTCCGGTCGTACCAAGCTCGAGACAAAAGAGCAGTTTGACAAGGGCCTTGAGATTCTTCGTGAGCTCAACATCAAAGCTCTCGTAATAATTGGTGGCGACGACTCCAATACAAACGCTGCAATCCTTGCTGAATACTACAAGGCCATTGGCGCCGGAGTTCAAGTGATCGGTGTTCCCAAGACCATCGACGGAGACCTCAAGAACAATGTGATTGAAACATCCTTTGGCTTCGACACAGCAACAAAAGTGTATTCCGAGGTTATCGGCAACATCCAGCGTGACTGTAACTCCGCAAAAAAATACTGGCATTTCATCAAGCTTATGGGTCGCTCAGCATCCCATATAGCCCTTGAATGCGCTCTTCAGTGCCAGCCAAACATCTGTGTTATTTCAGAAGAAGTCGAGGCGAAGAAAATGACTCTTGGCCAGGTTGTCGAAGAAATAGCCGATGCTGTTGTTGCCCGTGCCAAAGAAGGTCTCAACTACGGAGTCGTTCTCATCCCCGAGGGTCTCATTGAATTCATCCCCGCTGTTAAGACACTCATTGCCGAGCTCAACGACCTTCTCGCAGCCAAAGCAGAAGAATTTGCAGCTATTGCCCCAGAGGAGCAGCGTGCTTGGGTGATTTCCAACCTTTCGGAAGTTAATGCAGCAACATACGAGTCACTTCCCGCAGGCGTGGCCCGTCAGCTCACTCTCGACCGCGACCCCCACGGCAACGTACAGGTATCTCTCATTGAGACCGAGAAACTTCTCTCTGAAATGGTAGGCAAGAGACTCGAGCAGCTCGCATCGGAAGGCAAATACAACGGAAAGTATTCCACCATGCACCACTTCTTCGGATACGAGGGACGTTGTGCCGACCCCTCCAACTTCGATGCCAACTACTGCTATGGACTTGGATTCACTGCCGCCTGCCTCATAGGAGCCGGTGTCACTGGATATATGTCAAGCCTCAGAAACCTCACATTCGCCCCCATCAACTGGGTGGCAGGCGGTATACCCATCACTATGATGATGAATATGGAGCGTCGCCACGGCGAGATGAAACCCGTAATCCGCAAGGCTCTTGTTGAACTCGACGGTGCACCCTTCCTCAAATTTGCCAAGGAGCGTGAGACATGGAAAGTAGGCACTTGCTACACTTATCCTGGTCCCATTCAGTACTTTGGCCCGGTTGAAGTATGCGACCAGCCTTCTATGACACTTGTTTACGAGCAGAAACGTCGTAAATATTAAATAGATATACGGTCGTGTCAGTTTTGCCTTGATGCAATCTGATTCGAACGTTGTTTAACCTTCACCACAGCTTGCAGTCTCCGGTTATATACCGGAGACTTTTTTATTGGAACGACAAAAAATTCTCCGGTCGTCTTCAAATAATAATTTGAAAAACAACCGGAGAAATACGGTTTAAAGATCCTCAGTTAAGTTCGTCAAGTTCAAGCCATCTCATTTCTTTTTCGTCGAGCAATTCCTTGAGTTGGCTGTAACGAGCTGCCTTTTCTGCGACATCAGATATATTCTCTCCCGAGTTAAACAGACTCTCAAGTGTGTCTTTTTCTTGAGTAAGCTTCTCTATCTCAACAGTCAGAGCCTCATACTCTTTTCGCTCTTTAAAAGTCATTTTGCGTACTCTCTCGCGAGTTTCGCGCTTGGGGGCTTCCGGTTTCTCAGCAACTTCCTTCTGTTTTGCCGCCCTCAGTTCTTTGAGATAATTGCGATAGTCGGTATGATTGCCGGGGAAATCCTTAATGACACCATTGCCCTCCATCACAAAAAGATGATCTACAATAGAATCGAGGAAAAAACGATCGTGCGATATCACAATCACACATCCTTTGAAATCCTTCAGATACTCCTCCAAGATACCAAGTGTCATTATGTCAAGATCATTGGTAGGCTCGTCAAGAATAAGGAAGTTAGGACGGGTGATGAGCACTGCCGCAAGATGCAATCTGCGTTTTTCACCTCCGCTAAGCGTCGATATATATTTCTGCTGATCCGCCGGTGAGAAGAGAAATTTTGTGAGGAACTGCATCGGAGAATAGCGAGTGGCATCATTTACAACCACCTCTTCTGTAATGTCGGTAATTGCATCAATAACCTTCTTCCCTTCAGGCAGATCAAGACCCTCCTGGGAATAATAGCCAAACCTTACAGTTTCACCAACATTCCACTCTCCTTTGTCCTGTGGGACAAGCCCCATAAGCATCTTGATAAAGGTCGACTTGCCGACTCCATTCTCACCCACAATTCCTACTTTCTCATAGCGAGCGAACGTGTAGGTGAAATCATCAAGTATCACCTTGTCACCAAACCTCTTGGATATACCCTCGGCCTCAAAAATCTTCGACCCTATATATGAGGATTTGACCTCATTGGGATTAATATTTTTTTCATCGTATCTTAAAGAAGCCTTCTGTTTTAAATCATAAAAAGCATTGATGCGGTATCGCGCTTTTCCCGCACGAGCCTGTGGCTGCCTGCGCATCCACTCCTGCTCTTTGCGCAAAATATTCCTCACCTTGGCAAGTTCGCCTGTCAGAGCCTCTATACGCTCTGCCCTTCTGCGCAGGTAATAATCAAAATTGCCCTCATAGGTAAATATCTGCCTGAGGTCTATTTCAATTATCTTGTTGCACACGCGGTCAAGAAAATACCTGTCGTGTGTTACCATCAGAAGCGTGACACGCTGACGAGTGAGGTAATTTTCCAGCCATTCTATGGTGGAAATGTCAAGGTGGTTGGTAGGCTCGTCAAGAATGAGAAGATCGGGCTGCGAAAGAAGTACTCTGGCAAGAGACGCACGCTTCCGCTGACCGCCCGACAAGTGGTCTACAGTCAGATTCGGATCTGGCAAACCAAGCTGCGAAAGCATCTGTACAACACGGTCCTCACGATTCCATTCTTCATGGTCTTCTTCTCTGAGCGCAGGAAGCATTTCTTCCATGAGTGTTGCATGAGGGGTGAATACAGGATCTTGGTCCAGGAAACCCACACGTAAATCATTGCGGAAGGTCACGGTTCCACTGTCCGGGCTCTCAACTCCGGACAAGAGTCTCAGAAGGGTGGACTTTCCTGTCCCGTTTTTGGCTATTATGCCAATCTTGTCACCCTCATTGACACCGAACGTGACCGATTCGAAAAGTATGCGGTCTCCATAGCTTTTCGTCAGATCTTCAACTTGCAGATACGGATTCATATATTATTCTGTATCGAGACAGTTATCAAGAGCCTTGGTTATAGCGTCGCGGTCCATGCCTCGGCCGATAAACACGAGTTTAATCATGCGATCGCCATAATCGTCATCCCAGTCCTTAAGTATGCCCGGATCTTGTGCAACTAATTCTTTCAATTCCTCCTCCGGTGCAGTAGCAAACCACAGACCGGCTTCTTTGAGTTGCTTCTGCTTTCCGGCCGACTCAAAAAGATAACTCATATCCGGACTGACGCTGAAGTAACATATGCCCTTGCATCTGATTATCTCTTTTGGCCACTTGGATGCCGCCAGATAATCAAACTTGTTAAGGTCAAAAGCCGGATGACGGTAGTATACAAATGTACTTATTCCATACTCCTCCGCTTCCCCTTCGCCATTATGGTGGTGGTGATGGTGTCCGCACGAACACTTTTCACCCTCCTCATGGTGATGACAATGCTCGTCATGATGCTCACCGTGAACATGATGGTGATGAGCCTGATGCTCGCGTTCCTCCTCTTCTATTTCTTCATTGGAACGGTCTATATGCTGAACCCACGCGGCGGAAGAAGCCACTTCATCAAAACGGAAAAGCCCGGTATTGATGATTCGCTCGATATCAACATCAGCATAATCACATTCTATGATTTCAGCCGAGGGCTGTATTGCACGCACTACCGCACGGATCCTTGCAAGTTCCTCGGGTTTTACCTCCGAAGCCTTGTTTAGAAGAATTATATTACAGAATTCTATCTGCTGTATTATAAGATTTTCAATATCCTCTTCGTCAAGATTATCCTTCTTAAGCCCATCACCACAGCCAAATTCGTCCTGAAGGCGAAGCGCATCGACTACTGTGACAATACAGTCAAGTCGTGGCAAGCCGTTTTCACCCATCTTGTCTCCGAGGGCCGGAATCGAACAAATTGTCTGTGCTATGGGGGCAGGTTCGCAGATACCGCTTGCTTCAATAACGATATAGTCAAAGCGTTTCATCGCCATGATGTCTTCAATCTGCTTCACTAAATCCATCTTAAGAGTGCAGCAGATACATCCGTTAGAGAGAGCCACAAGACTGTCGTCCTTCGAATCCACCACACCTCCGCGCTCAATAAGAGATGCGTCGATATTGACTTCGCCGATATCATTGACAATCACAGCAAATTTAATGCCGCGCTCATTGGATAGTATATGGTTTACCAAGGTTGTCTTGCCACTGCCCAAATAGCCTGTCAGCAGCAAAATAGGTGTGATATTCATATTATTACCATCTAATTCTTACAGCCACATCGGCCAGTTCGGCTGATATGGGTGGTGTTATTTTTGAGATTCTTATCATTCCACCCGAGATGAGCGGAAACCTATGCAATAAAGAAGTTTTCATTCTCCCCGCCACGTGTTCTAAAGTCAGCGAAGGTTCATCCATGACATTCTTTATAACGTCTACGGCAATAGCATAGTTGAGTGTCCCTTCAATGTCATCATCCGTCAGTGTTCTCTCAAACGGATAACGTAATTCAGCCGACACCTCAAAGAGATTGCCGACCACACGTTCCTGTTCGCCAACTCCATGACGGGCAAACAGACGAAGACCGTTAATTTCTACAAAGCAGTCCATCAGCTCCAGCTCTTGTTATCTCCTCTTCTTCTCCATCCCTTTATGTTGTAATACAATGTATAAAGCGGATGAAAACTGATAAACCACGGAACGGTGAGAAACAACGGGCTTGACCACAACGACAGCGACGTACGCTTCCATACCACCATCAGAGTTACCATTGTAGCAACTACAAGCAACATCGCAATGATTGCAGGTATAAATGACGGAAGGCCAAAGACACCGGCCGCTATAGCAGATCCAAGCATAATCCACCAGGCCCACGAACAACTGCTGAAATACATCCGGGCATTATTACGGATTCTCCGGACCGTATAGTCATATCTGAGTTTGTCGGTCTTGAATGATGCTGATGGATTTGTCTCAACATCAAGCACCATGGAGTCGGGAGAAAGTTCCACTACAGTATTGTCACTATTGGCCACCTCGCTGACAAAAATATCATCATCACCATATTTGAGGTCAAGCGAACGTGAAAATCCCTTATTTTGGAAAAAGACTTCTCGACGATATGCCAAATTATAACACGTGCCACGATATGGACGGCCAGCAATTGCCCACGAGAGATATTCCACCGAAGTCCGCACAAAATCAAAAGCATGAAGTCGCTTACATCTCTCCTTTGTTCCTTCCGGAGAGGCAGGAGTTGCATAACCTATCACCACGTCAATTCCGGGGGTGAAGTTACGACACAGTGATTTAAGCCAAACTCTTGAAGGAATCTGCGCATTCCCCATAGTGACCACAATGGTTTCAAACCTTGACGCCTTGACTCCAAGTGTAAGAGCCAACTTTTTTCTCGACAGAGACCTGGACCCTGCCTGAGTGAATGTCATATAGAGATTATTGTAGTTCTGCTCGAGACGGGCTATGACATCCTTTGTTGATAAAGCGGCACCGTCGTTGACGACAACCACTTCAAACTGAGCTGGGTAGTCTTGCTCAAGAATCTGAGGAAGAAGTATTTCGAGATTAGAGGCGTCATCGGCCGCATACACTACTACAGAGACCGTGGGATAATATTTTTCTTCTTCAGGAAGCACTTTGGAAGCATCTTTCCTCACCCTGCGTCCTACAGAAACTATAAAGCCTCTGAAACCGGAGAGAAGGTAGACCATCGAAACGATGAGTGCCACTAAGAGGGATATTACAATAGGTGAAAACTGGATTTCAAACATCGTGGATAGAATTTGAAATGCAAAATTAGCGATTTTTTCTAATTTTATCCACCATTCCCACTATTTTTTCACCACTTAGTCGCATCTTCAAGCATCCACTTCCCTTGCGCTGACAGAACCTGAGAAATCAAGTCACGGGCCACTCCGCATCCTCCGTCAACTGGCGATATGTACTTCGCTATACGTCTCACCTCTATTGCCGCGTCGCGAGGCACAGCCGGGAGTCCGACAAGCCCCATGGCTTCGATGTCAGGAATGTCATCCCCGACATAAGCCACCTCCTTGCCGGAGAAACCATACCTATCCATCCAGGCGGATAGTGCTACTGTTTTATCCTCACATTTAAAATACACATCCGTGAGACCAAGAGAATTATAAGCCGGCAGCATCGATTCGTCACGGGCCCCGGATATTATGGCGATTCTAAGCCCATGTCGCAATGCGTACTGGATGGCATACCCATCTTTTACATTTGATGTACGCTGTAGTGTGCCGTCCTCTCTCACAGCAACCGCAGAGCATGAAAGGACACCGTCCATATCAAACACAACCCCTCTTATGAGAGTGAGATCATAATCAATTCTGCTCATGATTATGATAATGGTCGTATATCATGTCCGACATGGTCGTATATATATCCGCAAACTTCGATGGGAGCATTGATGAATGTATGGCTATGACCTTACGATCCCCTCGAACTGCCGGACCGGTCTGGCCCGAACTCGGAGAGGCCACAATAGCTTTTCGCATGGTTTCACGCATAAGAGGATGAAGCACATCAAGCCCAAGACCCTCCTCTTTCAGAAGGTCGTCAGCCACAGTCCAGAAATAATTCACAAAGTTGCAGGCAAAAACCGCAGCAACGTGCATCTTACGCCTTCGTTCTCCGTCTGCTTGATAGACCCTGTCTGATATTTTGCCGGCAAATGCCCGAATATCCTCTTCAACATCGGGAGTGGAACCTTCCACAAAAATCGGAACCTCGGCCATATCAACTTCTACATCCTTTGAGAATGTCTGCAAAGGATATAGGACCCCATGACGGAAGGAGACAGCCGATAGAATCTCCTTGGGAAGCGACCCCGACGTATGTACCCACAAAGCATTTCCATGTGGGACTGACGCCAACACCCCCGCAACAGCATCATCAACAAGGCTGACTATGTAAAGATCGGCACAAGTGCAGATATCCTCTATGCAGTCAGTGGCCGATGCATGAGAAAGAGATTCCGACAGGACAGAAGCCGACTCCAAGCTGCGGGAATAAACCTGTACAACATCTATACCATCAACCTTGTCAAAAGCCCTGGCGAGATGAGTAGCGACATTGCCGGCTCCAAGAAAAACTATCTTTTTACCACTGACCGAGATGGACATTCTCCCACTTCAGTTTCTCGGTATCCTGCAGTCTGCGTTCCTCTGCGGGATGGCCGAAAGTGATTACACACAAAACAGGACACTCTTCAGGAATGCCGAGACATTCTTGAACATACTGGTCCGAAGGAGTACCGTAAGTTGTAATACGGCCATGCACCTGGACCCAGCACGAACCAAGACCGAGATCGGCAGCCTGCAACATCATACTGTATGCTGCGATAGATGCATCTTCAATCCAAGCCTCCGATCGGGTGGAATCAACGGTCACAGCCACGGCAAGCGGACAGTTTCGCAGTGATACGGCTCCGGCTGGTTTGCAAGCCGAAAGTTGATCGAGTTTCTGCTTGTCCTCGACAACCACAAGTTGCCAAGCACGACCACTCTTTGAAGTAGGAGACAGTAGCGCGGCCTCAAGTATAAGGCGCACATGATCGGCACTTATCGGTTCGTTTGTATATTTGCGTATGCTACGGCGTTTTACTATAAGGTCGTGAAAGTCCATTATTATAACAAGTTTTATATTATAATAGGTGTATTCTTATTTGTGGATCTTGGAGAAAAACTCATCGACGGCATACCCATACACTGGGATAACGTCCGCGCAAATCCTCGGCTGCAGCATATGCTTCACCTGATGTAGCGTGTGAACTCGCAAACACTCTGAATTTACCGTCCATTTCTACAACTGACAAATCGGACGCGCCCAGCTGGGCAATATGTCGTTCGGCATCCCGATGCGTAGGGAATGACGCAACCACAAGCAGATAATTGCCCGAAACAGGTCCTGCATCTTTTGTTTGGAGTTCAGCCTCATCCTTGACCGAGGGATAAGCAATGCTGAGGATTATCTCACGCGACACATTTTCAGCCACGTTCTTCGCCATCATTCCGGCCACATCCACTTTCTCCGAAAGCCCAGAATCAAGCGATGCATAAGTCTGCGAACCACTGTCTACAAGATTTGTGGTGGAATAAAGAATGCCACAAGTCACCAATAGGAATATCAAGGAAGCGGCAATCTTGAGCGGAAGACGCACAATCGTCTGACCTTTGGACTCGCAAACAGCCACGTGTTCAGGTTCCTCCTCCACGAGCGGACGTAGTGACACCGGACTGAGCCCACGGTAACGGACGCTCACAGACGAAAAATCTTCTGACGGTTCGAAAAGCAAAGCGTCTGGCTCCGACCCTACGGTAATTACACCAAGTGCGCCGACAGGCAACTCTCCGGAGATGGCAAGCTGATGGCGGAACGAAGACACTTCAGTCTGCACCTGCTGTGTAGCAACCTCGATGCTGACACGCTCTTTGCGAGCGACACTCTCCACAAGTAATCCGTCATTGTGCGTCACGGCCGGATTGAAGCCGAGCGAACGACTTGGAGGCATAAAAGTGCAGCTATCCGCATCGAAGCGCGCGTGGACTTCATGGACAAGAAACGCACCAAGCCCCGGCACAACAACACAGTCATGTCGAAGCAATAAATATTCAATATGCGAACTGAGATTAATCACAATGCAAAGTTACAAAAATATAATCCTCGAAACAAGAGATTTCGCTCCTTCTTGACCAATCTTTTTTTCACCGAGGGAAAACAAGCCTTTATCGCGCCTTTTTAAACACCTTGTCAAGATAATCCACCGCAATATCAATGGCCTGTTCGGCCCACGGAGAGAAGAACCAATAGGCGTGCAAACCCACTGGTATGGAGTGCTCTTCGTAGTAGATACCACGGCTTCTATAGTCAGACAAAAGCGTCGCTACCCCATCGGTATATCGAGGAAGTCCACTTTTTATAACACAAACAGGAGCTGATGCAGAAGTCACCCAATTGACAGCCGAAGCTTCCTCCCAATTATCGCGAGCGTCACTGTAAAGACCTCCAAGCCAAACAGCGCTAATTGGAAGCGTTCCTTTCACAGCAAGCCGCTCGATGGCATCGGCAATATTACACTCGGAGACGAACGTCGACACACCGTCCATATCTATCACCGCTTGCACGTCGCTTGAGACATCGCCCCACTCACCGTCTCCTTCATGGCGAGCCGAGCCATTGGTAACACCGGCAAGCACAGCCATCTGGCCGCCGGCCGAACACCCGGAGACAGCAATTCGATCCGGATCAACACCAAGGTTCCGGGCATTCTTTCTCACCCACCTCACAGCCGTCTTTATATCATGCATCCCAGCCGGATACAAGGCCTCGGGAATAAGGCGGTACTCCACCGGAATAGCCACATACCCGCGAGAGGCGATTCTTTGAGCCATCGGGTGCTGCAAAGTCTTGTCTCCCGAATTCCATCCTCCGCCATGAATCATTATGAGCGCCGGATATACACTGTCATTATCCGGACGGAATACATCGGCTCGTAGGCACCGGTTGTCATAAGGCGAATCTTTAATCTCGGTATATGCGACGTTCCTATCGACTCTCACCCCATGAGGGACGGTGTCTGGCAGAAGCTTAGCCTCTGGATGTTTCTTGCGAATATGGAGATAGGTACTCCAACGGGTAAAAGAGGTGTCTCTCGGCACCTCATGTCCCCAGGTTTGGATTCCTGAGAGCACAAAGGCCGAGAACACAAGTACTGTCAGACGTGAAACCCTCATCTCACGACCTTATCTGTAACAATTCGTCCCGAAGTATAGATTGTACGGCGGATACTGATACCTTTGACAGGCTCTTCCACCCTTACACCGCGAATGTCGTAATATTCCACGTTTTCTATATCGCCTGACACTTCCACGTCGTCAATTCCCGAATTCTTTACCACCGGATAATATTCATCAACACCGGATACAGCATCCTTATTGCCGTTCTTCATGATATCCTCCACAAGAGAGTTTGCATAAAGTTCGATATTGGTATACCATCCTCTCGGATCGAGAGAGTAGGAGACAGCATCAGAAGCATCGTTTGGATTTAGACCATTAAGAAGCTCCCAGTCGTCCGGCATCCCGTCGTTGTCAGAATCGACAATCGGAGTTCCCGCCGGGAGTTCGGGGAAACCGCCGAAATCGGCATTGACATCAAGGATTCCTGCAAGATTGGAAACAGAGCCCTTATATGTAGCGGTACGCGTGCGAACCTCCTCTGCATAACGGGCATCTACCGCGTCGCGATATAAAGAAGCACCCGCATACTCAAGCACCTTGTTATAGGCCTCCTCTGCAGTATGGGTCGTCACCTCGGCCATGTCGCATGGTTCAGCAAGCTCAACAAGCGAACGCGAGCCACCTTTGTCATAAACCACCCCGGCCCAATCGTAATTTGCACGCTTTTCCTCCGACAGAGAGAGAGCGTCCATATAGTTGCCCGATATGTAGAATTTGCCAAATTCATCCTGCGGAAGCACACCGTCCGAGTCCTTAGAATTATTTTTCGAGCACTGGAAAACCCTTGTCTTATTTTTGGTGGCTGGACCATGCTTATAGTAATTGTTCACTATATTATGGTTGCCCAGAGGGCCTCCGTAAGCCCCGTTACCGGTACCCCAGTTATACATTACGCAATTGCGAAGATCGACCTCTTCAGCATCGACCGAAGAGCGACCCTTGCGCTTGGGGTCGGTGAAACCCTCCCAATTATATCGTGCGCCGTTAAGACGAGGGTTTCTGTTGTTGTTATGGGCTAATAGATTGTGGTGAAAGGAAGCACCCTTGCCTCCCCAGATACCGCCATAACCATGCGCGCCTTTGTCGTGACCGGCATTGTTGAGGCCTTCAGCAACAGTGCACCACTGCATGGTGAAATTCTCGTTGTCGTAATAAGAAGCGACCTCGTCTATACTCCACGAAAAAGAGCAGTGGTCGAATATAATATTATGGTGGTTGCGACCCCAGGACGCGTCCGCACCGTCGTTCAAGTTCTTGTCTGTTCCACGACGGAAACGCATGAAGCGGACAACCACATTGTCCGCATCAACTTGGAACGTATAGTCCGCCACGGTTATACCTCCGCCCGGCGCCGTCTGGCCAAGTATAGTGACATTGCCTTTCTTTAGTTTAATGTCACTGTTTAGATGGATGGTGCCTGCGACGTCGAACACTATGACGCGTTTACCTGTTGTCTCAAGGGCGGCTCGAAATGAGCCTGCGCCACTGTCATTAAGATTTGTAACGTGGATTATTTTCCCGCCACGACCTCCGGTCACGTAACGGCCGTGACCCTCTGCGCCAGGAAAAGCCGGAGCAGCCTCGTTAGCTGAAAGAGAAAAAGATGATACGAGAAGGGCTGCTATTGGCAAAGCAAATTTTTTCATGATACTGCTATGATGTGCGATACTTATTTGGCTTATAAATAATTCAAGCGCAAAATTACACATTCCAGCATAATAATCTCAAATCATTTCACCCAACTTTTGTTAAATCCGGCAAAAACTATCACAGAACCCCATACGTTTTCTTTATATTATATGAGAAACGCGCGCACAAGAAGCTCTCGCAAGCTCAATAACAGAAACGACACACCACACGACCATGCTTGACAAAGCCGCTAAAAAAGAAACCCAGGCTCCTGCCACTTCTGAATGGCGCATCGGCACCATCCAACCCTCAATATCGCTATATCTACTGGCTGCTCTCGTGGGACTAATCGCCGGATTTCTCGCCTTTATCCTCAAGACAGCCATAAAATGGATTTCAACATTTCTTGTGGGCCACTTCCATCCCGACGATGTAAACTTCGGACTACTTATATTCCCGGTTGTAGGCATACTCCTCGCCGTCGCTTTTCAAAAATGGATAATAGGCCGCAGCCTTGAGCACGGCACCGAAAAAATAAAAGCATCCTTAATTGCAAAACAATACGACTTGCCGTTCTCCGACACCTACGGACCGATGATTGCATCTACTTTTACCCTTGGGTTTGGCGGGTCAGCGGGAGCAGAAGGCCCAATAGCCACCGCAGGGGCTGCCATTGCAAGTATCCTCGGGCAGAGGCTTCGACTTCCGGAGCAATTACTCCGCATCCTTGTAGCCTGCGGGGCAGGAGCGGGAATAGCAGGTATTTTTAAAGCACCGATAGGCGGCGTGATGTTCACACTCGAGGTCATAGGAATAGAACTATCAACCGTCCCAATAATAGCGCTTGTCATTGCCTGCGTCGTCGGAGGAATGACAAGCTACGGATGCACAGGCTTCACGCTTGACGTCCCCCTCACCCATGCCCAGCATTTCGACCCTGCAATGAGCGGATGGGTTGCCTTACTCGGTATATTCTGCGGTCTATATTCAATCTATTATTCCTCATTTGCAGCCTACACACGCAGAGCATATTCAAATATCAGTTCGCCATGGGCCAGAGCAGCTATCTCTGGAGTCATGCTTGCTATTCTCGTATTTACATTTCCTGCTTTATACGGCGAAGGCTACAACGTAATGGCAGAATTAATCGACGGCAATACACAAGCCCTCACCTCAGGCAGCTTGATATGCCACGGGGGCTCCACGTCGCCAACTATGATAATATTGTTCTGCGGAGGCATGGCAATAGTCAAGGCTTTTGCCACAATCTCAACCAACAGTGGTGGAGGTGTGGCAGGCGATTTTGCGCCTACATTGTTTGCCGGATGCATGACAGGATATGTTTTTGGAACCGCATTAAACTCCATCTTCGGACTGTCCCTGCCGGCCGAAAATTTTGCACTCATCGGGATGGCCGGAACCATGGCTGGAATTATCCATGCTCCGCTAATGGCAATGTTCATAGTAGTAGAAACAACCGGATACTACGGAATGATGTTCCCCGTGGTGCTCGCCACTATTTTTTCATATGCCACGGTCACATACTTGAGGCCAAACAAAAATAGGGCATAGGCGCAAGAATTATGAAAAGTTTTCCGTAATTTTGTCCTGCAAATCCACTCTGTCAATGAAAGGAATCGTCATAAAAAATACCGGAAGCGACTACCTCGTCCACACCGAAAACGGAGAGAACGTCAGTTGCAAAATCAAGGGGAATTTCCGGCTCAAGGGAATCCGCACCACCAATCCTGTTGCCGTCGGCGACCACGTGACAATCACCGACTCGGCAGGAGGTGATACGCCATACATAATATCAATTGAACCCAGAAGGAACTACATAATCCGCCGTGCGAGCAACCTTAGCAAGCAGGCGCATATCCTGGCCTCGAATATCGACCAGGTCTGCCTCGTGGTAACTCTCGCCCACCCGACAACCTCCACCACATTCATCGATAGGTTCCTCGCTACGGCCGAGGCCTATCGCATCCCCGCCGTAATCATAATCAATAAAATCGACCTTCTCCAGGACAACAAAGACGACATCGACTACCTCGGCGCCGTGAAACACCTGTACGAATCCATAGGCTACAAGGTCTGCGCCGTGTCAGCAAAAACAGGTGAAGGCATCGATGGAATACGCTCTCTGCTTGATGGCAAAGTGACTCTTTTTTCCGGAAACTCTGGCGTGGGAAAATCCACACTGATCAACCTCCTCATACCAGGCATCAACCTTGCCACAGCCGAAATATCATCAACCCACGACACGGGAATGCACACTACGACATTCTCCGAGATGTTCGATATACCCGGGCTTCAAAACGGCTCCAGACTGATAGACACTCCGGGGGTAAAAGGATTCGGCACCCTCGAATTTGACCGACACGAGGTGGGCCATTTTTTCCCTGAAATATTCCGATACAGCCACGACTGTAAATACAATAACTGCACCCACACCTGCGAGCCTGGATGCGCCGTCAGACAAGCCCTCGAAGACCACCTAATATCCGAGTCACGCTTCTCTTCCTACCTGTCAGTTCTCGAAGACTCTGCCGACGACAAATACCGCAAAGGATACTGAACCGAAAGTCTTATTCAAGCATAAAAATCCCACAAGCTGTACGCCGAAGTTCTCCCAACAATAGGCATACAGCTTTTTAATTTATACATGGGGAAACAAACATCAAAACACAGCACGTACAACAGCGTCGACACAACACCGACGATCCCAAACACCACTCATAAGCCATTAGCATTTCTAAGCCCAGTTCTCCTCTTCTTTCTTACTTGCCGAGGCATATTTATAATTTAGCCAGGGTAGGAGAGGGCCCCCGGAACGACACAAATACCGTTGGTAATCCCACACGTTTCACAAACACTCTCCTATAGCGCGATCCTTTCCACAACCTGCTAAATGTCAAAAATTAACCAATCGGATTGAATAAACGTTAAACCCCGTTGCTTTCAAGACATTTTGCACTTTAGAATTGTTATTATAATGAAAGCCAATGAGATGGCTCACCAAATAGCATATAAAATACCGATTGTAAATATAGATCGCACCCCGTATACCCATTTTTTTTAATTTACAGTCTCAAATATTGACTTTGACTTTGCAAACACAAACTCAAAGTCAATGATTCTCATTTTAAAATTTTTGGCATTATTCCCAAAATTCAAATTTTTATTTACTATCGCAAATTCCAGTACGAAAACGCACTGATTTATATTTGCAAACACTACCTATGATCCGATTGTTTATTATTGCAAATCTCAATTTTTGCACATATTCTCATATGTAAAAACACAACCAAATTTCGCATATTAACTCTTTTTTACGTGATTTTTATATTGGTTAATGTCACAATATTATGAATTAAATCTAATATTACACTTTATATTTTAAGGCCGCCCGTGCCCCAAGTTTAGCCAGCCGACATCCATCCCTCCTGAAAAATCGCATATCATTACTGCTTAACAACTTTCAATTAGTAATCTAAATAAATTATATAGATTGTTAATAACTTCAATGTGTTTACTTTTGCATATGCAAACAGTGCGCCCAAGTCACTAATTACAAATACATCCCGAATCCACAAAACCCATTCCAAATCACAAATTTTGCAGTTAAGAAAATAATGATTACATTTGTACATCAGAACTCCGATTCAAATTTACAAAACTATACATTATGGACCTTGTTTCAAGACTCAAACAGTATCTTGACAGCCGACAGATTAGCGTAACACAGTTTGCCGACGAATGTGGCATACCCCGTCCTACTGCCTCACAGCTACTTGCAGGACGCAACAAAAAAGTCAGCGACGAAATAATCGGCAAGATCCATCAATGTTATCCTGACCTTAACGTGATATGGTTGATGTTTGGCGAAGGTAATATGTCTACGGGGCGGAATATTGAAATCTCAGAGCCTCAAACCGAGATGTTTTTCAATTATCCGGCCACATCACGCCCTGGTATTCAACCCGATACCCTTCCACAGTCCGACATTGAAAGTATATTGGAAAATCAGGCCGAAAAAAATAATTCCCCAGCTGTTGCGGCAACACAACGTTACAGCTCCCCCGCCCCATCATCAGCGACCAGCGAATTCAGCTTCCACCAGCAACAAGAAGACGCAGTCACTGCTGCATCTTCCACATTTGACTTTGCCACCCCACCGGCCAACCCTTCTCCCCTACCCCGCCAACCCCTGACACAACCTGCCGCAGAGCAGCCACCACGTCCAATCACACTTATGCCCGGGAAAGGGAAGAGAGTCACCGGAATAGTGGTTTATTACGACGATTCCACCTATGAGTCGTTCATCCCCGATTCCGACCACACCGCTCCATTCCTACGCTAAAAACCGATTTGCCCATAAGGGATATATTGACTAACTTTGCAGTCTTGAAAATCGATAATATCCATTATGAGCATATCTATAAACAGCCTGAAAGTCGAGTTCAGTGCGAAGTGCCTTTTTGACAATATCTCCTACATAATAAATCGCAAAGACAAGATTGCCCTCGTTGGAAAAAACGGTGCCGGAAAATCCACAATGCTCAAGATTATTGCCGGCATCCAGAAGCCAACGTCCGGAAGCGTGTCGGTGCCACGCAACACTACCATCGGATACCTTCCGCAGCACATGACTCTCAACGACACCTCTACCGTCATTGATGAGGTGCGAACAGCGTTCAGCCACATACGCGAAATGCACGAAAGCCTCGATCACATGACAGCCGAATTATCAGAACGCACCGACTATGAATCCCGCGAATACCAGGAGCTCATTGAAGCAATGACAGCAATGAGCGACAGGATAGCCATGGAGGAAAGCGACAACTGCGAGGCGGAAATGGAGAAAACCCTTCTCGGCCTTGGTTTCACACGCGACGATTTCAACCGCCCCACAGCCGAATTTTCCGGAGGATGGCGTATGCGAATCGAGCTTGCAAAATTACTCCTCACACGCCCCGACGTACTACTCCTCGACGAGCCTACCAACCACCTCGATATAGAATCCATCCAATGGCTTGAGAACTTCCTCATCACCAAAGCCAATGCCGTGGTACTGGTAAGTCACGACCGCGCTTTTATAGACAATGTAACAAACCGCACTATCGAAATATCTCTCGGTAAAATTTACGACTACTCTGTCAACTACACAAAATATGTGGCACTGCGCGCCGAGCGCCTCGAACAACAGATGCGAGCCTACCAGAACCAGCAGAAGATGATCAAAGACACTGAGGACTTCATTGAACGCTTCCGCTACAAAGCCACAAAAAGCGTGCAGGTGCAAAGCCGCATCAAGCAACTCGCAAAAATAGAGCGGCTCGAAGTTGACGAGGTCGACACATCCCACCTCAACCTCAAATTCCCGCCGGCACCACGTTCCGGCGACTACCCCGTAATAGCCGACAATCTCGGAAAAGCCTATGGAGAACACCAGGTGTTCGACCACGCCACATTCACAATCAAGCGAGGCGAAAAAGTGGCCTTCGTCGGAAAGAACGGCGAAGGAAAATCAACTCTCGTCAAGTGCATCATGAACGAGATTCCATACACCGGATCTCTGAAAATAGGCCACAATGTCAAGATAGGATATTTTGCCCAAAACCAGGCCCAGCTGCTCGACGGGGAAATCACGGTATTCGACACAATCGACCGAGTGGCCGTGGGAGATATACGCACTAAAATCCGTGACATACTCGGCGCTTTTATGTTTGGAGGCGAAGCATCCGACAAAAAAGTCAAGGTGCTCTCAGGAGGTGAGAAAACCCGCCTTGCCATGATACGACTCCTACTTGAGCCGGTCAACCTGCTCATTCTCGACGAGCCCACCAACCACCTTGACATGAAAACCAAGGACATCCTGAAAGAGGCCATCAAGGAATTTGACGGGACCGTAATTGTTGTAAGTCACGACCGCGAATTTCTCGACGGACTTGTTGAGAAAGTCTATGAATTTGGCGGAGGCCAGGTTCGCGAATGCCTTGGCGGCATTTACGAATTCCTCGAAAAGAAAAAACTCGCATCTCTTGCCGAGCTCGAACGCTCCGTTCCGGCAGCTCGCAACGAAACCACGACGAAAAACGCCACCACGAAAAACGCAGCTGACGCAGTCTCTCCGCGTGAACAGCGCAAACTCTCCTATGCCGAGCAACGCGAACGGGAGAAATTCATCCGCAAGGCTCGAAAAAAAGTAGAAGAGGCCGAGGCAGAAGTCAACCGCCTCGAACATGAGATTGCAGAAATTGAAGAACAGATTTCATCCGGCTCCACACAATCAGACATCTATGAGCGTCATGCGGAGACCACTCGCCAACTCGAAAATGCAATGTCCGTATGGGAGCTTGCGACGATTGAATACGAAGACCTTGAACGCACTAATTAAACACTCTTTAACAATAGAAGTATGACTATTTCACGTTCAGCCTCTGTGGCACTCTTTCTCTCAGCATTAATCCTCGCCATAACCACCGGCTGCAACAAAAGCAGCTCCGAAACCGACCCCGAGCTCGAACTCTACCATATTCGCTACTCAGCCTATGCCGCCACACCCACCGACACAATAAACGTCGCATATCGCAATCCCGACGGTTCGTCATCTCGTGTAAAACGAGTGTTCCCTGACGGCAAGTTCGAAGTCACTGTAGGCCCCGTCATTCCCGGTTTTGAAGCCTTGATAGTTTCTTCCCTCTCAATAGGCGGACAGTCCCCTACCCTTTGCATTGAGACAAAAAGGGGCGCCGAACCGTTCGTCATGAAGGCCCGGCGCGAAGATGCGATTACACTAAAATATATCGTCGGATTCTGAAAAACCAGATAAGCGGTCAAAAGATCACTTCGCCACAATTCTCACACCGGCTTCTTCTATCACCACTTCGTGGTTTCGATAGAGGGAGCCGATAGCTTTTTTATAGTCCTTCTTCGAGCAGTGAAAAGTTTCGCGTATTGCTTCAGGCGACGACGAGTCATTGAGCGGGATGAACCCGTCCGGTTCATTTCTGAGTCTTGAAAGAATAACATCGGCCAGAGCTTCTATACGGCCATCATTTCCGCCATGAAGCACGAGGTCAATCTTCCCATCGCCCCTCACCTGCTTCACATACGCCGTCACCCTCTCTCCCACTTCGGGATGAAAATAAAGCTCGTTTTCATATATCATACCGAAAAAGAGATTGTCCACAATGGTCTTGTAGCCTTGCTCAGTCCTTTTCAGCACCAGCGCCTCCACCTTGTCACCGAGCTTGTAAGACGGCACAGTATTTCCGACATATTTCTCTATCTTAGCCGAGGCCACTATGCGTTGTGATGCATCATCGACATATACATACACAGGGACTATCATTCCTCGGCCCAATTTTACACGCTGCTCACTATAGGGAACAAGCAACTCTTTCATCAGCCCCCAGTCCAAAAAAGCACCGTGTTTATTGACATCCGACACCTGGAGAAATGCAAATTCCCCCACTTGCGCAAATGGATGTTCGGTCGTGGCAATGAGGCGCCCTTCGTTGTCTCGATATATAAACACCTCTATTTCGTCTCCCGGCTGCAGTGGCGACGGCACATATCGGGTCGGAAGAAGTATTTCCACTCCGTTACCTCCATCGAGATATACGCCGAAATCCACATTTTTTACAACTTTCAGACTGTTGTATTTCCCTAATTTTACCATTGTTGAATAATTTTAATTGCAAATTTAACCAAAATATCGCAATTATGCCCTAAATTTGCATTCATTATACTTTTATTTAAGAACGCCACGGCGCGTCAAAATGTTAATTATAGCATGGAAGAACTTCTCAGATATTTCCCCGACCTTTCGGAGACACAGATAAAGCAATTCACCATTCTCGGCACCCTATACCCTGAATGGAATGAGAAAATCAACGTCATTTCCCGCAAGGATATTGACAACCTCTACACCCACCACATACTCCACTCTCTTGCCATAGCCAAGTTTTTCACACCTGTGGCCGGCACATCGTTTATCGACCTTGGATGTGGAGGCGGGTTTCCAGGTATACCTCTCGCCATACTATGGCCTGAATGCTCATTTCATCTCATCGACCGTATAGGCAAAAAAGTCAAAGTAGCCTCCTCGATAGCCGAAACAATAGGGCTTACCAATACGACATTCCAACATGGCGACATTGGCGAATGCAAAATTAAAGCCGACTTTGTTGTATCACGCGCAGTAATGCAGCTTGAAGAACTTGTGCGTCTCATCCGACGAAACATTGCCCCAAAATCCGTCAACCGCCTCCCCAACGGCCTTATCTGCCTAAAAGGCGGAGACCTTGCGGCCGAACTTGGCAGAGTAAAACTTCCGACAATCGACGTGCCTCTCAGCGACTATTTCGCCGACGAATATTTCGCGACCAAAGACCTTATTTATGTAGAAATGTAATCCGACATGAAAGTAAGCCGATTCATATTCAATATGTTCGGGATTAACACCTATATAATGTGGGATCCCGCCACCCTTGAAGCTGCCATTATCGACCCGGGAATGATAGACATCGATGAAGAACAAGCCCTTTACGACTTCATTTCGCGCAACTCCCTGCGACCGGTCCATCTCATCAACACCCATATGCACCTTGACCACATATTCGGCAACCTAAAGGTAAAAGAAAAATACGGTCTTGACATAAAGGCCCACCCCGACGATGACTTCCTCGGGAAAAGTCTAAGTGAAAGCGTGCGTCGCTTCAACCTGCGCATCCCGGTCTCCGACCACGGAGTCGACATAGCCCTCAAGGACGGTGAGACATTATACCTTGGCAAAGAACCCGTCGAAGTCATATCAGTACCTGGTCACTCTCCCGGCAGCATCGCCCTTTATTGCCCCGAATCTGGGTTCGTCATTACTGGCGACGCCCTTTTCCGCGGATCCATCGGGCGTACTGACCTCCCAGGAGGCAACCACGCCACACTTATCCGATCCGTTACCGACAGGCTCCTTACACTTCCCGACTCCACAACCGTGCTTCCAGGCCACGGCCCTGAGACAACCGTCGGTGAGGAAAAACGCAGTAATCCATACCTGTAATTATCTCGCAAAAACTCCGTTTCACGCTTGGCAGTGAAGGCATAATTCGTGTATTATTCACAATAATGCGTGACGGGCACAACTATTTAATCAATTATTTGTACCTTTGCACCCGTAAAAGGACAAATCAAACATTAAACATGGCAACTATTACCCGACCGAAACTCAAGATTCGCGACCTCACATTGCGCGACGGCCAGCAGTCACTCTTTGCCACTCGAATGAGCCAGGCAACTATCGACCGACTCCTCCCCTACTACGAAGATGCCCACTTCCACATCATGGAAGTATGGGGTGGCGCAGTTCCCGACTCTGTGATGCGTTATCTTGACGAATCGCCCTGGAACCGCCTCCGCACCATCTCCAAGGCCATGGACTCAAAGGGACAGCACCCCAAGTCACTGCTGTCTGCCCTGTCTCGTGGCCGCAACCTCTTCGGCTACGTGCCATATCCCGACAGTGTCCTCGAAGGCTTCTATAAAGAGGCCGTCGACAACGGACTGAATGTGATGCGTATCTTCGACGCGCTCAACGATATTGACAATGTGCGCGAGTCAATCCGACTCATAAACTCCCTTGGAGGAATAGCCGACGGCGCGGTATGCTACACTGTCGACCCCAAGCCCGAAAACACATCCGACTCCAATGGATTTATCTCACGACTCAAGAATATGCTTGGGCTCGCCCCGAAGGCCGAAAAGATCTTCACCGATGCCTACTTCGTAGAGAAGGCAAAGGCAATGGAGGCCCTCGGAGCAAAAATAATCACGCTGAAAGACATGGCCGGACTGGTCACTCCTTCACGCGCCGCATCCATCATCTCAGCGCTCAAACGCGAAGTGAGAGTGCCGGTAGATTTCCACACCCACTGTACCCCTGGCTATGGACTCGCATCTTCACTCATGGCCATAATAAACGGCGTGGACATCCTCGACACCAATATCTGGTGGTTCGGAGGAGGATCTGCCGCTCCAGCCATTGAACTCATCTACATCTTCTGTCAGCGCATGGGAGTAGAAGTCGAAGCCAACATGGAAGCCGTTGGACGCATCCGCAAGGAGCTTCTCAGCGCCCGCAAAGAGCTTGCCGATTTCGATCTCAACCGCGACAATATGCCTGTGGACTTCGACCCGCTCAACGACACACTTCCGGCCGAGATAGCCGCCTGCTTCGACTCAGCCATCCAGTTCGCCATGTCAGGCGACGAAGAGGGTCTGCTCGATATGTGCCATCGCATCGAGGCCTACTTCCACTTCCCCAAACCCAACGAACTCGTCAAGACCGCAGAAGTCCCCGGCGGAATGTATTCCAATATGGTGGCTCAGCTACGACAGCTCAAAAGCGAAGACCTTCTCGAAGATGCCATGAGACTTATTCCCATGGTGCGTCGAGATGCAGGACTCATACCCCTTGTCACACCCACAAGCCAGATCGTAGGCAGCCAGGCCGTGCTCGTTGCTCTTGACCGCAAAAATGGCAAACCCGACTACTCTACCACAAGCAACCAGTTCATATCGCTTGTGAAGGGAGAATACGGCCACACCCCCGTCCCCATCGACCCGGCCTTCCGTGAGAAAATCACAGGTTCTCCCATAGAGACCCCATATGACGTATCCTCCTACCGCAAGCCCGAAAACCCCATACTCGAAAACGGTGCCAAGCTTGCATCCAACAGCGAGGAATACCTGCTTCTTGAACTTCTCCCCAACGTAGCCAACGGATTTCTTCGCAAACGCCGCTCAGAGGAAGCTGCAGAACAGGCAGCCGTCGCCACACCGGTTGTAGAAGAGACAGTAACAGTAGAGCCAATCACCGGTCCGACACTTGTAGCCCCGATGGGAGGCAAGGTCATCGCAGTAAACGTTAAAGACGGACAGGCAGTCAAGAAAGGCGACCTTCTTCTCACCTACGAGGCTATGAAGATGGAAAACGACGTCGAAGCCGAAGCTGACGCAGTAGTCAAACGCGTCCTCGTAAACGTAGGCGAAGTAGTCGGCACCGACGCTCCCCTCGTTGAATTCATGGACTAAACCCAAATCCTAATTTGTCAATTTACAATGGGGCTGTGCTCAGAATAGTACAGTCCCATTGCAAATTGATAACGAACACAAACAACAAAGCCCCGGCTCATACGAGCCGAGGCTTTGTCATATCAAAAATTCTATTCCGTTATCATCAATGATGCGACCATATTTCATTTTAATCGTCAATATCTTCCACATTACCTTCGAGACGACATCCATTGCACACGAATTCGCCATCATCGCCAATGTATAAATCGTCACAGCCACAACGCGGGCAGCACAGATCGATGTTGTCATCATCGTCATCGGCTCCTGGATCCCAGATATAGCCACAGGTATTGCATTCTATATCCGTGCAACCCACATATTCCGTATACCAACTATTACATTTGGGGCATAAAAATCCTGATCTGCTCATTTCTTTATTATATTTAGATTTTGCAAAGCGAGCTTGCAGAGGAGTTCTGCATTTTCATTTTTCAGCTTTCGGATTGTTCCTCCTTGCATGAGGATTGTTCTCTTTCTTCGTTCTAATTTCTTGAATAACTCTTTGGTCCTACCGGTTCTTGTTTCTTCAAGAACCTCCATCAATTCTGAGACACGGCTTTCAAGTGATAAAATGTATTCTTTCTGCCGCTTATCATATTCCCGATAATCAGAGATCAGTTTTAAATAACGTGAGTTCGATATAAGCAATATACCATTCAACAATAAAACAATCAGC
>CAJUGS010000035.1 GCA_910586305.1 uncultured Duncaniella sp.
ATTGATTTGGCTGCCATAAAAATTTTATTGAATCAAATTTAAACAGTTTCTAAGACTTTCATCGCACAGACCGGCTGGAACTCATCCAATATTGTTGACTTCCACTATCGTGTGAACCCCAACAATGCCTATATCGATGAGGCTGCATTCGCTGCATTCGTAGGCCGCAACATCCAGATTTCACGTGCTGCCGGCGACGTAGCCAAGGTGCTCAAGCCCGTGGCTCTCGACATCAACGCAGGCGAAGCCAATGTGAAGGCCCGTATCAACAAGACTCAGCTGTCCACTACCGGTGAGAAGAACATCGTAGCCCTCCAGCTCTGGAACGGCCAGGATGTAACCACCTCCGACTATACCTACGTTGAGACTAAGTGGACAAACGCAGTGATTGTTGACTCTGCTGCTATGAACAACCCCAATACCGTTGTATACTTCTACAACCGTACCAAGGCTATCGTAGGCACTAACGGTGAAACATCCGACTTCATCAAGCAGTTCTGTCCTCTGAACGCTCCAACAAATGAAAAAGCTGAACTCGTCTACAACGACGAGGCAGGTCTCGACCTCAACAAGCTTCCCGGCCTTTACTCTACCGAACAGAGCACTTGGCTCAAGGATCTTGGCTTCAACTCGATGACCTACAAGTTCACACTCCCCAAGGAGTACAAGGCTAACGACGCCCAGGGCACCAACCAGCAGTGGTTCGTAGAGCTCACCGCCGACAACCACCTCGTTGTCAATAAGAAGAACCTCAACAAAGATGAGCTCACTCCCGCAATCGGCCGTACTCCCGTGGTTCGTGTTGACGCATACCTTGAGGACAACGAAGGCACCTCTCGTATGGTTGCTTCCGCTTATATCAAGGTTAACATTCTCCCCAAGAAAGCAGAAGTACCCGTTGAGCAGGATCCTATCATAAGCGAGTTTATTAAGGAGGAGTCCATCAATTACAATAGCCTTACCTCAGGCTGGAGCTATGTCAACCAGATGCCATGGACAGATGTCAACAATGCCATCTATGGTAAGACCGGCCTCACTTCTAACAACTTCTGGAACTACTACGGCGTTCCTGCATACAACGCTACCATAGAAGTTGCTGTTCAGGACAACGGTAAAGATGTTACTATAATTGATCCTCAGAACTTCTACGCCAACTCGTCTACTCCTGGTGTGGTTAGCGAGAAGGGTATCCGAGTTGAAGCACTTCTTGGTGCCGGTAACACTCAGACTGCCAATATCAAGTTCCAGGTAAATAACAACGTTCTTACCCAGAACACATACGATAACGTTGAAGGCAAGGGTGCTAAATACACTGTGACTATCACTATCAAGAGCAAGGACATCTACACCCGTGGCGACGTAGTGATCAAGCAGATATTCTATGTCAAGGAAGAGTGCATCACATACGGCTTCAACCCCAACTTCTACGACGAAAATGCCGGTTATAGCATCACAAAGGGTAAACTTGTCAATGGCAAGTGGGCTCTCGAGATGAATATCTCCGAGGTATTCAAGATGGATAATGGCAAGAACATCTTCCAGTACTTCAACGCTGCCAACCACAACCCGAATGCTACCGCAATCCACTTCTATCTTGACCCCGCAAACCAGCCAGGTGTAAGCTACACCGAGGGTACTGACAACGGTACTATCGAGCTCACTACAGCTCTCACCGAGCCTTCTCTGCTTGCCAAGATGAAGTATATTGTAACCCTCGTCAACGGTGAGGAGTGCACAAGCAAGTTCAACATCTTGTTCAACAATCCCTTCGTCAGCGGTAACTCCAAGGCTATCACCCTCAACGCCAACGAGACAGGTGTACTTACATCAGATGTTAAACCCTCTGTCGTAGTTGTTGAGTCTAATGATCCGAGCTCGCTCATCTACTCCTGGAGTGCTGCATCGAAGAGCCTCGTACTCTCCTCCAAAGCAACCGGAACCTACAAGGTAGCTGAGCCCACCGTAAGATACGATTTCGTGGAGGACACTGCATACGAAGAATTCTACGGTAACCTTGACATCGCCAACGGTGCCAAGTTCGGAATCAACACTACCACCGGTGTCGTTACCTACGACAACCTTGGTGCAACTCTTGTCAAGAGCTACACACTGCACGTGAAGGCTACCGTTACCTTCGCTGACCTCTCCGAGGTTACCTGCACAATCCCCTTCATTGTAAAAGGAACGAAATAAATTTTCGATAGATTAGGTAAACAATTCCCACGAGTGTCGCTCTCTCAGTGACTGCGACGGCGGCACTCTATTTTTTCCAAGGATAGGAAAAAGTGCAATACGAAGCGCCGGTCCTCATCGTGAAAGATGAGGACCGGTTTTTTTATCTACGTTCCGCCTGTCACAAAAACTAACGGCACCGAGGCTTTTAAGCCCCGGTGCCGTCCTACTGTTTTTCCTACACCCGCTGTCAGATCTGCGAGATGCGGGCGAGATACTTGCCTATGATGTCAAACTCTATGTTCACCCTGTCGCCCGGACGTATACCCTTGAAATTGGTATGTTCGAAAGTGTAGGGGATAATGGCAACGCGAAACGATGAAAGCTCCGAGTCACACACGGTCAGGCTCACACCGTTCACCGTCACCGAGCCCTTCTCGACAGTCACATACCCCTGGCGGGCCATTGCAGGGTCTACGTCGTAGACAAACTTGTAGTATCTGCTTCCCTCTACATCCTCTATCTCCTCACATCGGGCCGTGGTGTCGACATGGCCCTGCACGATGTGTCCGTCCAGACGGCCGTTCATGAGCATCGAACGCTCGAGATTCACCTCGTCACCCTCGCGCAGATCGCCCAGATTGCTGCGCTCGAGAGTCTCCTGGATGGCAGTGACAGTATAGGAGCCGTCGTCGTGAAGAGCCACCACCGTGAGACACACTCCGTTGTGGGCCACACTCTGGTCAATACGCAGTTCATTGGCAAACGAGCACTTCACTCTGAGGTCGACATTGCCGTCGCGGCGTGTCACGCCCGTCACCAGGGCGGCTTCTTCTACAATTCCTGAAAACATAGCTTATATTATTTTGTTAATATATTCGGTACAGAGCCGCCTCGACCGGGCGGACCTTTGCAAATTTAAATAATTTTCCCGACATTTGCCTCATGAAGAAAAGCTTTTTGTACACCCGCACCGGCGACGAGGGAATGACCTCGCTCGTGGGCGGAACACGCATTCCCAAACACGCCGCGCGCGTCTGCGCCTATGGCGAAGTGGACGAACTCAACGCCCAGATAGGCCTGGTGCAGGCCTGGTGTGACCGCACACAGGGTGCCGCCGAGGACTCAGCGCTGCTTCTCAAAGTGAGCGCCAGGCTCTTCGACGTTGGTGCCCACCTGGCCACCCCCCTCACCCCCGACGACGAAATGCCGGGAGTGGTGACCGAAGACAACATAGCCATGCTCGAACACCGCATCGACGCCCTCGACTCTCTGCTTCCGCCACAGCGCACCTTCATACTCCCCGGAGGGTCCGTGGCCGGAGCACACGCCCACGTGGCCCGCACGGTGTGCCGCCGCGCCGAGCGCGCCATCCTCTCGTTCATCGACCTGACCGGAGAGAGGGTCGACTCATCGGTGCTACGCTACATCAACCGCCTCAGCGACTACCTCTTCATCCTCGCCCGCTATCTCAACCATCTGTCAGGCTGTCCCGACATCCCCTGGGAGAGATGATAATTTTTGCATTGTAGCCGGAAATGGCGTATCTTTGCGACAAATATATACCTGAATCACAAAAATGAAAGTATTTGTATCCGGCTGCTACGATATGCTCCACAGCGGCCACGTGGCCTTCTTCAAGCAGGCCTCGGCCTACGGAGACCTCTATGTGGGCATAGGCTCGGACCGCACCATAGAGCAACTCAAGAAACGACGCACTGTCTACTCCGAGCAGGAGCGCCTCTACATGGTCAAGGCCATCCGCTACGTCAAGGATGCCTTTATCAATCCCGGCTCGGGAATGCTCGACTTCGTGGAGACGGTAGACAGAGTGAAGCCCGATGTATTCGTGGTCAACTCCGACGGCGGCTCGGACGCAAAGCGCCGTTTCTGCGAGGAGAGAGGCATAAGATACGTCGTGCTCGAGCGCGTGCCCGAGCACGGTCTTGAAGCCCGCTCCACCACCTCGCTGCGTGCCGGAGTGAAGTCGCTCCTCCCCTACCGCATCGACATAGCCGGCACCTGGATCGACCAGCCCTATGTGTCGCAGCACGGCCACGGATGGGCGCTGACCCTCTCGCTCGAGCCAACGGTGGAATTCATGGAGCGCGGAGGTATGTCGACATCCACGCGCAACGCCGCGAAAAAGATATGGCCCTACGAGCTCCCCAACGGCGACGAGGAGACACTGGCGAGACTCCTGTTCTGCTTCGAGAACGACCCCGAGCACAACGACCACATATCGGGCGCGCAGGATGCCATAGGAATATGCGTCTCAGGCCTCTCGCGCCACTTCTACGACGGCCACTACTGGCCCTCGAAGATAGAGAAGTGTCACGACGAGAAGGTGCTCTCGTGGCTTGAGGAGCATCTCTGCCTCGTGCCGATGTTTCCGCGCGCCGAGGACTGCTCGGTGGTGGAAGGCAAGGATATCACTCCCGAAAAGGTGGCGAGGCTCACCGATGCCGCCGCCCGCTGCTGGGAGGCCGCGCTCAACCGCGACCTCGAGAAGTTTGCCGAAGCATTCAGAGACTCCTTCAACGCCCAGATAGCCATGTTCCCGGCCATGATGAAGCCCGGCGTGCAACCCCATATCGACCGCTGGAAAGACCGCGCCCTCGCCTGGAAGATGGCCGGCGCAGGTGGCGGAGGCTACCTGATACTCGTGGTAGACAGCCTGCCGGCCGACGAGGATGTGATACCTGTGCGCATACGCCGCAAAGACTCCTTTTGACACGTCATGAGACCTATCGTCCGCTACCCGCTCGCAGGCTTGCTGATACTGGTGGTGATTTTCGCCGTCGGAGGCTCCATGGCCATCTACGGCGACACTTTCATCAATCCCTGGCTTCCGTTACTGCTCGCGCTTGCCACAGGCCTCTCAACCTCCCTGGTGATGTGGAAGGGATGGCGCGGGATCACCGACAGCGACAGCCGCACGTTCAATAGCATCTGCCATGTCGCGACAGTGACATCGGTGCTGACAGCCGCGTTCTATCTCGGCAACTACGCGTGGGCCGACACCTCCACGCTCCACGAGGAGAAAGCGGTGGTGGTGTCGCGCTACTCCGAGACACGCCACAAGTCGAAGCGCGTGGGCCGGCGCACAGTGGCGGGCGAGCCCTACAAAGTCTACTTTGTGGAAGTGGAGATGGCCGACGGACGACGCAAGTCTCTCTCGGCCTCGTATGCGCGGTTCAGACGCATACACACGGGCGACACCCTCAGCCTGCAGGTGGAGGAAGGCGCGCTTGGATTTCCCGTAATAAAAAAGAATAAGCTCAGATAGAACCCGGCAGCCCGCTACTTACGGCTAAAGTCGGCCGGAATCTCGCCCCAGGCCGGAGTGTCCCATGTCAGTATGGGATTGGTGGGCGTATTGTTGTGCAGCCAGGCCGTGGCACGGTCCATCATCTCGAACAGACGAGCATTGGCCGCCGTGCGCTGCAGCGTGGTCTTGGGCTGACGGTTTCTCACCCACGACCGTGCCGTGCGCGAGTCGGTATATATAGGCGTGTCGGGCCTTCCCTGCGCCTTGAGCAGGGCCAGGCCGTGGACGAGGGCCAGATATTCCCCTATGTTGTTTGTACCCCCTTCGAACGGTCCGGCGTGGAAGATTCTCTCGCCGGTGCGCACCCACACGCCCTGATACTCCACCGGACCGGGATTCTTCGAACAGGCCGCGTCGACCGCAAGCGAGTCGAGCCTTATCTCGGGATGAGACTCATAGCCCGCCGGCTCCGGGCGGTGGCTGGCTATGGCGGTGAGTATCTCCATCTGTTCGGCCGGATCGCCGCGATAGGCCCTCACGGCCTCCTCCTGCGAATTGAAGCTGCGGTATTTCGCGCCGGGAAATCCCTTGGTCTGTAGTTCACACTCCTCCCAGGAGTCAAACACGCCGGTGGCATGACCGGCCCACACGACATAAAATTTCTTTCTTGGAGCCATCAGGACAAAGTGAGATATATAGCGATATCCACACTGCGTGTGTTCATCGCCGCGGCCACGCGTGGGTTCACAATCTTCCCGAAGAATGTCAGCGTGGCCTTCTGCATACCGGGATGTAGTTTCAGAGCGTTGGCCGGCCCCTCGCAGCTCACGATGCTCTCCATGAATGTGAGCAGGGTGTTGCTGAGCGCCATTGCCGCCGTGCGCGCCACAGCGTTGCCCGCATGGACAAAGCATATCCTGCCGTCTATGCGCCCCGAGGCGCCGACAGCCGAGGCCATGGCAAGGTCTACGGGAGTCATCGACGGGAAAGCCGAGCCGTCGGCCTCGGGAGCGAGGTCAAAGGCCACCACACCGCGCTTCATGGTGGCAACGGTGTCGCTGTGGAGCATGAATCTCTCGCGGGTGGGAGTCACTATCACCACGTCGGCCGAACGGAGCGCGCCATGCAGGGTGTGGGGATGGAGCGAGGAGGTGATCACACTCCCCCCGAGCCGCTGTGAGGCCCGGCGGAGCGAATAGACGTCATTGTCGAAAATCCTGACCGTCGACCCGAGCCCCATAGCCGACCGCGCTGCCGCGCAGGCTGCAATTCCCGAGCCTATGATGAGAGTCTCGCATGGCACGATGCCGGCCACTCCGCCCAGGAGTATCCCCTTTCCTCTCACCGCGTCGGCAAGCAGAGAGGAGGCAATGGCCACCGAGGCCCGCCCGTCTATCTCGGCCAAGATGTCGGCAAACGGGGTGTTGCCCTCCGAGTCCTCCACCAGGTCGAGGGCTATCGCGAGTATGTGGCGGTTGAGAAGCTGGCGTATCGACAGACGGTCGGAGGCCGCCGGACGCGCCATGGTGAGCAGCATGGCCCCGCGGCGCATGGCCGTGACATCCGAGGCACAGAGAGCGGCGAGGTGTATCACTATGTCGCAGCCGAGAGCCTCGGAGCGCGACACGGTCTCCACTCCGGCCCTGGCATAGGCCGCGTCGGTATAGTGGATGCTTGCGGCCGCGCCCTCCTGCATCTTCACTCTGAATCCGCGCTCTATGAGACTGCCGGCCCCCTCGGGAGTGAGGGGAAAGCGTCTCTCGGCCGGGTCGCAGCACGAGGGTAGTCCGATGGTGAGCGCGCGTCGTCCGGTCATGGTCTCGCATGGGTGCTCGAGCGGGGTGGGAAGGTTCATGGGCGGATATATTTACGTATAAACATTCCGGCAGTCTCTGCAATCTCGCTCTCCGACTCCAGGCGGGAGCTGTCAAACTCGGCCTTCGCGCGGGTGTAGTGAGGGAGGCGCACCTCCAGCTGCCGGTCGACGAACTGCTCGATTTCGCTGTCGGAGAGAGCAGCTATGAGAGGTCGCTTGGCCTTTCCCTCGCTGAGACGGTTGAGAAACCGCCCGCGGTCGGAGACCACGAGGTGGACCGTCAGCCCAATGCCGTTCATGAAGTCCATGTTGTCGCCAAAGCACGGAGTGCCGCCGCCACAGGCCACGATAGCGCCTCCGGGGAGGGCTGAGGCCTCGGCGAGAGCCTCACGCTCCATTTCGCGGAAACGACCCTCACCCTCTGTGGCGAAAATCTCCTTGACGGAGCGTCCGGCACGTTGCTCTATGAGGTCGTCGAGGTCGACAAACGGACGGCCGGTCAACTCGCCAAGCGCACGGCCGAGCGTGGTCTTGCCGCTGCACATATATCCTATCAGAAAAATCGTATTCATCTCCGGCAAATTTACTACTTTTCGTCAAAGTGTGCAATTCCAGTCCGAATATATATAAGACAGGTCAGCTTTTCCGCCCGATTGACCTGTTATACCGATTTTGTCAGATTTATTTGATTTTCAATTATTTTTGCGTATCTTTGCCTTTGAGAGTCGTGGCGTTCTCACCACCGGCTTCCTCCTATTGCCACATTTTCCAATCCAAAAAAGCCAAAAATCTACAAATCCATACTCAAATCATTCTGTTTATGAAGAAATTTTTACTCTCAGCCCTCGCGGCTATCTCGTGCGCAAGCATCGCCATGGCAGCAGAAGTGACTGTCGATTTCACCAATCCCGAAGCTCTCGGCGTGGCAAAACCCGCACCCGGCGAGGCTACTGTGACCGAAGGATTCACTTATGAGGGAGTCAAGGTAGTCATCACCCAGGGCAATGACCTCGGCAGCAACCAGGAGCTCAGATTCTTTGCCAACAACAACACAGGCGTCGTTGACTTCCGCACATCGGCCAACGGTGGCAAGAAAGGCCACAAGTTTGCCGTATCAATGACCGACGGCACCGCCATCACATCCATCTCTTTCGATGGTAAGAACCTCAGCGCAACAGCCGAGCCCGGCACTCTCGACGGAATGACATGGACCGGCGAAGCTTCCACCGTTACCTTCACCACCAACGGAGTCGTGAACCTCAACTCAATGACCGTAGCCACCGGCGGCTCGGGCGACACCCCCGTGACTCCCCCCGCCACTCCCGACGACCAGATCTATGCCGGCCTCATTGACAACTATACCGACTGGACTGTGGACGACGGCACACTTCCCGAGGGTCTTAGCTTCGTGTGGAGCTGGAACTCAAGCTACCAGTATGCCAAGGCTTCCGCATTCTACAAGCAGGCCTACGCCTCCCGCGCCACCCTCACCTCGCCCGAGATCGACCTCACCAACCGCGAGGAAATCTCTCTCAGCTTCGAGATGCTCGCCAACTACTTCAACGGAGGCATCTCACAGGCTTGCTCCGTGCTTCTGAGCGTAGACGGCGGTGAATTCACCCCCCTCACCATAGCCAACTGGGCCACCGATGACTTCAAGGCTCCCTGGACCGCCAACACCATCGACCTCAACGCCTATGCAGGCAAGAAGATCAAAGTGCAGTTTGTCTACACCTCCACCGCCGAGGCAGCAGGCACCTGGGAAATAAAGAACTTCATCGTGAAGGGCAAGCAGGTACAGACCGGCATCGCCGACATCGAGGCAGCCGACGCACCCGCCGAGTACTTCAACCTCCAGGGCGTACGCGTGGAGAACCCCTCCACAGGCATCTACCTCCGTCGCCAGGCCGGCAAGGTGACCAAGGTTATCATCCGATAATCACGTCTGTATCAGCGAGTTCGATCAACGGACACTGAACGATACGAATAACTGAAGAGACGAAAGATTCCATCTGCAGCCCACACCCGCCAGAGTGTCGGGAAGGCTCGGGAAATCTTTCGTCTCTTCAGTTATTCGTATCGTCCGATATCGTCCTCGGCTGTCACACCAATCAATTTTTTCGACAAAATTTTGATAATCAAAAGAAATTGCATACCTTTGCACAGTTTTTTCAACCAATATTGTCGTGGGAAAATTTTCAGCATTCCGTCTCCAGCTCAAGACGATGCCCGAGGGAACTCATGAATTTGAATATCACCTCGATAAGCAGTTCTTCGTCAATATGGAGAGCACGGACATACACGACGCCGATCTCGACGTCAAGCTCACGGTGACACACAAGCACGATATCTACAATCTTGCTTTTCATGTCACCGGGACTGTCACGCTCATCTGTGACCGTTGTCTCGACGACCTCATCCAACCGATCGACACCACGTATGAAATCGCCGTCAAATTTGGCGACGACTATTCCGAGACAGACGATATGCTCGTCATTCCGGACAACGACCCCACCCTCAACGTGTCCTACATGATCTACGACACAGCGTCGCTTGCCATTCCCATCAAGCACGTCCACCCCATGGGCAAATGCAACCGGGCAATGAGCGCACTGCTGCGCAAGCACCGCGCCGTCAAGACCGGAGACGACGACGATGCCGAACTGACCGACCGCCTCATCGAAGAGATGGACACCATGGACAGCGCGGACGACACCGAAGCTCCCACCGACCCCCGCTGGGATGGCCTCAAAGGGCTGAAAATCGGCAATAACGAAGAAAACTGACACTCACGGCCGCCCCGCAAGACAATCGCGCCGGGCATCCACATATATAGTAACAACAAAAAAATCTAAAAATAAGTCATGGCACATCCTAAACGAAAGCAATCCAAGACCCGCACAGCCAAGCGTCGCACCCACGACAAGGCAGTAGTTCCCACCCTGGCTCTCTGCCCCAACTGCGGCTCCTGGCACCTCTATCACACCGTATGCGGCGAGTGCGGCTACTACCGCGGACGCATCGTGATCGAGAAGACCGCAGCCGTCTAAAAAGTGAGGAGCACAAAGGTCACCGGGACTGCCCAAGCAGTCCCGCGCGCCTGAAGTCTTTCCGAACACACACCGAAATAACGGCAGCGTACGGGTAGCGACGCGCTTCTGCGCGTCCGGCGACGACCAAGGCAACTCCCCACCCTCCCCCACAGGGAAAGAAGGAGACCGAGGAAGCCCGCCGGACGCGCAGAAGCGCGTCGCTGCAATCTCCCCCCCTGCCAGATTACTCTTCTTAAAGAAAAACACAATGATTACAGCTCGCATCACAGGACTCGCGTCCTATGCACCAGACGACATACTCGACAATGAGATGCTCTCCAAGATAGTCGATACCAACGACGAGTGGATCACCACCCGCGTCGGCATCAAGGAGCGCCGCATACTCAAGGAACCCGGCAAGGGCTCCTCCTATCTCGGCATCAAGGCCGTGGAGAAACTGCTTGAGTCGACAGGCACCAAGCCCGAGGAAGTAGACCTCCTCATCTGCGCCACCTCCAACCCCGACTACCGCTTCCCCTCCACAGGCTCCATCATAGCCCACAACCTCAATATGACCAACGCCTACTCCTACGACATCCAGGCCGCCTGCGCCGGATTCCTGGTGGCCCTGGAGGACGGCTCTGCCTACATCCGCTCGGGTCTTCGCAAGAAGGTGGTCGTAGTGGCCGCCGAGAAGATGTCGTCAATGACCAACTACACCGACCGCTCCACCTGTCCCCTCTTCGGCGACGGAGCCGGAGCAATGCTCCTCGAACCCACCGAGGACGGCACCGGTATCATCGAGGGCGTGTTCCACATCGACGGCAACGGCCTCGAGCATCTCTGGATGCCCGCCGGCGGCTCGGTGCTTCCCGCATCCCACGAGACCGTGGACGCACAGCAGCACTATGTGATCCAGGACGGCCGCAACGTCTACAAGAACGCTGTCACCGATATGCTCGAATCATCGCTCGAGGTAATGGAGAAAGCCGGTGTCACTGTCGACGACATCGACTGGTTTGCCTCCCACCAGGCCAACCTCCGCATCATCGAGGCCGTGGGTTCACGCCTCGGCATTGACCCCTCCAAGGTGCTCGTGAATATCGAGAAATACGGCAACACCTCGGCAGCCTCGATACCCCTCTGTCTCGACGAGTATCGCGACAAGCTCAAGAAAGGCGACAAAATCGTGCTCACAGCCTTCGGAGCCGGATTCACCTGGGGCGCACTCTACATCATCTGGGACCTCTGATCCTAAGGCCTGAACAACAACACATCCCGACCACCCGCCCCACACTCAAGGGCGGGTGGCGGTGTATCGGAAGAATGGGAACAACGCTAACTTTCCGTGAGTTCGGTTGTTTACACTTCAGACAGACAACTTAAAATTATGGACCACAAATCAGGATTTGTAAATATCGTGGGAAACCCCAATGTGGGAAAGTCCACGCTGATGAACGACCTCGTGGGTGAGCGCATAAGCATCATCACCTCCAAGGCACAGACCACGCGCCACCGCATCATGGGCATAGTGAACACCCCCGACTACCAGATAGTCTTCTCCGATACTCCGGGTGTGCTCCAGCCAAAGTATAAACTCCAGGAGAGTATGCTCAACTTCAGCGAGGGCGCGCTCGTCGACGCCGACATCCTCGTCTACGTTACCGACGTGGTGGAGGACCCCTCCAAGAACGCCGACTTCCTGGCCAAGGTGGCAAAAGAGAAAATCCCCGTCCTGCTTGTAATCAACAAGATCGACCTCGTGAAAGAGCAGGCTCAGCTCGAAGAACTCACCGACCGCTGGCACACCATGCTCCCCAATGCCGAACTCTTCCCCGTGTCGGCCCTGGAACACTTCAATGTCGACAACCTCATGAAACGCATCGTGGAGCTACTGCCGGTGTCTCCCCCGTTCTTCGGCAAGGACGCCCTCACCGACAAGCCGGCCAGATTCTTTGTCACCGAAATCATACGCGAGAAGATTCTTCTCAACTATGACAAGGAGATCCCCTACTCCGTGGAGGTGATTGTAGAGAAATTCGAGGAAAAGGAAGGCTCCATCCACATCATGGCCGTCATCTATGTGGAACGCGACTCGCAGAAGGGCATCATCATCGGACACCAGGGTTCCAAAATCAAAAAAGTGGGCACAGAGGCCCGAAAAGACATAGAGAAGTTCTTCGGAAAGAGCGTGTTCCTCGAACTGTTCGTCAAAGTCGAGCCAAACTGGCGAAACAGGGAGAACAAACTCAAATCATTCGGATACATCGAATAATATATCCAATCCATAATTCTGGTGCATAATGCATGGAATTGAGACGGGAACACCCCGCCAAAGTTCCAATTATGCACCAGAATTATGAATTATGCATTAATATTTCTATCTTTGCGGATAAATTTGAATCGTTTATGATTGACCATATACTCAACGAGGAAGTGACCGAGCGCGCTGTGCTCGTGGGTCTCATCAGCGAGCAGCAGAACGAGACAAAGGCCAGAGAGTATCTCGACGAACTGGCTTTCCTCGCCGACACTGCCGGAGCCGAGACCGTCAGGACATTCCTTCAGAAACTCCCCTATCCCAACCCGCGCACCTATGTGGGCAAAGGCAAGCTTGACGAGATTCGCCTCTTCATCGAGGAGAACGACATAGGCATGGCCATATTCGACGACGAACTCACATCTAAGCAGGTGGTCAACATCGAGAGGGAGCTAAAGGTGAAAATCCTCGACCGCACAAGCCTCATCCTCGACATATTCGCAAAGCGCGCCCGCACAGCCAACGCAAAGACACAGGTGGAACTGGCACAGTACCAGTATCTGCTTCCGCGACTCACACGAATGTGGACCCACCTCGAACGCCAGCGAGGCGGTATCGGTATGCGTGGCCCGGGCGAGACACAGATCGAGACCGACCGACGCATCATCCTCGACAAAATATCCCACCTCAAGGAGGAGCTAAGAAGCATAGACAAACAGAAGACCGTGCAGCGCAAGAACCGAGGGAAACTCACACGCGTGGCCCTCGTGGGATATACCAACGCCGGCAAGTCGACACTCATGAACGTGCTGAGCAAGAGCGAGGTATTTGCCGAGAACAAGCTCTTCGCCACCCTCGACACGACTGTGCGCAAGGTGATAATCGACAATCTTCCATTCCTGCTCACCGACACAGTCGGATTCATACGCAAGCTCCCCACCCACCTGGTCGACTCGTTCAAGTCGACACTCGACGAGGTGAGAGAGGCCGACCTCCTGCTTCATGTCGTGGATATCTCACACCCCAACTTCGAGGAACAGATAGAAGTGGTCGACAAGACTCTTCGCGAAGTATGTGGCAGCGCGGAGAAGCCAATGATAATGGTGTTCAACAAGATTGACGCCTTCACACACACACCCAAGGACGAGGACGATCTCACCCCGCGCACACGCGAGAACATATCGCTCGACGAACTCAAGCAGATGTGGATGACACGCCTGCCCCACGACTGCGTGTTCATCTCGGCAAAGACAGGCCGCAATATCGACGAGCTGAAACAGATGATATATCAGCGCGCCAAGGAGATTCACCTCACCCGTTTTCCCTACAACGACTTCCTCTTCCAGAAATATGACGAGGAGCCGGAACTGCCGGAATGAAAGAGAAACTCCACAAGATATGGAACAGGCTGAAGCCTGACCGCCTCATAGAGCGTCCGCCCCTCATCTACCGCGCCCTGTTTCCCGAGGCGATATGGCGCCACAAGAGGCGCGGACGCAAGACTGTGTATCTCACCTTCGACGACGGCCCCGTGCCCGAGGAAACCCCCTGGGTGCTCGACCTCCTGGACCGCGAAGGAGTGAAGGCCACCTTCTTCATGGTTGGCGACAATGTGCGCCGTCACCCCGAACTTCTCGAGGAGGTAAAACGCCGCGGACACTCCTACGGCAACCACACAATGCACCATCTGCAGGGACTAAAGGAGGAAAACCACAAGTACTTCCGCGACATCAAGGAGGCCGAGAATCTAATCGATTCCACATTATTCCGTCCGCCCCACGGCATAATATGGCCGGGGCAGGCACGCCTCATCAAAAGGCACTACAATATAGTGATGTATGACATCGTCACACGCGACTACTCACGCCGAGTGAACGGAGAGAGAGTGCTCAACAACGTGAAGCGGTATGCACGCAACGGAAGCATAATAGTGTTTCACGACTCGGCCAAAGCCCACAAGAATATGCGCTACGCCCTTCCGCTTGCCATACGCTGGCTGAAAGAGAACGGGTTTGATTTCGCACCGCTACCCATGTGATGATGGATGCAGCAGAAGTAAAGGCCCTTCTGGCAAAGGCCGGAGCCACAGCCTGCGGGATAGCCCGCATTGAGCCTGTCGACCTGGCCGAAGAGGAGCTGTATGCACGCTGGCTCGCAGCCGGACGACACGGCGAAATGTCATATCTCGAAAAATACGCCGAAATACGCCGAGACCCCGAGCTCCTTCTTCCGGGAGCGCGGAGCATAGTGGTGGCCGCTTTCAACTACTATCACGCCAACAACGGATCACCGCTCCGCTGGGCCCGCTATGCGCTCGGACGAGACTATCATGAGGAGGTGAGGGAACGGCTTACAGGCGCAGCCTCGGAAATGGGAGGCGAATGGCGCGTGACAGTCGACACAGCACCGCTGCGCGAGCGCTACTGGGCCGTGAAAGCCGGAGTAGGCTTCATCGGGCTCAACGGAATGCTCATCGTACCCGGAGCAGGATCGTGGGTGGTGCTCGGAGAGATAGTAACCTCGCTCGAGCTTGCTCCCGACACTCCGACAGCACATGGATGTGGCAACTGCGGACGCTGCATAGCATCATGTCCCGGCCACGCTCTCGACGGCTACGGCGGTCTTGACGCACGGAAATGCCGGTCGTATCTCACAGTGGAGTATCGAGGAGAGAATCTGCCGGGACTCGACAAAAGGGTCTATGGCTGCGACATATGCCAGGAAGTGTGCCCGCACAACAGAGAAGCCGCCGAGTCGGACATCTTCATCCCGCGCAGTGAGCTGATGTCGCTCGCCACCGAGGATATTATAGAAATGGAACAGGGCGATTTCTCGCGCATATTCAGCCACTCGGCCATCAAGCGCACAAAACTTTCAGGACTGCGACGCAACGCGTTGCGATGCACGGAACAGGGACGGGACACTCACACCGGGAACAACCCCGAGGCGTGAGGCTATGACACCCACCGGCAGGCTTGACTCATCTGTCTCGACAAGAAGACGCGATCGCGGAGTGACAGCAACCGAAAGAGGATTGAACCTCTCCCCATAGCTCAGATAAAAGCCAAACCGCAACAGATCGGCAGCCAGCCCGGGCTTGCCTCTGAAACCGTGTATGATCCAAGGCTGCGAAGGCTTGAGCTTGTTGCGAAGGCGCATGATATCCGGAAACTTTTTGACAATGTGAAGCAGCAAAGGTTTATGCAGATGCTCACTCAGGAATATATGATAGTCGAGCATCTCCATCTGCGCATCAAGGTCGGGCTCGGCTTGCTCCACAGTCCATTCATCACCCTCCCACTTCCAGCGATAGGAAGTATGCACCAGGTCAAGCCCGGTCTCGCCTATGGCCACAACACGCGGAGACACAGCCAGAGCTCGCAGCCATCTGAGATCGTCACACGACGCAAGTCCCGTATTCCATGGGTGAATCCCGACAGAATACAAGTAGCCGGCAAGAAGGCGCATATCCTTTCTCGCCATAGCCGCCGGATCGATATTGACCACGGCATTCCGACTGAGAGTGTGGGTGTGGTTATCAATCATGGCACCGGATCATAACCCGATCCACCCCATGGATGGCACCGGCATATGCGCTTTATAGCGAGCCAGGAGCCACGCATCGGGCCATGCTTCATCACAGCCTCTACTGCATACTTGCTGCACGTGGGAGTGAACCGGCACGACGGAGGCAGCATCGGGGAAATGCAGAGCCTGTAGAAATAAACAGGAAGCAATATGATATGGCTAACCGTTAACCTTAGCCAGGAGCTTGCGGAGGGCATTCTCTACTCTTGAATAAGGAAGACGCTCGGAAGCGACGTAAACGAATGCAATGTCAACAGGAATTTCTGAGGAGATGAGCTGACGGTTGAGACGATAAGCCTCTCGGACGACACGGCGCATACGCACCCTGTCGACCGCGTGGCGAAGACGTTTCTTGGGAATCGACACGAGAAACTGCGGACATTTTGCCACTCTCGAATCATTCACCGCCCATGTGGCACGAAGAGGATAACAAAGAGCCGACTTCACACCGTCGGAGTCACGACGAAACAGTCGGTCTATGGCTGTCTCGCTGCAAAGCTTCTCTATTTTGTAAAGCCGGTTCATTTATCCCCCATTCGCGTTGGTTGATTGTATAAATCTGTGTGTCTGGATTCAGAATCAGGAAGCGGCAGCGTCGGCCTTGAGATAGTTCTCAAGCGCACCGGTCATTGATGGAGCGGTGGGCGACGGAGCCTCGATGTCGAGACGCAGACCTGCCTCACGCGCAGCCTGAGCCGTAGTGGGACCAAAGCAGGCTATCTTGATATCTCCCTGATTGAAATCCGGGAAATTCTTCATCAGCGACTGTATACCCGAGGGGCTGAAGAACACGAGCATATCATAGTCAAAAGGCTCGTCGGGACCAAAGTCGTTGCTGACAGTGCGATACATTACAGCCTTGGTATAATTAATACCGTTCTTGTCCAGAAGTCCCGAATCCTCCTTGTGGACATCGCTGACTACCCACAGGAATTTCTCCTTCTTGTGCTTTATGAGAGAGGGCAGCAGACCGTCGAGCTTGCCTGTCTCGCCATGGAATATCTTGCGTTTACGATATACTATGTATTTCTGAAGATAGAGTGCGATGGACTCTGTGGTGCAGAAATACTTCATCGTGTCAGGAATGGTGACACGCATTTCCTCGCAGAGACGGAAAAAATGGTCTATGGCGGTACGGGCCGTGAAAATAATGGCCGTAAAATCGCTTATGGATATTTTGGACTGGCGGAATTCCTTGGCCGAGAGACCCTCGACCTTGATGAAAGGGCGTAGGACAACCTCAACGCCATAGCGGTCGGCAATATCATAATAGGGTGACTTGCCAGATTCCGGACGTGGTTGGGACACCAATACTTTCTTGACTTTCACTTGATGGGCATTTTATAGATTACACTGATATTCAGCACATTGGCGAATTATCGTGGGTATGAATATGTGTCAGAAGAATTTAGTCAATAGAGTCTGCATGAACAGTATCACTCTATAAATGAGAACGAGTGGTACAATTTCAAGAGTGCAAAGGTACAAAATAAAATAAAGCAATGAGCCAAAATTGTCGTAAAAAAGCCTAAAGCCTTTACAAATAAACAAAATTCTGGTCAAAAAGTAGAATACTACAGCTGTTATTACCACTGCCGGGGCTGCCACAGGGTTGAAAAGTACCACAAGCGCAGGCACAACCAGAAGCATGGCCAGAAGAGCCTGCGAAGATATAAAACCTTTCATCCACATCCTGGCCGAAATCTTGTCGGTAAACACAAATCCAACAGTGAAGTAGGCGGCAAGCTGCCACACATAGTACAACACGGCCATGAGAGTGAGGACGGATATCACGGCAAAGACACCAAAGCGGGTGTCAAACGAAGACCCGGCCACAGAATTGACAATAATACCCTCAGAGAGACAGGCCATGAACATGAACGAGAGCTGCACACCGGTCTCGGATGCAGTGCGCACATCGAAGAAACCCTCGCGACGACGTATCGAGAAGAGATCGTTGGCAAAATTCTTCAAGAAAGTGGAATAGTGGCGGAAGTTGTAGGCCAGCAGAAGAAACATTCCCAGCAACAGGCACAAAACTCCGGAGTCATATCCTGGAAGAGAAGCCTTTGGCTCAGGTTCGTGACCGGCCGTATAAGGCACACGTCCCTCGGCAAACCATTCATGCTCCCCGACAGGCATCACGGCCTCCTGCTCGAAGCATATGCTCCGCGCAAACGGTGACGGCAGACTGTCGGAATAATGGGTCAGTGGCATGGATGAATCTACTTGCAACTATCGGACGCCGCTATGATCTCAATGGCCTCGGCCGGAGTAGAAACCACAATGGCAGGAATAACGTCGCCACGCATAAAGCCCTCCTCTCTCATGCGTTCGAGCATGGAAACGAAGGGATCGAAAAAACCGTCGGTATTCACAATAATCACCGGACCGCGGAACAACTCGAGCTGGTGCCAGGTCATCATCTCACACAACTCGTCGAGAGTACCGATTCCTCCCGGAAGAGCTATCACGGCACGCGAACGCGCGGCCATCGTCTCCTTGCGGACGTGCATCGAAGGGGTATCTACCATCTCGGTCAGTCGCGGATGTGCCCACCCTTTGCCAATCATGAACTCGGGAAGCACACCGACAGCACGGCCTCCGGCATCGACTGCTCCCTCTATGGCTGCGGCCATAAGCCCCATCACGCCACCACCACACACAAGGTCGAATCCGGCACACGCAATGAGCCGGCCCGTATCGCGGGCTGCCGAGAGGTACTTGGGGTCTACCTTTGAGGAGGATGCGCAGTAGACGGCGACACCGTTTTTTTCGGTCATAGTCAGTGGAATTTTTGAAGGTGCAAAGTTACGAATTATTATTCAAAGAACGAAAACACCGGCGGTAAATGATGAGAACATCGAAGGAGGGAGACAGAGACAACAAGCGCCGGCCACGTGAGTGACCGACGCCTGCTTGGATGATGGTCGGGGTGACAGGATTCGAACCTGCGACCCCCTGGTCCCAAACCAGGTGCGCTACCGGACTGCGCTACGCCCCGAGGTGTGCCTTTATCTAAGCACGGTGCAAAGTTAATGACTTTTTCCGGCCCGTGCAAATTTTTGACAGCCTTCGAGTGTAGAATCTTCTTAAAAGTAGCAGTCACACTGCATTAAATCGCCTAAAATTTGTAACTTTGCAGTTACTTATGGGACGACTTCTCGCAATTGACTACGGACGCAAGCGTTGCGGCATAGCCGTGACCGACCCGTTGCGCATTGTCGCGACGGCACTCGCCACAGTTCCGGCCTCGGAACTCATAACTTTTATCAAGGACTATATGAGCCGTGAGCAGGTGGACGAGATAGTGGTAGGCCTGCCTACCACCATGAGCGGAGAGCCATCCGACTCGATGCGCTATATCACTCCGGCTCTCGGACGCCTGCGCAAAGAACTGCCGGCCGGCTTTCCGGTGGTGATGTGGGACGAGCGTTTCACTTCCACCCTGGCCCACAGGGCCATGCTCGACGCAGGCGTGAGAAAAAAAGGACGACAGGACAAAGAGGCCATCGACCGCATGGCCGCCGTGATTATTCTGAATTCCTATCTGGATTCCCCGCAATCGAAAAAGTAAAAGATACAATATATATGAGACTACCCGTCTACCTCTACGGACACCCTGTGCTCCGTAAGACCAGCACAGAGATAGCCCCGGACTACGAGGGCCTCAGCGAACTGATAGAAAAAATGTATGCCACCATGTATGCCAGCGAGGGCGTAGGCCTTGCCGCTCCGCAGATAGGTCTGAACCATCGGATCGTGGTGATTGACTCCGACCCTGTGGCCGACACATTCCCCGAATGCGCCGGACGCAAACTCACACTGATAAACCCCGAAGTGGAAGTGCTCGACGGCGACCCAGTGAGCCGTGGCGAAGGATGCCTCAGTCTGCCGGGGCTGTCGGAGGACGTGAAGCGAGTGGAACACATACGCCTCAAGTGGGTAGATGAGAATTTCCAGCCACACGAGGAAGAAATCTCAGGTTTTCTGGCACGCATAGTGCAGCACGAGTGCGACCACCTCGAAGGCAAACTCTACATCGACCATATCTCTATGATCAGAAAGCAGCTCATCAAGAGCAAGCTCAACAACATCATCGCCGGAAAGACTCGCTGCGACTATCCGGCCAAGTATGCCCCGAAACGTAAATAATCACCGAACAATATGGCTGACGATAAAAAAGTAATATTCTCAATGGTGGGGGTGTCAAAGACATATCCCCCGCAGAAACAGGTGTTGAAGAACATCTACCTTTCATTCTTCTATGGTGCCAAGATAGGCATCATCGGTCTCAACGGATCCGGTAAATCTTCACTTCTGAAAATCATTGCAGGAATCGACAAGAGCTACCAGGGCGAGGTTGTATTCTCCCCGGGTTATTCTGTGGGATATCTCGAACAGGACCCGCAGCTCGATCCCGAAAAGACCGTGATCGAAGTGGTGCGCGAGGGCGTACAGCCCATCATGGACCTCCTGGCCGAGTTTGACAAGGTAAATGAGTCGTTCTGCGATCCCGAAGTTCTTGAGGACCCCGACAAAATGGACGCCCTGCTGGCCCGCCAGGCCGAACTCCAGGACAAGCTCGACGCGGCCGACGCATGGAATATCGACTCGAAACTCGAACGCGCCATGGATGCCCTGCAATGCCCGCCCGACGACCAGCCTGTCACCACCCTCTCCGGTGGCGAACGCCGTCGCGTGGCCCTCTGCCGCCTTCTGCTGCAACAGCCGGATATCCTCCTGCTCGACGAACCTACCAACCACCTCGACGCAGAGAGCATCGACTGGCTCGAACAGCACCTCCAGCAGTATCCCGGCACCGTGATAGCCATCACCCACGACCGCTACTTCCTTGACCACGTGGCCGGATGGATTCTCGAGCTCGACCGTGGCGAAGGAATACCCTGGAAGGGCAACTATTCATCCTGGCTCGACCAGAAGACCAAGCGTATGGCCCAGGAGGAAAAGCAGGCTTCCAAGCGACGCAAGACCCTTGAGCGCGAGCTCGAATGGGTGCGTATGGCTCCGAAAGCCCGCCAGGCCAAGGGAAAGGCACGTCTGTCAAGCTACGACCGACTCCTCAACGAGGACCAGAAGGAGAAGGAGGAACGCCTGGAGATATTCATCCCCAACGGTCCCCGCCTCGGCTCCAAGGTGATCGATGTCAACGGTTTCTCAAAGGCATTCGGCAAGAAGCAGCTTTTCAAGGACCTCTCGTTCTCACTTCCCCAGGGCGGTATAGTGGGCGTAATCGGTCCCAACGGCGCAGGCAAGACCACACTCTTCCGTCTCATCATGGGACAGGAGACTCCCGATGCCGGATCGTTTGAAGTCGGCGAAACCGTTAAGGTGGCCTATGTCGACCAGACCCACCACGACCTTCTTCCCGAGAAGAGCGTCTATGAGGTAATCTCGCAGGGAGTGGAGAGCTTCCGCATGGGAGGACGCGACGTCAACGCCCGCGCCTACCTGTCGCGCTTCAACTTCACAGGCGCCGACCAGGAAAAGAAAATAGCCGTGCTCTCCGGCGGTGAGCGCAACCGTCTGCATCTGGCCATGGCACTCAAAGAGGAAGGCAATGTGCTGCTGCTCGACGAGCCTACCAACGATATCGACGTAAACACTCTCCGCGCGCTCGAGGAAGGTCTCGAAGACTTTGCCGGATGCGCGGTGGTAGTGAGCCACGACCGCTGGTTCCTCGACCGCATCTGCACCCACATCCTCTCGTTTGAAGGAGACGGCAATGTGGTATTCTATGAAGGATCCTACTCCGACTACGAGGACTACAAGCGCGCACACAACGACGGCAAGGAACCCACCCGCCGCCGCTATCGCAAACTGATGGAATAATATCCTGACAGCCTCAAACACCGACGGTCTTAACATATAAAAACGGCCGGGACTCTGTTGGTCCCGGCCGTTTTTATGCTTTTCGTGAGAAGGTTATCTAACGATCACCTTCTCGGCTTTTGCTCCCTGGCGGCGGACATAAAGGCCGGAGGAAAGCTCGCCTCTGACACGCACACCCTGAAGAGTGTAGTACTCCACCGGAGCATCGTCCGACGAGTCGACGATAACATCTGTGATGGAAGTTATGTTGTCATAGTCGCCCATCAGCTCGTTGAGATACACTTCGAGCGCGGTATAACCGTCGTCGAGTATGGTATTGTTGTCTATTTCGCTGAGCGACGACGCACGTTTCAGCTCCCAGGCATCGGGAAGACCGTCTCCGTCTGTGTCAGGAGCCACAGTGTAGTCTGCGGCATACTCATAGAAGCCCTCGGCATCGTTCTCGTTGTCAATTATACCGGGCATTGTATTATTGGAACCCACATAGGTGGTGGTACCCTTAGCAGCCTCTTCGAGCAGACGGCGCTCCACCTTGTCAGGATTAACCGTTCCGGCCTTTGCCACCACCGAGGCCAGCACATTCTCTCCCGGCTCTATATCGGTGAGCATATAATCGGCCGGAGTGTAGCGTCCCTTCACGCCGGCAGGGGAATATCGGTAGTACGCATTGACAGGCACAATACGCTCGCCGGCATTCAGCTCGTCAAGCGAGTATTTCTCATTGTCGCGGGCCACACCCTTCCAGTTATCGGCCGTATAGTCGCCAAGACCCTCGGCAACATTGTCGGCAATATACCATTTGGACGGTCCCCACGAGGTGGCACCGCTGCGGGCATAGGACACCTTGATAAATTCCACCCTCTTCTTGTCGGAATTGGGTCCGGGCTTATAGTAGTTGCTCATGAAATTGCACTCGTGAGCCGAGTTCAGTCCGTTAAACGAAGTGATATTGGCCGTGTTCTCTCCGCCATAGCAACCGCCGCGCTTACCATAGTTATAGTTGACGTTGTTGACATATTCCATAAACACGAGATAGTCCTCGCCACGTGCTCCGTTGATACGAGGCGAACGGCTCTGGTTGTGGATGAAGAGATTGTGGTGATATGTGGCCGGAGATCCACCAAGCTGCGCGCCATAGCCACGCGCTCCCTTGCTGTGTCCGGCGTTATACAGACCCTCGTGCACTATTGAATGCTGCACAGTGAGGAAATGAGAGTCGGCAGTGTTGAGATTCTCCTCCGACGACCATCCGAACGTGCAGTGGTCGAAGATAAAGTTCTGACAGTTCTCCGCACCCACCGCGTTGCGGGTGACGATTTTGCCCGAGGCATCCTTCTCGCCAATGCGGAAACGGACATTGCGGACAATGAAATTCTGCGAACCACCGAAATTCACCTTGTCGTGGGTGATGATTATGCCGTCGCCCGGCGCACTCTGTCCGGCAAGAGTCCAGTTGCGACGTGTCACTCGAAGTTCTCTTGTGAGCTTGATCTTTCCGCTCACATCAAAGAGTATTGTCAGCGGTTCGCCATAGTGCTGCTTGAACGCCCAGCGCAGGGTGCCCTCCGAATCATCATCGGCCAGAGATGTCACCTTGACAATCTTGCCTCCGCGTCCGCCGGATGCATATTTGCCGAATCCCTCGGCGGTGGGAAATGCTATCATGACTTCGTCGGACGGCTCAGTCCAGTCCTTCAGGTCCTCAGCTCCGGCCGACTGCCATGCCGGCACCATGAATGCGCCGATAATAGCCAAATTGCGTAATGTCTTCATAAGTAAAGAAATATGGTATTGGATTATATGTAAGAGAGTTGTCACAGCCCCACTACAAGCTGAATGACTTATAGAAAAAGGGGGAGTGTAAACATAACGTTCACATCCCCCTTTGTATTGTTCTGTCTACAGTGTCATCAGACGTGCCACATTACTCTGCCGCACGGGCGCGCTCGAGATACTTCTTGAGATCCGTGCCGATTTCAGCACCATAATTGGGATAGTCGTTGATGATTTCCTCATACACGGCTGCCTCTTCCTTGTACTTCTTCATCTCGCGGAGCACGGTGGCCTCCTTGAGAAGGAATGCAGGTGTATAGGCGGGATTCTCGTCGGAAATCTTCACAGCCTCCTTGTAGCAGGAGAGTGCCTCGTCGTATTTCTTAAGATTTACATAGCAGTCACCCTCGAGGCTCTTTGCACCTGCGCCTATGATGCTTTCCGATGCAGAATAATCTTTGAGGTGAGCGAGAGCTTCCTCATACTTCTTGTCCTTGTAGAGAAGGATTGCAGCGTTGAGGTTGGCGAGATCGCCTGCCTTGTAGCCATGGTCGGCAGCAACCTGCTGATACTTTGCGAGGGCCACCGAGTCATTGCCCATGAGCAGCTCCATGTCGGCCTGTCCGAGAGCCTCGTTGGCCGCATTGATACCCGGCTGGCGGATAGCGTAGACCCAAATGAGGATGAGCGCGATCACCACGGCAATCACTATGCTGCCTATCACGATGAAGCGGGGGTTGTTCTGTACTTTTTCACCGAGACCGGTGAGGGTGTCGTTCACCTCCTCAACCGAGGTGCGTGTTTCGTCCTGGGGAAGTTTATTTTCTGCCATTGTGTTTAGTTGATTCAATTTTAAGGTGTAGAAGCGGGCACAGAGCTTGCTATGCTATTTCCAAGTTGCAAAATTAATACATATTCCACGAAGTATGAAATTTTTAGGCTGTTTTTTTGTGTTTTTGCCACTTCGGTCTTAAATTTGTGGCATGATAGATAGCACAAAGATAAAAACATATTTACGCTCCGCCGTTTCACCACTCATGCCGAAAGGTATCGAAGCGACAATTCCACACATCATATTGGCTCATAACCGGTATTATGACCTCATGCAGAATATGAATATCATCAATGAGCCCGGAGTGACTGACGAGCAAGTGGCCGAACGCCAGGTGACGGTGTCGTTTTCCACATTCGGAATGCGGCTTGACTGGATCGAAGCCACTATAGAAAGCATAATGGAACAGACCGTAAAAGCCAACCGTATCGTATTGTGGCTTGACGAGAGAAGAAAAAAAGAAACCAAGTCTACAGCACACTTGATTCCGCTCATGGACAGGGGGCTGGAAATACGCTACTGCAAAGACATCGGCCCCGCCACAAAACTCATCCCGTCGCTCGAAGCCTTTCCCGACGACTTAATAATAACAATCGACGACGATACTCTCTATGATTATGACCTAATAGACAGGCTTCTCCGAACCCACCGCCGCCACCCAGATGCCGTGTGCGCCAACTTTTGCCATGGAATAAAAATAGACCGCGACGGCAACCCCGTGAGCCTGTGGGAGGGCGACTGGAAACCCGAATACGGCCCCGACCCGCTTATCGTAGGACAGGGAGTGGGAGGCGTACTCTACCCACCCGGAGCATTCGGCCCCGAAGTATTCGACGTAAAGACAATGCAGCGCCTGGCACCGAAGGCCGACGATCTATGGTTCAAAGCCACACAACTTCTCAACGGCACCCCCGTAGTCGCAGCCAAAGACTCGGACAAGATAAAGGATATACTGCTGATATTCGAGCACCATCCGTCCAATCTATCGCTCAGCACCTACAACCTCGAAATGAATCAGAACGATGTGCAGCTCAAGAACCTGTTTGACCACTACGACCTATACAAATTCTACAGCTAATGTCATTAATAGGCAATATTAAAAAACGCCTGCTCGCAAAACCCGAGCGGAACATGAGAGACCTCTGGATAAAGGCCGAGGCAGAAAGCCTTGCAATATCCAACAAGATGAGACGCATCAGCCTTGAGTCGAACATACTGTTCCGACGCCATCCCGGAACCGATCCCGACTCAGACATTACTGTCGCCATCTTTGCCGGAAGATCAGACATCGACACCGTAGCCCTCACTGTCGAGGCCCTAATGGAGCAGACTGTTCTTGCAGGCAAAATTATTCTGTATCTGCCTGAGTCTGAGCGGGAGTATCTGCCGGCCTCGCTCCATATACTACAAAACAGAGGGCTGGAGCTGTGCTTCCATCCCGACGACAACGTCCCCGCTCCTCCGCACGGAGCAATAATCACAGGCCCGTCTGACCTTCCGGATCTCCGTTTCATAAGCACATACGCAGAGACCGGACAAACACGGCATAATAACAATTATTAAGCACCATCTTAAATTATCAAAAATCATTCAGAAGCTATTGCATTTGTCCTGAATTCGCATTAACTTTGCATCAGATTAAAATTTGTAATAATTCCAAAGTTGAAACAAATCGAATATACAGTCAAGGATATAATGGATATGCTCTCCTCCAAGGGAGTGAGGCCCTCGGCCCAACGCATACTCATTCTAAGCCACCTGGCCTACAACAGGACCCACCCGACTGTCGACGATATATACAACTCCCTCCATCCCAACCATCCCACGCTCTCACGTACGACGGTCTATAACACCCTCAAGCTACTATCGGCAGCCGGACTCATCCGGGCAATAGCCTTTGAAAACGGCGAGAGCACCCACTGGGACTTCTCGGAACACCCCCACGCCCACTTCCTGTGTGTGCGATGCGGCTCTCTCACCGACATCAATCTGAGCCTTCCGGGACTGCCCCCTCTCCCAACCGGCTATGTGGTGACCGAGATAGGAGTTACGTTCAAAGGACTGTGCCCATCGTGCCCGTCCGCAGAATAAACCGGAATAATAAGAACAACGTATAAATATCCATCAATTCAAAACGAAAATCACTATGAAAAAGAAATTTATCTGCACCGTTTGCGGTTACGTACACGAAGGCGACGAAGCTCCCGAATTCTGCCCCCTCTGCAAGGCTCCCCGCTCTGCATTCAAGGAACTCAGCGACAATCCCGAGAAGGCTCTCGAATTCGTCACCGAACACGTAATCGGCATCGCTAAGGATACCGACGACCAGATGAAGGCCGATCTCCGTGCCCACTTCGAAGGCGAGTGCGCCGAGGTAGGTATGTATCTCGCAATGTCCCGCCAGGCCGACCGCGAGGGCTATCCCGAAATCGCCGAAGCCTTCAAGCGCTACGCTATCGAGGAGGCTGAGCACGCTTCCAAGTTCGCCGAACTCCTCGGCGAGTGCGTATGGTCAACCGAAGAGAACCTCAAGCGCCGTATGGCTGCCGAGGCCGGTGCCAACGAAGACAAGATGCGCATCGCCCGTCGCGCCAAGGAACTCAACCTCGACGCAATCCACGACACTGTTCACGAAATGGCTAAGGACGAGGCTCGTCACGGCCAGGGCTTCCAGGGTCTCTACAACCGCTTCTTCAAGAAGTAATCCTGAAATCCACTACAACTGAATAAAAATAACTTCCCCGCCACGACTTCAACAACTGAAGCTCATGGCGGGGTTTCTTTTTTTTGCTACAATTTCAACCTCGGGCTATCGCGTCGATACGTTCCAGCTGCGAGGCTGTGAAAGGAGCCGACGAAACAGCCCCGAGAGAATCGTCAAACTGCTCCATGGAACTGCATCCCACTATCACCGAAGTCACCCCCGGAGTATTAAGCACCCAGGCCAGAGCCATCTGCGCCAGGGTCTCCCCGCGCTCTCCGGCCACTTTGTCGAGAGCCACGAGCTTTTCCACAAGCGCCGGAGTCACCTGCGAAGCCTTGAGATGGCGGCCTGACGCAGCGCGGGAGTCGGCCGGAACGCCCTTGAGATAACGCGACGTAAGCAATCCCTGGGCAAGAGGCGAAAAAGATGTGAATCCGCAACCCTCGGAGACAAGCCACTCCGTCAGCCCGCTTTCAATCGGAGCACGGTCAAGGATATTAAGCTTGTCCTGGAATACGAGACAAGGCGTGTCGCGCTCGGCAAGATAAGACACGGCATACTTCATTGCCTCAAGCGGCCAGCGGGAAATACCCACATACAGCGCCTTACCCTGCTTCACGATATCAACGAGTGCCTGCAAAGTCTCTTCGAGCGGCGTCGACGGATCATAACGGTGGCTGTAGAAAAGATCCACATAGTCTATGTTCATGCGCCGAAGGCTCTGGTTGAGCGAGGCCGTGAGATACTTGCGCGAACCCCAGTTGCCATACGGACCGGGCCACATATCATAGCCGGCCTTTGTGGCTATGAACAACTCGTCGCGAAACGGGTGCAGCGAATCATTCATCACGCGCCCAAAGGTCTCCTCGGCCGATCCATAGGGGATGCCGTAGTTGTTGGCAAGGTCAAACGAGACTACACCTCGGTCGAAAGCGTGGAGTATAATATCACGGCTCAGACTATAGGGACGGTCGGCACCGAAATTCTGCCACAGGCCGAGCGATACCTCGGGCAGCAGGATGCCGCTGCGGCCACAACGACGGTAGTTCATCCCGCTCTCATAGCGAGAGACGGACGGGGAATAGGGCTGTAAAGTCATAATCCTGTGTAACTTTGGTTTTCGCAAAGATAATGAAAATCATCTTAGGGACAAAAAAAGTGCCCGGCGGGTCGCTGGTACCACTTGCCGGGCTGAGTAGAAAACGGGAATGGCTAAGTCTGTTGTGCCATCCCAAGGTCTTTACGGCTAAAGACCTTATTGATACCGGGTCGGTTCGCTCACGGCGAGGTGGGCGTTGCCCTTGCCGGATTTGCGGAGTCGTGCTCCACATAGCCCGGGACGCGAAGTCTGGCGGACTACCTTGTGAAAACCTACGGGAGCGACGGTCCAGAAGATACGGGTGTGTCGCTCTTTCGTGCTTTCATATATAAAAACATCCGCCCCTGCGCAAAGGTTGCACCGGGACGGGTGAAAAATTGTGAAGCATTGTCAATAGTCGCTGAAGAGCCTGGGCTTTATCACGAGCCCCACCCTCACCATGGAATGAAATTCCTTGTAGGCCAGCAGCCCCTCGCCGTAACCGTTGTAGTACTGCAAAAACAGATACTGGTTGTCGCGTGGGAAAATACGGTAGTTCAGCTCCACCACTGTGTTATAGTTGAGACGCCAACCCTTGCGCTTCACAAGGGTCACGGCCACGCCAAACCTCTGGTTGAGCGATGTATATGACGTACCTATCTGGTATATGCCGCAATAGTCAAGAATATCCTTGTTCTCCATACCGTCGATAATCGGAATCCACGCCTTGCCATGTACCATTATCTGCGGATCAATGAGTATACTGCCTCCGAGCGTTATTCGGTTCCACGAGCGGGAGGCGGTGCCGTCGCGCCCGTTCGACTCATGCTCTACCACGAGATTGAGCTTGCCCACAAACCTGTCTCTCACAAACAGGGGCTTTGTCAGACCGATACCCGGATTGAAGTTCAGATCGGTCATTGGCATGGAGTTTTCCAGCACGTTCCAGAAACACTTCTGGCTGTAGAAAAGGAAAAGATATGTTCCCCACGGCAATGTAGAGCGCGTCAGTCGCTGGGCTATGGATATCTGAAACTTAATGTTGCAGTTGTCCTTTCTGATCCTCTGCCCCACCGGACATCCGAATATAAAATAGTTGTCTTTGTAAAGTCCGAAATACGGACCCGAGTCAAACGCCCGGCGTATGCTGTCGGAATTGACCTCTTCGGGAGTAGGGCTTCCGGGCACTGTAGTGACTATCTGTGCCCGCCCCGCCAGCGGGAGCAGCAACAGCAGCAGTGAGAATAGTAGTGTTTTTGGCATTGACGTGAGGAATTGCGATGCAAAAGTAGTCAATCTCGCCGAGAGTTGCAACTTCCCGGCCTCTATATAGATAAGTAGCAGAACGCAAAAAGAGACCGTCTCCGAATCAACGGGGACGGTCTCAAAGTATTTCATTTCCTGACCGTGACAACCCTTCAGCAGGTGAGACAACGGACAGAGGAATGCTTATTAGCCGATGTGGGGACCTGCCACTACGAGAGCGCGGCCTGCCTCATGACCTTCGAACTTCTTGAAGTTGTTGATGAACATCTCGGCGAGCTTGTCGGCCTTCTTGGTCCACTCTGCGGGATCGGTGTAGGTGTCGCGGGGGTCGAGGATCTTGGGATCCACGCCGGGGAGCTCTGTTGGGATGGTGAAGTCGAAGATGGGGAGCTGCTTGGTGGGAGCAGTCAGGATCGAGCCGTCTAGGATGGCGTCGATGATACCACGGGTGTCGCGGATAGAGATACGCTTGCCTGTGCCGTTCCAGCCGGTGTTGACCAGATAAGCCTTGGCACCGCTCTTCTCCATGCGCTTAACGAGCTCCTCAGCATACTTGGTGGGGTGGAGCGAGAGGAATGCTGCGCCGAAGCAAGCGGAGAAGGTGGGAGTGGGCTCGGTGATGCCGCGCTCTGTACCTGCGAGCTTGGAAGTGAAGCCCGAGAGGAAGTAGTACTTGGTCTGCTCGGGGGTGAGGATAGAAACGGGAGGAAGAACGCCGAATGCGTCAGCCGACAGGAAGATCACGTTCTTGGCGGCGGGACCGCGGGAAGGAACGATGATGTTCTTGATGTGGTTGATGGGGTAGCTTACGCGGGTGTTCTCAGTCACGCTCTTGTCGGTGAAGTCGATCTTGCCGTCCTTGTCAACGGTAACGTTCTCGAGAAGTGCGTCGCGGGTGATAGCGTTGAAGATATCGGGCTCGCTCTCCTTGTCGAGGTTGATAACCTTTGCATAGCAGCCACCCTCGTAGTTGAACACGCCGTTGTCATCCCAGCCGTGCTCGTCGTCGCCGATGAGGAGACGCTTGGGGTCGGTGGAAAGGGTGGTCTTACCTGTGCCGGAGAGACCGAAGAAGATAGCGGTGTTCTCACCCTGCTTGTCGGTGTTGGCCGAGCAGTGCATGGAAGCGATGCCGCGGAGGGGGTTGTAGTAGTTCATGATAGAGAACATACCCTTCTTCATCTCGCCGCCATACCAGGTGTTGATGATGAGCTGCATACGCTCGG
>CAJUGS010000036.1 GCA_910586305.1 uncultured Duncaniella sp.
GAGCGCGACACTGGCAGTGTCGAGGTGAGCGGTTCGAGTCCGCTATACTCCACCACCCAAGCGAATCGACAATCTCGATTCGCTTTTTTTGCCATCTACCATGAGCCATATTAAAATCCGCTGACCCTGTATCGCTGAACAATGGCGGAGACTGGAGCGAGAATGGGGTGATTATACGTGAGTTGTAATCAAAAAGGCCGTGACGGTTGTTATAGTTACACTCTCACATTATTCAACTTTTTATTTATGAGATTCAAAGGGATAGCCGTGGCTTTGGCGACGGTGGCAGGAATGACGGCTCTGCACGGTGCCGAACGTCCGACAGTCGGACTGGTGCTCAGTGGCGGCGGTGCAAAGGGCATCGCACATATAGGCGTGATACAGGCGTTCGAGGAAAACGATATTCCCATAGACTATATCACCGGTACGTCCATGGGCGCAATCGTGGGCGGACTCTATGCCTCGGGATATACTCCTGCCGAGATGGTGGACCTCATCAAGTCACCTGGATTTGCCTATTGGTCTACCGGAACCATTGACCCCAATGATACATATTTCTTTTTCAAGACACGGGAGACTCCTTCATTCGTGACAATCAACCTCGGGAAGGATTCGACAAATATCACTTCGGTGCTTCCGGCAAGCCTTATCAATCCTATCCCGATGAATATGGCCTTTCCCGAGATTTTCGACCGCTACACCGCGCAGTGCTCGGGTGATTTCGACCGTCTGTTCGTGCCGTTTCGCTGTGTCACATCCAATGTGTATGCCAAGCACAAGGTGGTACTCGGAAGCGGTTCGCTGGCCGATGCTGTCAGGATGTCGATGTCTTTTCCAATGATATTCGAGCCTCTCGAGCTCGACGGAGTTCCGATGTATGACGGAGGTGTGTATGACAACTTTCCGGTAGACGTGATGGTGGAGGAGTTCAACCCCGACGCAATAATCGGCGTTGATGTTGGGTCGAAGGATGCCCCGCCATCGACCCGTAACCCGGTGTCGCAACTCGAGGCAATGATACAGGTTCCCGACAAGTATCCTTTCCCCTACGACCATGGTGTACGCATACGCATAGACCTCGACGAATTCTCGCTGCTTGATTTCGGCAAATGCAGTGAGATATATGACATCGGCTACCGCAGAGGTCTCGAAATGGCTGACTCTGTGAAGATGCTTGTCCGCTCGTCGGCTCCGGCCTCACAGGTGGAGAAGAGACGCGAGATGTTCAAGGCCTCCACTCCCGAAATGAGGATAGACAGTGTGACCGTAAAGGGGGGTACTCCGACAGAGAACGCCTATCTTGAGTCGTTCTTTATGAAGCGCGGCCACACCGTGAGCACATTTCCCGAGGCCCGCGAGGCCTATTACAGGGCCATATCCACCGGCAAGCTCCAGAACTTTGTGCCCTACCCTGTCTACCACCCTGCCGACAGCGCGTTTGCATTCCACTACAAGGCAGTGGTGAAGGAGGACTACAATGTGGGAATCGGAGGCTACATCTCCTCGTCGACCAACAGTATGCTCTTCTTCCACAGCGGTTACGACCGGCTTGGCTTCAACAGTCTCAACACCGACATTAACGCATGGCTCGGACAGAGCTATATGGCCGCCGAGGGTGCTTTCAGATTCTGCTTCAATACCTCGCACCCCTCGGCATTCACAGCCAGAGCGGTGGTGTCGCAACAGAAATACCACGAGACCGAGAAACTATTCTACCAGCTATCGGCTCCCGATTTCATACGCCACTCGGAGGCTTTCGCGCAGATGCTCTATTCAATCGGTCCAACATCGCGCACCCGTGTGGATGCCGGACTCGGGTTCGGCCATCTCACCGACAGCTATTACTCCGGACTGAAGACCGGCGACAACGGCAGCAGGACGCGGAGCATTCTGAATCTCGGACAGGCTATGGCGCGCTGGGAATTCAACACTTTCGACTCACCGACCGAACCGACCGAGGGAACATCGGTAGTGCTCAGCGCGAAGGGTCTGGCAGGCAAGCACCATCTACGAGGCGGCGACAACAACACCGACGAACTTTCTACAACTGTCAACTGGCTCCAGGCCGATATCTCGGCCACCCATTACTGGCCGTTATCGCGACGCATCTCGCTGGGAGGTGACCTGAGAGCCCTCATCTCCACCCGCAAGCTTCTCCCCACCTACGAGGCCTCCATAGTCGCCGCCCCTACCATTCATCCGACTCCTGTGACCTTCAGCACATTTTCGCCAAGACTGAGAGCCAACTCATTCGTGACCGCCGGAATGATGCCGGTGGTGAAGCTGTCGGGCACTCTCACCATACGCGGATCATTCAACGGATTTCTTCCTGCACGACAGATCAAATGCAAGTCAGACGGTGTCACCCCGGTCTACGGCAAGTGGTTTGCCGACCCTGAGTTCTATGGCGAAGTCGACGCCGTGCTGAAGTTGCCGTTCGGCAGTATCGCTGCCTATGGCAACTATGCCACAGGAGGTGCTGGATGGAACTTCGGAATATCCATCGGCACTCTCATTCTCGCCCCCGACTTCCTGAACTGAATGAGCACTAAGGGATAACTCCAAGAGCTTGTGACCAATAATTCGGTAGTCTGCTGAGAAAAAACACTCCAAAGGCATAAACCTTGGAAGAATAAAAAGCGTTAATTTTGCAAAACTGTTTTTCAACTATTTCACTCATAAGCTATGACAATACGAAGGATGCTTCTGACAGTCGCCTTATCCGGCAGTCTACTGACGCTCGGCGCACAGACTACGGCCACTGTAGCCGACGGCTCTGTGCTGACGCTGGAGCAGTGTCGCGACATGGCACTTTCCAACAATAAGAACCTCAGAAAAATCAACGAGGAAATACGTGCGGCAGGCTACCAGAAAGACGAAGCCTTTGCCGCTTATCTTCCTGCAATAGACTTTGCCGGAGGGTATCTGTACAACCAGAAGAACATCTCCCTTCTCGAGAAGGACGCTCTTCTGCCGGTGAAGACATTCGACCTGCAAAAACAGGGCTATGAGTTCAACGTGGTAAAAAATCCCATGACCGGAGAGCCTGTGATGGTCAACGGCAAGCCCGTGCCCGAGCAGGTGGCCCTTCTGCCAAAGGAAGCTATGACGTTTGACATCCACAACGTGTTTTTCGGAGCCGTCACCCTCACCCAGCCTATCTTTATGGGTGGCAAAATCGTGGCAATGAACAAGATAACCGGCTATGCAGAAGAACTCGCCAAGGCCAAACACGGCAATGCCTCGCGCGACCTGGTGTATGCTGTGGACGCCGCCTACTGGATGGTGGTCTCCCTCCATGCCAAGCAGGCGCTTGCCGAGAGCTATGTGAACCTACTCGACACCCTCAGCCACAATGTGGGTCTGATGCTTGAGCAGGGAGTGGCCACACGCCGCGACAAACTCGCCGTGGATGTGAAACTTAATTCCGCCCAGGTTGACCTCACAAAGGTGAACAACGGGCTCGCTCTCTCAAAGATGGCCCTTGCCCAGCTTTGCGGCTTTCCCATCCATACCCCCTACACTCTTGCCGACGAAAATGCCGAGTGCCTGTCCGCACTGGCCCCGAAATATTCCGACACCCCTATAGACATGAACGAAGTCTACGCGCGCCGCGACGATCTGCGCCAGCTCGAACTCGGAGTGAAGATATTCGGACAGAAAGAGAAAGTGGCACGTGCGGCGATGATGCCCAATCTCGCCCTTGTGGGTATGTACTCGTTCTCCAACCCCAACGTGTTCGACGGATTCAAGAACAAGTTCTCCGGAGCATTCTCCGTCGGGGCCATGCTCACGGTGCCTATCTGGCACTGGGGCGGCAACTATAACAAATACCGCGCCGCCAAGGCCCAGACCTCGGCTATGCGCATGGAGCTCGAGGATGCCAAGGAAATGATTGACCTCCAGGTGAGCCAGGCCAACTTCAAGGCCGAGGAAGCCCTTAAAACCCGCCGTATGACCGCCGCCAATCTCGAGAGCGCCGACGAGAACCTCCGCTGTGCCAATGCCGGATTCCGTGACGGAGTGATGACCGTTGACGATGTGATGGGCGCCCAGACCGCGTGGCTCAAGGCCCACAGCGAAAATATCGACGCAGACATCGACGTATATCTGTGTGACGTCTATCTCTCCAAAGTGCTCGGAACCCTTAACACCAACAAATAAAAAACAACTATAAAGCTATGTCAACTAATCCTGTAGCTCCCAATCCGGAGCAAAGAGAGAATAAAGTGCTCCTCTTCTCGATGGGCGTGGTGATGGTGGCTGCGATTGTGCTCGCCATCGTGGGCTTCTTCTTCCTCAACAAGCCCGACGAAATCATAGAGGGCCAGGCAGATGCCACCTCCCTCCGCATCTCGGGCAAGCTCCCGGGACGAGTGGTGAAATTATATGTCGAGGAGGGAGATATGGTGAAGGCCGGCGACACGCTGGTCCATATACACTCGTCGCTCGCCGAGGCCAAGATGGCCCAGGCACTCGGGATGGAAACTGTGGCCCGTACCCAGGACAAGAAAGTCGATGCCGGTACCCGCAAGCAGATAATAGCTACGGCCGCCGAGATGGTGAACCAGGCCGAGGCCGCCGTAGGCATCACCAAGAAGACCTACGAACGCATGGAGAACCTCTTCCGCGACGGAGTGGTATCGGAGCAGAAACGCGACGAAGCCAAAGCCGCATATGACGCAGCCGTAGCCGCCCTCGGGGCCGCCCGCTCACAGCACAGCCTCGCAAAGGCCGGCGCACAGAAAGAGGACAAAGAGAGCGCTCTCGCCATGGTCAACGTGGCCAAAGGTGGTGTGGCCGAGGTGGAAAGCCTGCTCGAAGACCAGTATCTGCTTGCTCCGTGTGACGGACAGATTGACCAGGTGTATCCCCACGAGAGCGAGCTTATCATGATGGGCGCGCCGGTGATGAGCCTGCTCAAACTCCAGGACAAGTGGATTACCTTCAATGTGCGCGAAGACCTCCTCTCCGAGATGCCCCTCGGAGGCGAAATCGAGGTGATGTTCCCGGCTCTCGACCGCAAGAAGGTGAAAGCCAAAATATACTACTCGCGCGATCTCGGCAGCTATGCCGAATGGCAGGCCACAAAGGCCACCGGACAATGGGACAGCAAGACATTCGAGGTCAAAGCCCGTCCGATCGAGGACCTTCCTCAGCTTCGTCCAGGCATGACCGCCGTCTATTTCAAGAAATAAGAGAGTGCTTAATAACAGAGAATCATGAACACCTTGACCAGATCCCTCCGGAGGGGTATAGCCACGCTCGCATCGCGCCGCATCTACATCTTCATGATGGTGGTGGTGCCCGCCGTGACCGCCTTCTTCTTTCTGAACCTCATGCACGAGGGGCTGCCCCTCAAGGTGCCTGTGGCGATGGTGGATGCTGACCATTCGGCTCTGTCGCGCAAGGTCACACGGTCGCTCAACGCCTCCGAGCTGACCGACATCACGATGGATCTCGAAAACTACCACAGCGCCATAGACAAGGTGAGATCGGGGGAGATATTCGGCTTTTTCTATATCCCGAACGACTTCCAGGAGAAAGCGCTTAGCGGTCGCACTCCCACCCTCTCGTTCTACACCAATATGTCCATCTTCGTGCCCGGCTCACTCGCCTACAAAGGGTTCAAGACTATAGCCGTGACCACATCGGGCGGTATCGTCAAGACCTCGCTGGCCGGAGTGGGTGTCGACGAGCAGGAATCGGGCAGTCTGCTCATGCCTGTGGCTATGGACTACCACCCCATCGGCAACCCGTGCATGAACTATAACATCTATCTCTCCCAGTCGTTCCTGTCGGCCATGATAGCACTGCTCGTCATGGTAATCACGGTATTCTCCATCGGCTATGAAATAAAATGGGGCACATCTCCCGAGTGGCTCCGCACGGCCGGAGGCAGTATGGCAGTGGCGCTTCTGGGCAAGCTCATTCCGCAGAGCGTCCTCTTCACCTGCATTGGTGTGGCCATACAGTCGGTGATGTGCGGCTACCTGCATTTTCCCATGAACTGCTCCCCATGGGTCATGATGGGCGCTATGCTGCTGCTTGTGCTTTCGAGCCAGGCTTTCGGGGTGATAGTCATGGAGATTCTACCCAATCTCCGACTTGGCCTCATAGTGGTGTCGCTCGTAGGCATACTAAGTTTCTCCATAGCCGGTTTTTCCTTTCCTGTCGACAAGATGTATGGCGGAATCGCTATCTTCTCGTACATCATCCCCATACGCTACTACTTCCTCATCTACATAGACCAGGCGCTCAACGGCATCCCCCTCTATTACTCGCGCATCTATTTCATCGTGATGCTCGGAATGCTGCTTCTCCCCCTCCTGGGTCTGCGCCGTCTGCGCGGAAAATGTCTTAACCCTGTTTACGTTCCCTGATTATGAAATGGTTAAAGAGCCTCATCAGAGTGTGGCGACGTGAGACCTACCTGGTGTTCACCGACATCGGCGTGCTCCTCTTCTTCTTTGCGCTTCCGCTCGGCTATCCGCTGATATATACCATAATCTACAACCCCGAGACCATCGAGGACAGCCCCATCGTGGTAGTAGACAACTCCCGCACAGCCGAGAGCCGAGAACTTGTACGTGCCGTCGACGCCACTCAGGCTCTCCGTGTGATAGGTTATGCCGCCGACAAGGAGGAAGCCCGCAGGGCGTGGATGGAAAAGAAGTGTTATGCCGTGCTTGAGATTCCGGCCGATTATGCCCGCCGCATAGGCCGTGGCGAACAGGCCGTGGTGCCGTTCTACCAGGATATGTCGCTGCTCTTCCGCTACCGACAGGCTCTCTTTGCACTCACCAACATCCAGATGCACGAAGCCACTTCCATCACAGCGTCGCGTGTGGCCAATCAGGCCGGTATCCTCTCGACTATCGTCACCGGCCTTCCCGTCGACACCCATGCCGGAGTGATGGGCAATCCCACCCAGGGATTCGCCTCATTCATCATTCCCGGTATAGTGGTGCTCATACTCCAGCAGAGTCTTCTGCTCGGTATCACGATGCTCGCAGGCACGTCGCGCGACCGCAGACGCCGCAGCGGCACAGGTGTGGACCCTCTCCAGGTCCAGGCCGGCCCGGTAGCGACACTGCTTGGCAAGACACTCTGCTATCTCGTGATCTATATGCCTCTGACATTCTATGCCCTCAGCGTGGTGCCACATATATTCTCCCTTCCGCACATAGGTGATTTCTGGGACTATATGCCTTTCGTCTTCGCCATGCTCGTAGCCACATCCTTCCTCGGCCAGACCATACAGATTATAGTGCGCGAACGCGAAGCCTCGATGGTACTCGTGGTCTATACCTCGGCCATCTTCCTGTTTCTCTCAGGTCTCACATGGCCGCGATATGCCTTCAACAACTTCTGGATGGCTGTATCAGACCTCGTGCCGGCAACATGGGGAGTGGAAGGTTTCATACGAATCAATTCAAACGCCGCCACCATTGCCGATGTCTCGCGCTATTATTGGGCACTCTGGGCACTCGCAGGCTTCTATTTCCTCACAGCTCTTGCCATCAACATTGCCGTCCGTCCGAGAAAATCATCAGTCCCGGCTGTCATGACCGACGGAAAATAGGACAAGACCATATCAAGAAAAAATCCCGCTGCCCACCAAAAATGGCGACAGTGGGATTTTTCCATTTACTCTAATCTGTGGCCGAGCGTAGAAACGGACGGGATACGGGGACGAGCGACTCCTTGAGACGGTCAACCGAAGCCTCGGCAAGTGTGAGGTAGGCACGATGGGTGACACTGTCTCCACCTGCGAGTGACCACTCCGCAAGGGCGCGCATAGCAACAGCCTGCTCAAGGTGCCTGCGAACGGCTGCCCCGGCATAGTCGCGACCGTTCACACCGGAACCAAGAGTGACCTTGAGAAGCAATTCGGTGGTATCGCCGGTATCCTGCGGACCGGGATCGGTGACTGCCGATTCGTCGTCAAGACAGCAGTCGGAAACATGGGGAAGCAGCAGGAGAATGGTCTCGGCAAACGCGTTTTTCACCATGATTTTCAACTGCCCGCGAACTTCGGGACGCAAAAGCGGGGCGAAAAGCGACTTGATTTCCTCCGGTGCCGAGAGCACGCGGAAGGCTGCCGTGGCCTGGATGGTATCAATAATTACAGATGTAGACAGAGAATAGGTCATAATGTGGAATGATTTGAGAGTGGACAGGCTTTTAAAAACGGTAACAGACTCTATGCCCTGGCACGAAGACGCTGCACGAGACGGTGGGCTGTGGTGGGAGCGATGAAGAAACGCGAGGCCGACCCTCCGGCAAGAACAAATGACAGAGCCTCGGGCAAACGACATCCACGACGCGCCATGACAATAGCCGTCTTGATGTTGAGTTCCTCCCAGAGCAGACGCCGGCGGTCGTTGCGCAGAGGCAGACGTCCGTGACGAAGCAGGCGGATCATGCGCAGAGCATAGGTAAAGGTACAATAGTAGTGCGGGGCAGGCGACTGAGCAGCCTCCTCGGCCACCCGCGCAAGATTTATCTCCTCTCCGGCGGGAAGATTGGCAATAATCTCACGACAGGCGGCGAGAAAGTGACGGTTGCGGGTTTCGATTAAGGATAACATGGATTGTTCGTTGGTTTTATTGTTAATGTGTCAATTATGTGTTGGCAAATTTACTACACAACCGGGGCATAAACGCGCATCACCAATACAAAAATATGTTAACAAGACTTCAGTGCCTTAACATCTCTCTCCCCACGGAAGGTATCGAACGTAGAGAAGATATCCTGAAGAGCCACCGCTGAATTTGCCACCTGGGCATCGTAGAGCGAAGCCGACACATGGCCCGACGGAGCCTGTCCCTGCAATGCGCCCGACACTCCGGAAATCTGCTGGAAAAGCCTGAACTCGATATCAAGGAGCGCCGAAGCCCCCTCGCTGCGACCCGAAGAGACAATCTCCTGTGGCAGCATACGCGCCCTTGGATTGATGGGAATCACGGCCGAAGGTTTGTGCCAGAGAGAAGCCGCCTCACTGATCGACACTCCCTGTGGGCAGGCATCGATAGGGAAAAGAAGAACCCCCTTTGCACTGTTGTTGAGAATGGAGTCGATGGTGGTTATAAGCCTATTTATATGGAGCTGTTGGTCTATCACATCCTCTATAAACGGATGGACTTCGCCGTCGGTGAGAGGATAGAATCTGACAGCAAAAGGATGGGAGCGGTGGGCAAACGGAGAGCGTGACTCGTCAATCACCGTTCCGTCGGGCGCAAAGAAACGGCAATACCAGCAAGACCCTACATGGCGCACATACTCGAAAGTCCACACCTCGACCACACGATGAAGCGCGGGGTCGGAAGCACGGTCCCACGACACAGCCTCGGGGTCGAAGTCTACAGCAGCCAATGAGGCCTCGGGACGCATGGCCGAAGATCGCGATAGAATCTCCTCAATCTCACGGGCTCGACGATGTGAGTTGTGGGCAAAACGCATCCTCACCTCCTGGGCCGACATATCGTGGAGCATACCCACAAGACGTATGTCGCTGCCACGGGGATCGAGAAACCGGTTGCAGAAGAAGCGCGACGGAGAAACATTGTCAATCCACACACGGTGGCCGTCAAAACGATTCTCCCACGCCACCCGCTGTATGGCACAGCCCGATATGAGAAACTCCTCCAGGAGGCGGGCATCGAGTTCGTCGAGAGAATTGAGGCGGTGTATCTCGGCAGCTTTCCCGGAAAGAGCCGAGGCCGACGCAATATTGTGGCGGAAACGTCCCACCACGCTCTTGACAAGCGAGCGCAGAAGATTGTTGGTGAGAGGGCGACGACCGGCACGACGTGCCGCCTCTCCCTCTGTAATCAGCTTGCCTTCATTGTCGACAGTAAGGTCGTCCCACTGCCGTCCGTAGGTGAAACGCTTGAGTCTCGAACGCAGAGAGCGGAGACCACCCATGCGTATCCAGGAATTACGGGCATATTCAAATGTTGTCATACGTAAGTCTTGTTTATATAAGTGAAAGAGCCGACGAATCAAAGGAATAGGTGTCGGCACACCGCTCTACCACACGGAGAGTCTCAAGCTTGTCTGTACCGGAGTGGTAGGGATAAAGGTCAAGAGTGTGTCCCAACGGGTCGAACACCGCTACGGGAGCATCTGCCGAGGCGCGTGTGAATGGATGAAGTTGTCGCATGGCCGCCGGAGAGAAAGGGTCGCTCACCACTGTGGCTGTACACCGCCATCCGGAAAGACGCACAGCGGCTATACGAACCGCTGTCTCGCCAAGGTGCAGACGCATTCTCACACTTCCCTGGCCGGGAACGGCTATTATTCCGGCCTTTTCAACGGGTGCCAGAAGACCGAGGGGGGCCGTGAGAAGCAGATTGCGATACCACTCGTCCATCTCGGCCTCGAGAATCGAGTCGAGGTCGATACCGTCCGAGCGACCTACCGAAGCGTCGTGGTGGGGAATGTCGTAGCCGCGATGGAGTCGCCAGCGGGCAAGCATCTCCGAGCGTGTGAGGGTAAGTTTCATAGGGATAAGGAATAATCTGTGACACTGCAAAATTACGGTCAGAGAAAAGGGGAAAAGGTGCGATAATGCCGACTTTGTTGGCGGAAACAGCCGAAAATTGTAATTTTGCGTCATGAATATCGCATACATAAAAGAGAAGGTGATGCGCGGCGAGGAGATAACTCCGTCCGAAGCGCTCAGCCTGGCATCCGACGAGTGTGACCTCTCCTCGTTGCTCGACGCCGCCGCCGAGGTGACAAACCACTTCGGAAGCCGTAAGTTCGACTCATGCTCGATTATTAACGCACGTTCGGGCCTATGCCCCGAGAACTGCAAATGGTGTGCCCAGTCAGCCCACTACGCCACCGGAGCCGCCACGTATCCCCTCGTGAGCCACAAGGTGTGCATGACAATGGGCCGTATGAACCGCGAAGCCGGGATAGGACGCTTCTCACTCGTGACAAGCGGACGGGCTGTGACCGGAAAGACCCTCGACACCATATGCAGCTACTACCGCGAGCTCAAAGAACAGGGGGGAATGGGACTCTGCGCCTCTATGGGCCTGCTCACCCTCGAGGCTCTCCGAAAGCTCCGCGAGGCGGGAGTGGAGAGATACCACTGTAATCTCGAGACTGCTCCTTCGCACTTCGGCAGCCTCTGCTCCACCCACACCATCGACGACAAAATCGCCACAATCCGCGCCGCACGCGAGGCAGGAATGGAAATATGCTCCGGTGGCATCATCGGAATGGGCGAAAGCATGGAACAGAGAGTGGAATTCGCGCTGAAACTGCGAGAAATACACCCGGCCAGCATACCCATCAACGTACTTCAGCCAATCCCAGGCACCCCGCTCGAAAAAATGAAGCCACTCACCGACGACGAGATATTGCGGACGGTGGCTATATTCCGCATGGTCCACCCGAAGGCCGTACTCAGATTTGCCGGAGGCAGGGCCAGAATATCACCACAGGCCCAGCGTGAGGCACTCCGCGTCGGTATCAACGGTGCGATAATGGGCGATCTGCTCACCACTGTGGGCGCCACAATCGAGGAAGACAAACGCATGATAAAGGAGGCCGGATATGAGTTCTGACAACGACATCCGCTATCGCGGGCATATGAACCTCTGCGAGATAGACCGGCCCGGCCAGGAGAAAATCGGACGTGCGCGGGTGCTGATAATTGGAGCCGGCGGACTTGGGTCTCCTGTGGCCCTCTACCTGGCCGCCGCCGGTGTGGGCCGAATAACCATTCTTGACCCCGACACAGTGAGCCTGAGCAATCTGCAGCGACAGATTATCCACTCGACGGCCGACATAGGCCGTAACAAGTGTGACTCGGCCCGCGAGAAAATGCTCGCCGTCAACCCGGGTGTCACCGTAGATGCGCTTGCCATACCGCTCACCACTGAAAATGCCTCGGAGCTTGCACGGGAACATGACCTGCTGCTCGACTGCACCGACAATCTCGCCACACGCCTGCTCATCTCCGACACCTGCGTGGCCGAGGGGAAGCCCTATGTGTTCGGAGCCGTCAAGAGATTCAGCGGACAACTGTTCACACACATCCCCGGGTCGGCCTCCTATCGCGACATATTCGACGATACAACAGCCGACAACGACGAGCCGTGCTCAATGACAGGGGTTCTCAACACGGTGGTGGGCGTAGTGGGTACTCTGCAGGCCACCGAGGCGGTAAAACTCATCACCGGGGCCGGCGACCTGCTTGCCGACAGACTACTGACCTTCGATGCAATCACAATGACTTTCAGAGAGTTCCGTTTGTCTTAGTTCAATGACAGGGAGGCTTCGTTAATCAATTTTAACAGTTTCCCTGCCACTCACCCCATTGGTTTTGAGTAACTTTGCAACGCAGAAGTGAGAAGTCAAACCAACAACTCATCATGAATTCCAAGAATCCACAGTCACCCCGCGTAGGTATCGTGGGAAGCTTTCTCCCTCCCGAGGAGCTTGAGAAAGCCATCGAACTCAAAAAGCGCGGTGAAATCACTCCCGAGGAGTTTGCCCATACAGAAGACGAAGTGATAGACCGCCTCATCGACCGCGAGATAGCCGAAGGCCTCACCATTCTCACCGACGGCGAGATGCGTCGCAAGGCCTGGGACCGCGACTTCTGGGAAGGACTCGAAGGGATAGAGCGCGAACGCATAGACACCGGCCGTGTCTATCAAGACGAACCCACCCGTCACGACATTATACACTTCACAGGACGCGTGGCCTACAATCCTGCACATCCTTTCTTCGACAAGTTCAGCCACCTGCTTGAGATAGCCAACGGCCGCGCCGAGGTGAGACAGACAATGCCCTCGCCGGGAGAACTGTATGTACGTACACTCATCATCTCCAACGGTGACCTGTCGAAAATCTACCCGTCGCCCGACACCATCTTCGAGGACATCGCCGGAGCATACCGCCAGACACTCGAAGAGCTATATCGCCGCGGCTGTCGCCACGTGCAGTTTGACAGCTCTGTGTGGGGACGTCTCAGCGACCCCGACTTCGAGCGCACCCTGCTGCTCGGCGGACTTGATCCCGAAGCTATAACCAACGACCTCATCAAGGTGCTCAACCTCACACTCGACGGCCATCCGGCCGACCTCGAGGTAACCCTCAGCATCGCCGCCGACGAGACACGCATACCCCGCTGGGGCGACGAGCGCGAGCAGAACCGCCTGCGCGAGATGCTCACACGCGTCAATGCCGACTCATTCCTCCTCCCGTTTGACATCAACAGCCCGGCCCAGTTAGAAATCCTCAGCCTCCTCCCTGCCGGCAAGAGAGCCATACTCGGCCTCGTGAACGGATCACTGCCCGGACTTGAGAGCGTGGAGGACATTGTCGACTGTGCCCGCGTAGCCATGCGCCATGTCCCGCTAAACCGTCTGTCGCTCAGCCCCACCTGCGGATTCAAAGTGCGCGACCGCGAAAGACAGGGACTCAACTATGAGTCACAGTGGACCAAGATAAACCTTCTCAAACAGGCCGCGCTCATTCTTGCGGCAGAATAAAAATAGTCGATATCAGTTATAATATTTTCACCAAAATACCCGCACATAGTCTTAATTGAATAAAAATCGACAAGAAAAAAGCACCATTTTTGGTGCTTTTTTTATAATTTTGCAATTACGAAAAGAAGCAAGAATAACACGTGCCGAGATTTCGAGGTCACTGCATCCCCGCTCACCGGATTCGGGAGCGAGCAGCGATTCGAAGTTTCAAAATAGAGTTGACAAACGCGCGACATCATTTTTTGGAATAGACGGACTGACCTGAAGTGGCCCGTGCCCCCATGCATATGCGACGGCACGGGGAATGAAAGGTTTGTCCCGATTCCCGCCACTACGCTATCTACCACCATTACCTGATTAACCTCCTCGACTTATCTGCCATGACCGAAACATCACCTGGGACACCTCGCTGGTATGCCATGAAAGTGTTCTTCAACCGGGTGTTTGACATTCGCGATCTTCTGACGAACCGTGGCGTCACCACCTACCTGCCCCTCACCGAGAGACTCGTGAAACGCGGAGGGACGGTCAGTCGTGTAGAGACACCGCTCATCAGTTCGCTGCTCTTCTTCCACACCACCCCATCCGTTGCGGTGTCGCTCGCTCCCGAAATCGAGGGGCGTGCCATGATCTACACCCGTCGCAACGGACTGCAACACATCCCTGTGGCTATCCCCGACAAGGAGATGGACATCTTCATGCTCGTCACCTCGGGCGGCAAGGAGGGGGTGGAGTATCTCGGAGATGACTCCCCGCGCTACCACCTGGGCGACAGGGTGAGAGTGACCGACGGCCCATTCACCGGCTCGGAAGGCCACATTGCCCGCATCAAGAACAACAACCGCCTTGTGGTAACTGTCAAAGGCCTATGTGCTGTCGCGACAAGCTACATCCCACGTGCTTTTCTGGAAAAAATCGAAACTACAACACCGACAAACACAATTCCTCCCGATAGATGAAAACCATCATTACCCGCAGTCTCTACAAGACCACAGCAGCAATCATAATAGGCCTCGCAGGAGCGATAGCTACGTCGTGCGGTCCGGCCCAGGACATCGTATATATGCAGGACCTGCCCGCCAATGCAAAACTCAAGATACAGACCGACGGCGAACTGCGCCTATGCCCCGGCGACCGTCTGTACATCGAAATACACAGCCGCGACAAGGAGCTGGCAGAGATGTTCAACCTCAGCCGCACCGCCAACGGAGCTACAGGAGTCACGCTCAAGGATGCCGCATACACAGTCGACAAGGCCGGCAACATAGATATGCCCATACTCGGTCAGATCAGGGTAGACGGGCTGACACGCCTCGAAGTGGCACAGCTCGTGAAATACCGCCTGCTCTCGGGCAATCTCCTGCGCGACCCCATCGTCACAGTCAGCTGTCCCGACATGGCCTTCTATGTGATAGGAGAGTCGGGTGTAGGCAGGCACGCATTTCCCGACGACAAACTCAACATACTCGAGGCCCTCTCCATCTCGGGCGACCTTGCCATTTCGGGCAAGCGCACCAACGTGCTCGTGCTCCGCACAGAGGACGACAAGCAGGTGCCCTACCGCGTAGACCTCACAAACACCGACGCAGTATATGCCTCGCCGGTATTCTACATACGCCAGAACGACATGATATATGTTGAGCCAAACCAGGTGAAAGCCAACACTTCCACAGCCAACGGCTCGAACTACATGACCCTCGGATTCTGGACATCGCTGCTATCGCTCGGCACAACAATAGCCGTGCTCGTCACAAAATAGAAACCTATCTGAATAATGCAACGCAACCTTGATGAAAACACAACGCTGCAGAAAAGCGTAATCATAAACACCCAAGCTCCCCGCAAACACCAGAACGACGGATTCGTCAAGATGAAAGACAATATCTTTCTCTTTGTCGGAAACTGGAAATGGTTTGTGCTCTCTCTGATAGTAACGATCGGCTGTGCCTACTACTACCTGCAGATCACACCCAACATCTACCGCGCCACCGCATCGATAATGATCAAGAACGATGATAAGAACGGACTCTCCGAGGAGGCCATGCAGCAGCTCGGAATCACAGGAGCGTCGGTCAATATCACCAACGAAATCATGTCGATGAAGACTGTGGCCTCGGCAGCCGAGGTGGTCAACCGACTCGGCCTTGACGTGGAGTGCTACCACGCAGGCGCATTTCACGACGAGCTGGCCTACGGCGTGGATCTCCCTGTCAAAATAAGTCTCCCCGATCTCGGAGAGACCGAGATAGCAACATTCGAACTCGCCATCAACCCCGACAGCACCGTGGTGGTCTCAGACATCATGATCAACAACCAGCCCATCGAGAAATCATTCCGCTTCAAGATGGGCCCTACTGTCAGAACTCCGCTCGGAAAAATGACCGTGACACCATCGCCCAACTATGTCAACGGCATGAAAGACCGTCTCAAGGTCGTGCGCCGTTCCAAGAGAGAGACCATCAACGACTATCACCAGCGCGTCATAGCCACACAGCGCAACAACAAGGCATCAATCATCGACCTGTCCATCAACGATGTGTCGCGCACACGAGGCGAAGACATCCTCTCGACATTCGTGGCCGTATACAACGAAAACTGGGTGCGTGACCGCAACCAGATTACAACCTCGACCACCGACTTCATCAAGGACCGACTCGCAATAATAGAAAGCGAACTCGGCAACGTGGAGACCAACATATCCAACTACAAGAGTACCAATCTGATGCCCGATGTAGCGGCAGTCGGTTCGATGGCTCTGAGCACAATGAACGCCTCGCAAGAGCAGGGTCGCGAGATAGACAACCGTGTTGCAATGACCAAATATGTGCGCAACTACCTCACCGACGGTATCCACGACAAGGAACAGCTCCCTGCCAATTCAGGCATCAACAACCCCGGAATCGAGGCCCAGATAGCCGCCTACAACACACTTCTGTTACAGCGAAACAACCACCTGGCCGTCTCCTCGCCACAGAACCCGTTGGTGATGGACATCGACCAGAAACTCCAGACAATGAAATCGAGCATCCTCGCCTCGCTCGACAACGAACTGGCCATGCTCAACACCCAGCGCCAGTCGATACGCACCGTACAGGCCCAGGCCTCGGGCAGGGTGGCTTCAAACCCTCAGCAGGCAAAATACCTCCTCTCGTTCGAGCGACAGCAGAAGGTGAAGGAGTCGCTCTATCTCTTCCTGCTCCAAAAGCGAGAGGAGAATGAGCTGTCGCAAGCGTTCACCGCCTACAACACACGACTCATAGAGCATCCTCAGTCCGACCCGTCGCCCGTGCTCCCCAACCTCTATATGGTGGTGGGCGTGGCTCTGATTGCAGGCCTCGCCATTCCCGCTGTTATACTGCTCCTCGTTGAGAACTTCAACACAGCTGTGCGCGGACGCAAGGATCTCGAGTCGCTCCACGCACCCTTCGTGGGCGAGATACCGCTGGCCATGGTGAGCAAAAAAGGCAAAGGCACCAAGAAAGTTGCCCGAGAAATCACCGACAACCAGCTGCTCGTGAAACCAAGGAGCAAGAATATCATGAACGAGGCGTTCCGCGTGGTACGTACCAATCTTGAGTTCATTCTCGGCTTTGAAGGAGGCCATCACGTGGTGATGATGACATCAATGAACCCCGGTTCCGGCAAGACATTTATCACGGCCAATCTCTCCACAGCTCTCGCCATCAAAGGCAAAAAAGTTATATCGGTCGACCTCGACCTGCGCAGAGGATCACTCTCGAAATATGTTGAGAGTCCCGATATGGGCGTGTCAAACTATCTGTCCGGACAGGTACAGGACTATCACGATGTCATCATCCGGCTCGGTGAGCTCGACGTGCTCCCATGCGGCACTATACCTCCCAACCCCACGGAGCTTCTCTTCACCAAACGGTTCACCGATATGCTGGACAAGCTGAAGGAGGAGTATGACTACGTGTTCATCGACTGTCCGCCGGTGGACATCGTGGCCGACGCAGCCATCATAAGCCGCCACGCCGAAATGACCCTTTTCGTAGTGCGCGCCCACCTCATGGACCGCTCATTCCTCACCGACATAGAGAAGTGGTATGAAGAGCGCCGCTTCCCCAACCTCTCAATCCTTCTCAACGGAACACGACAGGAGTTCTCCCACTACGGATACAGCCGATACGTATATCATCGCTACGGATACCACTATGGCAATTACGGCCACTATGGCTACGGCGAAGACTCCGACCAGTCGGAAGAAACTCCCAAACGCGCCAACGCATAGACACGGCAACCTCTCTACCCCCCTTGTCAACATGGCAGGAAACCTACGGATAGCCCGAAACGCAGCCTACCTCTACGTCCGCACCATCATCAACACGGTGATGGGCTTCATCACCGTCGACATCATGCTCGAAGCCCTCGGTGTGGACGACTACGGACTCCAGTCGGTGGCCGGGGCGGGAATAGGCCTATTCAGCTTCCTGGTCTCGGTGCTATCCACCTCCACCTCGCGCTTCATCACCTTCGAACTGGGGCGTGGCGATATGCGTCGCACCAACGACACTTTCTGCTCCGCGTCTATAATATTCACAGGCCTGGCAGTCATTATGGCCATAGTGTCGGAGACGGTGGGTATGTGGGTGCTCCATCACCAGCTCAATGTGCCTGAGGGGCGTATGCACGCAGCCGAGATAATAATCCATGCCTCGGCACTCTCATCGATCATTACCATTCCGCAGGGACCCTATTCGGCTGTTCTCGTGGCGAGAGAGAAATTCAACATCCTGGCCTATTGCAGCCTGTTCGGAACATTTGCCAAATTAGGCATACTGCTGCTCGTCAGAGAGTCGGACTTCGACCATCTCATACTCTACACAGTTCTTATGACCGTCGCGGAACTCTCCATCACACTCTTCATGCGGGCCTACTGCATACACAAGTTCCCCGAGGCACGTTTCAGGTTTAGCTTCGACCGCAAACTGCTGAGTCCGATGCTGCGTTTCTCGGGCTGGGAACTATTCGGCTCTGTCAGCCGCACCGTAAAGGGCACAGTCTACCCCATGGTTCTCAACATATTCCACGGCGTCAAGCTCAATGCAGCCATCGGCATCGGCACAGCAGTGTCGGGAGCGGTAACAGGACTGGCCTTCACCGTCACCTCGGCCTTCAAGCCGGTAATTGTCAAGCACTTTGCCAGGGGACGCATCTACGACATGAAGGAGTCGATTGAGAACGCGACTCTCATTTCCATGATTTTCTACGGGATGTTTGCCATCCCCCTCCTCGTCGAGCTCGACTTTGTGATGAAACTGTGGCTTGGAACAGTCCCGGCCCTTTCGGCCGAGCTGTGTGCCATCCAGCTTGTGGTCAACACTGTCATTATGGCCTATCTCGTCCCGGCCGAATCACTCAAGTCCATGGGGTTAAACAAAGGCATCAATATCATGCAGTTTATCGAGGGAACAGCCTCGGTCGGGACAACCTATATGGCACTTGTGCTGGGTATGTCGCCCATTGTGGCCTGCGCGGTCTACGAGGCAGGGCTCCTTGTCAACTGCGTGTTCACCCTTGTACTCATCTACCGCAATCTCGGAAGTTTATTCTTCAACCGTCTCGTCAGCCGTACCATACTCGGCGTTCTCGCTCTTGAAGTGGCTATTTTCGCCATACTATCCGGTATCAGCCACTTGCTCGGACATTCGTGGCTCACGCTCATAACAGTGTCTGCTCTCTCCGTCATTCTCTTTACTACGGGCAGCGTGTTCCTCCTTCCGCGCCGACAGCGCGACTTACTACTATCGCTCGTCCGCCGCTATCTCAGTCTCACCATTCCCTCAAGAGCCAATGTCTGAAAAAAAAATACTGTTTGTCATAGACTCACTCGGTATCGGAGGGGCTGAAAAAAGCCTCACCACCCTCCTCTCATTTCTCAGTCGCGACAGTGACTATGATATCACCCTGCTGACAGTGGCTCGCGGAGGTGCATTCGAGAAACATCTGCCCCCGGGAATCACCCCGGCCACACTCCCGCTCCTAAGCAACTCGACCGCAGGACGTATAAATCATACGGTCAGACGCATAGCCATGTTCGTCTCTCGAAAAATCATGTTCGGAAGAGTCCACAATGTCGACTTCCACTGGAAATTCATGGGTGGAGCCATCCCTCCCCTCACCGAAAAGTATGACATAGCCATAGCCTACCAGCAGGGACTACCGACATTCTTCGTTGACAACAAGGTCTGCGCCGACAGGAAAATCTGCTGGATAAATGCCGATCTGCGCAAGAGCGGATATGATATGGAACACTGCCGTAAGCACTATCGCAATTTCGACACCATTGTGGCTGTCTCCGATATACTCCGCGACATGATAGTCCGCGAATATCCTGAACTCAAGGATAAAATCACAACTATCAACGACATTGTCGATATCGACCTTATTCACCACCTTGCCTCAGGACCGTCACCCTATCCGACCGACAGTTTTGCCCTGAAGCTGCTAACGATCGGAAGGCTGCATCACGAAAAAGGTCAGGACATAGCTCTGCAGGCAGCACATCTGCTCACACTCCGAGGTCTCGATTTCCACTGGTACTTCGTGGGCGACGGCCCCATGAAAGAACAGCTCGAGAGACTCGTCTCCCGGCTCGGCCTCGACGGGAAGGTCACGCTATGTGGATTTGACGACAACCCATACCCCTATATAAAACACTGTGACATATACATCCAGCCATCCCGCCACGAAGGCTACGGCATATCGCTATTCGAAGCCGGCTCATTCCGTCGTCCGCTCGTCACCACAGACTTCCCTGTGGCACGCGTCCACATAAACAGCGACACAGGCCTTATAGCCCCTACCTCACCCGAAGGATTAGCCGATGCTATAATCCGGCTGTCAGCCCCCGAGACACGTGAAAAGCTCTACTCATCACCCTCCCGCAGTTTCTACTCGACAGTCGCCCGGGAAAGCCTGCTCAGAGTCACCAATCTACTGAACCATGCCTAAGCCAAGAATACTCATAGCCATACACTATCTCGAAATCGGCGGTGTAGAGACCTCACTCATATCGCTTCTCGACGCATGGGACTACGAGAAAGCCGACATTGACCTCTTTGTCTACTCCCATCGCGGAGAGATGATGGCCCATATTCCACCACAGGTGACACTCCTCCCCGAAATAAAGTCCTATTCGCTCATCGAAAGCCCCATAGTCCGGACAATAAGGAATATGCGGTTAGGTATAGCCTTTGGACGTTACATGGCGCGACGCAGGCACCAGAGCTTCCTTAAACACAATCCACAGCCTACCGGCGACTCCATCTACGGCTACATAGGCCGCCACGTCACCCCGTGGCTTCCCGACATAAACCCCTCGGTCACCTACAATCTGGCCATCTCCTTCCTCACACCCCACGACATCGTGCTACGCAAAGTAAAAGCCCGGAAGAAAATCTGCTGGATTCACACAGACTACTCCTCGATAGGCCATGATGCCCGGCTCGAACATCCAGTGTGGGCAGCCTACGACCACATAGCCTCAATCTCTCCCGCTGTCACCAAAGGTTTTCTCAGTCACCACCCCTCACTGTCCGACAAAATAATCGGCATAAACAACATTCTCTCCCCCACCCTCATCCGGACCCGTGCCGACGAGTTCATCCCTTCCGAGATGGACCGCGGGTCATTCACCATTCTCTCGGTCGGACGACTCTCCCAGCCGAAAAACTTCGAGAATATACCAGCCATAACCTCATCAATTATCTCCATCACCGGACTCACCGACCTGCGCTGGTACATAGTAGGCTATGGCGGGATGGAACAGGAGATTCGCGATGCCATTGACGCTGCCGGTATGCAGGACCACGTCATACTGCTCGGAAAGCGCGAGAATCCCTACCCCTACATAAAACACTGTGACCTCTACGTACAGCCGTCACGTTATGAAGGGCGATCAGTCACTGTGAGGGAAGCCCAGATACTCGGACGGCCTGTGGTAGTGACCGCCTACCCCACTTCATACGACCAGATAGACCATCTTGCCGACGGCGTGATAGTCCCTCTCGACAATGACGGATGCGCATCGGGAATCGCTTCAGTGATATCCGACAAAGCTCTTCTTGAATCACTCTCGTCCACCTGCCTGTCACGCGACTACTCCGACAGCCGCGAAGTAGAAAAAATCTATAGACTCCTATGACACCGACAATTCCAAAGACAATACACTACTGCTGGTTCGGCTCATCGCCTCTCCCTCCCGAAGCGCGCAGATGCGTAGCGTCATGGCAAAGATATTTTCCAGACTATGAAATTAAGGAGTGGAACAACTCCAACTATGATGTCCGCGCCATACCATTCACCAGCCAGGCGGCCGACATGGGAAAATGGGCCTTTGTCAGCGACTACGCCCGTTTCGAAATCATCTACCGTCTCGGGGGTCTCTACTTCGACACCGACGTGGAAGTAATAGCCCCTATGAATGACATAATTGAGAAAGGAGCGTTCATGGGCATCGAGAAAAGCCGACAGGGATGCGGAGTCAATGCAGGCCTCGGCCTTGGTGCTCCATCCGGCCACCCCATCTATCGCGAGATTCTCGACAGCTATAAATCAAGGGATTTTATAGACAGTAATGGGAACAAGCTTCCAGGCACAGTGGTCGGAGTGGTCACTGACATACTCAAACGCCACGGATTCATTGACGAAGACACCATACAAGAAATATCCGGTATCACAATTTATCCCAACGACTATTTCAATCCTCTCGACGATTACACCGGGCTCATCCACACTACGCCAAACTCCCGCAGCATCCACCACTATGCCAAGACATGGTGTGACAACTACGGACCTCTGCGCAAATGGGCCGCACGCTTGTACCATCGCATCCTATCACTCACCGACTGATGTTCCAGTTCTCATTTCCAGAAGTCACAAAAGCATACTACTTCACCGGATTAGGCATCATCGTGGCTGCCTATTCCGTATACCTCATTATATCTACCGACGACCGTCAGCCCGGCGACCATCACCGCAGCTCCATGCTGATTCCAATCCTAATGGCCGCATTCCTGACAATGTGGATAGGTAACCGTGACCCGACGCTCGGAATATACGGCGACTCATACAACTATAACCTCATATACAACAACGTCCAGACCGACGAAATCTCACTCACCAGTCTTCCCGATTTTTCCTCCGAGTGGCTATGGGCTGCCATAATGTATATTTGTAGGCTGTCAGACCTGGATGTCAACGGATGGTTCACTGTCATAGCCTTCCTTTACACCTTCTCGGCGGTCTGGGCTGCCGGGGTCTGCTGCCCGCGGCGCCCAACACTCGCCACACTGCTAATATTCGCCTCATTCTCATTCCTTCCGTTCGGCCTCAACGGTCTGCGCAACGGAGTGGCCTGCCATATGGTTATCCTTGCGATAGCCTACTATCTCGACGACAGACGGATTATAGCCGGAGTGCTTGCATTCCTGATTCTCGGTATCCACCGAAGCTCCATACTCCCTATAACGGCAGCCATAGCAGCCGTCACCGTACTCAAAAATCCGCGCCACGCTCTATACATATGGATTGCCAGCATACCGGTATCGCTATTGCTTGGAGAGACACTGACCTCCATGATTATGAACCTCGGATTTGATGACCGCATGGTCCAATACGGCGGTTCAAGTCTGTCTGGAGATAATAAATTCTCATACACAGGATTCCGATGGGACTTTCTGATTTACGGAGCCATCCCTATTGTATTCTACTGGTATATAACCTTTATCAAAGGAGTTCGAGACGGATGGTATAATGTCATAGCAATCACATATATGCTCTCCAACGCATTCTGGATCATCGTGATTCGCTCCACGTTCTCCAACCGCTTTGCCTACCTGTCGTGGTTCCTCATGCCAATCATGATAGCCTATCCACTCTCTGAAATGAGATTTGTCGATAAACGCGACACACTTGCCGCCTTAATACTTCCGCTATACCTCGTTCTCAGCGTAATTCTTCTTATCGGATTATAATGGAAACACCCACACTCACCATATTCACCCCCACATTCAACCGCGCCCATCTTCTCCGACGCGTCTACGAAAGCCTCGTCACACAAAGCTGCCGGGATTTCGAATGGCTGGTGGTCGACGACGGATCCACCGATTTCACCCGCTCACTGGTGGAGAGCTTCATACGCGAGGGAAGAATCCCTGTCAGATACATCTATAAAGAGAACGGCGGACTGCATACAGCCTACAACACCGCCTATGCCGAAATATCCGCCGAATTGTGCGTATGTATCGACTCCGATGACTTCATGCCCGAAGACGCTGTGGAGATAATCGTGAACACCTGGAGGGAAAAGGGCAGTGACAAATATGCCGGACTCATCGGCCTCGACTGTCGGCTCGACACCATGGAGCCGATAGGCGGACCGTTTCCCGAGGGTCTGACCGAATGTTATTTCCTGGACCTAAAAACCAAAGGAATACACCACGGTGATTCCAAACAGGTGATGCGTACAGAGCTGATGAAGCAGGTGGCGCCACAGATAGGGTTCGAAGGCGAAAAAAACTTCAATCCTGTCTATATGCTGTTACAGGTATGCGACACACGTCCCTTGCTCGTGGTCAACGAATGCCTCTGCATAGTAGACTATCAGAACGACGGATCAAGTATGTCAGCCAACATATTCCGTCAGTATGTCGACTCTCCCAGAAGCTTCGCCAAACTACGTGTGAACGAAATGACACTGAAGCGTTCAACCTTTGTAAACTCGGCACGATGTGCTGTGCACTATGTATCGAGCTGTCTCATAGCAGGCGACAAGGACTGGCTAAGCAACTCACCGCGCAAGCTGCTCACTCTCACCGCATATCCGGCCGGATGGCTGCTGTCAAAATACATCCTGCGAAAAAGTTCCCGATGCTGACCTACTCAGTGGCCATACGTACACTCGGACTATCCCGCGAGTCTCTCACTAAGACCCTGCAGGGAGTTTTCCGGCAGACATATGCGCCAGAGACAGTTAACATATACATAGCTGAAGGCTATGAAATACCCGATTTCAGAGTCGGTACGGAACGATATATTTATGTCGGCAAGGGAATGATGTCACAGCGAGCCCTCGATTATGAAGAAATAGACTCCGATATCATCCTCATGCTCGACGACGACATATACCTCGATTCCGATGTGGCACAGAGAATGGTCAGAGAGATGGAGACCGGATCATGGGATCTTCTCGGAGCCGATATCTTCGCCTGCCATAACCTTCCAATCTCTCTGAAGGCCAAAACATTTCTCACATCGCTTGTCCGGCCACACCACTCCACCGAAATCGCTTTTCGTCTGCATCCCTCCGGTGCGTTCTCATATATCTCGTCACCATCCCATACAGTATATCCGTCAGATACCTGTGGCGGACCGATAATGATGTGGCGGCTCGACTCATTCCGAAGCATACGCGCCACGGACGAATGCTGGATTGACCGTTTCGGATTCTCATATGGCGATGATGCCCTGCTCAGTTATAAGGCCAAAGCCAATGGGCTTAAGGTAGGGGTTGACTTTCGCGGAGGCTTCACCAACCTTGACGCCGCCACTTCAAGCAAACGCTACAAAGCCAACCCCGAGAGGTTCTACATCCGTTCACTACTCATAACCATGACATGGTGGCGTATGCTCTATAAACCCGAAGAGAATGGAAAACACGGTTCCATAAAAGCACTCACGGCTTGGGTCACACGCTCTTTTTTAACGTTTCCATCCATTATAGGCGCATCGCTGGCCTCTCGTTCTCTACAGCCTCTATGTTTACACATCAGAGGCATCCGCGACGGCTTATCGAAAAGCCGCAAAGCCTCTCTCCCGCCCTATATCATCAAAAGCCGTCAATGAAAGTTCTCCATGTCATAACCTCACTGCGCACCGGAGGGGCCGAACGACTCGTGGTCGATCTGACCAGACATATGCGCCGGGCCGGAATCGAGACGGATATCGCTGTATTCGACGGCACGGAGCAACCCCTCTTCGCCAGGGCTGTAAGCAACGGCCTACACCCCATTGTACTTGGCCGGGGACTGAAAGACATCTATAATCCCCAGCATATCCTACGGCTGCGTAAACTCCTGGGGAGCTATGACATAGTGCATTCCCACAACTACTCGGCACAGCTTTTCACGGCCGTGGCAAAATCGCTCACCAAAAGCCACACTCTCCTTGTCACGACAGAGCACAACACATCCACACGTCGCGACAACAGTGGTTTGTGGCATACCATCGACCGATGTGTGTACCGACGATACGCCACTGTATTCTGTTGCAGCGAGGCTGTCAGAACTGCCTGTCTGACAAAATTCGGACTCAGTTCCGCGAACTCTTCCTTCGTTACCGTCCCCAACGGCATCGATCTCGCCCCATTCCTTGCCCTCCCATCCGGGCCAAAGAACAACGACAGAAAAAACATACTTATGGTGGCTGCATTCCGACCGCAAAAAGACCATATAACCGCTCTACGCGCACTAAGCCTGCTCCCCGAGAATGTCAGAATGACATTTGCCGGCGAGGGAGAGACATTCGGCTCAGTACGCCGTGAATGCCACAGACTCGGGCTTGACTCCAGAGTAACATTCGCAGGCAATGTGGCCGACATCCCGTCGCTCTACATCAAAGCCGACGCAGCCCTTCTCTCCACCCGCCATGAGGGACTCAGTCTCTCGTCGCTCGAGGCTATGGCCTCAGGCACACCCTTTGTATCGACCGACGTTCCGGGAATAACCGAAAATGTAGGCGACGGCGCCATGCTCGTACCTCCTTCCGACCCGCAGGCCCTTGCCGACGCGCTGTGTAGTGTGATATCCGACACCGAACTGGCCCACAGCCTTGCAGAGCGCGGGCGACATCAAGCACGCAAGTTTGACATAATCAATACAGTAAACCTCTATTTATCACATTATCAAAACCTTTTAGCTATATGAAGACTCTTTTACGGTTCTTTATCATCACTATCGCAGTCCTGTCGGCAATCACTGCCACATCACAGGACAAACCGCGCTGGGCTTCCAAGGGTGTAGGACACCTCCAGGATAAACGCTCCAACGACACATACACATTTGTAAAATTCGAGACCTTCGGCAGCGACCTTTCACAACTGCGCAACGAGTCCACACGTCCTCTCGTGGACTATCTGGCCTCTCACTACGGACTTGACCCCACCGACGCGACAGTGAGCATTGTGTCACCCGGCGTAACATACTCTTCGCTCCCCAATGACCCTGAAGGCAACACATCCATCCAGCGAGACTACAAGGTGACATTCAGCGGATTGTCTGTCGAGAGGACTTTTTACGCCCGTCTCGTCGACGAATATGTCACATTTGACGAGAATGTCGACATGACCTACGACTATACACTCTACGGCCTCTATGCAGTCGGCTCATCCGAGGGAACAGAACCCGTCTATGACGAATACACCTACACCCGCAGCTACAACGGTAAAGCCCTGGTCATGTCCATCGTCCCCGGACTCGGACAGCTCTACAAGGGACAGAACACCAAGGCCTACTGCATCTGGGGCGGAGAAGCACTCTTCGCCGTTGCCACAGCCTGGACCGAGGTGCGTCGCAACCAGTATAGCAAAGACCGCGACAAGGCAATCGCTGCTGGCGACCAAATCTCGGCCGACTCCTACGACAGCAAGACCACCAGCTGGCGAACCATGCGCAATATCGCCATAGGAGGTCTCGTGGCCGTATATGCCTACAACCTCGCCGACGCCGCCATCTCGAAGGGTGGCCGACAAGTAGTGGTCAGCAAGAAAAACGACTCACGTCTCACATTCGGCCCGCGCATGGTGTGTGACGAATTCGCAGCCCTCCCGGCACCGGCCATCGGGCTCACCCTCTCATTTTGAAATACATCCGGGGTAAAATAATACGTATGTCCACGGTGGGAATGTCGCTCGACATCTTCTGCCGCGGACTCTTGCGCGAGCTCTCCTCAGAGGGCTATGATGTGGTAGCGCTATCCTCCCCCGACCAACCGCTTGAAGACCTCGGACGCCGCGAGGGAGTGAGAACGGTGGGTGTGGAGATGAAGCGCGACATCTCGCTGTTCCACGACCTCCGCTCGCTCATGAGACTCATCGTGGTGTTGCGTCGCGAGCGTCCGCAGATGCTCCACACCATGACCCCGAAAGCAGGACTGCTTGGTATGCTGGCGGCACGAATAGCCGGCATACCGGTCAGAGTCCACACATTCACAGGTCTGCTCTTCCCCACGGCCACAGGTCTCAGAAAGAGCATACTGAAACTCACCGACCGCATCACCTGCCTGTGTGCCACACACATCCTCCCAGAGGGCGAGGGGGTGGCCGCCGATCTCCGCACAGCCCGTATCACACGCAAACCGCTCCGGGTACTCGGCAATGGCAATGTGCGAGGGGTCGACCTTGACCACTACGCACCCGGGCCCGAACTCACGGCCTGTGGAAAAGAAATACGCAAAAAGCTCGGAATTCCCGAAAGTTCATTTACCTTTGTATTCGCCGGACGGTTCGTGGCCGACAAAGGCCTCCCGCAGCTCATCGAAGCCTTCAAAGGAATCTCCGGCCACGACTGTCGACTCGTGCTTGTAGGCGATACCGAAGGAAGCTCCCCCGCTCTGACCCGCGAGTCGCTTGCATCTGTCCCGGGGATACACCTATCCGACGGATGGGTCGACGACATGAGGCCATGGATGTCGATGGCCGATGCCCTCGTCTTTCCGAGCCTTCACGAGGGATTCCCCAACGTAGTGCTCGAGGCCGGAGCCATGTGTCTCCCGTCCATTGTCACCGACATCAACGGCTCAAGAGAAATCATAGACAGTCCGCAACTCGGCTTCGTCGTGCCCCCGGCCACAGTGGTCCCGCTCAGAGAGGCCATGGTCACCATGATGTCACTCTCCTCTGCCGAGCGTGCCCGTATGGGCAAAGCCGCCCGCGACAATATCGCCGCAAAATACTCAGCGCCATTCGTCCGCGCCTGTCTGAAGAACTTCTACTCAACCGTCCTGAACACATGAACACGTCACACTCATGATAGCCTCACTATCAATAGCGGTAAAGCATAGATTTCCAGCTATATGGAGATGTGTGGAAAAAGCCAACGGTCTACTTGTCAAGTTGATATATGGCAAGAGAATCACCGCTGCCGGCACATTTGTCAACAACTCCGGCGGAGAATTCACCATTGTCACCGAAAAAGAAATTCCCGCGCTCAGCCGTTTTCTGTGCGGAATGACGGCCGAGCGCAGGAAATATTTCAATCCCCATCCTTTCGATGAGGCGAGTCTGAAGTCAATGCTTCACAATGGCTCATTTTTGATGATTGCCACAAAGGCAGGCGAAGAAATATCCGGCTACTGCTTTCTGCGGTTTTTCTTCAACGGAAAAGCCTTCTTTGGGCTCACCGTTGGAGAGCGTAACGCCGGACTCGGCCTCGGGACACGTATGTGGGCCATGGGAGCCAAAGCAGCCTCAAGAGCCGGATTCCGACTGTTTGCCACCATCTCAGAGAGTAACACACCGTCACTTCGCTCTTGTGCCCGCGGATGCGGAATGGAGAAGGTGGAGACACTCCCCGGAGGCTATATACTCGTGAGGTGCCGTCCGGTCAACAATCAGTCTTCAAGATAGTAGACAATGGTGGAGACCACCCTCACTTTCTTGACAAAAGGAGTGGAAGAGTCGCTATTATCTATGGAGAACTGACCCTGCGAGGCAGTCTTGATTTTACCGAGATGGCTTTCCGAATCGGCTGCAAACTGTAAGGCGGCCGCACGCGCGTTCTTCGTGGCCTCGGCTATCATCTCGGGCTTGATATCGTTGAGCAGGGTATACTGATAGTTGATGTAGGAATTGGAGAAGGCTATCCCCTGCTTGAGCAGTTCGGCCTGGCGGTTGAGCAGCTCGCGCACCTTCTTCACCTTAGATGTGGTCACAGTGACAGTGCAGCTGATAGAATAGTTGAAGCGGAAAGAGTCCGAACCATAGCGGTTGGAGCTTGCATCGTAGCTGTCCGGCGGATTCACCGAAATCTCATCCTCCGAGATACCGTTGGACGTGAGAAACTTCACTATAATAGAGTTGTTGCTGGTGACCTTGTCATACATAGCCTCAAGGTCATTGCCTGCAATGCTGTAGGATATAGGCCATGTGACGAGATTAGCCTCGACCTCTCTCTCGGCAAGACCGCGCACAGTCACTTCGCGGTCACGGTAGGCAATATTGTCTATTCCGGCCTTAAGAGTCAGACCGAGAGCAAACAGACCCAGAGCGACAAGTAGCGCCGGGACGAATTTAGCAAATTTTTTCATACTCTCTCTTAGGTTTTTAGAAACTGTTTAAATTTGATTCAATAAAATTTTTATGGCAGCCAAATCAA
>CAJUGS010000037.1 GCA_910586305.1 uncultured Duncaniella sp.
TAGCAGAGGCATTTTTGCTTGTTACTCTTAACAATTGTTATGAAACACCCTCTTAATGAACATGATTATGTATTGGAGTTATTGATTGAGTCCTTTTATTTAGTCATGGTATTCAATAAACACGCATACGGCAATAACGACTTATTCAATATTCGTATTTTTGCAAAATTTTTTGCGTCCACAAATTTACACTAAGTTGGCGACTCGGCAAAACAAAAGCGTCCGGTGTTTTCACCACGGACGCTTGTTACAAGCCGGTCAGTAAAGTCGCCGGCCCTCAACCTTAGATATACCTATTACCGTTTGTTTTTCACCATCTATCCTTAGTTTATACAATAAGTACCCGATGGCCACTCTTTTTGGTTAAAATCTGTAACCTCTATCTCGGACTATTTAATTAACACGCCGGACAGCCATTCTACTTGCTCGTTTCTACATTTTTTTGCAAAAACGCCATAAAACAACGACACGAGGATGCCGGAGTGTGGCACCCTCGTGTCATATCGTTATATCCTGCCTGGAGAATCCTCCTATTTGGCATAGATAAAAGTCTTCTCGCCCATTGTCTTAAACCTTATCGGGATTGTATTCGAAAGACCATGAAGAGTCGAGTCAAGATCCCTGCAATACACCGTGACACCGGAATACGTCTTGTCAAGGTCAACACCTCTGTCCAGTTCTATATCCCTCCCGTAAAGCTGTATGAGTATATCGACAATATCACGCAGATTGGCATTCTCGAACGGTATCATACGGTTATGCCACGAGGCATCTGCCGCAGTATTCGCATTCTGCACTATCAGATGGCCGGTCTCGATGGAATATACAGCCTTTTGGCCAGGTTCAAGAACCACACCATCCTCCTGGTCTGCAGTCGTGACCTCTACCGAACCTTCGATTAGGCTGACACTGTTGACAGTCGAATCGCGGCTTAAAAAATTGAAATGCGTGCCCAGCACCTCCACGTTAAGATACTGCCCGGCCACTCTGAACGGCCGACTGCTGTCATGGCTCACCTCAAAATAGCCCTCGCCCACAAGCTCGACTTCTCGGCAGTCCGATGCAAAAGCCTCCGGATAAGAAAGCCGTGAATTACTGTTCAGAAACACCCTGGTGCTATCAGGAAGAACCAATGAAACACACTTGTCGGCAGCAGCATAATGCAACATCTTCGTCTCCGAATTGCGCATAAAAAACAATCCGGCAAACACTATCACAGACAGCATAGCGGCTACACCGACGGTACGCCATAAAAGCCGGCGGCGCAACCGACGCGCGACACGCTCCTTATCTGCACTGATCCGTCCTGCAAGCCTGGACTTGGCCCTATTCAGCGAAGCATCGTCAATGCTCAGCGACGCAGCATCAAGGGCAACCCTCTCTGATGCAAACAGCTCGACATAGTTTTCATCCGACTCGTCAAGCCACTTCTTAAGCGAAACAAGCTCCTCGTCAGTACAAGTATTGTTTATGAAGCGTATTATTAAATCCTCTGGAGTTTGTGTCATAAATACATTATTATTACTAATAAACACTTATATGAGAGAAACTACTTACCGGACAACGTCAATAAATGCCCGGATTATCAGAAAAAGCCCCACAAGATACTTAAGCCGCGACCGCAAAATGCGCAACGCTTTATATATATGTGTCTCGACAGTTCTCACCGACACATTCATTGCCTCGGCGATATCCTTGCTCTTAAGCCCCTTTATATAGCTCAGCACAAAGACCTCCCTGCATTTGTCGGGCAACTCCGAAAGAGCTTTCTTAATACCGTCCTCGATATCCTTTGAATTCACTATATCCTCGAGATTCTCTTTCGCGACAAACTCCATCCTCTTCTCATTGATAGCCTCGAGAGTCTCAATCCTGACAGCAGCCACATTCTGATGCCTCAGAAGATTCAAGGCCCTGGTAGAAACAGCCCTATATAAATAGGTGGTAATTCCGCTATCCAAGTCAATCTCGGAGATACGCTTCCACAAGTCACAGAAAACATCTGCCACTATATCCTCGGCATCCTCCTCATTCTGAACAAACCTCTGAGCATGAAGCAACATCCGACGATAATTCTCGTCGAAAATCTTTTCAAACCGCTCATCAAGATATGTGCCCATAACGTGTTTTTATGTTTTTCATGCAAAGATATGCATAATAAACTATAAAATCAAAAGCTTCCTGTCAAAAAGCCCTACAATAACCGGCACCCTTCAGCCAATGTATTCTACAACTGTTTTTTACACTATTTAACGCAATCCACCTTTATTTAATAAGACCGGCACACCTCCTCAACACCCACCGCGACCATTCCAGTTTGGATTACAGATCAACACTGTAAAGCACATGGACACACAGCGGGGAATCCACACTCAGCTTCGGATGAGAAAACTCCCCACACTTCGCCATACCTATCTTCTGCATCACACGTTCCGAAGGGACATTCAATCTGGCGGTGAAAGAATACACCCGGTCCAATCCCGTATTCTTCGCAAGCTTCAACACCTCTTTAGCCGCCTCAGTGGCATACCCATTATTGTGATACGCGGCAGCCAGACGCCAGCCTATTTCAACACCGGGAGTAAAGTCAGCCTCAAAACCTATCTCATGCAGACCCACATATCCGATGAATTCTCCGGTAGCCTTCACTTCCACAGCATACAAGCCCCACCCTCTTTCATTGAATTCATCCCTGATTCTGTTATAGAAACCACAGGTATCCTCATCACTCATTATCGACGGAAAATACCGCATGACCTGCTCATCTCTGTTCATAGCTATAAACAAAGGCAAATCCCCAGGTTTCCACGAGCGCAATATCAACCGCTCAGTTTCAGAATATACCACACACTTACAATCATCTTGCCCGGCAATAGGACTAATCGAATGAGACATATGGCTAATATGATTTGAAATTTAATAAAAACAACCTACACGATTCTGTGACCGAAAAAGCGCCTACCGCTGATTGACAGCAACAAAACAAAACGCTGAAATCAAGATGTAAACATCTCAATCCCAGCATCTTATCTTAAAAGAGCGGTAAACGAGGCTCGAACTCGCGACCCTCAGCTTGGGAAGCTGATGCTCTACCAACTGAGCTATTACCGCATCGTTTCATATATTTCTATGCAAAGGTATGGATTCTTTTCGGCTTTTCAAAACTCCGTGTCTCTTTTTTTCAGCACGACCACACATTTATACCGGAAAATCACTTAACTTTGTAATATGAATATGCAGCGCAGACGTTTTTGCAAGATAGCCCTACTCGCCACAGGAGCCGTTGGCCTTACTGGACTTCGTATCTCGGCCGAAAACACACCTGTCCAAAAGACTACTTCCTCAAGGAAATACCGTGTCACGGTCATGCGCCGGGAATGCTATGAAGACCTCCAAAGCCTATACCTCGACGATCCCGAGACAGGGCGTTGTGAAGCCTTCGCCACCGGAGAGACATTCGACATTGCCGCCGGCTCCAAATGTCCCGCCGGATTCTGCCCCATGGCCTTTGACTCAATAATCCGGTGCGTCACAGGGCCGGCCGGTTGCTCCCCTGTTGCATCCGGAGCCTGCACAGCCATCACAACGTGCCCCGACGGCTCACGTCCCGTGATATTTAAAATCGAGGCGCTATAAAGCGCCTCGATTTTAAAGCTATCAATTATAATATGTTATCTCTCTGCGGTCAAGCGTATATGAGATATGCGGACGCGCGCCCGTAGTCTGCGTGGTCCACACCGACAGCCGCTCGATCCAGTTGCCACGCCTATCATTCCTGCGGTATATATTGAACACGGCCGTGTGCTCCCCATCCACTCTTGGATCGGTATACTGCCCCACTATACGGCGATTGTCATCATACACCGTCACGGCAAAATCACCCATCCCTTCGCTCTCCACCACATTCTCCGACACATGGCGATAGCCCAGAGTATCCTTGAGGAAACCTCCATGGAGACGACGGTGATTGGGGCGATGATCCTCCCAGCGCACCATCCTGCCGAGATTGTCACGAGAGATCCGCTCGTCACGTCTCTGCACATAGTTGCCCAGCGAATCAAAATATATCGTTGTCTCGAGACGGTTCACCGAAGCTGTATCCACCTCAACCGAATCCACGCCGGGAGTCACTTTGTAATACGTGGTTTTAGTGACTCGCTTCACCCTGTGACGCAACTCGAGCAACGCAAGGTCTGCACTCTCGAACGGCTTCTCCTGAGTATCCTCGAAAGTGAAAGGAGATATTCCACCGCCTGCATCCCCCGAACTGCAGGACACAAGCGACATCACGAACGAAAGTGAGAGCCAAGACAAGAGCAAAAATTTCATAATTGTATTTAATCAGAAAAAAAATGTTTCCAAAGCATACACCCCTATACCGGAGATATACCCAACGAAAGCAATCCATGTGAAGCGTCTCAGATACCATCCGAAACTGATCTTCTCAAGCCCCATCACCACCACTCCGGCAGCCGAGCCTATGATAAGCATGGACCCTCCCACACCCGCACAATAAGCGAGAAGTTGCCAGAAGAGGCCGTCCTGCGCGAAATCACCGGCAGGAGCTATAGCATACATATCCATACAGCCGGCCACGAGAGGCACATTGTCGACAATCGACGACACAACGCCGATTACACCCGTCACAAGATAGTGGTTATTGTGAGACACCTCGTTGAGCCATATACCGAATGAGTTCAGCACACCTGTGAGCTGGAGAGTAGCCACCGACATGAGAATACCCAGGAAGAAGAGAATGGTGGCCATGTCGATACGCGCAAGGAGAGATGTCACCTTCAGATTAGAGTTTTCACAGAACAACGCATTACGGGTGCATCTGTACTCACTGACAAACCACAGCACACCGAGAGCAAGAAGGATACCCATGAAAGGAGCAAGCCCGGTAAGCATACGGAAAATAGGAACGAAAATAAGTCCGCCGACACCGAGACACAGTATGAGCATACGGTCGGAAGAGCCAACGGCCCCGGGAGCTTCAGGCTCGCGTTCGGTCAGTTTGAGTTCGCCCTTCAGATATATCTGCGCGCAGAAAGCAGCCACAACCACCGAGACAATCGAAGGCAATATGAGCTGCGATATCACACCCTGAGTGGATATCATGCCTCGTATCCACAGCATTATGGTAGTGACATCACCTATCGGTGAGAACGCACCGCCGGCATTTGCGGCAATAATCACCATGCCGCCGAAGACCATACGGTCGTTCGAATCGGCAACAAGCTTGCGAAGCACCATTATCATCACAATGGATGTGGTCAGATTATCCAGAATTGCCGACAAGATAAAAGCCATGAATGTAATACGCCAAAGCAACTTACGTTTGCTCGTCGTGGCCAAGGCGTCGTGAACGAAGAAGAAGCCACCGTTGGCATCCACAATCTCCACGATTGTCATGGCTCCCATTAGGAAAAACAGAATCTCACAAGTATCGCCGAGGTGTTCGAGAAGCTGACCCGACACTTCGGCACTGTCAATACCGGCCTGCGGAGCATAACCGGTGGAATAAAGAGTCCAGCACACCACACACATCAGGAGCGCCGGCACAGCTTTATTAATCTTGAACACACTTTCAAGGGCGATACACAAATAGCCCAATACAAAAAAGATAACTATAGCAGTGACCATTGTGAGAATATAAATTGATGAATTTCATGGAGCGCACAATAGCGCATATTGAATTAAGGGTAGTGTTATGTGTGTGCAAAGGTCGTAATTATCGGATAAAATTCAAAATTATCAGTATTATATTTGCACATTAAATTAATTTGGAATACCTTTGCGGTGTATTAGCGTAATAGTACACCAGTATCCTATTTCCAAATCCAGCCATGCTACGAGTAAAAAACCTTAGATTCACCTACTCCCGAAAGCAGCGACCGGTCATCGACGGCCTGTCAACCGATATTGCTCCGGGCCATATATACGGCCTTCTCGGGCTCAACGGTGTCGGAAAGACCACACTTCTCAATCTCATCGGAGGACTCCTGACCCCCGACTCTGGAATTGTGGAATTCAATGGTCTCGACACTCGCCGTCGCCTCAAAGCCACGCTTGGCGACATTTTCCTTGTCACCGAAGAATTCTCACTTCCTTCCGTGACCATTCGCGAATACGCCCGGACCACGGGAGCATTCTATCCACGCTTCTCCGAAGACGATATGATGGAATATCTGGACTCATTCGGAATCTCCCCTGCCGAAAAAATCAATAATCTATCCATGGGGCAGCAAAAGAAAGCCTATCTCAGCTTCGCAATCGCCACCAACACCTCCCTCCTGCTCCTCGACGAGCCAACCAACGGGCTTGACCTTCCCGGCAAAAAGACCCTGCGCGGACTCCTCGCCTCAAACATCGACGAAAACCGCACAGTCATACTCTCAACCCACCAGATTGCCGACATACAGACCCTCATCGACCATCTGATAGTGATGCGCGACGGCGACATACTCCTCAACGCCTCCATATCAGACATAGCCTCGCGGTTCCGATTCGAGGTGACATCCAATCCGTCCATATTGTCCAAGGCCCTGTACCGACAGCCCATATTCAGCGGAAATATAGTGATTCTCCCCAACGAAGAAGGCGAAGACACCGAGATTGACATTGAATCATTCTTTTATTTCTGCTCCGAAAGCCCCGACACCATCACCCGACTAATGCCATAACATATGTCCAGCACACTCAATTTCAGAACACTATATCTCACCTTGAGGAAAGACATCGCCTACAACAGGCGCAAAATACTCATATTCTCGGCCTCCATTCTGTCTGTCATAACCATAACCGACATAATCTTCACCGTGTCAAACGCCTACGCCGGCATGAACACAGCCTTCGAACCATTCGGCTGCCTGATCCTGTTGGCAGCAGCCACAATACTCCCCTCGCTTTCCTTCCACGAGCTTGCAAAAAAGCCCTCAGCCTCACGGTTTCTGACTCTTCCCGCCTCCGACATCGAGAAATTCGCAAGCCGATGGATACTGACTGTCCCGGGATCCATACTGCTCTTAATCACAATCTCCCTCGTGGGAGACACCCTGTCAGCCATCATCGTCAGACTCCTGTGCGATATATCAGGCGACATCGACTCCGGACTGCTCCACTACTGCACCTCTGCCGACATAATGACCCGGGAAGAAAAACTGTGCTATATCGCCGTCATGCTTGCCCTCCAGTCATTCTTTTTCTTAGGAGCACTCCTGTGGCCACGTCTCTCATGGGCCAAGACATCCGGATGTCTCATGGACATCCTCATAGTCTACACCATCGTTCTTTTGGTCCCCGTCTTAGCAATCTCAGGCGAGAACGCCACATATCCGGCCTATCTCAATATAGGCCTGGAAACTGTTACAGCGATATGCTTCTGCATAACACCGGTCAATTACATCATATCATTCTTCCGCCTTAAAGAAGCGGAAGTCATCAATCGTCCGTAAATGCCATTCAAAGACAACGACAAAGCAATCTATCTGCAAATCGCCGACGGTATCTGCGACAGTGTACTCACCGGGATACTCAGTTCAGGCGACAGAATCCCTTCAGTCAGAGAATACGCCGCCAGAATGGGAGTCAACGCCAACACCGTCATGCGATCATACGAATATCTCGACCAGAAAGGCATAATATTCAACAAACGAGGCATAGGCTTCTTCATCGGCGAAAACGCCGCCGAAAGCATCCGTCACGAACGGCGCGAGACATTCTTCAACGGAGAAGCCGAGAGCTACTTCCGGCGCATGGCCTCCATCGGACTGACACCCGAGGAAGTAGCCTCTCTATATGCAACATATCTGAAAGAACTCGACAACAGAAAAGAACCATGAAAAAAACCACATACATCTTGGTCAGCCTGGCTGTCTTAGGCCTGGCCGCATCCATAATACCCACAATAATAGCATACGGCAACAGAGAGGAGTTCACAACAGGACACCACCGACCCTGCGAACTCGGAATATCCGAACCGATCAGCGAGGTAGCACTATCCGTTCTGAACAAGGAAACACATCTCGCACAATTGTTTAACGGGCTCGACATCGCCATATCCGACACCGTGGTAAGTCCGCAGCTTTGCGTAGACTCCATATTCCTCAGATATCTGACCACCGACTTCAACAACGGAAAACTATCGATATCACTCACACTAAGCGACTTCAAAGACAAGATAGTCTCAATTTCAAAGAGGCCCAAAGGCCCGCACTCAGTCCGGTTGACACTACCAGGAAACACCCTCAGAAACGTAGCGACTGATTATGGCAGACTCAGCATCCGGGGACTTGACACAGAGAGTCTCACCCTGTGTATCGGCAGCAGGCTCACTTTGGAGAACTGCCATATCGACTCCGCGTTCATCACAACCAGGGAATATACGAAGACAAAATTCAAGGAATGCTCGTTCGAATACATGAAGATTGCCTTGAAAGACAACTACATAAAAATAGACTGCTGCGACTCCACCAGCTTGATAAAGAAGCTCGACCTTGAACCGTCGGAACACTTGAAAACCGACCTCGATCTCAACGAAGCAAACATCGACACATTCCGGCTGGACAACGACAGCCGGGCCAAAGTCAACATAAGAATAAAATACCCGGCCAACCTTACAAAATAGCACCATGATTCACATTTTCAAGCCATTAGCGGCAATCATACTTATGATTGCCACGACCCTTCCGTCCTTTTCTCAAAAAAAAGAGGACAAAGAAAAATACATCACACTCACCGGAAGGGTGAAAGACAACACACTCAAACACGACCTGAGAGACGCCATCGTCGTAGCCTTCGACCAAAACGGCAACCCCACAGATACGGTCTGTGCCAACCAAGGTGTAATAAATAAAAACGGAGAGAATATCCGGCTTGCCTACTTCGGTCTTCCGGTCCTTCGAAAAGACTCTGTCTATTCATTCGACATCATATGTCCGGGCTACCAGACAAAAACCGTAGTCTACAATCTCCGGAACATCGGCAAGCGGGAAAGCTTCCGTGAACTTGGAGTCTACTACCTCGACCGTGCTCCCAGACAACTCGGCGAGGTCACGGTAACTGCGTCCAAAATAAAATTCTACCACAAAGGAGACACCATCGTATACAACGCCGACGCGTTTCAGCTCTCCGAGGGCTCAATGCTCGATGCCATAATAAACCAGCTTCCCGATGTCGAGCTAAAAAGCGACGGACGTATCACCGTCAACGGTGAATACGTGGAATCATTACTTCTCAACGGCAAACAATTCCTTGACGGGAACAACCAGTTGATGCTCGACAACATCGCTGCCTACACAGTAAAAAACATCGAGATATTCAAAGGAAACACCCGTGAAGAGCAGTGGCTCGACGATCCCACCAGGCCAAAGATACTCACAATGGACGTGAAACTTAAAAGAGAATACAATATCGGATGGCTCATCAACGCACAGGGAGGATATGGCACCGAAGACCGATACATGGGAAGACTATTCGCGTCATGGTTCACACCTACGACCAATATCACACTCGTCGGAAACGCCAACAATCTCAATGACAACCGCAAACCGGGCAAAAATGACACCTGGACTCCCGAAATGCTTCCGTCAGGCACAAAACAATACAAAATGGCCGCCCTTAACTACAACCACGACAGAGCCGAAGACGACGGAAACATCAATGGATCGATACTGGTTGAGGAAACATCCGAAAAATCCCACAAAACAACATCCAGGACCAACTTCCTGTCCGGAGGCAATACATTCGACAACATCTTCGATGACAGCAACACACGCAACTTGAGAATCGAGACACGACACCAAGGTTTCAGAATCATCAAATCATGCAATATAGCAGCGCTTCTGGACGGAAAGCACACACGCACCGACGACAAGTACTCAACCCTGTCAGCCACATTCGACCGCGAGATAGCCGGAGTGACACGCGAGGCCATCGAAGCCATCTACTCCGGCGGGTCAGACGCTATGCTCGAATCGGTCATCAACCGATCAGTTACCCGCAGCGACTCCCGAAGCAAGGAATGGAAAGCCAAATTCGTCCCGTCAATTTTCGTCAAGTTTGGATCAGGAGACTATATGTTTGCACGCTTCTTGGTAGACTACCGGACAAAAAAGGAAGAGCTATGGAAAGACTACAACATAAACTTCCGGAAAGACCCGGTACCGACCGAAAAACGCCGACAATTCTTTGACAACTCACCCGACAATAACCTCAAACTTAGCGGAGAGGCAGAGTACATTATGAAAATCGGCGACGGAAGACTCACACTCAACTACGAATATCTTTTCACAAACTCCGACAAAGGTTCGTATATGTACGCCCTCGACCGCCTGACCGACATGGGAGTATTCGGAACCCTGCCGTCAGGATATATCGACACCTTCGACCCGGCCAACAGCTACACGACTCACACGCGCGAAAACCGCCACACTCTGAGTCCACGATTCTCATGGTGGCACACAGCTGAAAACCACAACACTTTCACCCTCTCCATCGCTCCTAAGCTCCGCTTCATTCACAGACACATGGATTATTTCAGAGCCGACAAGAAACACGTCGTAAACACCAATTCATATGTTGCAGCCTTAGGTAGTTATGGCGCACACATCGAGTACAATTGGGACTGGAATGGGAACGAACAGCGAGGAAGCCATCGAAACAGGATAGAGTTTGACTACCGTCTCACACCCTCCATGCCCGAACTAATCCACATGGTAGACATCGAGGATACATCCGACCCCATGAACATATCGCTTGGAAATCCACATCTCAAAACCTCGTATGAGCACATGGAAACCATCAAGTGGTATTATTCCCACGCCTCTATCCCGCTCAGTAACACTCTGTCACTCACCGCAACACAGACAGCCGACGCCCTTGTGAGAGGCTACACCTACGACACCTCCACAGGTATCAGGCGAAACAAGACATACAACGTAAATGGCAACAACACCCTCTCCGGACTCAACACCCTCAACCTTCAGTTCGGAAGGAAGAAAGAATTCACCATGTCATCGTCCACATCGGGATCCATAACCAACTATGCCGACATGATAGGTGTCGATACTGAGACCCCGGAAGTATCCGGGGTAAGGACATCGCTTCTCAGCCAAAACATCCGCTTGGGATGGCAGATAGGCGGCCAAAACATCGAAATAAAAGGAGAAGCCGTGTCACGCGTCACCACATCAACACGCGCCGACTTCAGCCGCATCTCAGCCCGACACTTCAACTACGGTCTCATCGGACACTTCCGCCTACCCTACGGACTCGGTATAAACACCGACTTCACCTGCTACACCCGGCGCGGCTACGGGTCAAAAGAGCTGGACACGACAGACGCAATACTCAACGTCGGCCTGAGTTTCTCTCCGCGCAAAACCAGATGGACATTCATGGTCGACGGTTTCGATCTGCTTCACAGACTCTCCAACGTCCACTATGCGGTAAACGCCTCGGGCAGAACTATCAGCTACACCAACGCACTGCCGAGATACATACTGTTCACAGCACAATACCGCCTCAACATTCAGCCAAAGAAAAAATAACCAGTTAAACACCTGCAAGAATGCACACAATGCCCCAAAAGACATCATATCATTTCCTTCCGGCCAGGTCACGTATGATCAGCGACGCAAGAGTGATACCGAAGACAGCCGTGATGTGCATGAGAGAGCCATTGACAGCCACCTTGCCAAATGTCATAGCCGTATCATTCACATCGCTCGAATAACCGGGATGATTCGGCACAAGTTCGTCGGAGTATACACACTTGAACTTCCTGCGCGGGAAAATGCCCGACTTCTTGAACCGCCGGCGCAGAGCCGCGGCAAGAGGACACCCTTTGACATTCCAGAACTCAGCCACGGCAATCCTCGACGGATCGAGCTTCAGAGCAGCCCCCATCGACGAAAAGAATTTCACGGGCCGGTCCGTCGAGGCTGTAACCGACATAGCATCGGTAGCCTTGAGAATGAGCAACGCCTTGTCCGAAAGAGAATCTATGGCATCAACCACATAGTCCCACTCCTCGAGATTAAACGAGGATGCGGTCGTGGAATCATACAGACACTTAATAGCCGTAATTTCGGCATCCGGATTTATCTCAAGCAGGCGTCGGCGCAACACCTCAGTCTTCTCTTCGCCCACAGTGGTCGAGAGTGCCGGAAGCTGGCGGTTGATATTGGAGACAGCCACACGGTCGGCATCAACAATCGTGAGCTTGGTGATTCCGGTACGCACAAGAGTCTCGGCAGTCCAGCTCCCCACTCCACCGACGCCAAATATAATCACACGCGCACGAGCCATACGCTCCATGGCCTCAGGTCCGAGAAGCCGTGCGGAACGGTCAAAAACAGGATTAATCATGAATGTTTGAAACAGGACTTCAACTTACTCCAGATGGAACGATCTTCCTCGTCGTCATCAAGGCGGATATGTATATTGACATCCGAATCCTCCTTGTTGAGAAACACTATGGCGGCAGGAAGCACCACAGCGATTACAGTCTCAAACTCTACAATCTCATTTATACGTGACAGCGGAAGAGTGGCAAAGGGAGATCTCGGGTCCACACTGCCTATATAAAGGCTCTCCTCGTCAAGGAATATGCCATGATTCTCCACTGCATAGTCGAACAGCAGCGCGAGATTGAGTTCATCAACCGATTTTGGCGGCTTGTTGAACTGGCGATAGAGTGTCTTGATGACTTCTTGAGTTACCATATCATCAATAAAGTAACGAATTAGTTAATACTGTCCCAACTAATGGCGGTTCTTTATGAGATGTCGGAAGGAGAGTGCTGATAGAGTGCGACGCCGTCGATTAGTATTTTATATGAAGAGAAGTGATGAACGAATGTTCTAACTTATAAAGCGACTTGACGCCCTAATGTTTACAGCAATCACCCGGAGAAAGAACAAAAAGGGAAAACATATTGCTTAAAAGAAGCGGGGACGTGGAGCATCATTCAGCTCCGCGTCCCCGCCAAAACTATTACGCAAGGAATCCGAGAAGGACACCTGCCGCGACGGCCGAACCGATCACACCGGCAACATTCGGACCCATGGCGTGCATGAGCAGATAGTTGCTGGGATCGTATTCAAGACCGAGGTTGTTGGAAATTCGTGCCGACATCGGAACAGCCGATACACCGGCATTACCAATGAGCGGGTTGATCTTCTTGCTCTTCGGGAGGAAGAGGTTGAAGAGCTTCACAAACAGCACACCGCTCGAGGATGCAATGACAAACGCCATAAATCCGAGCAGGAAGATACGGATGGTCTCCGAGGTGAGGAACTCCGAAGCCTGGGTCGACGCACCCACGGTCATACCGAGAAGGATAGTCACGATATCGGTAAGGGCGTTGGAAGCAGTCTTGGCCAGACGGTTGGTGACACCACACTCACGAAGCAGGTTGCCGAAGAACAGCATACCGAGCAGAGGAATACCGGAGGGCACCACAAAGCAGGTAAGAATCATACCCACGATGGGGAAAATGATCTTCTCGTTCTGCGACACCGCACGGGCGGGCTTCATCTTTATGAGACGCTCGTTCTTGGTGGTGAAGAGACGCATCAGAGGCGGCTGGATCACAGGCACAAGAGCCATGTATGAATAAGCCGACACCGCAATCGCGCCCATGAGGTTAGGGGCCAGTTTGGACGAAAGGAAGATAGCCGTAGGTCCGTCGGCACCACCGATAATAGCCATTGCACCGGCCTGGTCAGGCGCAAAGCCAAGAAGGAGAGCCACCATATAGGCACCAAAGATACCAAACTGGGCAGCTGCACCGATGAGCATGAGCTTCGGATTGGCGATAAGAGCCGAGAAGTCGGTCATAGCACCGATGCCGAGGAATATCAGCGGAGGATACCAGCCGGCACTCACACCGTTGTAAAGAATATTGAGCACCGAACCCTCCTCATAGATACCTACTTCAAGACCTGCAGTGGTGTTGAAGGGAATGTTTCCTATGAGTATACCGAATCCGATGGGCACAAGAAGCATGGGCTCGAAATTCTTCTTGATGGCGAGCCAGATGAAGAACAGGCCCACCACAAGCATCACGAGATGCTCCCATGTGGCGTTATAGAAACCTGTCAGGTGCCAAAACTCCTGAAGGTTCTGCATTATGAAGTCGCTAAAAGTCATAATAAGGAATGAATTTAGAGCTTAGCTTATTCGAGAGTTACGAGGACGGCGCCGTCGAGAACGGAGTCGCCAACGTTTACCGAGATAGAAGCCACCTTGCCGTCGTGGCCGGCATGGATGGCATTCTCCATCTTCATAGCTTCGAGCATTACCACTGTATCTGACGACTTCACGATGTCACCTACCTTGACGGGGATACTCATCACCACGCCTGGCAGCGGAGCCTTCACCTGATATGCTCCCATTGAAGCGGCAGGTTTGGCGATAACTTTAGCACCGCCTTCTGTGCGGGGTGCAGCCTGCGGACGAGGCTTTGAAACGATGGTGACAGGCTTGTCGGGCTTCTGGAGTTCGACTTTATAGGGCACACCGTTGACTTCGACTTTGGCGAGGTTGTCGTCGATGTCGCCTACCTTCACCGTATAGAGGTTGCCGTTGATGCGATATTTGTATTCTTTCATTGTTGTCTAAATGTGGAGATGTGATTGAATTGAGTGAGAGGCTTAGCGATGGGGAAGCTCGCGGAGTGAATAGATCTTCGAGCTCCAGGGCGAGTAGGAACGACGCACCTTGTCGATGGTGAGCACCGTGCTCTCACGGTCGTGGGCTTCCAGATGGTCACGAAGTGCCATGGAGATGGCGGCAATGACCTCGCCGGAGTCGTGCTCGGCATGGGCGGCCACCTCGCTCTCACTGTCGGCGAGAGCCTTGGCCTTCTGCGAGCGCGATACGTGGGCGCCGATGCGACTGATGATATAGAAGCATATCGAAAGCACCAGAAGGGCGGTGAAAACGATACACATTGCCATCACAGCCATACCGAAACCATTCTCATCCTGCTCGGCAAACATATCCACCTTGGAGTTGGTGCTCTTGATGATGTTGTTGCTCGACGGTGTGATATACAAGGCATCAGAACCGTCACGCACCTCCCATGCTTCAGCATTTCCTGTGCCACCCTCTCCGTCAATCTTGCGGGCATAGGACTCGCCGGGTTTGAGAGTGCCGGGAATCACGATTTCGTCAATGAGAGTTTTACCGTTGGCATCATAGATAGCCACGTAGTTGTCCTCTCCGGGAACGAAAGTGAAATTCATGTGGAAAGTACCCTTGTTAGGTTCACCGTCGGCCCAGAACAACACGTGCTGGCGGGCCGGGATATCGGTGTTGACATCACCTAAGGGTACGGGATAGAGCGTCGGATTGGCCGGATCGTTTGTGAGATATACACTCGATATCTCCAATGGCCCGAAAGTGGAGTTGAAAAGCTCCACCCACGCCGAATAACGACCGAAGTCGTCCACGACGCTCGACGAGTCGTTGGCTATCATCACCTCGTTGATTTTCAGTCCGCGACGGCCCTGGGCAGAGACCACGGCAGCGCAGGCAAGAAGAGCAACAAGGAAGGTCAATATTCTATTTTTCATGCTCGGGGTATGCTTAGAGGGGTATATTTCCGTGCTTCTTGGCGGGATTGGTTACCTTCTTCGTAGCGAGCTGCTGAAGGGCGCGGATCACGCGGAAGCGGGTGTTGCGAGGCTCGATAACATCGTCGATATAGCCATAGCGGGCGGCGTTGTAGGGATTGCAGAAGAGCTTGTTGTACTCGTCCTCTTTCTCGCGGAGCACCTTTGCGGGGTCGTCCGAAGCCTTTGCCTCCTTGGCATAAAGCACCTCGACAGCGCCGGCACCGCCCATAACGGCGATTTCGGCTGTAGGCCATGCATAGTTCATATCGCCGCGGAGCTGCTTGCACGACATCACGATGTGGCTGCCGCCATAGCTCTTGCGGAGTGTGACTGTAACCTTGGGCACTGTGGCCTCGCCATAGGCATAGAGCAACTTGGCACCGTGGAGAATAACGCCGTTATACTCCTGGCCGGTACCGGGAAGGAATCCGGGAACGTCGACAAGGGTTACGAGAGGTATGTTGAACGCGTCGCAGAAACGAACGAAGCGAGCACCCTTGCGTGATGCGTTGCTGTCAAGCACACCTGCAAGATATTTGGGCTGGTTGGCCACGATACCTACCGACTGACCGTTGAAGCGGGCAAAACCGATGATGAGGTTCTTGGCATAATCGCGCTGGATTTCAAGGAACTCACCATTGTCGACAATCGCGCCGATCACCTCATACATATCGTAGGGACGGTTGGCCGAGTCAGGGATGATTTCGTTAAGAGAATCCTCCAGACGGTCAATGGGGTCATTGCACTCCACCAACGGCGGCTCCTCGAGGTTGTTCTGGGGAATGTAGCTGAAGAGCTTGCGGATGATAGAGAGTGTCTCCTCTCCGTCTTCGGCGGCAAAGTGAGCGACACCGCTCTTCTGAGAGTGCACGGTGGCACCGCCGAGAGCTTCCTGGGTCACATCTTCGCCTGTCACAGTCTTCACCACCTTCGGACCTGTGAGGAACATATAGGAGATACCCTTGGTCATGATGGTGAAGTCGGTGAGTGCGGGCGAGTATACAGCACCGCCGGCACACGGGCCAAGAATACCTGAAATCTGGGGAATCACACCTGAAGCAAGGATATTGCGCTGGAAAATCTCAGCATAGCCTGCGAGAGCGTTGATACCCTCCTGGATGCGCGCGCCACCCGAGTCGTTAAGGCCGATGACAGGCGCGCCCATCTTCATGGCCATATCCATGATCTTACAGATTTTCAGCGCCATTGTCTCGCTGAGCGAGCCGCCAAACACGGTGAAATCCTGTGCGAATACATATACGAGACGTCCGCCGATGGTGCCGTAACCGGTCACCACGCCGTCGCCGAGGAACGACTTCTTCTCCTGGCCGAAATTGTGGCAGCGATGGCGCACGAACATATCGATTTCTTCAAAGGAGCCCTCGTCGAGGAGCTGGTCTATGCGCTCGCGGGCGGTGTATTTGCCGCGTTCGTGCTGCTTCTGGATGGCCTTTTCTCCGCCTCCCAGACGAGCTTCCTCGCGAAGGGCGATGAGCTCTTTTACTTTTTCAAGCTGGGTACTCATTATTTTTCAATAGGTAGGGGTTGGATTTACTTGTTGGGGTTTTCGCAAAGCTCAATGAGAGTTCCGCAAGTGCTCTTGGGATGCAGGAAAGCGATATTCAGGCCCTCGGCACCCTTGCGGGGAGCCTTGTCGATGAGACGGCAGCCCTTTCCTTCCATTTCGTTGAGCGCATTCTGCACGCCGTCAGCGATAGCGAATGCCATGTGCTGGATGCCTCCGCGACCGCCGTTGTTTTCGATAAACTTGCTGATGGCGCTCTCGGGAGCAGTGCCTTCAAGAAGCTCGATCTTGGTCTCGCCTACTTTGAAGAAAGCGGTGCGCACTTTCTGGTCGGCCACCTCTTCGATGGCAAAGCACTTGATTCCGAGTGTGTTTTCATAGAAGGCGATTGCCTCTTCAAGATTGGGCACGGCAATGCCGATGTGTTCGATATGCGATATATCCATGTCGTGTTTTGGTAATAAATTATTAATTCATTATTCTACAGTGTATTACAGAATCCGACAGTCCTATGGCCCTCAGACTCCTTATTCACCGATGCAAATTTAATTATAATTATCGGGAGTCACAAATGTTGTATAACATCTTTTTTGCAACCTCAATGAACATTTTAACCCTGATAATTGTATCTACATAGAGTACAATCGAAAAATCAGTAAAGATTATGAAAAAATTCATTTCACTCATGGTTTCCATGATTGTCGGCCTGGTCGCCTTGATGGCCTGGAGCTGCGATGACGACAAGAACGACAAAGATGCTCCGATTTCGTTTGAAAGTCTTCCACAGGCTGCGCAGACCTTCATCCACCAGTACTATCCTTCCGACAAGGTTGTCTATGTCTCGCGTGAAGGGAAGAACAACCGAACCTCTTACGATGTGACCCTTGCGAGTGGCCATGAAGTGGAATTTGATGCTACCGGACAATGGACCGATGTCGACGCTCCCGCCCAGCAATATGTCCCCGAAGGCATTGTCCCCCAGCCTATAAGCGAGTATGTCGCCACCAATTTCCCCGCCTATGGCATCAACGAGATTTCACGTAAAAGCAATGGCGGCTACGAAGTGGAACTGACCAACGGGCTTGAACTCCCGTTTGACCGCGACGGCATTTTCATCGGTCATCTCAATTAGCGTCAGATCCCACATACAGATCCCACATACCTCTCTCCTACTGGTACAACAGTCAGGCCCCGGTCTTTTTAGAGCGACCGGGGCCTGACTGTTATAGCATCGTGCAAATCTGTGGTGATTATTTATATCTGATCCAACGCACAACTTCCTTTATGGATGGCTTCTTGCCATACATGAAGATTCCGACTCTGTAGATCTTTCCGGCCACCCATACCATGCCGATGAACCCGAGCACCAGGAGTCCGAGCGAAAGCCATATCTCCCAGCCCGGGATGCCGAACGGGATTCTCGCCACCATGACCATGGGAGATGTCAGCGGGAAAATAGAGGCCCAGAAAGCCACAGGCCCCATGGGGTCAGAGGCTGCCACCATGGCGAAAATCAGACCGAAAATAATCGGGAAGACAGCAAACGACGTGAGCTGTGAAGCATCCTGTATATTGTCGACGGCAGAGCCTACAGCAGCGAATATAGACGAGTATATGAGGAAGCCCAGCACAAGGAATATGGTCATAAGTCCCACGAGCGAGAGGATGTTGCCCACCTGGGTCAGCGAAGCCATGGCCTGAATGATTTCTATTGATCCCTGGTCACTCACACCATCGATATTTCCGGCCTGCACGGCAGCTATGTCAGCCATCGCATCGGCAGGCAACATGGCCGGGAGCAGATAGGCCGACATGGCGGCGAGCAGCGCGCCCCACAGTACCATCTGGGTAACTGCGACAAGGGCCACTCCGATAATCTTGCCCATCATGAGCTGGGCAGGCTTGACCGATGTCACCACCACCTCAAGCACACGGTTGCCTTTCTCCTCGATGATGGATGTCATGACCATCTGTCCGTAGATAAGCAGGAACATATACAGCACAAATGACATTCCTATACCGATGGCGTAACTCAAGCCCGAAGAAAGTGCTTCTTCCTCATCGTCGCTGTCATTGCGCAGGGTCGAAAGCGATACATTGCTCTCCACCTCGGCCATAATCTTGTCAAGGTCGGCGATATCGTAGTGGTGCAGACGCTCCTGCTCCACAAGCTTGTTGACCTGTCCTGTTATATGGCCCTCGGTTATTATCGATGTGGGTCCGTTGGTGTACAGTTTCAGATTGGCCCGCTTGGCGTCAAACACATTTTCGGGTACTATGAGCACTGCTCCGACATCGGTGCGTCTAAGCGCCGAGTCAACGGTGATGTCGCCGGCAATCTCAAACTTCACCTCGGCGCTGTTCTCGAGCAGTGGCGCGACACGCTTTGAATTGTCTACCACAAGCACGGTGGTCTCGCTCTTGTCAACAAACGCCACAAGCAAAGCCGGAAGAGCCATGAGCAGAAGCATCAGCAGCGGCATCAGCAGCGTGGTGAAAATAAAACTTTTCTTCTTGACGCGCTCCAGATACTCGCGTTCGATTACTATTCCTATTTTAGATTTTGCCATAAGTCATGTGGTGTGTTTATCGGTTAGCAGAGTCTTCTTCCACGGCGCGGATGAAGATATCGTTCATAGAGGCGATGCTCTCGGCAAAGCCTACGAGTGCCACTGCATCGTTTGCCTCGGCCACTACGCGGCGCAAAGCCTCGGGTGTGCTCCCGGCTGTGACATGGAGCGAGATTCTGTTGCGTCCGCGTCCGTCAGGATCGAGGAGCTTGAAGCTATCGGCCACAGGCTCCAGACGCAACATCAGCTCGCGCGGGTCGCCGGTGAACGTCAAGTCGTAGCGGTCGGCAAAGAAATGCCGGCGCAAATCCTCCACATTACCGCTCAAGATGTTGCGGCTATTGTTTATCAAAGTGATGTTGTCGCAGATCTCTTCCACCGAGCTCATGTTGTGAGTGGAGAAAATCACTGTCGAACCTTCTGCGCGGAGCTTCATTATCTCCTCCTTCAGAAGGTTGGCATTGATAGGGTCAAAACCCGAGAATGGCTCGTCGAATATCAACAGCTTGGGACGATGGAGCACCGTCACTATAAACTGCACCTTCTGTGCCATACCCTTTGAAAGCTCCTCTACCTTCTTGTCCCACCAGGAGAGAATGTCGAATTTCTCGAACCACTTTCGCAGTTCTCTGGTAGCGTCGGCCTTCGAGAGGCCCTTGAGCCGGGCGAAAAACACAGCCTGCTCACCCACCTTCATTTTTTTGTAGAGGCCACGTTCCTCGGGCAGATAGCCTATATGCTCCACATCATTCTGGGTCATGCGGTGGCCGTCAAACAACACCTGGCCACTGTCGGGGGCTGTGATGTGGTTGATGATGCGTATGAGGGTTGTCTTGCCGGCCCCGTTGGGACCAAGCAGCCCATACACCCGGCCCTCAGGGACGGAAAGCGACACATTGTCGAGTGCAATGTGGCCCGAATAGGCCTTGCACACGTTTTCTACTTGTAATATATCCATTGGCAATGATTGATTCCTTCGGTTGTTTTTATCACATCTGACGCAGTGGATGAAAAAAAGTTTCACTCAGAATGAAACTTTTTTCACACATTCGTGTCTAACGCATTACAATGAATCAAGAAGCTATCCGAAATAAAGAGACCAGGTTCATGGCCATCCTCGACGACAATCGCCGCCTCATCTACAAGGTGTGCTATATGTATGCCGACGATTCCGAGCACTTCAACGACCTTTACCAGGAAGTGCTCGCTAACATCTGGCAGGGACTTGACTCCTTCAGAGGCGACTCGCGACAATCCACATGGATATATCGGGTGGCAATAAACACCTGTGTCACTTATTACCGACGCAACTCTCCCTATACTTCCGGACGCATCCCCATAGAAAATGTGACTGAAATCGAGGCTCCGGACAACTCCAGAGGCGACCAGCTGCGCGAGATGTACCGCCTCATAGGCGGACTCCCGAAAATGGACAAGGCCTTGATACTCCTGTGGCTCAACGAAAAAAGCTACGACGAAATTGCAGAAATCGCCGGACTCACCCGCAACACCGTGGCCACCCGCCTCAGGAGAATCAAACAAAAGTTAGTCGAACAGAACAACAAGTAAAAAACAACATGGATCTCTACCAGCTCAGAAATCAATGGAACAACATAGACCTCGCCGACGGCCCCGAAGCATCAAGAGTCAGGGAGTTGGAGGAGAAGTGGCGTTCGTCGAAGGTCTCCCCTCTGCGCGACCGTCTCTTCCGGATCACGGTCAATCTCGTGCTCATCTCCTTCGTAGGGCTTCTGTCCATAGTCCCGTTTGCCGCAGACAGTCCCGAAATGACCATAGCCTGCGGGGCCTTCTTCGTCGTAATGGGATTGCTAAACTTCTATCGCGCCTTATGCATAAAGCGGGTAGATCTCACAGCCATATCGGTGAAAGAAGCGCTTGAAGCTGTCTACAATATCGAACGCCAACGCCTCATCTGCCGCTCCATCGGTATAGCCGCAGCCATACCTCTGATCATTTTCATGGCCATGACATTCTCCAATGTCTACGGACCATTAGCGCTGTATGGTTCGCTCATAGGCATTCTCATCGGCGGTTGCATAGGTCTCGTCATAAACCACCGCACCACCACACTGCTCCGCGAAATGAAATCACAACTCCAAGACTAGACGCACACACAATGAATCTGCTGCTCAACATCATATGGGTCCTGTTCGGCGGTCTCATGATAGCCATCGAATACGCCCTGTCAAGCCTGCTCATGATGCTTACCATCATAGGCATACCCTTTGGCCTACAGACTCTCAAGCTCGCCGCTATGTCGTTATGGCCGTTTGGCTCCGGCACAACCTCTTCAGGATGGCCGTCAGGCTGTCTCGCCGGTATCATGAACATCATATGGTGGTTTGTCGGAGGTATTCCTATCGCTTTGACCCACCTCGTATGGGGTGTGGTATTCTGCATCACCATCATCGGTATTCCATTTGGTATGCAGCATTTCAAGCTCATGCGCCTTGCCTTCTTTCCGTTCGGAAAAGAGGTGGTCATGTAGGACACGACACACATAGGACTCCAGACTGTCAGAGATCGTTAACCGCTGATTTCACAGAGTATTTCCAGGCGGGCGGTCTCAGTCGATTATGCCACGCCTCTTCAGGGAGTTGATGTAGTCGCGCACAAGCATTTCCTGGCGCCGCTCCTCCTCGCGGGAGTATTGCGAAGGCGGCGGATAGGCCGGACTGCGACGCGGTAAGTCAGGAGCCGTGTATCCGCTGTTTCTGTTGATTCCCTCCGGCCGGGAGGAAGGCCGGGGGTCGGCATAGACATACCCGTTGTTGGCACGCTCGGCCTCGCGGCGTTCCTTGCGACGGAGGGCGGCGGCACGGGCCGCAGCCGAACGACGCGCGGCCTTGTCGACCTCAGCAGCCATCTTGTCGTAGACTGCCCTGTTGATACAGGCACCCTTGTCAGGCTCGAAGTCGGCCGAGACAGTGCGGTTGTAGACGGCAAAGATAGTGTCGTGGAAGTGCTCTTTCCGCATCATCGACTGCCTCTCCATCTCCATGACGGTAGACAGAATCCGGCCCATGGCGGCATTGCCTATGCGATATTGTCGGGGAAGAAGATTGAACATAATTATCCGGTGATTTTTCCGCAAAGTTAACACCGGTCCCGACATGAAAAGGTGCGATAACGCCGACTTGTATTGAAAATATCAGCGACGGGACAGAGGGCGCCATGAATCATAGAATGTCAACCAGTACCGAAACATATAATATCGGGTAATATCGGGAATTATCGGACCTGTATATAAAAACAAGCAGGGAAACAACCACCATTAAAATACCGGGGCTGTGTCCCTGCCTGTTTTTTCAGTACATCAAATAATTATTCTTTGATGAGGCGTACTGTTTTGAATGAGTTATCAGTAAAATTCAGTACCACAAAATAGATTCCGGGGGTGAGAGCAGATACATCGACCTGAGAGCCGGGATATTGTATATTCATAACAGTGTATCCGTTAACTGCGACAACAGAGAGGTTTTCAATATTATCGGCTCCGACAATTTCCATTGTATCATGCATGGGATTTGGTCCCACCTTGACCTCCTTGTCGAAAATTGACTCAATCGAAGAGAAGCTGACTATATTACTTCTCACTTCGTCAGCATCGCCTGAGGCATAGGACGCAACAATAGCGTAGAAGGATGGCTCTGTGTTCGGAGTCGTGTCATACCAATTAAGACTTTTTGTCGAACCAATGAGAGACCAGTCATCGAAATCTGATACTTTATCACCTCGCAGTACCTTATATTCCAATGCAGGACGGTCAATAGATTCATTGTCTCTGGCCATGGTATTGTCAGAATTATAGCAGTCGAGATCATCGCCATAGGCACGCAGCATCGGATGCACTTTGGCAAACGACGACATATTGCTTATAGTCAAGTTGTATGAATCACCAGCATAATAACATTCCCCTTCAACAAATGGATATTCTTCTACCGGCTCACAGATACCTATACCCATGAAACCGTCACAACCCACTGCAATCATGAAACCATTTGCTTCTACGGCATTTCCTAAAATATGTGTACTCCATGCATTATCTACAAAGTTGACGTTGCGAGCTATATAAAGCAGATCCTTGGGATTTGGCTTGCCGTCCTCGTCAAGACCGAAGATATAAACCGTAAAGTTTTTGTGCGATCCATATCGGTCGGTTACAAACCATGATATTTCCTTGATGAGTGCTTTCTTGCGGAAGGCAGCACCGACAATGACTTCGCTATTGCCATGAGTCCATCCGATGTAATCCACCGGTTCGCCACTATCGTGACGGAACTCGGGCATGGGACTTTCCCATGTTACCATTATTCCTCCATCGGTTGGTGTGGCTTTTGCATTGTGGGCTCTGAGTGTCTTCTCTTTGAGAACAAAGTCGAGAGTCTTGTCACTGTCAACATCTATCGTGGAGTTCTTCTCCTTGAAATAACCGTTTGTTACATTTACAGAGTAGTCTCTACCAGTGGCGCCGGCAACATTGTCAATAGTATAACGACCTAAGGCATCAGTAAATACAACAAAGTCATCGTAACCGCGGAGTGCAATTCTCACATTTCTGATAGGTTGGCCGGACACAACCGATGTAACGGTACCGGAAACTGTGTGGCGAGGAAGTTTAACAATATTCAGATCAAGCTGTTTTGACACATCACTCCCGAGAGTGAATGTCTCGCTTATCAATGTATGATAACCATGCTTGGCGACTTCCACAGCACAAGTGCCTGCAGCAACTTCAGGGAATGAGAAGCGACCTTGTTCGTTGGTCATTTCAGTGCGTTGGGTATTATAGATTCTAACTTCTGCACCAGCTACAGGGCCTTTTTCGTCATTGACAACGCCGGTCACACTTCCGGCATCTGCTTTGACTATGTTGAATCGAATCTGTGGATACACATTGGCTACCTCAGCGTCGGCAAATCCTTCTCGGTCAAATGTACCTGCGTTATAAGAGGAACACTGGATTGATCTTGCACTGTCACACTTATGAATTACAAAATACTTGCCCATAACGAATTCCTTGCCTTCCTTTTGACACATTATCACTATGTTTCCACCATTATAGGAATAAGGAGTTTGGAATGGAATAACGACATCACGGGTGCCAGCCTGCATATATATGGCTCCTTCGAAGACTTTGGAAAATGTTTTGGAGTCGATAAATTCAGGCGTGGAGAAGTGGCTCTTGTCGGTCTCAGCTATAAATACCTGAAACGGTTCGCCGTAGAAGTCGGCATCCAGGTGAGAGGTGAATACGATTGAGTTGATTTCACCACGTGTAGTTCCAATTTCATTTGCAGGATAGATGCTCTGTGTGGCCGATTCCACAGCATAGAAATTGACAGGGAAGGCCATTGCGCCGAGTGGATCGCCATGGTCAATTTTTATATCTGTATTGCCCTCGGGCAGCACTTGAAGGTGGTGGGTATAGGATGTGTTGTTGTCGGCAACCAGGTCGTCTGCAACGATAACAGCATTAAGTCTGAAATTACCTGACTGCCTTGGTGTCCAGCGAAGTTTCACAGTGTTTTTGCCTGATGGCTCGACAATAACGCCTTGGGCTGTGTCAAGCACAGTATCACTGTCGGCATCTATAAGCTCTACCTTGTAATCAGACATAGGCTCATTGCCGAGATTCTCAACTGTGGCTGTAAAAGTGTATTCCCTGTCACACTTAAGAAGAGCGTCTCCGATGAGGGAAGTGGCACGCAGGTCATTGGCGACCTTTGTCCCAATCTCAACATCGTCGGCCATACATCTCACCTGGTTGAAGAATGATGCTCCAGAAGGCTGATTAAACACGACACGTAAGCGACAGGTCTTATCCGCATATTCCGGAACAGGCAAACTCAGAAGAGTCCAATCAAGAGTGGGTAAGTATTCGTGCTCGCCTCCTGGCTCGATAGTATAAATTGTGTCATAAGTTGCACCATCGTCGGAACTTAGCATGACTTTTATAGACACATCGCCGGCTTCTGCTGTTCCTGTCACGTTGCCTGAAAAATCCACCTTGGCCATCTGATACCAGAAACTAACTACGGGATTAGATCCCATGTTGACGTAATGGGTTGTAAAGCCCACACCGTTAAGTTCTACATTTCGGGCATCATCGTAATACACTGTGGTCGTGTAGTATGCACGCGATGAATTGTGACCTCCATATAGAGCTACATTTCCAGAGCCAAAGCTCAAATCCCAACCCTCAGGGCCACCCAGCTCGAAATCCTCGTAGTTATAACCAGTGACACGAGCCTGCTTGACCGAGCCTGTGAGACTAATCGTGATTTCCGGCTGTGTAAGGTCATTGGTACGCAGTGTCACTGTGCCATTGTAATCTCCGGCCTTGTCAACAACCGCAGATATGGATATGCGCTCATAGTCGTCCGCCTCGATTTTAAGAGGCAGACCTTCCACGGAGACCCCTTCGGATGCAGAGACCAGAGATACCTCAAGTGGCATCATACCACGGTTAGCGATACGATAGGTGCCTTTCAGCACGCCAGAGCGTGTGTCAGTTGTGCCCAGATCAACCTCAGTCTCACCTGAGAACTCAGGCATGGGGCCTGACGAGATTTTAAGGTCGTCAATAACAGTTGAATTACTGTTGGCCGGTGAAATACTATGAAATCCGATGCAATACGTGCCGTCGGTATCTGGTGTGAAACTGTAGCCGTAGTATCTCCAATAGTCGTTGTCGTTCTCAATCACTTCGAGCTCCTTGACCACATTCCGCGCGTCTGTGCCAGAACATATACATACCGAGAGCTTTTCCTTGATATCATCTCCTGTAACAGGAGGCATGAGGGCGAAAAACTCGATTTTATATTCCGTATCATTAGTCATGGCAATGGCCGGGCTAATCAGCCAGGAGTCATGACCGCTGCCCCCACTGCGGTTGCCAAGAATGTATGCATATTTGAATCCTGAGACGCCGTTGAGGGGAGTTCCGTCACGCCCCAGTGTTCCAGTATGCCATATATCTTCAGGGAAACCGGGAGTGGCTGTTGCAGACCATCCTTCGGGAAGTGAGGTCTCTCCGTCGGGAACACTTTCGAAGTTTTCATATAAAAACCCATCGGCCAACACGGCTTTCATCTGTACTGTCGGAGTTGCGGGCGACTCGGCCAACCGGAACAGAGCGCAACTTGTGTCATTCCCGGAGAAAGACATTGCAGTGGCAATTCCGATTGCTGAAAGCGAAACCGCCGAACAAACAAGAATTTTTTTTAATCTCTTCATGCAGTTGTTGATTTAGATTATTTTCATTAACTTTACACAAAGTTATTCCAAAGGCACAAAATGACAATAGGATTGTAACCATCAGAGCGTGTCTATTCGTGAATTGACACCTAATAACCCCTCAAAACTATTAGAAACTGTTTAAAATTAGAATTGAAAAAATGTTATAGGGCATAACAAACCCT
>CAJUGS010000038.1 GCA_910586305.1 uncultured Duncaniella sp.
GTACATAGCAAAATTACTTTTTCCATTGCAAGAAATGTGATAATGATTGGTTTATTATCTAAACGAGGAGTCGATGTGATATCAACTCCTCGTTTGGTATGTATACACACTATATACACACTATATAATAAGGTACATATATATTAATTAATGTGGTGGTGCCGGAGCCGGCAATGATATGTGAAAAACAGCCCACCCGGCAGCTGTGTCAATCCATGGGGATAGAACTGCTGCCGGGTGGGCTGTCTGTATTGTTGTGTCAATATACGAAAGTCTGACCGGACATTGAGGATGCTGCAGGACGTGCTCCCTTGTCGTAGGCTCCGTTGTGGACACTGTCCACTATCGCGCGGTCGCGCTTGTAGGTGGGATAGCGGTCGAGGGTGTCGCATACGGCATCGTCGTCAAGCTGGTTGAGTCCGAGGATTATCATAGAAGCGCGGTCCTTGTTGCCTGTGAGCTCTTTGAGCTTGCCGGAACCGTATTCGCGTGCGATACGGGTGGGGGATACTTCCGACGGTTTTGGCTTGGCCGGTATCGGAGGAGGGGTGACCGGTCCGCCGTGTGGCGTATGGATGTGGTTTCCTGCTCCGTGTACCGATTCAGTCGGGCGCTGTGCCGGTGGGGTGTGTCGTCCTCCTCCTAATGGAAACGGGCTGCGCGTGGTGTTCTGCTGACGTATGAGGTCGTCCTCCTCGTCGCGGATTGTGACGTCGAAACCGGCTGCAAGAATGGTTATCTTCACGCCGTTTCCGAGTGTGCGGTCGAAGCCCACACCCCACACGACATCAACCTCCGAATTGATGGAGCTGATGAACGATGTGAGCTCGGCTGTCTCTGACATGAGGAATTCCTCCTCGGCATCGGGATTGAAGAATATGTTGAACAGCAGCTTCTTTGAGCCGAGGATGTCGCGGTTTTTCAGAAGCGGGGAATTGAGGGCGTCGTTTATGGCTGCCGAGACACGTCCCTCTCCCTCGCCGTAGCCGGTGGAGATTATGGCTGCGCCTCCGTTGCGGAGTGTGGAGTCGACATCGTTGAAGTCGAGGTTGATGAGGCCTTCCGAAGTGATGATTTCCGATATGGAGCGTGCGGCTATGGCCAGAGTGTCGTCGGCCTTGCCGAACGCGTTGAGGAAGTTGAAGTCACCGTAGATTTCGGTGAGCCGTTCGTTGTTGATCACCAGAAGAGCGTCGACATACTGGGCCATCTCGTCGGCACCGACAATGGCCTTCTTGATTTTTGCCTGTCCTTCGAAGAGGAACGGGATGGTGACAATGCCTATGGTGAGCAGTCCGCGCTCCTTGGCTATACGTGCCACGACGGGAGCGGCTCCGGTTCCGGTGCCTCCGCCCATTCCGGCTGTGATGAACACCATCTTTGTCTCGTCGTCGAATATACGTCCGATTTCCTCGGCACTGTCCTCGGCAAACGCGCGTGCCACTTCGGGCTTGTTGCCTGCACCAAGTCCGTTGCCTATCTGGAGCTTGTTGGGCACCAGTGAGTTCCTGAGGGCCTGACGGTCAGTGTTGATGTTGACGTAGGACACCTGAGGTATATCTTGCTTGAACATATGGTTGACGGCATTGTTGCCGCCACCGCCTACTCCCACAGCCTTGATGATGATGGGATCGGGTTCGTCGGCAGAAGGTGTGAACGCCGAGGTATCGTCGATATTGTTAGGGTAATTATCTTCTGACATAATAATGGAATTTTCTAACTGTTTGTGTTACCGTAAACTTGTGCTTATTCATCATCGTTCTCATAGAGGTTGTCGCTCATGAGATTGGCCACCCTTGTGCGCAGGTCTCCGAATGTTTTTCGCCATATGCTTGGCTTCTTTTGTGATTCTTGGCGTGTTTCAGTTTCTTCTCGTGGAGTCTCGCGTTCAATCACCGGCGGTCGCCTCTCAACGGCCGGCCTCGGTGTGATAGGCGGGTTGACCGGTGTGGTGTGGGTTGTTGTCGCTGCCGCAGGAGTGACCGGTGTGGCTGGGGCCGCGGGAGTGGCAGGAGTGGCGGGTGTAGCCGGTGCAGCCGGGGTTGTCGGAGTGGCGACAGCCGGTCTTTGGTATGTCGGTGTCTCCACGGGTCTTTGGTAGACGGGTGTATCGTTCACAATCGGGCGTGATTCGATAGGTTTCGGGCTGAGGCACTCTGAGGGGAAGTTTCGGGCGGCCTCGGTGAGTATCGAGATAACGTCGACAGCATCGGCTCCCGAGATGCGACCGTCGAGGATGCGCACCTTGTTGCCTACGGCTCCTGTGCGCACGCGCAGTTCCGACATCTGTTCGAGTCGCTGGTTGAATCCGTTGAGGCGTGCTCCGCGACCGATTATCACGATTCCTTCGGGGAGACGGTCGGGGGTGAATCCGGCATATTCAATCTGTTTGACAATGTTGAGTATGATTTCGCCGGCACGTGCGGCCACATAGTTGTTGACTGCGGCATATTCCGCTCCTCCGCCCATCATTCCGCTCTCTTGTCCGGGCAGTGCCGATCCGCCCTGTATCTTGAGCTCTTCGGCACGTTCTTCGAGATGGTTGAGTGCGGTGATGTCGCGTGTGATGTTGCGCGAGCCCATGGGTATTGTGGCAAGGTGTACGAGAACGCCGTTCTTGTAGATTGCCACGGTGGTTGTCTCGGCACCGAAGTCGACGAGCATACATCCGAGTCGTTTCTCTTCGGATGTCAGCACGAGGTCGGCCTCGGCCAGGGGGCGCACGAATGTATCCACTATTCTCAGTCCCAGCCGCTCCTCGATGACCCTCGAGAGATTGCGCACAAGCTGCGAGCGGCAGGTGATGAGGTTGAGGCTGGCACTTACGTGTGAGCCTATCATGCCCACCGGCTTAGATGTGGGTGTGCCGTTGACCACGAGCAGTTCGCGTGGTGTCACGCTCACGACGTCGCGGTCGGGGATGGCCGACGATAGAGCCTCGTCGGTGATTTCTTCGATGAGCGAACGGGTGATTTCGGTCTCCTGGGCCATGCGTCGCTCTATGTTTATGGCCGATGCTGAGAGCGAGCGTCCGCCTATGCTGAGATACACACCCTGTACCTTGCGCGGAGCCAGCCGCTGCTCCAGTCGTCCCACCACATTTCTCACAGCTGATGCGGTTTCCACCACATTGAGTATGCAGCCGTGGTGTACGATGTCGCATATGCGTTCTTCCTCAACGGCTTTGACATTGAGTGACCCGGAGGTATCGACGGTGCCGACTGCTCCCTTTATCTTTGAGCTTCCTATTTCAAGGGCGATTAGTGTCTTTTCTTCCATGTCTTGTGGGGTATGTGGATGTGAGTGTGTGGGGTGAGTTATTGTTGTTTTTTCTGAGCGGCAGATGCTCTGGCGAGCGCTTCGGCTTTGCGGCGTGCCGGAATCGGGGTTTCGGAATGGGCCTTCACTCCCGGTACGGCTCGTCCTGGAGCCACATCGTCGCCGGCGAGCATTGTGCCGGTGTCGACGCTCTCGTCTTCCTCGTAGCGCGACACCTCCACGTGTATCTGTCGGCGGTGGCGTTTGGTGGCCACAAGCTGGCCGTTCCATTTCACCGTGAGGGTATCGTATTTCTCCCAGCCTTGGCGCGGTAGTACTTCGGTGTAGAACCGGCTCAGGCGGTAGAACTTGTTTTCGAGGTCGACGGGCGCTCCGATGTTGATCACATGATCTCTCACCACGGGGATGAGGATGATGTCGCGGGGAGATTTCACCTTGATCATGGAGACGAAGTTGCTCCACACTGAGTCGGAGGCGATATACTGCACCAGCGGCATGAGCGAGAGGGGGGTGAAGATGGAGTCGGAGGGATTGAAGTCGCCCTCGATGATGGGGACATTCTTGTGGTAGCGGGCCGATGCTGTGACGCGTTTGCCGGCACGGTTGACATAGTAGCTGCACTCGCTGTCAAAGACCCGGAGCACCGGTTCGATGGGCACAGCCTTGATGCGAATGGAGCCGTCGGTGTATCTCACCACAGATGCGTCCTCGATTTTGTCGAGGGCCAGCAGGCGACGGCGCAGATCGTCAGTGCAGATGTTGGCCAGATTCATACCTGTCGCGCGTGAGGGCAGGCTGTCGAGCTCGCGGATCAGTTCGTCGGAGGTGACGAATCCGTTGCTGTCGGCGTTGCCTGTCACTTCTACGGTCATTCCCGTACACAGTCCGTCGTCGGGCTCGGCGGCCGAGACGAAAAGGGAGATGACCAGGTAGGTCATGAGCATGGCGGAGAATATGACTTTCAGATAGCGGGGCATATGTCAGGCTCAGTGGTCTGAAGTGTGATGGATTATCGTTTTTGGTTGTCTATGTTCTCTATGATTTGGGGGAGGAAGGTGTTGATGTCGCCGGCTCCCACTGTTAAGAGAATGTCAAAATTACAATTTTTCAGCGTTTCTACCAATTTTTCTTTGGGTATTAATACTTTATCGGCAGTTTTAACACTCCGGAATATCATTTCGGAGGTCACTCCGGGTATCGGTTCCTCGCGGGCGGGGTATATGTCGAGGAGTATGAGGTGGTCGGAGGCCGAGAGGGCGTCGGCAAACTCGGGTGCGAAGTCGCGTGTGCGGCTGTAGAGATGGGGTTGGAATGCCACAGTGAGTTCGCGGCCCGGATAGAGGGCCTTCACTGACGCTATGGAGCTGCGCAGTTCCTCGGGATGGTGTGCGTAGTCGTCGATGATCACGCGTCCGTTCCCGGAGTCTTCCTTGAGCCATGTCTCGAAGCGGCGTTTTGTGCCCATATAGGTCGAGAGTGCTTTTCGTATAGTCTCGGGGTCGAAGATGCCCGCTGCGATGACTGCTGCAACTGCGGCTACGGCATTCTCGATGTTCACCTCCACGGGTACTCCGAGGTTGACGTTGCGTATCACTCCCAGCGGTGTCACGAGGTCAAATGTGATGTGGCCCGGCGTGTATCTCACATATCCGGCATGGAAGTCGCCTTTGTCGCGCGAGTAGGTGTAGACTCTCACTCCCTCCTGCGGGCGAGGATGCAGTTTGAGGCCTTCGTGGACTATCAGAGCGCCTCCCGGACGCACCAGCTCGGTGAAGTGGGCGAAGCTCTCGAGATAGGCCTCCTCGGTGCCGTAGATGTCGAGGTGGTCCGGGTCGGTGGCGGTGATTACGGCCACCGTGGGGCTGAGGTGGTGGAAGGAACGGTCGTATTCGTCGGCCTCGATGACGCTGTAGGACGACGAGGGGGAGAGAAGGAAGTTGCTGTCGTAGTTCTTGAGCACACCGCCGAGGAATGCGTTGCATCCCACGGTTCCGGTCTGGAGTATGTGGGCGGCCATCGACGATGTGGTGGTCTTGCCGTGGGTGCCTGCGAAACAGAGCGACTTGGTGTCGCGGGTGATGAGGCCGAGTACTCTGGCCCGTTTCATAATCTCGAATCCGTTGTCGCGGAACCATCGGAGTATCGGCAGATCCTCGGGCACGGCGGGGGTGTAGACCACCAGTGTCGTGGCCGGGTCGCGGAATGCTTCGGGGATGGTGGAGTCGGAGGGGTCGAACGTGATGTCGGCGCCTTCCTGCTGCAGGGCGGTGGTGAGGGCTGTGGGTGTGCGGTCATATCCGGCCACATTCTTGCCACGGCTCAGATAGTAGCGTTCGAGAGCGGCCATTCCTATGCCTCCCGCTCCGACGAAGTATATATTGTCGTATATGTGTTCCTGACTCATTTCCTGATGATTTTTTCTAACTGGTCCACAATTCTCTCGTCGGCTCCTTTGAGTGCCATTGACGAGATATTTTCAGTGAGTTTGCGTTGTGCCTCGGTGTCGTCGATGAGCGAGGCAAGGGTGGGGGAGAGTCGGGCCGGAGCGTCGGCATCGAGAATCATGATGGCAGCTCCGCGTGTCGACAGTGCCTCGGCATTGTGGCGCTGATGGTCCTCGGCCACGTTGGGCGACGGGATAAGTATCACGGCCTTGCCGAGATTCTGAAGCTCGGATATTGTGCCGGCTCCTGCGCGCGACACCACCACGTCGGCTGCACGATAGGCCGTGTCCATTCCGGTGATAAATGTCGTGGCCTTGACATTGGGGTAGCGCGAAGCTGTCTCGGCAAAGTGTTCGGCTCCGTAGCGTCCGGTTTGCCACAGAAGCGACACTCCCTTGGAGGCAAGCATATCGAGCGATGCTGCGATAGATTCGTTGACGGTTCTTGCGCCCAGCGAGCCTCCCACGGAGAGCACCAGTGGCTTGTCGGGGTCGAATCCGAGCTGTGCCTTGGCCTCGGCCTTGGTGAGAGGGCATTCCTCGAGGTCTTTGCGGGTGGGATTGCCTGTCTTGATGATTTTTCCGGCGGGGAAGAATCGGTCCAGTCCGTCATAGGCCACGCAGATGGCCTCGGCCTTTCCGGCAAGGAGCTTGTTGGTCACGCCGGGATAGGAGTTCTGCTCCTGGAGCAGGGTGGGTATGCCTCTCTTCTGTGCCTCCTTGAGCACAGGGCCGGACGCGTAACCGCCTACTCCGACAGCCACGTCGGGGCCGAACTCCTTCACGATTCGGCGGGCTTTCCGCAGCGATTTCCACAGTTTCCAGAGCACACCGAAATTTCTCCAGAGTCTCTTGCGGTCAAATCCGGCCACGGGGAGCCCCTCGATGGGGTATCCGGCTGCGGGGACACGTTCCATCTCCATACGTCCGAGCGCGCCCACAAAGAGGATGTCGGCGTCGGGATAGCGGCGTTTCACCGCGTTTGCTATTGAGAGGGCGGGGAAAATGTGGCCTCCTGTGCCACCCCCCGATATGAGGACTTTCATGATTATTTGAAAAATTTAACGTATAACGCTCTAAAGCTGCATACGGTTCTCGTCGCGCAGCTGTTCCGGCAGAGCTTCCTGTTCTTCGCGCGTCTCGGATGTCCGGTTGCCGTGTCGGGTGGCCGTTCGGCTCACCGAAAGCATTATTCCGAATGCTATGCAGGTGATGATGATCGAGGTGCCGCCTTTCGATATGAGAGGCAGCGGTTGTCCGGATACGGGGAACACCCCTGTGACGATGCCCATATGGAACAGGGCCTGGAATGCTATCATGACGGCCATGCCCATCACGATGAGCGCCGGATAGGTGATATTGCATCTCGACGCTATACCGGCGGCACGTCCGAGCAGCCACAGATACAACACCAGCACCAGCACTCCGCCCACCAGTCCGAGCTCTTCGACCACGATGGCGTATATATAGTCGGAGAATGCAAGCGGCAGGCGCGAGGCCTCGCGTGAGTTGCCGAATCCCACTCCGTAGACTCCGCCGTGGGCCTGGGCCATATAGGAGAGTATCTCCTGGCGGTTGACGCCTCTGGGTTCAATCTCCCATTTGGGCACCGAGTCGGCGCTGTGGCGCGAGATGCGTGCCATCCAGGTGCCCAGTCGTGACTCGGCTGTCTTCTGTCCCTCCATCTCGATTCTCTGCTCGGCGTCGGCCGGTATTTCGCGGGCCTCGGTGAAGTAGAGGAACCCCACGAAGGCTATGCCGCCTATCACGAAGGTGCCTGTGAGCGCCAGGAGGTGGGTGAACTTTACTCCGCCGATTATCATCATGGAGTAGGTGATGGCAAAGAGGAGCAGCGTGTTGGTGAGTCCCTGTTTCACCAGCAGCAGGCAGAATACGGCCAGGATGGCGGCGCATATCATCATGCCCTTACGCGTTATGCCCACGCCCTTTGGATTCTGGTTGAGCGACATGACAAGCGCCACAAGCAACACTGCCGAGATCTTGATCATCTCGGCCGGATAGATGCCGAATCCCAGCAGGCTCATGGAGCGCCGCGCACCGTTGATATATTGTCCCCAGAACATCACGTAGACCATTGCGGCCACGCTGGCTATGGAGAAGACCACGGTGAAGTAGGCGAAGAAGCTATAGTGGCGGCGCGAGAAGAACCACGTCAGTCCTATACCCGCCGAGAGCATGGCGAGATGGCGCAGTATGGGGCCCATCACGCCGATCGACGACGATGCGACCTCGCGCGAGGACGCACTGTATAGCTCGATCACCGAGATGATGCAGAGGGCAATGAAGATACCCCATATGTGTTTGTCGCCCGAGGCTACGGCCTTGGGTTTTGTGGACGCCTGTGTGGTGGCGCCTGGAGTGGATGTCGAGGCAGAGACCATTCTGTTGTGTTAAAAGAGTGTCGTTATATGAGGAGTGTCGTGGGTGGTGGGGCAAGGCCGTCGGCAGACTCTGCGTCAGGCGTTGTGCATGAGTTTCTTCACCTGCTCCTTGAACTGTCGTCCGCGGTCTTCGTAGCTCTTGAAGAGGTCGAAGCTTGCACAGCAGGGCGAGAGCAGCACAGTGTCGCCACGTCCGGCTATAGAGGCGCAGGTGGCCACGGCCTCCTCGATGGAGTGGGTGTCGAAAATGCTGTTCACCTGTCCGGTGAAGAAGTCGAGCAGCTTGGTGTTGTCCTTGCCCATACACACCACCGCCTTCACTTTTTCTTTGACAAGGGGCAGAATCTCGGTGTAGTCGTTTCCCTTGTCCTTGCCTCCGAGAATGAGGATGGTGTCGCAGGGCATCGACTCGAGTGCATACCATGTGGAGTTGACATTCGTGGCCTTTGAGTCGTTGATGTATCTCACGCCGTCCACGGTGCCGGCAGGCTCGAGGCGGTGTTCCACACCTTCGAAGTCGCCCAGGGCTTTGCGTATCTCCTCCTTGTCGATGTCGAGGATGCAGGCCGAGATGGCCGCAGCCATCGAGTTGTAGAGGTTGTGCAGGCCGTTGAGCGATAGGTCGGCCCGGGGCATACGCATCGACTCGGCCGGTGTCTCGACACACATCTCGCCTTCGTCGTCCACCCAGGCTGCACTTCCTTCTTCCTTCTTCTCGGCAAATGGATACAGGGTAGCTTCCGTGGCCACCTGCTCAAGCTGGCGGGCTATCACGGGGTCGTCCTGCCAGTAGATGAAGGCATCGCGGGGAGTGAGGTTGTTGAGTATTCTGAACTTGGCGTTGATATAGTTTTGCATTTCGTAGTCGTAGCGGTCGAGGTGGTCGGGTGTGATATTGAGTATCACGGCAATATTGGCGTGGAAGTCATACATATTCTCAAGCTGGAAGCTCGAAAGCTCTATGACGTAGACATCGTGGTCGTCGCGGGCCACCTGGAGTGCGAGGCTCTGGCCCACGTTGCCGGCAAGTCCGGCATCCACGCCGGCTGATTTGAGTATGTGGTAGGTGAGCAGGGTGGTGGTGGTCTTTCCGTTAGAGCCTGTGATGCACACCATTCGTGCGTCGGTGTAGCGTCCGGCAAGCTCGATTTCGGAAATCACCGGGATTCCCTTTGCGACGATTTCCTTCACCACCGGAGCTGTCGGGGGGATTCCCGGGCTTTTCACCACCTCGTCGGCGGTGAGTATTCGCTCCAGGGTGTGGGTTCCCTCCTCGTATGGTATACCCTCCTCGTCGAGCACACGGCGGTAGTGGTCTGAGAGGCTTCCCGAGTCGCTCAGAAACACATCCATTCCTTTGTCTTTGCCGAGAATTGCGGCACCTACGCCGCTCTCTCCTCCGCCCAGTATGACGAGACGTTTCATTTCTATCTGATTTTGAGTGTTATAAATGTGAGTACGGCAAGAAATACGCCTATAATCCAGAAACGGGTCACGATTTTAGGCTCGGCAATGGCTCTTACCGGAGTCTTGATGAGCGATTCGATACCCTCTTTCTGGAAATGGTGGTGAAGGGGTGTCATCTTGAACACACGGCGTCCTTCACCGTATTTTTTCTTGGTGTATTTGAAGTAGGCCACCTGTATCATCACCGAGATGTCTTCCACGAAGAAAATGGCACACAGCAGGGGTATGAGAAGCTCCTTGTGTATGAGGATGGCGAAGACGGCTATGATACCTCCGATGGTGAGCGAGCCGGTGTCGCCCATGAACACCTGGGCCGGATAGGCATTGTACCACAGAAATCCTATGAGCGCGCCTATGAAGGCCGACATGAACACAACAAGTTCTCCCGACCCGGGGATATACATGATGTTGAGATAGGTCGAGTAGATGAGGTTGCCCCCGAGATAGGCCATGATGGCGAGTGCCACGCATATGATGGCCGAGACTCCGGCACAAAGGCCGTCGAGACCGTCGGTGAGATTGGCTCCGTTGCTCGTGGCGGCGACGGCTATGATGACCACCAGGACAAAGACTATCCATCCGCCTGTCTGTGCGTGGTCGCCCATCCAGCGAGTGAGGGAGGCATAGTCGAAGTTGTTGTTCTTAACAAAGGGTATCGTGGTCTGGGTCGACTTTGCGTTGGCGCTCTCAGTCTCCACTGTCTCGGTGACTATTTCGTGGGCCGTGAGCTCAGCGGAGGCCGACGAGGCCGATACCTGTCGCTGGGTTATGTCTGGGCTGAAGCACATGGTGAGTCCCACGAGGAGTCCGAGTCCCACCTGGCCGATGATTTTGAACTTACCCTTCATTCCGTCCTTGTTGTGGCGGCGTATCTTGAGGTAGTCGTCGAGAAATCCGATGGCTCCGAGCCACAGCGTGGACACCAGCAGCAGTATCATATATATATTGGTGAGGTCGCCGATGAGCAGGCATGGTACCATTATGGAGATGATTATGATGATACCGCCCATCGTGGGTGTGCCGGTTTTCTTCATCTGTCCCTCAAGTCCGAGGTTGCGCACCAGCTCGCCCACCTGCATGAGCTGGAGCCGGTCGATGATGCGGCGTCCCACCACGGTGGCTATGAACAGAGAGAGCAGGAGCGCCACCACCGAGCGGACGGTGATGTAGCCCATCAGTCGCGAGCCGGGTATGTCGCCGGCCTGTAGGTGTTCAAATAGTGAATAGAGCATCTTTCAATCAGGCTTTTTCTTGTGCTATTATGTTGCGTACTTCCTCGCGGTCGTCGAAGTGGTGTTTCACCCCTTTCACTTCCTGGTAGTCCTCGTGGCCCTTTCCGGCAATGAGAATCACACTTCCCTTTCCGGCCAGTGCGGCGGCTGTGCGTATGGCCTGGCGGCGGTCGGTGATGTGGAGTGTGCGGCTGCGGGCCTCTTCGTCAAGCCCGGCCTCCATGTCGGCCAGGATATCCTCCGGCTCCTCGAAGCGGGGATTGTCGGAGGTGAGAATCACCCTCTCGCTGCGTGCGGCCGCCTCGCGGGCCATGATGGGGCGCTTGCCCTTGTCACGGTTGCCTCCGGCCCCGACCACGGTGATTATCTCGCCCTTGGGACCCACCACCTCGCGAATGGCTGTAAGCACGTTGACTACGGCGTCGGGGGTGTGGGCATAGTCCACTATGGCTGTATACCCCTTGGGTGAGTGGAAGGCCTGGAAGCGACCGGCTACGGGCACGAGGGCCGAGATGTGGCGGAGCACCTCCTCGCGTTCCCAGCCAAGCAGGATGCAGGCACCGTAGACAGCGGTGAGGTTGTAGGCATTGAACTTGCCGGTGAACATCGTGTGAACCTCGGTCCCGTTGAGGCTGAGGAGTGTGCCGTCGAGACGCTGCTCCACTATGCGCCCCATGAAGTCGGCTTCCGATCTCAGTGAATAGGTGTGGCGCGATGCGGCAGTGTTCTGCAGCATCACTTCACCCACCTTGTCGTCGGCGTTTGTGAGGGCAAAAGCTGTCGACGGGAGGTTGTCAAAGAACGATTTCTTTGCGGCAAGGTAGGCCTCGACTGTCTTGTGGTAGTCGAGATGGTCGCGGGTGAGGTTGGTGAAGATGCCTCCGGCAAAGTTGAGTCCGGCTATACGGTGCTGGTGGGCAGCGTGGCTGCTTACCTCCATGGCACAGTAGTCACATCCGGCCTCCACCATGCGGTGGAGCATCTCGTTTATGGTCATTGGGTCGGGGGTGGTGTGGTCGGTGTGGTAGGGGGTATCCTCCACATAGTTGCACACAGTGGATAGGAGTCCGGCTTTGTGTCCGGCCAGGCGTGCCATTTCGTAGATGAGTGTCGCCGTGGTTGTCTTGCCGTTGGTCCCGGTCACTCCCACGAGGTGGAGCTTGCGTGAGGGATTGTCCCACCACTGCGATGCGATATATCCGAGTGCCACCGCGCTCGACGCCACCTTAATATATGTCACCATGCTCTCGAGGCGTTCGGGCAGACGCTCGCACACCACGGCGGTGGCACCGGCGGCCACGGCGTTCCCGATGAAGTCGTGGCCGTCAACGCTCACTCCTGGCACGGCCACGAAGAGTGTCCCTTCCTGTACCCGGCGAGAGTCGGCGGTCACTGATGTTATCTCTTTGAGGTCTGAGCCTATGGTTTCCTCGGTGTCGAGAATTGAAAGCAGATGGTTGAGAAGCATTGGATTATATAGTTGTGTTTAGTAGTGGAAGTAGGAAGGATATGATGTGAAAATATGTCGTTCGGTCAGCGGTTGCCGCTATCTTGTGAGTGCGAGGTTTATCACTGCCCCGCGTCCCGCCAGAGTGCCGGGCGATGGCGACTGGGTGTGGACGAATCCCGAGCCGGTGAACTTCACGTTGTAGCCCGCGCTCTCGAGAGTCACCACCGCCTCGCGCACGCTCAGTCCCCTCACATCGGGCACTCCCGAACGCACTGCCGACGGACTCTTGATATTCTTCCCCTTGGGGATGGCGAGTGGTCCGCGCAGTTTCTTGAACGGGTCTTCTCCGCGTGTGGCGTAGAAGGTCGGTCCGTCCGAAGAGGACATGGACGAGGCATATTCCGACGAGTTGCCGAGCAAACCTCTCGAATAGAGCTTCATGGCTATGTTGCGGAGCACCTGGCCCGAGGTGGTTGCCGCGCCGAAGAAGTTCTTCGTGGGGTGGCAGGTGAGCACCATGCAGGAATATTTGGGACTTTCGGCGGGGAAGAATCCGCAGAAGGCCAGTCGTTTTTTCGATGTGTTGTAGGCTCCGTTCTCAATCATGTAGCAGGTGCCTGTCTTTCCGGCTATCCTCACCACGCCGTTGCGCAGGAAGCGTCCGGTGCCGTGTTCGCCCCACACCACGTTGGTTAGCATCTCGCGCAAGATTTTCGCTGTCTTGGGCGAGCAGGCCTTGCCGTTGCCCATATAGGCGGGTGGCAGCACCGAGTCGATGGTGCCGCGCAGCTCCTTGACCAGGCGGGGCTTCACGAACACTCCGTCGTTGGCTATGGCGTTGTAGATGGCCAGGGTGTAGAGTGGCGGTATCTCTGTGGCGTATCCGTAACACTGGCGTGAGAGTGCTATTCGTCCTCCGCGGTCGGCGGCCACCGAGTCTATGCGCGGAGGTACCTCGCCGGCTATGCCTGTGTTCATAGGGTCGAGAAATCCCAGCTCCTTCAGGCGAGAGTAGAATCCGCCGGGATGCTCGTCGTATTTCCGTGTCATTATTCGAGCCATACCTATGTTGGACGACTGTTCCAGCACATCGCCGGCGCGGATAGCGGCCGAGTAGTGTGCGTCTGTGATGGGGCGTCCTCCGGCATAGGCCCATCCCGAGCCGGTGGGGAGCATCTCGTCAAAGTCGGTTATGACGCCGTCCTCCACAGCTATCATCATTGAGAGGGTCTTCACCACCGAGCCAGGCTCATAGCCCATCACGGCGCGGTTGCGGGCCTCGATATATCCGGGTCCGCGCGGGTTCAGCTCGAGGTTGGATATGGCCTTGATGTCGCCGGTCTTGACATCCATGAGTACGGCCACGCCCCACTCGGCTCCGCAACTGTCAAGCACGTTGTTCAGCTCGTTCTCCACGATATCCTGCATATTGATATCGATGGTTGTGACGATATCGCATCCGGGCACGGCGGGCACCACGGGCGAATCGGTGATTTTCTTTGTGAGTGCAATCTTGCGCGCTGTTCCGGCCCGTCCGTACAAGAGGGAGTCAAGAGCCTTCTCCAGTCCGGAAATACCGTGGATCTCACGGCTCTCGGTGGTCTCGCCCACACCGCCTATGGAGCGTCGCGCCATATTGCCGTAGGGGTTGAACCGCTTCATGTATTGCTCGAAAGTGAGACCTGTGCGGTTGCGGTTGCCTCGTTTGAAGTAGGGCATGGTCTTGATGAGTTCCATGTCGGCGTGAGACAGGCCGCTGAGCAGCTTGTAGGCTCGCGGGCGCTTGGAGGGCATCTTGTCGAGCGGAGCCAGCAGATGGCGTTTCCACTGCCTTTCGTTGCGGGTCGGGAAGTTGGCGGCCAGCTGTTTGGCCAGTTCGTCGATATCTTCGCGCAGGTGTGCGGCATTGAACTTCTCTGCCCTGTAGTCCATACGGGCGGTGTAGAAGTTGAGGTTGGTGGCCAGGACGCTGCCGTCGGCGGCAAGTATGTTGCCGCGCGGAGGGATGATCTCGCTGGTCTGGAGGAGTATCTTGTTGGCTTTCTCGTTCCACTTGTCGGCATTCACCACGGTGGTCTCGCTCAGCTTCACTATGATTGCAGTCGAGAGGACAAGAATCCAGAACACTATGATGGCATAGCGGAAGAGAATGTTACTGCGGTTGTCGTTCTTAGACGCCATGGCTCTTTACTTTCTGGGGATTTTATAGGGTGGCTGGGGCTGCACGCTCAGATTGAGGTGAAGCGAGTCAACAAGCTGCTGCATGGAAGTCTCGCGGATGCGGCTCATGAAAGCCGAGCGTTCGCGTGAGCGCTCGTTTTCTACGATTTCGAGTTTTTTCTCCAGGGCTGCTATCTTCTCAAGGTTGGTCTTGCAGGTGTATTTGGTGGTGATGTAGACCATCATCACCAGGATAAACAACAGTGTGGGGAGCCAGTGTCGTGCGAAAAAGTCGCTCGACAAGAGGGTGCCGTGGAATAGGCGGTATATGAATGAGGGCTTTCTCGGGGCCCCTTTTGATTTCTTTGTTTTCTTAGCCATTTCGAGTAGAGAGAGTGAATGGGGATCTTATAGTTTCACGGCCACACGCAGTTTCGCGCTTCGTGAGCGAGGATTGCGGTCTATCTCCTCGTCCGATGGAGTGACGGGGCGGTTGCCGAGCGGTTTCAGTGGAGCGTTGACGCGTCCGTAGAAGTCCTTGTCCACCTTTCCGGCAAAGTCGCCGGTCTTGAAGAAGTTCTTCACCATGCGGTCCTCCAGCGAGTGGTAGGTTATCACGGCGAGTCGTCCGCCGGGGCGGAGCACTCTGAGCGCGCCTGTGAGAAGCTCCTTGAGCGCTCCCATCTCGTCGTTGACCTCTATGCGCAGAGCCTGAAACACCTGTGCGAGTTCTTTCTTCTCCTTGCGCGGGTCGATGAACGGTCTCACCACTGTGAGCAGGGCGCTGACGGTGGCGAAGTCCTCACCTGCGGCATGGGCCTTGGCGATGGCGCGGGCCAGACGGCGCGCCTGTGGCAGCTCGCCGTAGATTTTGAACAGGTCGGCCAGCTTCTCCTCATCGCTTTCACAAAGCAGAGCCGAGGCCGGGCGTCCGGCCGAGCGGTTCATGCGCATATCCAGAGGGCCGTCGGCGCGGAATGAGAAGCCGCGCTCGGGAGAGTCGAAGTGGTGGAACGACACGCCGAGGTCGGCCAGAACACCGTCGACACTCTCCACGTCGTAGTAGCGCATGAAGTTGGTGATGAAGCGGAAGTTGGAGTAGACCATTGTGAATCGGCTGTCGTCTTTCGGAGCGCGCTCCACTGCGTCGAGGTCCTGGTCGAAGGAGTAGAGATGCCCTCCTTTGCCGGGGTCGAGAAGCTCGGCGATGGCGCGTGAGTGACCGCCTCCGCCATAGGTGGCGTCGACATAGATACCGCCCGGACGCACGTCCAGAGCCGCCAGAGTCTCGGGCAGCAGAGCGGGGATATGGTAGACTTGGCTTTCCATCTTTGAGCTCTCAATAGTGTATGGTGGACAATTAAGACCCCAAAGTTACTAAATAATTTGCAAATCTAAACTCACGTTGACCCAATTCTTAAAAAAAATTTTACCTTGTACTTATAATGCATTCATATTCAATCGGGCCGTGATTTACAAATGTAAACCTCCGCATCCCGTTAGAAACGGCCCACAATAGGCTTCAGAAATGTCTGTAGACACGACTGAGCGGATATTTTTGTGTTTCGCCGGATTTTTGCTATTTTTGCAGATGTTATGAAAGTACACGATTCCAGCAGAGGGGGCCTTGTCAAGCCCAAGAAAGCCCTGGGGCAGCATTTCCTCAAGGACGAGTCGGTGGCGGCGCGCATAGCCGCTACCCTTGACCCTTACCGGTCTCTCCCGGTACTTGAGGTAGGGCCCGGAATGGGTGTGCTCACCAAGTATCTCATAGCGTCGGGCCACAATGTGAAGGTGGCCGAGATCGATGGCGAGAGCATCGAATATCTTCGATACAACTATCCCGAGCTGTCGGGACGAATACTCGATGCCGACTTCCTGAAGCTCGACCTTGCCGGGGTGTTTGCCGGAGCCGAAAAGATCTCCGTAATAGGCAACTATCCCTACAACATTTCCTCGCAGATATTCTTCCACGTGCTCGACTACAAGGATCTTGTCGAGGTGTGTTCCGGAATGCTCCAGAAGGAGGTGGCCGAGCGTCTTGCCGCCCGCGAGGGAACCAAGGCCCGCGGCATACTCAGTGTGTTGTTACAGGCCTGGTATGACGTGGAATATCTCTTCACGGTCGATGAGCACGTGTTCAATCCGCCGCCAAAGGTGAAGAGCGGTGTAATCATAATGAAACGCAACGGGGTCACCGACCTCGGGTGCGACGAACATCTCTTCAAGACAGTTGTCAAGACATCTTTCGGCCAGCGTCGCAAGACCCTGCGCAATTCCGTGAAAGGGCTCTTTCCCGCGGGAGTCCCGTTGCCCGACCATCCGTTGTTGTCACTGCGCCCCGAGCAGTTGTCGGTGGAGCAGTTTGTAGAGCTGACAAAGCTCATCCGGCAATCAAAAGGATAACACCACCCGACGGCAATGAAAGAGTTTACCCCCGAATACTTAGCCCATCTCCACAAAATCATAGAGGACCGCGCTGACGAGGCGGCCCGCGATGAACTCAGCGACCTCCACCCCGCCGACATAGCCGAACTCTATCGCGACCTCGATATCGACGAGGCCGAGTATCTATTCCTGCTTCTCGACGAGGAGATGCAGGCCGACGTGCTCATGGAGCTTGACGAGGACGAGCGTTCACACCTCCTGGCAGGTATGGATGCCGAGGATATCGCCAAACAGATAGAACACCTTGATACCGACGATGCCGTCGACGTGATTCAGGAACTCGACGAGGAGGAGCGAGAGAAGATTCTCTCCCACATCGACGACGTGGAACAGGCCGGCGACATTATCGACCTTCTCAAGTATAACGAGGACACGGCGGGCGGTCTCATGGGTACGGAGATGATCGTGGTCAACGAGAACTGGAGTATGCCCGAGTGCATCAAGCAGATGAGGATGCAGGCCGAGGAGATGGACGAGGTCTACTACGTCTACGTGGTGGACAATGAAGACCGTCTGCGTGGCACTCTTCCGCTCAAGAAGCTCATCACCCACCCCAACGTGTCGAAAATAAAGCACGTGATGGAGGACGATCCCGTGGCCGTGAAGGCCGACACGCCTATAGATGATGTGGCTCTTGACTTCGAGAAATATGACCTTGTGGCGATGCCCGTGGTCGACTCGATAGGCCGTCTGCTCGGACGAATCACCGTCGACGACGTGATGGACAAGGTGCGCGACTCAAGCGAGCGTGACTACCAGCTGGCTTCTGGTCTCTCGGGCGACGTGGAGAGCGACGACAAACTTTTTGCCCAGACAAAGGCACGACTCCCCTGGCTGCTCATAGGAATGATAGGCGGTCTGTGCAACTCCTTCATTCTCGGAAAATTCGAGGGCGGTTTCACAGTCGATCCGGCCCTGGCGCTCTTCATTCCCCTCATAGGCGGAACGGGTGGCAATGTGGGCACACAGTCGTCGGCCATCGTGGTGCAGGGTCTCGCCAACGGCTCGCTCGATATACGTAAGTCGGGCCGACAGCTTCTCAAGGAACTCGGCGTGGGCCTGCTCAACGGCTCCATAATAGCCATGCTCGTTTTCATCTATAATTTCCTCACCATAGGCCACGGCCACCAGGTGACCACGTTCGCCGTGTCCATATCGCTTTTCTGCGTGGTGATGTTTGCCTCGGTATTCGGCACGTTTGTGCCTCTTATGCTTGAAAAACTCAAGATTGATCCCGCACTTGCCACAGGCCCGTTCATATCCATCACCAACGACATCATCGGCATGGTGATATATATGTCGATATCCTCGTGGCTCATCATCGCCTTTCATTAATGACCCGCCTCGAGAGGGAAAAGCACACCGTAGCCATGATGGTGGCGCTCTATTGTCGTCGCCGGGAAGGCAACAAGGAGCTGTGCGGGCAGTGTCGGGAACTCATAGACTATGCCTGTGCCAGGCTCGACAGGTGTCCCCACGGGGAGAGAAAGCCATCGTGCCGTTCGTGCGCTATACACTGCTACTCCCCATCCATGAGGGAGAGAATGAGAAAAGTGATGCGTTTCTCAGGACCAAGAATGCTGTTTTACCGTCCGCTCGAGGCACTGCGCCATCTCATAAGGTGACGGTGAGCATGAGTCGCTGGTTGAACTGGAAGGCCTCGGTTGTGGCATGGAAGTCGAGCGCGCCTGTGAGGCTCACCGGGCCGCGCCGTAGAAAATAGATATAGATGTCAGTGCGGTTGTAGAGGCTTGACTGATAGTAAGGCTCGGCCTGGTAGAGCAGTGAGCCGTAGCGGGGATATAGCTGGCACAGCCGTCCTCCGGCATAGAATGAATTCTTTATACCCACCCATTTCCATTTGGCCGTTATCTCTACCCATGCTCCTGCCGATGTTCGCCAGGAGCGGTCAAACTTGCGGTCGCGGTCGAGTCCGAAGACCGGGCCGACGCGCAGTTGCAAGGAGTCGAGAGGAGTGGAGCCGGTGAGGTTGACGCCTGCATAGGGGTTGGCAATGAAATTGTCCACCACTCCGTCGAGGTCCTCCACGTCATTCTTTCGTCGGGCCAGGTGGTTCATCATCAGATGTGCGCCGGTGAAGAAGGAGCCGGCCCGCGGGTGCCACTGTCCGTGGGCCACGACGGCAAACGCCTCGCGACGCTTGTCGGACTGCATACCTCTCCAGTCAATATAGGCGTCCACGAATCCCTTTTCGCCCACCCATTGCACAAGCGCGCCGCGTATGTTGGCCTGTGTGTAGGACAAAGAGTCGCTCCACAGGAATGAGGGCATCTCCTCACGAAGCTGACGGCGTGGAAACATACCCATCGAGAACCTCCAGGTGGCCGACTCATAGCGATAGTAGACTGTCGGCGACAGCCGGTGGCCGTCCCATTCGCAGCCGATGGGCTGGAACCATACGACTCCGGCTGCTATACGGTTGCGCGAGTTGATTCTCAGTCCTGCTTCAGGAGCTAGGCGGGTGAAAAAGAATGTCTTTGAGTCGGCGTGGGTCGCGTCGCCCTCGGAATTGTCGAATACCGATTCGAAGTCTACTCCCCATGTGGGAGTGATGGCCGATGCGGCCATAGGCAGCAGCATCACGGCTGCCAGAATCAAGCGAAACATTGCGGGATGGTGGGGTGTGGGTGCCGGGTGGTAAGATATAAGGTATAAGCGATAGAAGTCACGGGATGTGTGTCCCGTGACTTCTGTCGCGTTCAGACGGTTTTAGATATTTGGTGTCGGCCACACCGTGGTCGAGGTGCAGCTCACGGGTATGCTGAGCGAGCCGGCTGTGAGGGTGAAGTCGCCCTCTTCGAGCCGCCAGAGACCGTCGGCGCCGACAAACGCCAGGTCGGAAGCCGGGAGCTTGAATTCCACCTTGCGTGTCTCGCCCGGCATGAGCGCGATTTTGGAGAATGCGCGCAGTCGCTTGTTGTCGGGCACAAGTGAGGCCACATGGTCGGAGGAGTAGAGCAGAACAGCTTCCTTGCCGTGTACGTTGCCGGTGTTGGTGACGAGGAGACTGACTGTGAGGATGTCCGAGGCATTGAACTCTTTCTTGTCAACTTTCAGGTCGGAATACTCATAGTTGGTGTAGCTTTTGCCATAGCCGAAGGGCCACTGCACGTTGACGCGGGCGTCGTAGTCGTAGGCTCCTTCCATGCGTCCCACTTCCTCGCTGGTCTTGTAGTCGTAGGTCACGAGCGAGTTGATCTCGCGGGGATAGGTGAACGGGAGGCGGCCCGAGAAGTTGGTGTCGCCGGCCAGGAGCAAAGCGAGTGCGTCGCCACCGAAGTTGCCAGGGAGCATGATGTCTACCACGCCTTTGGCAAGAGGTTCGATGTCGGCTATGATGCGCGGACGGCCTTCGTTGAGGATGAGGACTATGGGTTTGCCCGACTCGGCAAGTGCCTTGACCATGTCGCGCTGGAGTGGCGAGAGATGAAGGTCGGTGAGGTTGCCGGGAGTCTCGCAGTAGGAGTTCTCGCCTATGCAGGCCACGATCACATCATAGTCTGCGGCAGCCGCCACGGCCTCGGCAAATGGTCTGACGAGCTGCTCGTCGGTCCAGGATGCGGGAGGTGCCATGTATTCTACCGTGGGGAAGAGGGTGACGGAGGTCTTGCCAAACTTCTGCTGCAGGGCTTCGAAGATGGTGTTGTGGTCTCCGGCATATTTGTCGGCCACCTCACCCTGCCATGAGTAGCTCCAGCCGCCGTTGAGACAGCGCATGGAGTTGGCGTTGGGGCCTGTGACGAGTATGCGTGTGCCCTGGCGAAGAGGGAGGACGGAGTCGTCGTTCTTGAGGAGCACCATGGTCTCTCCGGCCACTCGGAGGGCGTCGTCGGCAAACTCCTTTGAGGCGAATTTCGGATAGTTCTTGAGATAAGTGTCGGGAGTTTCGAAGAGCCCGAGTCGGTATTTGAGGCGTATCGCGCGGGCAGCGGCATCGTCGATGCGGCTCTGTGCCACGAGGCCCTCCTCCACAAGCTCCTTGAGCAGGGTGCAGTAGTCCGTGTCATACGGCTCCATCGCCATGTCTATGCCGGCGTTGATGGCAATGCGGATAGCGTCTTTCTTGTCCTTGGCCACTTTCTCGCGTGTGTAGAGATTGTTGATGTCGGCCCAGTCGGTCACTATGAGGCCGTCCCACTGCAGGTCGTTCTTGAGCCAGCCGGTGAGCAGTTCGGTGTTGGCATGGACGGGCAGACCGTTGATCGAAGAGGAGTTGACCATGATGGTGAGAGCTCCGTTCTTCACAGCCTCCAGATAGGGAGCGAAGTGCTTCTCGCGCAGTTCGGAGGGCGAAATCCAGGCCGGTGTGCGGTCTTTGCCCGAGAACGGGGAGCCGTAGCCCATGAAGTGTTTCACGGACACTGCTATGTGGTCGGGGCCCACGTGGTTGGGGTCGGGTCCCTGGAAGCCCCTCACGGCTGCTGCTCCCATGAGGGCGTTGACCAGCGGGTCTTCGCCGTAGTTTTCATAGAATCGGGGCCAGCGTGGGTCGCGTGCGAGGTCGAGGGTGGGGGAGAAGGTCCACGGACAGTCGGAGGCACGGGTCTCGTAGGCTGTGATTTCGGCAGCGCGCAGGGCGTTGTCAGTGTCAAACGATGCTGCAACGTTGAGATTCTGCGGGAAGAAGGTGCCGTCGGCAGTGTAGGTAGCTCCGTGGTTCTGGTCAAGACCATAGATGGTGGGGATGCCGATGAGCCTCATGGAGGCTTCCTGTATCACGGGTATGATTTCGTCCCACTGTGCCGCGGTCTGCACCACTCCGCCGGGAGTGTTGAGGAAAGAGCCCACCTTATAGACACCTATCACGGAGTCCATCTTGGCCTGCGATAGATGGAACCGTCCGTCGGGATCGGTATTGCCGAGTATGTCGGCCTGCAGCTGGGTCATCTGGCCGATTTTCTCCTCGAGAGTCATGGTTGCTACTTTCTCGGCCACTTTCTTTTCGAGGGCCGGGTCGGGCGGAATCACCGGAATCGACACCGGGGTGTAGGCCGAGAGTGACGATGTGCCGATGGCTGCGGCAATAAGTAGGGATGAGAATCTGTACATAAAGTGTTTGATGATAGGGAATGTTAGGAAAAGAATTTAGGGTCTACTGTTTTTTCAGCTCCGGGTAGGATATGCGCGAGTGGTACATGGTGCGCAGACGCTGTATGAATGAGTCCTTTATAAGGCTCACGTCGCGGAACGAGATGGGCGACTGGTTGTGTAGCCCTTCGGCTATCTGCGCGTCTATTATCTTGTTGACCAGGGCTGTGATGGCTTCGGGAGTGTGGTCGGTCATGGAGCGCGAAGCAGCCTCGATGGCATCGGCCATCATGAGGAGCGATGTCTCGCGGCTCTGTGGGTCGGGGCCCGGATATGAGAACGGGCGTTCGTCAATCTCCTCGCCCGGGTGGGCGTTGGCATATGTGTTGTAGAAGTAACGAGCCTTTCCTGCTCCGTGGTGCTGGGCTATGAAATTGCGTATGGCCACCGGCAGTTTGGCTTTCTCGGCCATGGTGAGACCGTCGCGTACATGGTCGGTCACTATCCTCGCGCTCTGCATCGGGTCGAGCACGTCGTGGGGGTTCACACCGTGCTGGTTTTCGGTGAAAAAGGCCGGATTTTTGATTTTTCCTATGTCGTGGTAGAGGGCACCCGTGCGGACAAGCTGTACATTGGCTCCGATGCGCACTGCGGCCTCCGATGCGAGGTTGCTCACGGCCATGGAGTGGTTGAATGTGCCGGGACACTTCTCCGACAGTTCGCGCAGAAGGGGGTTGTTGGTATCGGCAAGCTCGACGAGTGTCACGCGCGATGTGAATCCGAAGATTCTCTCCAGAAGGAACATGAGTACGTAGCTGAACGATATGAGAATGGCGTTGACGCCCAGTGCGCCAAACACTCTCGGCTGTGCGTCGGCCAGGGTGCCGGTCTGCATCACCTCGATGGAGATGTAGGAGAGTGAGTAGGCCAGAAAGATGAATCCGGCTGTGCGGAGCAGCTGGCTGCGGCGCGACAGGTCCTTGAGAGAGTCGATGGCCACGATGCCGGCTATGAGCTGCATGAACACGAATTCAAGAGGCGACGTGGCTATGAGGGCACAGATGAGAACCTCGATGATGTGGCAGAAATAGGCTGTCCGCGAGTCGAGGAACACCACTATCATGATGGGGACCATAGTGAACGGGACTATGTAGAAGCCCATATGGAATCCCGCGTCCATGGCAAAGGCAAAGAGGGCGAAGAACACGACGAACGACATGAGGAACGTGGTGGTACGGTCGTCGGCAAAGAATTTCGGACGGAAGAAGTACAGATAGCCATATAAGGCGGCCAGGAGTATGATGAGATAGAGTGTCTGTCCTAATGCCGGATAGTGGTGCTGGCTCAGCTGTCCGCCGGCGCGCTCCTCGGCCATCTCCTCATATGTGTCGAGGATGGTGGCTATCATGGGGGTGACCAGCTCGCCCTCGTCGACTATGCGCTCGCCCTGCTGCTTGACATCGATGGGGGCCATAGCCATCATGTAGCTGTCGTCGAGCAGGCGGCGGGTGGTCACGGTGTCAAGAGAGATATTGGGTTGGAGCAGGTCGGACAGGCGTGTGGCCGAGAGTGCCGAGCGCACCTCGCGGTCCTTGAAGAGCGAGTCGAGATGCTCATAGGCCCGGAAAGCGGAGAGATAGGAGGCGGTGGGAAGGGAGATGGCCACGTTGTCGTGGACGAATCTCACGGAAGGTAGCTCGCCCGACTCGATTTTGGCGTAGATGTCGGGGCTCACGATGCCGTTCTCATAGATCTGCCTGATGGCTTTGATAATCTGGTTCTTCTGGCTTGGGGTGATGTTGAGTCCCTGGGCGGAGTTGAGGCGGGTGGTATAGTCGGAAATGGCTGTCTTCTCCATGGCCAGGTCGCGCTTGAACACGGGCTCGAACGAGGCGTCAATCGAGTCCTTCACCCTTGCCGCGCTCACCGAGTCGAGGTGGACGGGGATGTCGAAGGGTGCTGTCAGCAGGGCATACTTCCACGGGCGGTTTACTTCGTAGACAAAGTGGTTCTTGTCTGTGCGCGGAAGGAAGTAGACGAGAAGGGCGACGGCTGCAATGAAGAGGATGACCCTCAGCGAGATGCCGCGTGTGAGGTAGGTCTTGGTCATATATGCACGATGTTTCTGACTATCGTCCAAAGAACTATCAGCGTTAATAGAGTGAGAATGAATGGTCGGGCGCTTAGGAGGCGGCGCAGTGACGGATATCGGTGGCGCAGGCCCCATACAAGGAAAAGGAGGAGGATGAGCGGAAGCTCGAGTATGAAGAGAGCGTTGGTGTGCCAGGCGGTGGTGATATCACCGTGGAGAAGGGCGTGGATGGCCCTCTGGGAACCGCATCCCGGACACTGGAGGCCGGTGATTACCAGAAAGGGACATTTCGGAAACCATACCGACCCGGCGGGGTCGAAATAGAAGTAGAGCGCTGCGAGCAGGAGTGCCGCCGTGATGCCTCCGGTCACAGCCAATGGTCTGAACGATGTCACACCGAGGCTGTGAGCAGGGAGTAGAGTGTATAGAATGGTGTCCAGATGAGACCGGCCACGAAAGAGACTACCACCCACCATCCGGCGCGCTCGGAGGCTTTCTGCGCGCCTGCGAAGTCACCGCGGTTATAGAGCGGAGACACCTTGGACGCGTAGACTATGGCCACTATTCCTGTGACGATGCAGCAGCACAGAGTGGTGATGATGGCCCATACGAGATAGGTAGGGGGCATCTCGGGACGCTCTGACTCGGGGGATACGGCCGGATTGATGCGGGTGCCGGAGGCTGGAGATGCGCTGACGGTCTCGTAGGCGGTATAGGCCGGCTCGGGTGCCGGACCCGGGATGTGGCGAGGTTCGGTGCTGACAGGGCCGAAGATTTCGGCGGCCTCCGGAAGCTGTCCGGCTGTGGTCCAGTCGGCCAGTCCCTGTCGCCACACCGGTGTGGATGGGCCGAACTCCGGGAAGATTCTGAGCTGCTCGACAGTGAGAGGTCCGCGCTGCTCGTTGTTGATTACTATCCAGTAATGCATAGAGTGTGAAAAAGGTAAGAAGATGGCCGGCCTCCCGGTGGCAGATTGTCTGTTCGGGACGGCCGGCCCTTTAAGGGTTTGTTTTTTAGAAGAATTTTGTTTCGGTTCCGAGGATGTCGCCCAGCAGGTTGTTGGCCAGTCGGGATGCACCGATTCGGAAGTATTCGTTTGTCTCCACCCACTTGTCGCCGAGCACCTCGCGCACGATTGTGTAGTAGCTGAGAGCATCGTCGGTCGTGGCCACGCCGCCGGCAACCTTGAAGCCTACCATGCGTCCGGTCTTCTCGTAATACTCCTTGATGCACTCACACATGATGTAGGCGGCATCGAGCGATGCTCCGGCCACTTCCTTGCCTGTGGAGGTCTTGAGGAAGTCGGCTCCGGAATAGAGGGCGAGCACCGAGGCGTTGCGGATATTCTCGGCAGTCTTGAGCGCGCCTGTCTCGAGTATGACCTTGCACGCCGAGTCGCGGCACGAGTGTTTCATCTCGGTGAGCTGGTCGCACACTTCCTCGTAGTCCTTGTCGAAGAAGTCGCCGAGGGGGAGTACCACATCGATTTCGTCGGCTCCGGCCTCGACAGCCAGTCCTATCTCGGCCACCTTCACCTCTATGAAGCTCTGGGCCGAGGGGAAGCATCCGGCCACAGCTGCGATTTCTACCTCGCTGACATCAAGGACGGTGCGCACGATGGGCACGAAGTTGGGATATACACAGATGGCAGCCACGGGCGGAAGGTCGGGATGCTCGTTCTCAAAAGCGTTGACTCTCTCCACGAAGTCGGCCACCGAACGCTGGGAATCTGTAGATTTCAGTGTGGTGAGGTCGATGGAGTTGAAGCAGCGGCGAAGCACTTCGGGGCGGCGGTTCTCTTCGAGATGCTTTTCGAGAATCTCTGCAACCTTGGCTGACACTGCTGCGTCGTCTGTGGTGACGCGGCTGTCGGCAATAGCCTGGTTATATTTGTCCATGGGTCTTTGTGGTTTAAGATGATTATAACGTTTCAATATCCGCGTGTCCGTCATCTGTCTTGAAGCGGAGCAGGTCGCGGGTGTATTTCTTTTCAAAGTTCTTTCTGACAGCCTCTGCGAGGTCTATTCCCGTCTGGTTGGCTATCGCGGTGAGCACCCACAGCAGGTCGGCAAGCTCGTCCGAGAGGTCGGCAAGCGACGCGTTGTCGGTAGGCTTTGCTTTCTGGTCGCCATATCTCCGGGCCATGATGCGGGCCACCTCGCCTGTTTCTTCGGCCAGGATTACGGCGTTGGTGAGTGGCGAGAAGTATCCTCCTCCCACGGTCGTAATCCAGCGGTCCACCTCGTGCTGAAGGTCGGAGATGCAGGATGGGGCAGGTATGTCGGTGTGGTTATTCACGTAGCTTTGAATCTATAACAATAGTGACGGGGCCATCGTTCACGAGCGCCACCTGCATATCGGCGCCAAACACTCCGCGTTTCACCTCGCGTCCGAGCAGGCGGGAGCACTCGGTGCAGTAAAGCTCGTAGAGAGGCACCGCAAGGTCGTGGCCGGCGGCGTGGATATAGCTGGGCCGGTTGCCCTTGCGTGTGGAGGCGTTGAGCGTGAACTGGCTGACGGCGAGTATCTCGCCGCAGGTGTCGGCTACCGAGCGGTTCATCACCCCTTGGTCGTCGGCGAATATGCGCATGGCCACAGTTTTTGAGGCGAGCCAGCGGGCATCGTCGGGGGTGTCACCCTCGGCCACGCCTACAAGCACAGCCAAGCCCGGGCCTATCTCGCTGTGGCGCGATCCGCCTATGTCGACCGAGGCCTCGCTTACACGTTGGATTACAAGTCTCATAGACTGCAAATATACGAATTATTCGTTGAAAAGCAAAAATCAATTCCCCCATGTCGCGGAAGGAGTGTGCAAAAGGTATTTTAGCCTATCCGGTAAATAAATATTTCACTTTTTTGCAAAAAGATTTGCAAAGTTCAAATTTTAGTCGTACTTTTGCAACGCAAAACGAAAAATCTGCTTCAGTAGCTCAGTTGGTTAGAGCACCTGACTGTTAATCAGGGGGTCGTTG
>CAJUGS010000039.1 GCA_910586305.1 uncultured Duncaniella sp.
TCTATCGCCTGTCTCGGATTGCTCCCGTTTTCGTTTCCCGGCTCGTCCGACGAGCACCCGGTCAAGACAGATGCCGCAAGGAACGCCGATAAAAATCTGGTATTCATATTCTTCATATTCCTAATAGTGAATTATTCCCCTGCAAGTTCCGACACATTTCCCATGAAGAGAATGGCCCCGGTGCTCTGTTCGTTTATGACAAACATGAACGGACGGTTGACCTCCAGCACGGCGGGTCTGACCGTATTGCTCCCCTGTGTCGATCCGAAGATGTCTATCACCGTTGCCGCGGCAGCCTCAGAGCCATACTCGTCGACGGTTATGTGGCAGTTGTGGTGTATGGAGCCGACCGCTTCGCCACCGTCAAGCATCTTTGACAGATCGGCGTCGTGGAAGACTGACTTTGCCCCCATCGCAGCAACGACGTCCTTCATCTCATGGCTGGAACCCAGGTCGAACCGTGGCAGACGCACACCTGCCGGCGTCTTGCCCCGGTCGGACAGAAGGTCTTCCACCGTAAGATTCCCCACAACGTTGGCAAGTTCGATTCCTTCGTGCGGCAGGACGACGTGCATCATGTATGCGCCGTTGCCATAGGGCAGGTCAATGACGCTCGCATTCACGGTCTCTGACACACTCACAGCGTTGTCGCCCGAATCCATCATCTGCACCCTGCTCCTTGTGCCGTCCTGGCAGGTGAACTCCGCAGGCTTTGTCAGTTTCCTGTCAAACCGGACATTCCACACGGATCTGAAATACAACGCGTTGGTGAGCACGACGGGGCCCTGTGGAGCCGACAGGAGCATATCCTTTATCATACCGTCTGTTTTCTCCTCTATCCACGAGTTGATTCTTCTGCGTGAGTCCTCCCCGCTCCCGCCGAGCTGCATTGCCTCGGCATCATAGGCCTTGGCCATTTTCGCGGTATATGACGGAAGCACGGCGCCGGATGTGCTCCACACCGAGTTGGCCATCGACAGCCTCGTCCTGGAGTCTATTTCCGGAAGCAGGTCGAGGAAGCGGCGGTTAAGGGCGTTTAGCTCCGGAAGGTCCTTTCCGTCAATCCCCAACAGGGATGCAAGCTCATGGAGGGTCTCGCCGTCGGCTCCGTTTGCAAGAAGCGACAGAGCCATCTCCATACTCATGGGCGACACAAGCGTGTTGGGGTTCTCTTTCAGCTCGGACTTTATTGTCTCCCTCATTAGATTGAGGGCGAACTTATTGTACCCGTCCACCATTCTTGCCTGGGTTGCGGTCAGCTCTATGGGCAGGGCGGGCTCGACTTTTTCTGTCCCGCCGGTGCCCGGCTCGTCCGACGAGCCGCAGGACGACACGGCAAGCGCCCCGATACACAATGCAAGGATAATGAGTTTTTTCATCATGATATTCCGGTTTAATTGTTAGTGATGTAGTATGTGCAAATTTATAGAATTTTTATAGTAATTATAACTTTACAAGCTATAATATTTTTGTATGAGGTCCGTATTTATTTGAAATTTACGTTCTGCTGCTACGATGGCAAAACCTCCGTCATCAACGTTTGTAATGTAGAGAAGCGAAAAAACATAGTCTTTGAAGCATTTGATAGCAACCTGATGACGAGGTCTGCATCTTGGTATCTTGAGCAGTGGTACTGACTATTGACTCATCGCTTGAGCAGTCTCAGCTCTGACCGATTGGGAAGGCATAAGACTAAACAATAGAATTGCGACAATACTAAAAATAAAATTCCTCATTGACAAAAGTTATTGGTTTTACATTAGATTTTACAACAGCAAAATTATGATAAAATAATTAGATCTCAGTTGTTACATAGCTTATAAAACCTATCACAAACGAGCAATACAATCCTGTAAATCAAATAATTATGGCTGTGATAGATTTTAAAATCTATCACAGCCATAATTATCCACCAATTTATTGATTATCAAGCTGTTATAAATATAACTAATCTACAATGCTGATTCTCAATCGATTAATCCATTAGTTTCAATAACAGCTTGGAATCAGGAGTATTCAGTGCATTGAGTTTCCTCTTTAGACGCGATTTCCTATTATAAATTACATCTACTTTTTCATCAAGCAAAAGGCAGATAGTATTGGTTGAAAACTTTGACGCAATATAAATAGCAAGCGCTATATCTATGTCGGAAAGATTGGCCGGTTCACTACGCAAATTTTTAAACACATTATTGCAATGAATATTAAAATGCTCTTCGATTGCACGCAGTTCTTTCCCTTTTAGACTTATATCTGAAATATATTTCTTTATCTTATCAGTTATCTTCTTTTGTTCGTTTTTTTGTCCATAATGCAGATAGTATGAACTGACAAGGTCATCAATCACATAGTATTTGTCCGCAACAAGTATATGAATTCTTTCTAAAAGCTTAGCTTGCTCCTGCTCGATACTGTTCTTTTCATCAACAATAGTCCGTAGTTTAAAGTCCCGGACTTCCTTTTCTTCTAAAAGCGTTGAGACTTGAGACATATATGCATCACTCTTGAGTCTTAAATTCATTTCTTTTAGCTCATATGTCTTTCTGAGCGTATAAACAATCACAGTCGCTGAGAGAATGGCAACAATCAACAGTATGAAAATCAAGTAAAACCTCTGTCTTGTCTGCTCCAGAGTTATATTTTTATTGAATATTTCGGTCTCTCTGTTTATCAGAAGTATATTTGATACAGCCTGTCTCTGAAGATTGACGAATATTGCATCGGTTGAATCTGTCAGAATCATCAATGCATCATACGCCTCCTTATATCGTCCCTGCTTATATAAATACTCATAGGCCGGAATCTCAGAATTCATATTATCGTGTTTGGATTCTTCTAACAGACTACTCTTATCATCCATATTCATCATGGAGTACAATGTCATCATGACGTGCCTGTCGTTGTTGTAAAACACCGTGTCATTATCATCATAAAGACGATCGTATATATTCACTGATTCCTCATAGTTACAGAGAGCGAAATGAGATGTTCCCAATAAAGACAAAATATAATTCCTTAATTCCGGCAACTCATCCTGATTGATGGCAAGCAACAGTGAATCAGCTACATTTATGGCTTTATCATACATTAATACATTTGCATAAGACATGGCTACCTCATAAGCCGAATGTGGGATATATTCCGACGCTTCGGAAAGGACATACTCATTATGGGCCATCTTGGCAAATTTAAGTGCTTCCTGGCCTGAAAATGTTGAGCACAAAAGCGCTCTTATACGAGTATAGATACGTCCTAACCAAAAATGGCTTCCTATCTCTTTAGCACTACTTTCCGCCTTCACATAGTAATGGATAGCCTTGTTTATGTCACATTTGTTTTCCTCAATCCTACCTCTATAATATAATGCTTTCACATTATTAATATCCTTAGGATGACAAGAGTAATAGTCGAGTGCTATGTTAATTATAGAGTCGGTGGTGAGATCGATGTATGACTTGTCAAACGCTATTGACGTTAGCAGGGCGTGACGGGCGCGTATGGATGCGGGGTCGGTTGAATCGACTGCGATTGAGTCGAGGATGGCGAGGGCTTCTGTCGGGAGGGAATCGACGAGCGTCTCAGCACGGTCAAGCCCTGCCTCTTTCCCGCTTCGGGAGGTACAGGAAGATATGGCGAGAATTAAAATGGATAATATGACAGGCAGAAAGGTTTGCATATCTGCAAATATACATATTTTGCCACTATCAGACAAATTAAAAAGATGTGCATCGGAAAGGGCGCAGTTGTAGTCCTGGCACATTCCGTATGTGTTTGATAAAGATGATTTTCCGGGATTGCAGACCTGCAACTCGCGATTATGAGAAGAGCAGCTGTGCTGTTTCGTAAAAAGCACGTCCTCCTTACCGCGTATAACGAAGCGGTAAGGAAGACGTGAGAAGTGTTATAAATACAAGATGCATTACTTCACCAACAGCTTCACCGCATTGGCGGATGAGCTGCGGGCTATATAGAGCCCCGGAGCAACGGCAATAGTGAGCGTAGAGCCAGACGCACGGACAGAAGCCACTGTGCGTCCGAGCAAATCTGATACTATGACATTCTCACCGGGGATAAGACCATGAACGTCAATTACTCCGCGACCGGCACTGAATGTGGCCTCTCCACCATCGGCTGCAATATCTATCACACCCGATCCGGCCTGGAGTGTAACCGATATCTCTCGAGAGGTGATAGCCGACAGAGAGCCGTCAGTGGCATCTACTATATAATAATATGTAGTGCCGGGGGTGAGATCTGTCACACTCCACGAAGTCTCAGTGCCGAGCGGACGATGGTCGTAGCCATCAACATAGACATTTTCTATCGGCTCGTGACATTCGATGTGTATATCGTCGAGATAGAGATTGCCAAACGAAGTGCCGCGTACATATTCAAACTTCACGGCATCAGCCCCTGCGGGAATGTCGGTCAATGTGATACGCTTTCCGCCCTGGGTCTTGACAAGGGGACATTCGGCAACAACAACCCACTCGTCGGCCACACGGACAGAGACTGTGACATTGTTGGTATCGTCGACCTTGGTGCCCAGAATCCAGAACTTTATGAGTGCGACAGGACGGTTGAAGTCGGGCGATATGAGGGTCTGTCCGCCCTTCTTGAAAGTGAGCGCGGGTACCTCATTGCCACTGAATGTGGCGTTGGGAGAATATTCAGGGGCAAACGAAGTAGTCCAGCCGTCAGCGATGGTCTTGCCGGTGAAATCACAATCGGCCACATCTGTCTCGGGCGATGTGTGAGAATACACGCTGAGCAGATAATCGCTGACTCCCGGTAGAGATTCCCACGAGGCTGTAAACGACGTCTCTGTAACATCAGATGCAGAAAGAGCCTCCACCTGACGCAGATCGAGAGTGAAGGGACGCGTGGTGGCACGCATCATTCCGGAAGGCTCGCCAAATTGCCAGTCATTGCCGACGAATACAGTGTAGGCATATTCAGTATCGGGTTCCAGGCCGGTGAACTCCACCGAAGTGGCCGAGCCGACACGTAGCTTGTCATAACCACGCACGGGCTGCATCGTAGCCGCATCGAAAAGAGTGACCGCATAACGCGCATCCTCCACTTCCTTCCACGACACGCGCATGGAGTTGTAGGTAACATCAGTGGCTTCGTAGGCCTCTGTGGTCGGGAAAACGCCCTCGGCACCACCTGCCACATTGAATGTTATAAGTCCGTCGGGGGTCTCGGTAATGTCAGTGACAGGGAGTTCGAGTTTCTCGCCCGACCATGTACCCATGGACGGGGTGGTCGACTCGGTAAACTCGGTGATACCTGCGGTGCCCGGGAACGCATCACCGGCAAGAGTGGAAGCCGAACGTATGCCATCGGCCTCCTCAAGATCGACATACTGATGTGTGGGATTGTTGTTCACAGAGTTCCCGGTCCAAGCCGACGAGACATAGTGAACGTGCCATACAAGCATACCGTGGCCCGGAATATAGGTGTCCCACCCGGTCTGCTGACGGTTTTCAAACAGGAAGAACTCGTTGGCTGACGAAGTCCGGATAACACCCGCTCTATTGCTCGATATCGGCTCGAGAACTGCCGACAGCGGGCCGGTAATCTCATTCGGAGTCATCCATCCGAGAGCACATCGCTCAAACGCGCCATATAGCGGAGGCGTGCGGCCGTCGTTGTTGTATGGACCATAGTCAAGCGCCGACCAACTGCCTGGCGTGAACGCGCTACCGCCGTTGGTAGAGTAAAGATCCGGGAGGCCCATCACATGGGAAAACTCATGAATAAATGTGCCTACACCGTCAGTGCGGTCGCGCACCTGCTCGTTGGAGCAGGCATAGCTGTCAAGCACAACGCCATCAAATACATATGTGCCTTTTCCACCGGCCTCAATCTGCCAGGAATGGGGCCACACAGTATCGTCTCCGCCACCGTTAGCCTCTCCTCGGCCGGCGTAGAAGACAAATACATTGTCGATATATCCGTCGCCATTGCGGTCATACTCCGAGAAGTCCACCTCGTCGTCGAGCAGGCGACAGGCATCGATAATCATTTCGTGGGCATTGCGGTCATCTCCGGTAAACGGGTTGTTACCTCCGTAGTAGGAACGCTCATGTGGAAGCTCCACAGGTCCGTAGACATCAAATTCGGGCAAAAACTTCCCGTCGGAACATTCCACGAAGAAGTCGCGGGCCGAACCGGTGCCACCGTTGTCGGAGAATCCCGGCTCGTTGAGCATACGTGAGAAATAATTGTGGGCATCAGCGGTCGACATCTTCACATCCTTGTAGTTCACAAGGATCACAAGTCCCTTCTGGCGTCCTGTGCTCGGAAAGCTGGAGCCGGGAATACGTCCGGGCAAAACACCTGAGGTACCATCGGGGTCCATAGTCCTTGCCGGCATCTTGCGCACAGACGAAGCAAGGGCCTTCTGTCGCCCTGCATCCATAGCCGACACAACGCGTGTGCGATCAATGCGGCTGAGCCACGCACGTGCCTCCGGCGAACGAAGAGTGGCAGGAGCGGCCTTGATGGCTCCCGTCACCACCGCGCCCGAAGCATCAATATCGGCATAGTAGAAATTCCCGTCGCGAGTGGTGAGAAGATAACCGTCCTCAGTGAGATAATAGTGAAAGAATTCGTCGCCTATGAGTCGGACATTGATTTCAGAGCCGTCAGACTGCGTCATGGTTATCAGACCGGGCTTTGCAGGCACGGAATAAGCCACTGACGCAGACAGGGCAAACAGTGAAGCAAAAAGAATTTTCTTTAGTGACATAATGACTGGAGTTACAAAGCAAAGTTACAGAATGTCAACGACAAAAGCAACAGATTGACGTTTTTTTACTTCTCGGGAAGCGAACGCGAGGATATGAATCCCGAAATGAAACCTATGACCACCACGACCAAGGCCGTGAGGGCCACATCGCCACCCCGCAGACGGCAGGGATAGGCCACTACCGACATCTGTGAATGGTCGCCTCCGAGAGATATCAGCCCCCACTCCTGCTGTACGATACACAGAACAACACCCACCGTTATACCGACGGCACCTCCGAGGACTGCAATGAGCATCCCCTCGTCGAGGAAGATGCGTCGCAAAAGCGAACGCGATGCACCCATGGAACGCATCACACGCAGATTGTCCTCCTTCTCGATAATGAGCATCGACATGGTGGAGAGAATGTTGAACGACGCCATCACGAGCACAAACAACAGCATGAGGAACGTGATCCATTTCTCTATCTCTATCATGCGGAAGGCCGTCTCCTGCTGGCGCAGACGGTCGGCCACCACAAAGCCTCCGCCAAGCAATCTCTCAATCTCAGCAACAACCTCGCCGGTATCTGCATCGGACTGCAGGGCCACCTCGAGAGCCGAGGCCTGGGTGGGATAGTCGAAGAGCTTGCGGGCGACATGGAGAGGAATGAGAATACCGTCCTCGTCATACTCCTGCTCATTGGTCTGGTAGACACCGCTCACAAATACCGTATCCGTAGAAAACGCGCCGAGTGGAAAGGCCGGATTGATTCGCCCCACCCTTCGCGGCACAGTGAGGACCATCGGTCGTTCCAGCGATGGGCGCGCACCGGTGTTGATGGCGGTGCCGACACTCAGCACCGCATAATCGAGCGTAGAATCAGGAGCCTCAGAAGGAACATCGACCATGACTCCGTCTATGACAAGAGTGGAAATCGAAGAGACAGCCGAATAGGGACTCGGAACGCCCTTGACCATCACAGGCATCTGGACTCCCTCGAACACAGCCAGGGCGCGTTCGGAAAGCACTGTGGCAACCATCTTCACTCCGGGCACTTTCCCCACGGCAGAGGCCAGGGAATCGGCACAGTCGAACACCTTGCCGTCGCGGGGAGTGACACACACGTCCGGACCAACAGCCGACTGCCTCTCGGCGGCAAGATCGGAAAAGCCGTTAAAAACAGACAGCACACACACTATGGCCATCGACGCAACCGCTATCCCGGCAGTGGAGATAATGGAGATGACATTGACAGCCGAGTGACTTTTCTTGGCGAACAGATAGCGCAAGGCTATGCGCAGTGACAATAGATTATGCAAGACGAGAGAATTGGTTTTGTGGAAAGTGGGAAGATAGATAATATGTTTCGGCAGAGACGCGCAGAAGCACGTCCCTGCCGAAAATAAAGGTAGACTTTGGGAGAGACTACTTCTGTAGCAGTCTGTCGATATTCTCGATATAGTCGAGCGAGTCGTCGAGATAGAATGTCAGCTCCGGGCACTTTCTGAGCTGAAACCTCACTTTCTGGGCCAGCTCATAGCGCACGGTCTTGGCGCTCTTGGTGATGCTCTCGAGCAGTTCCTGCGACTTGTCGGCCGGGAAGATCGAGAGATACACTCTGGCCACACTGAGGTCTGGCGAAACCCTGACGGCACTCACCGACACCAGCACACCGTGGGTCTTGGCTGTCTGCTGTCGGAATATTTCACTCAATTCCTTCTGTAGAAGGCGCGAGATTTTGGCTTGACGTGTTGTTTCCATAAAATATTCTGTTTATGTTTTTACAACGTCCGGGAAGCCGGATTAGTTGATGATATCAAAGCCTGTGTACTTGCGCAGACATTCGGGCACCACGATGCCATCGGGAGTCTGGTTGTTCTCAAGCAGGGCGGCCATGATGCGCGGCAGGGCAAGAGCCGAACCGTTGAGAGTGTGGCAGAGATGGGTTTTCTTGTCCTCGCCACGGTAGCGGCATTTGAGGCGGTTGGCCTGGTAGGTCTCGAAATTGGACACCGACGACACCTCGAGCCAACGCTTCTGGGCAGCGGAGTAGACCTCGAAGTCAAAGGTGATGGCCGAGGTGAAACTCATGTCGCCGCCACACAGGCGCAGGATGTGCCAGGGCAAACCGAGGCTTTCGAGCAGTCCCTGCACATGGTCCTTCATCTCTTCGAGAGCGGCATATGAGTTCTCAGGCTTCTCTATGCGCACGATTTCCACCTTGTCAAACTGGTGCAGACGGTTGAGACCCCTCACATCCTTGCCATAGCTACCGGCCTCGCGACGGAAGCAGGCTGAATATGCGCAGTTCTTGACGGGAAGTTTCTCGGCAGGAATGATAACGTCGCGGTAAAGATTGGTGACAGGGACCTCAGCGGTGGGAATGAGATAGAGATTATCCTCGTTGACGTAGTACATCTGTCCCTCCTTGTCGGGCAGCTGGCCTGTGCCGTAGCCCGAAGCCTCGTTGACTACATATGGGGGCTGCACTTCCAGATAGCCGGCTTCGGAAGCACGGTCGAGGAAGAACTGGATGAGAGCACGCTGAAGCTTGGCGCCCTTGCCCAGATAGACAGGGAAACCGGGGCCTGTAATCTTCACGCCAAGTTCGAAATCGATGAGATTGTACTTCTTGGCCAAATCCCAGTGAGGCAGAGCGTCGTCAGAGAGGTCAGGCATGGGTCCGCCGGTCTTCTCCACCACATTGTCCTCGGCAGTCTTGCCTTCGGGCACAGCGTCGCAAGGGATATTGGGCATACCGAGCAGAATGTCTCGTATAGCCTTCTCGGTTGTTGCGAGGCGGTCGTTGAGCTGTTTCTGCTGCTCTTTGAGCTCGGCCACTTCCTTCTTGGCCTCTTCAGCCTCATCACGACGGCCCTCCTTCATGAGACGTCCTATCGAATCGGCCTTCTTCTTGAGGGTTGAGGCAATATTGTCGCTCTGAAACTGGAGGTTCTTGCGCTCCTCGTCAAAGTCAATCACATCGTTGACCCCTTGCTTACCGTCAAAACCCTTGACAGCAAGACGCGCGATGACGCGGGCGGGATCTTCCTTTATCTGTTGTAAAGTGAGCATATTTCCTGAGTGTGTCTTATTTGTTTAGTAATTCTTTTACCTTGGCTGATATAGCCTTGCCGTCGGCTCGACCCGACAGAGCCTTTGAGGCAACGCCCATCACCTTGCCCATCTCCTTGGGGGAAGTGGCGCCGACCGAAGCAATGATTTTTTCAAGCTCGGCGGTCAGCTCTTCGTCTGACAGCTGGCTGGGGAGATACTCCTCGATCACAGCGGCCTCGGCAAGCTCGTTGTCGCGCAGTTCCGGACGGTTCTGCTCTTCATAGATCTGGGCCGTCTCCTTGCGCTGCTTGGCCATCTTGGCGAGAATCTTGAGCGCAGCCTCATCCGAGAGAGTGCCGTCGCCGCCCTTAGCGGTCTTGGCCTCGAGAAATTCCTTCTTGATTCCACGGAGAGTTTCGAGCCTCACCTTCTCGCGCGAGAGCATCGCGGCCTTGATATCGGCCGATATTCTGTCGAATAAATCCATTTTATCTTAATATGCAGTTGTTTTTTATTCTGCAAAGTTAACACTTCATAGCGGAATTACGCTGAGTCAACGCTATTTTTTTTGTCTATTATGATTACTTGCATATAATATGAGGTATATTCTACATTTTTCATTAATTTTGCACTTGAATAGCACAAATCATTATGACTAAACGCATATCACTTTTTCTTGTAACCATTTTTGCTGTAATTGCAGGTCTACAGGCCCAGATCATGAAGCCTGTAAAATGGGACGCATCACTCAACATGACCGGTGACGCCACCGGCGAAATCGTGCTCAAGGCCACTGTTGATCCCGGATGGCATCTCTACTCTCCCGACTTTGCCGAGGGAGATGGTCCGCAGCCGCTCGTCATAACATTCCCCAAGACCGACGGAGTAAAGCTCAACGGCAAACCTGTCCCCTCCTCTGCCCCACACCGTGAGATGGACGAGATGTTTGAAATGGAACTGACATGGTGGACCGGCACCGTGACACTCACTCAGAAATTCACTGCCACAAGTCCGGAGTTTGCCATTGACGTAGCCCTCACCTACGGAGCCTGCAACGACCAGAACTGCATACCACCGTCCCGCGAGTCATTCAACTTCAAAGGCACGGCTAAAGTAAAGCCTTCCGCAGAAGACACCGACAAAAAAGCAGATAAGGACGCCGACAAAACCAAGAATGAAGAAGCCGAGGTATTGCTTCTCGGTGTGCTCGGAGCTCTCGACTCCACCGATACAGCCACCGTCGACTCTGTCGCGGTTCAAGCTCCCGCAGCCGATTCTGTCGCAGTGGCCGGTGACCTCTGGGCACCAGTCACATTCGCAGACCAGGACTCCGACAGCGATATAGCCGGAAAGTCGCTCCTGTACATCTTCCTCACCTGCTTCCTGGGAGGTCTCGTGGCCCTCTTCACACCATGTGTGTGGCCCATGATTCCCATGACTGTTAGCTTCTTCCTGAAAAAAGGCAAAGACCGCAGCAAGTCGATAGCCGATGCCTGCACCTACGGAGTGTCAATCATAGTGATCTACGTGGCTCTCGGCCTCATCATCACCGGACTCTTCGGCGCAAGCTCGCTCAACGCACTGTCTACATCGGCCACCTGCAACATCATATTCTTCCTCCTGCTCGTGGTATTCGCCATATCGTTCTTCGGAGCATTTGAAATCAAACTGCCCGCATCGTGGAGCAACCGCATGGATGCCACTGCCGAGAAGACCTCGGGACTCCTCTCCATCTTCTTCATGGCCTTCACCCTCACCCTCGTGTCGTTCTCATGCACAGGCCCCATCATCGGCACACTCCTTGTCGAGGCCGCCTCGATGGGCAATGTATGGGGTCCGGCCATCGGTATGCTCGGCTTCTCAACAGCTCTGGCACTTCCGTTCATGCTCTTTGCCATGTTCCCCACCATGCTACAGTCCGCGCCACGCTCGGGCGGATGGATGAACACTCTCAAAGTGGTGCTCGGATTCGTCGAACTCGCCCTCTCGCTCAAGTTCCTCTCAGTGGCCGACCTCGCCTATGGCTGGCACATCCTCGACCGTGAGGCATTCCTCGCACTCTGGATTGTGATGTTCCTCCTGCTCGGACTCTACCTGCTGGGCAAATTCAACTTCTCTCACTACGGACCAGCCGACTCAAGCATCGGAGTGTTCCGCTTCTTCCTCGCACTCGCCTCGCTCTCGTTCACAGTCTACCTCATTCCCGGCCTCTGGGGCGCGCCTCTCAAGGGAGTCAGTGCGTTCGTTCCCCCGCTCTATACACAGGATTTCAACCTCTACGGAGAGAGCTTCACCGAATATGACGACTTCGAAGAGGGTATGCGCATAGCTGCACGCGAGGGAAAACCCGCACTCATCGACTTCTCCGGCCACGGCTGTGTCAACTGCCGCAAGATGGAGGGAGCCGTGCTCGACGACTCGAATATCAAGACCATGATCACCGACAACTTCGTCGTTATCAAGCTCATGGTCGACGAGAAGAAACCGCTCCCCGCCCCCATGACCGTGAAAGAATATGGAAAGAATGTGACACTCCTCACCTACGGTGACAAGTGGAGCTACCTGCAGCGTTCTAAATTCAACGCCAACGCACAGCCATACTACGTCATACTCAACGATGCCGGACAACTCCTCTCAGGCCCGTTCTCCTACGACGAAAACATCCCCGCATTTGCCTCATTCCTCGAGAAAGGCATCAAGGGCTACAGTAAGTAATGTCCAGGACCAAGCTTAAAAAATCGCTGGCGAGTTTCGGGGAACCGGAACTTCGCCAGCTTATTTTTGACATCTACGACAAAAACAAAGATGTGCGCGAACTGCTCGACTTCTATGCCGAGCCCGATCTCGACCGAAAACTCGACGAGTATGAGCAGAGAGCCGACAAGGAGATATTCCGTGTGAGACGCCGAGCACACCGCCCGCGTATGTCAGAGATACGACGCCTCATAGCCCGCTTCAAATCCTTTGAACCTGGCGACGAATACATCGGCCGGCTGCGTCTTCACATAGCCATCGGCCTCGCCGGCCTCGGAACCACCGACTTTCTGCCCAGAACAGTCAACGAAAGCGCGGAAAAGTTTCTCAGAGAGACAGTCGGCTACCTTGCCGAACACAATATGCTCGCCGACAGCCTCCCGCGCTTGTCAAAGGCCGCCGACAACATGAGACCGAAAATAGGCCTTTATGACAATCCGCTCCGCTCCTCTCTCAAACGGATAATTGAAGACTACTCCGGTAAATAAACACCATATCAACACAAACAGAGGCGACCCTCACAACAACCTGTCCGTCCGGACACTGTCGAGAGGGTCGCCTCTGTTTGTGTTCTTACACCTGGAATCAACGCATCGACTGCATCTCCACCAGTCGCGTATAGTAGCCGTTGAGAGCGAGAAGCTCGTCATGTGTGCCACGCTCCACTATGCGGCCTTCATGAAGCACACAGATCTGCGACGCATTTCTGATGGTGGACAGACGGTGAGCTATGACAAGAGTCGTGCGGTTCTTCATGAGTCGTTCCAAAGCCTCCTGCACCACCTTCTCACTCTCGCTGTCGAGAGCCGAGGTGGCCTCGTCGAGGATAAGCACAGGCGGATTCTTGAGTATGGCACGGGCAATCGACAACCTCTGGCGCTGGCCACCCGAAAGGCGGCATCCACGGTCGCCTATACACGTGTTATATCCATCCTCGGTAGCCATGATAAAGTCATGGGCATTGGCAATACGGGCCGCCTCCTTCACCTGCTCGAGCGTGGCATTCTCCACACCGAAAGCGATATTGTTGAATATAGTATCATTGAAGAGAATAGCCTCCTGATTCACATTACCCATGAGAGAGCGCAGGTCCTTCACTCGCAGCTCGCGTATATCATTTCCGTCAATACGGATACTTCCTTTCTGGATGTCATAGAAACGGGGGACGAGATCAGCCAGTGTCGACTTTCCGCTTCCGCTCTGTCCCACCAGCGCCACAGTCTCGCCGGGCTTGATGTGCAGATTTATATCCTTCACCACAGGCTCGTTCTCGTCATAGCCGAATGTCACTCCATCATACACAATCTCACCTTTGAACTGTCCTATCTCCTTAGGCTGCTCGGGATCACGGATGGGATTGACAGCATCAAGGAGAGCATCGACACGCTGCATCGACGCAAGACCCTTCTGTATGTTATAGGCCGCCTTGGAAAGATCCTTGGCCGGATTTATGATTGAATAGAAAATCACCATATAGTAAATGAACGAGGCCGCGTTCATACTCGACGAGCCGGACAGAATCAGCGTACCGCCAAACACAAGCACTATGGCTATCGTGGCCGTACCAAGAAACTCGCTCATCGGATGGGCCAGGCTCTGGCGACGCTGCACTGAACGAGTGATTCGGAAGAAGAGATGGTTGCCCGCATGGAAACGGTCCATCACCTTCTGCTCGGCGTTGAAAGCCTTGATGATACGAAGTCCGCCGAGAGTCTCTTCGATATAGCTCATGAGCACACCCCACTGTGTCTGGCCCTGCAGCGATTTACGCTTCAGCCGCTTGCCCACACGTCCCATCACCATACCGGCTATCGGCAGGAGCACAAGCACAAAGAGCGTGAGCTGCCACGAAATGACAATCATCATGCCAAGACAGACAATAATCATCACCGGGTCCTTGAACAGCATCTCAAGCGACGACATGATGGAATTCTCTATCTCGCCCACATCGCCGGTCATGCGCGCCATCACGTCACCCTTGCGTTCAGATGTGAAATAGGAAATGGGAAGCGTGACTATCTTGTCATACACAAAGTTGCGTATATCACGGACAATGCCCGCCCTCATGGGAATCACGAAATAGTTGCTCAGATATGTGGCACCGGTTTTCAGTCCGGTCATGAACACGAGCAGTCCGGCAAGGGCGGCAAGGGTGCCGACAGGTCCATATGACACTATGCACTCCTGTGTGGCCCAATAAAAGTTATTGATGGCAACATCCTTTATCGACGCGCTTCCGACAGGCATGAATTCATAGGTCGATTCCCTTATCTTGAAAAGCATCTCAAGGATAGGGATAATCAGTGCAAACGAAAATAGGGTCAGAAACGCCGCAAGAAAGTTGAAGAAAATGCTGAGAAACAGATATTTCTTGTAAGGGGGGACAAATCTGGTCAGCAATCGCCAGAAATCTTTCATATCACTGTGTCTGGTGTGTTGGATTGGGTATATAGAATGAAGTCAAGCCCACGCCGACGCGTATAGTCGGATACGTGTCGGAGCAGGCTGGCAGAAGGTTGTCTCTTTAAAATCGCGCTTACTCTGCTGCGGGAGCGGGAGTCTCGGCAGCAGCTGCGGGAGCCTCAGCGGGAGCAGCCGCAGGAGCGGGAGTGTTGAAGTCGGCGGGCACTGTCTGCTGTGTAGCAGCGGGAGCGCTCACTCTCGACTGAGTGCCGTTGATAGCTTTGGGCATACAGAATGTCGATAAAATAGCCAGGAGGCAGATAGCTCCGGCAAGTCCCCAGGTGAGCTTCTCGATGAAGCTGTTGGTGCGGCGCACACCCATGATCTGGTTGGAACCGGCAAAAGAGGACGACAGACCGCCACCTTTGGATTTCTGAACAAGAACCACGCAGATAAGAAGAACTGCACAGATGAGGGTCAGGATTATAAGTACAACGTACATATGTATCTAAATGATTGATTATTAATTCTTTTCACTCTTCCTTGAGCTGTTGCACGAGCATCAGCTTGCGGAGAAACCGCAATTGGTCTGCAAAGTAAGCACTTTTTTTTGGATTTTTCAAACTTAGAGTGTGAATAATTTCAAAAGCTTTGTCAAACCGCTTTTGGCGTATGTAGATTTTCGCAAGACTCTCTGTTAGCGATGAGTTATCCTCCGTGGCCACAGTCTGAGGATGCTCTTTCAACGGCTCCGCGGGCTTAGAGAGTGCCTCGGCCGGTTCCTGGGGCTCGGATTCCCCTTGCTGACTCAGGATATATGCATTGATTACAGCGTCCTGCGACGTGTCGGCCGGGTCAACAGCCTCCGGCAGACTTGCCTCTTCCTCACGGGCCAGAACAGAAGAGTATTCGGGGGCCGGATTGAAAATGAGACGCTCTATCAAAGCATCCTCGCATGGCGATGTACGGCCATATGTGTTTAGGAAAGTCGATATGACCGAGTCGGTGGTCACCTCGCGCTGAGCTGTCGGATAGAAGTCGAGCCATTCGTGCTTCGACGGGTCGGAAAGAAGGGCCAGAGCCTGAGAGTCGGGAGCGTTAAGGGCTATCCGCTCCATAAGCCTGCCGCGGGTAGCATCGTCAATCATTTCACCGCTGTCCCTCAGCAGCATGACAGCCGGAAGAGTGAAGAACGGATACTCTTCCTCAAGAGCAACTACATCCGATTCAGCCACCGGGAGCGACGGATCGGACAGTGATGCGAGTATGTTGGCCAGATGCTCGTTCATAACACACTACCAATCGCCAAGAGTGGCATTGAAAATAAGGTCGACAAGCTCTTTTGATATCTCGTTGCAGAGCTGGTCCTGCACATCGCTGAGCATTTCGGAAGAATCGAAGTCTCGATAGGCGCTGAACGTCTGGTCTATATCCTTGCCTTCCTGCTTATTGTCAGTATACTTCACCCTCACCTGGATAGTGAGACGTGTGCGCGACGCATAAGCATTCTCGGTAACAGCCTGGGGAGAGAGGGAATATCCGGTGATTTCGCCCTCCATCTGCAGGTCACCGCCCGAGTCGACTGTGCGCAGACGCGTATTGCGGGTGATATAATCGAGAAGTTCGTTTTCAAAAGTTTGTTGCAAAGGAGGATAGACCAGCGCGGCACGAATGGGAAACTGCGACACCGAGATGGTCTTGTAGACGTTGTAGTCGATAGCGGCACCGTTGAGCTTGTAGCTTATGCGGCAGCTGCCTGTCATCATCAAAACCACAACGGCAATTATGCGGAGAAGGAATAATGAGGCTTTCATCACCACAAAGTTACGTCTTTCTTGACAAACTGCCAAAATTTTAGTATCTTTGCATCTTAAATGTGGACATCCCGCTTGTCGTGGAGCGTCCGGACACCACAACAACCAATCAATGATACAATCTCCTTACCGCCGGGGAGCCGATGACGGCTTCATCTTCGGCCTCTATCTTTCGGCGATGTTTTTTGCCTCGATTTTCGCCCAGACACTTCCGGTCCTGTCACTCCTGTCAATGGCCATGATGGTGCTTGTGCCGGCGGTCATATTCCGCTTCATGAGATCTTTCGACCGAGACCTCGGACCATCAGCCTCATTCCCTATGCTGTGGATGCAGGGAGTGGTGATATTTTTCTGCGGCACCCTTATAGCCGGAGCAGCCCTCGTGATATACATGAAATGGATCGAACCGGACTTTGTGTTTAACCAGATGCAGAGCGTTGCCGACCTTGCAGGAGCAGCCCCCGGAACCTTTGTAGACAACGCCGCCGACATCGCATCGAAAATGATCGAGGCCCGCTTCATTCCCACCCCCATAGCTATTGTCACAGAGCTGATAATGCTCTCGATAGTCACCGGATCAATACTCTCCATTCTCCTCAGTGCCTTCTTCGCACTGCGCCGGCGCTCACTGCAGAAGGCTTGAAACTCTAACAGACTGACACACATACACAAATCATTCAGATATAAATGGATATATCGGTAGTCATCCCGCTTTTCAATGAGGAAGAATCGCTCCCCGAACTCGCCGACTGGATCGGACGTGTCATGAAGGAACATGATTTCTCCTACGAAATAATATTTGTCGACGACGGATCTACCGACAATTCCTGGAAGGTAATCCACGAACTGTCGGCAGCCAACCCCGCCATCCACGGGGTTGCCTTCAGGCGCAACTACGGCAAGTCGCCGGCTTTGAACACCGGATTCGCAATCGCACAGGGAGACGTGGTGATAACCATGGATGCAGACCTGCAAGACTCTCCCGACGAAATCCCCGAACTCTACCGTATGATTGTGCGCGACGGCAATGACCTCGTCTCGGGATGGAAGAAGAAGCGCTACGACCCTCTGTCAAAAACAATACCGACAAAACTCTTCAACGCAACAGCCCGCAAGGTGAGCGGCATACACAACCTGCACGATTTCAACTGCGGACTCAAAGCCTATCGCAACGAGGTGGTGAAGCATATCGAGGTCTACGGAGATATGCACCGCTACATACCATATCTTGCCAAAAACGCAGGCTTCGACCGCATAGCCGAGAAGATAGTCCAGCACCGTGCAAGAAAATACGGAGCCACCAAGTTCGGGCTCGACCGATTCGTCAACGGATACCTCGACCTGGCCACGTTGTGGTTCACAGGAAAGTTCGGAGCAAAACCCATGCACTTCTTCGGACTCCTCGGATCTATGATGTTCATCGTCGGCCTCATAGCAGTGATGGCAGTCGGATTCGGCAAACTCTACAATATGTATCACGGTCAGCCCTATTCACTGGTCACCGACTCTCCCTATTTTTTCATATCTCTCACCATGATGATACTGGGCACCATGCTCTTCCTCACAGGATTCATCGGCGAGCTAATAGTACGCAACTCTCCCGACCGAAACCACTACGAGATTAAAGAAAAATTCTGACACACCAACCCCCAAAATGCAGCAAAACGCCTACCCCCAGCTCTATTATATAGCAGAAGAACGATTCTCCTGCCGATCATTTTCCACTGAACCGGTCGATCCCGACACACTTGTCGCCGCCATGGACATAGTCCGCCTCTCACCCTCGGCCTGCAACCGCCAGCCTTGGATGTTCCTCATGGCCGACTCTCCCGCCGAGCGTGCCGCCGTGATTGAGAGCTATCCACGTGAATGGATCAAGACAGCGCCTGAATTTATCATTGCCTGTGGCAACCACGACGAGGCCTGGCACCGTCCCCACGATGGAAAAGACCACACCGACATCGATGTTGCCATAGCTGTCGAGCACCTCTGTCTCGCAGCAGCGACACTCGACCTGGCCACCTGCTGGGTGTGCCACTTCGACCCCGAAGTCATACGCAAAGCCTTCAACATCCCGCCACACATCGAACCGATAGCCATAATACCTATCGGACATCCGGCCGACGGCGTATCCGCACCCGCCAAGAGCAGAAAGTCTCTGGATGAAATCTTCCACCGTGGCAAATTCTGATCGAACCTTGAGAACACCATTCATTCTGCTGTCATTGCTTGCCCTCGTATGTATGGCCGTCACCACGGCCTGCAGCAACGTCGGCTGCACTGAAAACCGCAATTCCATACCCATTGCCGGTTTCTACTCGTCGACAACCCTCGACCCCATAACCATCGATTCAATCGCAGTCGGTGGAGTGGGAGCCCCGGCCGACAGCCTGCTCCTGCGCAATAAAGGATCGCAGGTATATCTGCCGTTCCGAGCCACGGCAAACGAGACAAAATTCTACATCAAGTATCTTCAGAAGGAGCTCAACTATCCGCAGTTCTACGACACAGTCTCGTTCGCCTACACCTCAGTCCCCTACTTCGCCTCGGAAGACTGTGGCGCAATGTACCACTACCGCATCACAAGTCTCACCTACACCACACACGTCCTCGACTCGGTGGCGGTGTTAGACTCCCTTATCACAAACCTGGAGCGGGAGACCATCCGGATATTCTTCCGCACAGCCGAAGCCGACCAACCAGATGAACCATAACTTCACAAGGTCTACTCTCAGCAGACTCTCCCTACTACCACTGATAGTCACACTGTCGATTCTGCTCTCAACAACCATCTCGGCCCAGAGACGCGTCACCCCTGTCACACCCCCGTCGCCCGGCACAGCCGCCAAGGTGGAGAAGGAGGAACGCATAGACCCCTCGCGCCTTGTAACAACCATCGATGCAAATGGCAACTCGGTCACAGTCGACACTGTCACCGGGCGCGAATATGTCGACTCAACACTCCTCAAGGCTCCCCCAAAGATGGAATATCCACGATTCTACAATGTGATAGCAGGAGTCAACATCTGGGACCCCGTCATGAGATTGCTCGGGCAGAAGCACGGAGTAGCCGACGTCTGGGCCGAACTCAATATGCACAACCGCTACTTCCCGTTCATAGGCGTTGGACTCGGCACCTGCAACGACACTCCCGAGCAGCAAAACTACACATTCAAGGCACCGCTCGCACCATTCTTCAAAATAGGGTGTTCCTACAATTTCTTCTACAACTCCAACCCCGACTACAAGTTGCAGATGGGCCTGAGATATGGATTCACACGGTTCAAATGGCAGCTCACCGATGTAACCGTCGACGAAGGGTACTGGCAAGACCCGACACACTACTCCCTGCCACTGCAAAACACCACGGCCGGATATCTCGAAGTAGCCTTCGGACTCAAAGTCCGCATAGCCGGACCTCTGTCGATGGGCTGGAGCATAGTCTACCACTCAATGCTCCACGAAAGCGCCTCGCCACATGGGAAACCCATGTACATACCGGGATTTGGCAAACGATCGGGCGCACTTTCGGCCAATTTTTCAATAATGTACACCTTTGCGATAAACAAAAAGACTCATCTTGAGGTTGAACAAGAAAAAGACCTATGATTGAACGCATTGTTATAATAGACAACGTGGACCCCGTCACCTTCTACGGCGTCAACAACTCCAATATGCAGCTCATCCGAAATCTGTTTCCCAAACTACGAATGGCAGCCAGAGGAGGTGTGATAAAAGTCATAGGAGACGAAACCGAGACGGCCGAATTCGAGCGCAAGATAAAAGAACTCGAAGAATACTGCACACGCTTCAACAAGCTCACTGAGGATGTCATACTCGACATAATCAAAGGCAAGGCTCCCACCGAGCCTAAACAAGACGATGTAATCATCTACGGAATCAACGGCAAACCAATATCGCCTCGAAACGCCAACCAGGCAAAACTCGTCAGGGAATTTCGAACAAACGATCTCACATTCGCACTAGGCCCCGCCGGAACCGGAAAAACCTACATAGCCATTGCTCTCGCTGTAAAAGCTCTTAAGAACCGCGAGGCACGAAAAATCATTCTCTCCCGCCCAGCTGTCGAGGCCGGAGAGAAGCTCGGATTCCTCCCTGGCGACATGAAGGATAAAATCGACCCATATCTCCAGCCTCTCTATGATGCGCTCGAGGACATGATACCGGCTGTCAAACTCAAGGAATATATGGAGACCAACGTCATACAGATTGCACCGCTCGCATTCATGAGAGGACGCACACTCAACGATGCCGTCATAGTCCTCGATGAAGCCCAGAACACCACGGTCCATCAGATCAAGATGTTCCTCACCCGTCTTGGAATGAACGCCAAAATGATTATCACCGGCGATGCCACACAGATCGACCTTCCACGATCCACCACCTCCGGACTCATACAGGCACTGCGCGTGCTGCGCGATGTACCAGGCATAGGACGTGTGGAATTCGGGAAAAAAGACATTGTCCGCCACGCCCTCGTCCAGCGCATAGTCGAAGCCTACGAACGCTTCGACTCCGCCAACGACAACACCGGCGACACCGCTCGCGAGGAAGCTTCGGAATAGATTCCACGCTCCGCCGTCCTCCCGCCAAGGCCTGCTGCAACATCATGTCTTTTATCCGTAAAAAAATTTCCATATACCGGACTTAATGGCTATATTTGCGAAAACCAAGTCCGAACAATATGCTCATCAAGACCTACGGCGCGGCAGTGCAGGGCATTGACGCTATCACAGTCACCATAGAGGTAGTAGCCGAGCAGGGTGCTGTGTTCTCTCTCGTCGGCATGGCCGACACAGCAGTCAAGGAAAGCTACCAGCGTGTGCTCTCAGCCGTCACCCAGTCAGGCCACAAATGGCCACGCCGGCGCATAGTAATCAACCTGTCCCCGGCCGACGTACGCAAAGAAGGAGCTGCCTACGACCTACCGATCGCCATAGGCATTCTTGCAGCCTGCGAACAGATAAAATGCGTCAGGCCACTCGAACGCTTCATGATTATGGGCGAGCTTTCGCTCGACGGCTCCGTACTCCCCATCAGAGGCGTACTCCCAATGGCCATAAAGGCCCGGCAACTCGGATTTGGCGGAATGATTGTACCGAAGGCCAACGCCTCCGAGGCCGCCGTTGTAAACAACCTTGACGTCTACGGTGTCAGTTCGCTCTCCGAGGTCATCGGTTTCATCACCGGAAACACCGATCTCACACCGACAATAGTCAACACCCGCGAGGAATTTGCCCGCGCGTCAGAGATATTTGACTGCGACTTTTCCGAAGTCAAAGGACAGATGGCCGTAAAACGCGCATTCGAGGTAGCCTGTGCCGGCGGACACAACATCCTGCTCGTAGGTCCTCCGGGCTCCGGAAAATCCATGATGGCAAAGAGACTGCCCACCATCCTGCCTCCTCTGACACTTGCCGAAGCCCTTGAGACAACTAAAATCCACTCCGTAGCCGGAAAGCTCAAGGGAGGATCACGTCTCATGACATCGCGCCCGTTCCGTTCGCCCCACCACACAATCTCGCCCGTTGCACTTGTCGGGGGAGGTACATCTCCCATGCCTGGCGAAATCTCACTTGCCCACAACGGAGTGCTCTTTCTCGACGAATTTCCGGAATTCTCCCGGCAGGTACTCGAAGTGATGCGTCAGCCACTTGAAGACCGCCACATATCAGTTTCACGCGCAAAATACTCCATCGACTATCCGGCCGGTTTCATGCTTGTGGCAAGTATGAACCCGTGCCCCTGTGGCTATTACAACCATCCCTCCAAGCCATGCCAGTGTCCGCCGGGAGCTGTGCAGAAATATCTCAACCGCATCTCCGGTCCGCTACTAGACCGAATAGACCTGCAGGTGGAAATATATCCCGTACCGTTCGAAAGCCTGTCGTCCACTGCACCCGAAGAACCCAGCGAAGCCATCCGAAGCCGAGTAATAAAGGCCCGTGAGATACAGGCAATACGCTTTGCAGCCGAAAAAGGCATACATTCCAACGCACAGATGAACAAGCGGCTCCTCTCGCTCCACACACGCCTCGACACGGCCTCCACCGAACTGCTCCGCGACACCATGACACGTCTCGACATGAGCGCGAGAGCCTACGACAGGATTCTGAAAGTATCGCGCACTATAGCCGACCTTGAATACGCCTCAGACCCCGCCCTGTCGCCCGCCGAGGGAGCATCAAGACCTATCATGATCCACCACCTGCGCGAGGCCCTCGCCTATCGCAACCTCGACCGCGGATCGTGGGGACAGACAGTGAATCACGTTTGATTTTTCACACCATTTTCCGTAATTTTGCAGCAAAAGAATTCACCACTATGATTGACGATATACTTCGCTACAACAAGGAATTTGTCGCCTCTGAGGGATACCGCAGATTCATCACCTCCAAATATCCCGACAAGCGCATAGCCATAGTCACCTGCATGGACACACGCCTGGTAGAACTCCTTCCAGCCGCCCTCGGACTCAGAAACGGCGATGTGAAAATCATAAAGAACGCAGGAGGCACCATCACAAATCCATTCGACTCCACCATCCGCTCGCTCCTCGTGGCCGTATACGAGCTTGGCGTAAACGAAATCATGGTAATAGGCCACACAGGCTGTGGCGTGCAAGGCATGAATGCAGCCGAGATGCTACAGCTCATGCGCGAACGCGGCATCAGTGACGAACACATATCACTCATGCGTCACTGCGGCATCGATCTCGACAGCTGGCTCCACGGATTCGAGGACACTGACGAAGCCGTCCGCGAAACAGTCGACCTCATTGCACGACATCCTCTGATGGCCTCCGACGTAAGTGTACGCGGCTATATCATGGACTCAATCACAGGAGAGCTCACCCCGCTCTCCTGAAAATAGCTCATCCCCTCTATGACCAACAACCTTCTCGGACGATACGTGTGGATTGTCGACACAATACGTCGCTACGGCTCCATCACACGCGAAAAACTCGGCGAGCTGTGGCTACAATCGCCCTACTCTGACGGAAATCCTCTCCCGCGACGGACATTCTACAACTACCGTACAGCCATAGAGGAACTATTCAATATAGAAATACGCTGCAATACCTCCACCTACGAATACTCAATCGACGAGCCCGATGAACGACGCGAAGGCCTCACCGACTGGCTTCTCAACTCAGCGGCTATGAGCAACGTGCTCTCCAACGTCTCCGACGTCTCCGACCGCATATTCCTCGAGGATGTCCCGTCAGCCCGCCTATACCTCTCACAGGTCATATCGGCACTAAAAGAAAAACACCCCATACGATTCACATATCGTCCCTATACACGATCTACGCCAACACCGGGCGTCGTAATCGAACCCTACTTTCTCAAAATCTTCCGCCAGCGCTGGTATGTCACCGGACGCAACACAGCCGACTCGCTCATAAAGACCTACGCCCTCGACCGAATGGAAGACGTCGTGATTCTCACCACCACATTCAACGACACGGCGTTTGACATCGACGAATACGTCCGCGACTCCTTCGGAATCATATTCTCACAAGGCGAGACCCACAATGTGGTATTACGCACCGATCCGCGCCAGGCCAAATACTTCCGTGCGCTTCCGCTCCATCCATCACAGCAGGAGAGAATACACGACCTATATTCCGAGTTTCACCTGCGGCTTCGCCTCACGCCCGACTTCGTACAGGAGCTCCTCTCACTCGGCCCGCGAGTGAAAGTCATGTCTCCGCCCGAGCTGCGGGAAATGGTCAAGAGCTCGCTCCGCGAAGCCCTCGAACAATACTGACACTCATCAAAAAAAGGCGGCCTGCAGAATCAATTCTGCAGGCCGCCTTTTCATATTATTTCCTCAAGCCGGTGGTTACTTCCTGTCCTTGACAAAATTTACATTCAGAATATTTATCTTCGCGGTCGACTCGTCTATATCAGAAGCCTTTCCCGTATACACAATAGTGGAATTGGCAACAGTGACATCATGCACACAGTTGAATCCGGCTATTCCCTCGGCAGCCACTCCCGTCTTGCAGCCACGACAGACAACATCTGAAATATGTATATCCATAAACTCCGGAACATTCACAATCTCCATGGGACTCTCCTCCGTCTTTGGCCCCGAGCCTGCAGGACGGTCGGCATAGGTACACTCAAACACGATAGCCTCAGATATTATATCGGTCATCACAATCGACGATATATACAGATCCTCGGTCTTACCTCCGCGTCCTATCGCACTCTTGAAACGCAGACCTGTATCCGTGCCCGAGAATGTGCAATCACGCACCACTATGCGCTTCATACCACATATATCCTCGCTGCCTATCACGAATCCTCCGTGAGCGTGATACACCGTGTTGTCACATATCAGAATATCCTCACAGCCATTGACGAGAGCCTTCTCCTTATACGAGCCGCTCTTCATGCAGAGACCGTCGTCACCAGCATCCACCACCGAGTTGACAATTATTGCCTGGTGGCAGTCGCTCAGGTCTATCGCATCGCCATTCTGGGCATTCCACGGACACCTCACAGTGACACCGTCAACAATAACATTGCGGCAGTTGAGCGGATGCACATGAAACTTCGGAGCATTCTGGAATGTGACACCTTCCACAAGAATATTCTCACAGTTGACCGGACGGAAAAGGTCATTACGGCGTTTCTCCTGCTTCTCGGGAGTAGCCTCCATATCAGGATAGCCCGACTTAAGCTCCCACGGATACCAGAGCGAACCATTCTGGCGCTCCACGCCTCCCATAGCGACAAACCTTTTCCACTCCACATCGCTCACCTTAGAGCGCTTCACAGGGCGCCACTGCACACCGTTGCCGTCTATCGTTCCATGCCCGGTAATAGAGATATTCCTCACACGGTTGGCGCGGATACAGGGCAAAAAACGGCCCGCTTTGGGAGAAGAATCAACATATAGCGACTTGTCAGGCGAGAAGAAAATCACGGCGTTTCTCTCAAGGTGGATATTGATATTGCTCTTCATCTCGATAGGCCCTGTAAGCCACACCCCTTTAGGGAAACAGATACGGCCTCCGCCACGGGCCGACAATTCGTCAATAGCCCTCTGGATTGCTTCTGTACACAGAGTCACGCCGTCGCCCACAGCTCCATAATCGGTGATGATACTCTCCGTCTCAGGAAGAGCAAACGGCTCTACAGCCTTTACTTGAACCGGAAGGTCTCTGTAGTAGCGCGAATAGTCAGCCGCCTTGACACCGGAAGAGACCATTAATACCAGCATGAAAGACAAAAAATACAGTTTCTTCATGTTTTAAATTCTAAGATAAATTAGGCAGCAAAGATATACAAATATCATATAATGACAAAAAAACAGCCGGTCTTTCGTGATTGAAAGTCCGGCTGTGGAAGGGGCGGTT
>CAJUGS010000040.1 GCA_910586305.1 uncultured Duncaniella sp.
GCTCCTAAACAGACTTCCCACAAATTAACAATCGTTATGAAACACCCTCTAAAACCTTAAAGCTAAAGCCGCGCCCGCTTGTCGGGGGTATTCTTTTTGCCATGAGTGTTATGGCAAATGCCGGTATAACGCTCACTACCGGTGCGGACACAAGACTGGGCGAAGTGATCAGCTCCATACAGTCGCAGTCTGATTACAAATTCTTTTATGACGACAATATTGCCAAGTCGAGTGTCCGTGTTGTCAATCTTAAGGATGAAAATGTGGACGAAGCCCTCAAAAAGCTTTTTGACGGAACACAGATCAACTATGTCATTAAAGACAAAATCGTGTATCTGAAAAAAGCCGGTAGTGCTGAGCCTGCAACAAAGGCTAAGACTGCTCCCCGCAAGATTTCGGGTGTCATACTCGATGAGAATGGCGAGCCTCTGATAGGTGCATCGGTGCGTATCAAAGGTCAGAAAATGGGTGTGGCTACCGACTTTGACGGAAACTATACTATTGAGACTGACGAGGCGGATCCTGTGCTTGAGTGCTCGTATGTCGGCTATAAGACCAAGGAGATAAAGGCCGACGGCATGGACAAGGTGGATGTCGACATGACTCCGGACCATCAGGTGCTCAGCGAGGTTGTCGTGACAGCTCTCGGTATCAAGCGTGAGCAGAAATCACTGTCATATAATGTGCAGCAGGTGACCGGTGAGTCTCTGTCCGAGAATAAGGATGCTAACTTCATCAACGGCCTTGCCGGTAAAGTGGCAGGTGTCAATATCAATGCCTCGTCGTCCGGTGTGGGCGGTATATCCAAGGTGGTGATGCGTGGTACCAAGTCGATCATGCAGTCGTCCAACGCCCTCTATGTAGTCGACGGTATGCCTATGCGTTCGGCCAACAATGGTGGTTCGACAGAGTTCGGGTCGCAGGGTGCGACAGAGCCTATCGCCGATATCAATCCCGATGATATCGAGCCGATGTCGGTGCTTACCGGTGCCGCCGCTGCCGCGCTCTATGGCTCGGAAGCAGCAAACGGTGCCATCGTGATTACCACTAAAAAAGGTAAGGCAGGACATACGAATGTGACCTTCAATTCAAGCATACAGTGGGATCGCACTCTTGTCAACCACAAGCTGCAGAGCAGATATGGAACAGGTATCAACGGTGCGTATGTTCCCACAAGCAATATGTCGTGGGGTGCTCCTCTGTCGGCTCATAACAACTATAACTACCAGCCTTCGAAGGATTATTTCCAGACCGGTATGGTGTCTACACAGGCTGTTACGTTCTCGACCGGTACAGAGAAGAATCAGACCTATGCGTCGGCAGCTGCTGTCAACTCTCTCGGAGTCACACCCAATAACCGCTATGACCGATATAATTTCAATATACGCAACACCAGTTCGTTTCTGAACGACAAGATGACGCTTGACCTCAATGCCACCTATATCCATCAGAGCGACCGTAATATGGTGAACCAGGGTACCTATGGCAACCCGATGGTGGGTGCGTTGCTTTATCCCCGCGGCAATTCGTGGGACGATGTGAAATCCTATGAGCACTATGATGCCGAGCGCAAGATCAATGTGCAGAACTGGGGTCCTGGCGACTATGGTATGACAGTGCAGAATCCCTATTGGATCAATTACCGAAATCTGCATGAGAATAGCAAAGACCGCTATATGCTCGGTGCACATCTCAGCTATAAGCTGCTTGACTGCCTGACGCTCTCGGGACGTGTCAGAATCGACAATTCTTATAATACTTATACCCAGAAGTATTATGCCTCTACAAACAGCCAGCTTACAGGCGGCTCTAATCGAGGCAGCTACGGTATAACCAAGTCTAACGACAAACAGATTTTCGCCGACTTCCTGCTCAATTTCAACAAGAGTTTTGGCGATGACTGGAATATCCAGGCCAACTTCGGCGGATCAATCTCGGATATGCGGTATGATTCCGATGCTACTTCGGGCCCTATTGCCGACGGCTCTGAGATGTTTGCCGACGTTCCTGCCGGACTTGCCAACTTCTTTGCGGTGCAGAATCTTTCAAAGCCCCATCTGACCGTGATGCAGACAGGCTGGCGTGAACAGACACAGTCGCTCTATGCATCGGCTGACGTAGGTTTCAAGAATACATATTATCTCACTCTTACAGGACGAAATGACTGGCCCTCGCAGCTTGCCGGCCCGAACAGCCACAATTCAAGCTTCTTCTATCCCTCGGTGGGTCTGTCGGCTCTTCTCAACAACTTCTTCCCTGATGCCGCGCATATCCTGAATCTGTGGAAACTGCGTGCCAGCTTTGCCTCGGTAGGTTCGGCGTTTAACCGCTATATAGCCAATCCTCGCTATCAGTGGAATGCTGATACCCAGTCGTGGAGCGTGCTGACACAGTATCCTATGTATGACCTCAAACCCGAACGTACCAACTCTGTCGAAGTGGGTATGAACTTCAAGCTTCTGAATGATCTCTCGTTTGATGCAACATATTATAATGCAACAACCCAGAACCAGACATTCAATCCGGAACTTCCTGTAAACCAGTATTCCAAGATATTCATACAGACTGGTTCTGTAAGAAACTGGGGTATGGAATTTGCGTTGAACTACAGTCATTCGTGGGGCGATTTCACATGGAGCTCAGGCCTCACCTACAGCTTCAACCGCAACAAGATTACCGAGCTTGCTGACAATGCTGTCAACCCGGTGACAGGCGAGAGGTTCTCAATGGATGTGCTTGATATGGGTGGCCTCGGTTCAACTCGCTTCCTGCTCAAGAAAGGTGGCACAATGGGTGATATCTATTCGACCATTGATCTTGTGCGCGATTCAAACGGAGCTATCTATGTGGATCCCGACAACCGTGTGGCAACAACCCAGATCCAGGACAAGGAGGACTATATCAAACTTGGCAGTGTACTGGCAAAAGGCAATCTCGCCTGGAACAACAGCTTCAGCTATAAGAACTTCGGTCTCAGCTTCATGGTCAACGCACGTCTTGGCGGTAAAGTGTTCTCGCGCACCCAGGCCGTACTTGACTACTATGGAGTAAGTGAGAACTCGGCTATAGCCCGTGACGAGGGTATGATCTGTATCAACAACGGCGATCTCGTGGATCCGCAGATGTGGTATTCGATCGTTGCAGGCGGTACGGCTGTTCCACAGTACTATCTCTATGATGCCACCAATGTGCGTCTCGGAGAGCTTACAGCAAGCTATTCGATACCCCGCAAATGGCTCGGCAATGTATGTGATGTCAAGGTGTCGTTTATCGGACGTAATCTTTGGATGATCTACAACAAGGCACCGTTTGACCCCGAATCCGTGGCTTCGACTGACAACTGGTATCAGGGTATGGACTATTTCATGATGCCCTCGCAGCGCAACATCGGTTTCAATATCAACGTTAAATTCTAATATCGCCCCTCTACCATGAGACGAAATAAATATTCAATCCTGATAGCAGCCCTGGCTTTTGCAGCCACTGCCTGTACAGATAATTTCGAGAACATCAACTCGAATCCCTACGAGCCGGGTGATCTCACCGCCGACGACTATGCTCTCGGCTCTCAGCTCAACAATGTCGCAAGCTGTGTCATGTCGTCGGATGTCAACACTCTGCAGTTCACCGATGCTCTGCTCGGCGGCACACTCGGAGGATATTACTCTGATGCCAATGCCGGTTTTGCCGAGAGTTTTGCCCGCTACAATGCCAAGAACGACTGGAGTCGCGTGTTCATGAAGTCGGACCGTATCATTCCGACTCTCTATGCCAACTACTCGCAGATAGAGGCCCTTACGAACAATACCGGCAATCCTGTTCCGCTTGCTATAGCCAAGATTATCAAGGTCGCTGCTATGAGCCGTGTGACAGACTGTTACGGTCCTATCCCTTATTCGGCCATAGGCGAGTCTACCGATCTGGCTGTGCCCTATGACAGCCAGGAAGCAGTCTATGATTCCTTCTTCAACGAACTTTCGGATGCTGTGGCCATTCTCCATGAGAATATCGGTTCGAGACTCAGCAAAAGCTGTGACTACGTTTACTATGGAGATCCTGCCAGCTGGATTCTCTTCGGCAATTCGCTTAAACTCCGCCTGGCGATGCGTATTTCCTTCGTAGCTCCCGATAAAGCCCGAAAGTTTGCCGAGGAGGCTGTGGCCGACGGAGTGATCGAGACCAACGACAACAACGCTACATGGAAGTACTTCAACTCGCTGACCAATCCGCTCTATACGGCTGTCAATTACAATAATGACGGAAGTGTTACAGGTGGTGATACCCATGCTGCCGCAGACATAATCTGCTACATGAACGGATATTCCGATCCACGTCGTGCAGCGTACTTCCTTCCAAGTACTTTTGAAGGAATAGAGTTTGTGGGTCTGCGTCGCGGATGGGAGACTTTCGACCGCACATGGGGATTCAATTTCAGTGGTGTAAATGTGCGTCCTTCCGATCCCCTTATCTGGATGACGGCCTCTGAAGTTGCCTTCCTCCGTGCCGAGGGTGCGGCAATCCACAACTTTGATATGGGTGGCAGTGCCGAGGAATTCTATAACCGCGGTATAGAGTTGAGCTTCGAACAGTGGGGTGCACAGGGTGCGTCAGCCTATATAGCCGATGCTGTCTCCACTCCTCAGGCTTATTCCGATCCCACAGACAAGAATCCCTATAACGGTGATATCTCGTCGATAACTATCAAATGGAACAATTCAGCATCTGCTGCTGAGAAGCTTGAACGCATCATCACCCAGAAGTGGATAGCGCTTTATTTCAACGGCAATGAGGCTTGGGCCGAGTATCGCCGTACAGGCTATCCGCGTCTTATCCCCGTGGCCTACAATGGATCGGGTGGTATCGTGAGCAATGCTACAGGCCCGCAGCGTATGCCTTATCCCCAGGAAGAATACACCAACAATGCCGCTAATGTGGCTTCGGCAGTGAGCACCCTTCTCGGCGGTCCCGACAATATGGCTACAAAGGTTTGGTGGGCACGTTACTAATCATTTCTCAATTTATCGGCAAACATACAAATGAACAAATATAATCTTTACGGCATACTGATTATGGCTGCAGCCGGATCGCTGACCTCTTGTGACTGGGATGAGCCAGAAGCCGTCGGAAATCATTTCGGAAATATCTCGGAGGTAAATCCTCCCGCCTATACGGAGTATCTGAAGAATCTGCGCTCTTATAGAGAGAACGGACACAAGAAGGTCTACGCATGGTTTGATAACAAGGAGTCGTTCTCTTCACAGGTCGATCATGTGGCCACTGTGCCCGACAGCATCGATGTGCTTGTTCTCAACCATCCAGAGATAATGACACAGGCTGTGCTCAACGAGATTGATGCCAAGCGCAGTGACACAGGTATGCAGACTGCCTATGCTATCAGCTATCCTGCCATCCGCAAGGAGTGGGAGCTGGCCAAGGAGCTCGGTTCTGATACACCCTGGGCTACATATCGCGATAATGAGCTGAAGAAACAGCTGGCCTATTTTGACGGAGGTGGTTTTGACCGAATCATCTGTGTCTATGATGGACGTGACACTTCTACCTCGACTGAAGCCGAGCTGAAGGAATATGCCGAGGACCAGGCTGCATTCCTGACTCCTTTCAAGACATGGGCTGCAAGCCATCTCGACAAGGGATATGATTTCCAGGGAGTCCCTGTAAACGTCACTGATAAAGAGTTCCTTGCCGGCGCCGGCACAGTATTCCTTGCAGAGTCTCTCAAAGCCTCGAATCTGTCGGAGATGAAGTTCATAATTATGCGTAATTCCATATCCGGTATGCCGGTTGAAAAATTCGCAGTGATGACATCTCTTCCCGTACTTGATCCCGCCAATGCTGATCTCGGTTACTGGGGCGCAGACTACAGCAGCTGGCTGACTGCCCGCTGGGCAAGAACAGCCGATGTATGCGCTATAGGCCTTATGAACCTGTCGGATGACTACTATCATCCCGAATTTATCTATCCTGTGTGCAGAGGGGCCATTCAGATGCTGAATCCCGCAGCAAAGTGATTATAATCTCAATTACATCAAAGACCAATGAAAATCTTATCATATCTTTCAACAGTGTCGCTTGCAATGCTCACTCTTGCATCGTGTCAGGAGAGCTTTGAGGATGTGGACAACAGCATCTTTGCTCCGACACTCGAGACCGCTTCGACAATAAATGTGAAACCATCGTCGACCGTTACCGCCACAGGATATGTCCAGGCGTCAATGGCCAATGTGATGGACCGCGACGTGACTGTGACCTTCACAGCTGATCCCTCGGGAGTGGACAGATACAACGGCATATATGGCGCAGACTATATAATGTTGCCCGAGACCTACTACAATATACCTGAGCCTACAGCGGTGATACCCGCCGGAGGCAATACGACTGGAAAGGTGGCTGTGGAGTTTGTTAACCTTGACAAACTTGATGTGACCAGCACCTATGTTCTGCCTGTGGTGATGAGCAGCGAATTCGGTGCTCTCAGCAACAACACATACTATTTCGTTGTCAAGGAGTCGGCTCTTGTGACTGTGACCGCCGATATGACCAACAACTATGCTGTCTTTGCAGCCGGTGACCAGGCTCCCGAACTTGGCAATATTGAGAAAATCACTGTGGAGGCTCTGCTGTATCCTCTCAACTTCCCGAATATGCTTGCCACTATTATGGGTATTGAAGGCGGTTTCCTTGTACGTGTCGGTGATGCCGGTATTCCTTCCAACCAGCTCCAGCTGGCGACATCGTCAGGCAATATCACAGATCCCGCATGGGCGTTTGACACAAATAAGTGGACATTCCTCACTCTGACCTATGATACTACCACGGGTGAATGCCGTGTCTACTTCGACGGTGTTCTCAAAGGTAGTGTACAGACCGGCAATTACCGCAGCCCGGTCAACTGGAACACTGCATCGGGTGACATCACCGACGGTCCCAGAGGATTCTATGTGGGCTATGCCTATGATGCCAACCGCTATTTCAACGGCTATATGAGTGAGCTTCGTGTCTGGAATCGTATACTTTCCGAAGATGAAATCAAGGCACCGAACCACTTCTACTATGTCAATGAGGATTCCGAAGGACTCGTTTCATACTGGAAGATGGATGAGGGTACCGGAAATTCCATCCACGACTATGCCAACGGCTATGATCTGAAATGTAAGTCGGCTCCGGCATGGATTCCGGTCTATCTCCCCGAGAAGTAATAAGAAATCCCATTCAGTCAATCTCAAATATCATCAATGACAATGTCAAGAAACATATTTAAATCGCTGATATGTGTAGCTGCTCTGGCTGCTATCACATCGTGCGACAAAGATGACATATATATCGGTGGCGCAGACGACAGTATCCTGCATAGCCCCGGAGGAAATGTCGTGTATATCACCGACGGAAACGGCCATAGCAATGTAGGTTTCGTAGAGTTCAAGGATTCGTATTCCCTCGATCTATATCTGCGTTCATCGAAGGCGGTAGAGGGGTCGGCTTCCGTGACGCTATCATATGACACCGAGGTGCTCAATGTCTATAATCAGGGTGGCGGGACTCAGGTGCTGGCTTTCCCGGAGGCAAATGTTGAGCTCCCCGACGGAGGACACATCACTATAGACGGTGGTTCGCTCTCGAGCGCAGCCTATTCACTCCGTCTCACCGGTAGCGACAAACTTAATCCGGAAGCGACATATGCGGTGCCCCTCAGAGTGAAGCCCGAGAATGCTGCCATGTCCGGTGCCGGAGATTCCTACATAGTGCTCGTGCGTGACTGCACGGCCTTCCCAGGAGCTGAGAAGTACTATGATGGAAAGCCCGGAATGAAGATCATAAGCGTCATAGAGGTTAACGATGTAAACCCGCTCAATACGCTTGGGTTCACTCTTAAGGAGAGTGGCAAGCAGTTCTTTGATATCGTGGTGCTTTTCTCGGCAAATATCAACTACAATGCCCAGACAGGTCGTGTGTATGTGAGCCGTAATGAGAATATCCAGTCTCTTCTTGATCAGCGCGACAAGTATATCCGCCCCCTGCAGGAGCGAGGTATAAAGGTGGTTCTCGGTATTCTTGGAAACCATGATGTTTCCGGCATATCGACTCTTGAACCTGCTCTTGCCAAGAACTTTGCCTCTGAGGTCAAGAATCTATGCGATGCATATGAACTTGACGGTGTGTTCCTTGATGACGAGTATACCGACTATAATGGTGCTGCATCAGGTATGTATCCCGGTTTCCAGGCCCAGTCGGTCGAGGGAGCGTCTCGCATGGCTTATGAGATTCGTAAGGCTCAGCCTTCGCGCCTTCTCATCAGCTATAGATATGAGGCACTTTACAGAGCGGTTGCCATTGACGGTATGGAGCCTGGCCAGATTTTCGACTATGTGTGCAACGACTATGGTGTGACTTCCAATCCTGTGGATACATATCCCGGACTCAGTGTCAGCCAGGCCGGAACAGGCTCTTGGAACTGCTCCAACTATATGCAGCTGATACCCTCCAACACTACGTGGACCAAGCGCTTCTCCCTTGAGACTATGCGCGATGAGGGTTATGGTACTATGATGATTTTCAATTTCACCTGTGATCCCGGCTATGGTCTCACACGCTATATTCTGAAAGATTTGGGCTCTACCTGTAATACTTTCTGGAATGCGGAGCTTGAATATGACGGCAGCTGGTATACTAAAGACTATTGATATCGTCCCACCCCACACAGCTATGTATATTCACGATGATAGAATAGTAGCTACTCTTGACGCCGGAGGCACCAACCTTGTCTTCGGCGCCATGAAGGGCTGCGAATATATAATTGACCCGATTACGATTCCTTCGTGCGGGGACAATCTCGACCTCTGTCTCAAGGCTATCGCCGATGGTTTCACAACAGTATTTGATCTCTGCGAGACAAAGCCTATAGCAATTTCTTTTGCCTTCCCCGGACCGGCTAATTACAAGGAGGGGATAGTGGGAGGTTTTCTTCCCAACTTCCCCGCCTTCCGTGATGGAGTGGCACTCGGTCCCTTCCTTGAAGATAAGTTCGGAGTACCTGTTTTCATTAACAATGACGGAGACCTCTTTGCCTATGGTGAGGCTACGGTCGGTGTTCTTCCTGAGATAAACCGTCGTGTTGCCGAGCTGGGCGGTTCGCGCAGATATGCCAATCTTCTCGGTTATACCTTTGGTACAGGATTTGGCATCGGAGAGGTGATAGACAATCGTCTTAACCTTGGGAACAACTCGTGTGTGGAGACTTTCTGTCTGCCTTCGTCATACGACAATTCTGTAATGGCTGAGGAGTATGTGGCAATCCGTGCAATAGTACGCGAGTATGTGCGTCTTGAGCCGACGGCGCCACAAGGTCTCACACCGAAGGATATCTGTGAGATTGCCGATGGGAAGCGAGACGGCAATGTCGAGGCAGCCCGAGAAAGTTTCCGTATTTTCGGACAGGCAGCCGGCGACGCTATGGCTACTGCAGTGACGCTTACTGACTCTCTCATAGTAGTTGGCGGCGGTCTCACGGGTGCTTCCCGTCATTTCATGCCGGCACTGCTGAAGTCTCTTCGCTCTACCGTCAAGACTCTGAATGGCGAACAGCTTGGCCGTGTACAGATGGATGTCTTCGATCTTGACGACGACGAGCAGTTCCGTCGTTTTGCACTCGGTGATGCTCGCCAGCTCAAAGTCTATGGTTCTGAACGCGTGGTGACTTATGACCCAATGAAGCGTACAGGAATAGCCCTCTCAAAAATAGGTGCATCAAAGGCCATCTCGGCCGGTGCGTATACCTATGCCTTGTCTCAACTCGACAAAGCCGAGGCTCAAGACTAATAAAAAAACTGTCGGATTCTGCGGGTGTCATCAGCGATACCCGCAGAATCAATGACAGATCTACAGGAAAGTCCTTTCTGACATCAAACTAATCACAGCATCTGACATCATGAAAAAGACATATCACCATCTCCGGCACACAGCCTTTGGCTTTGTGGCCGTCAATTTAGCGGTGATCTGCTGCGCCATGACTGTTTCCTGTCGGACGGATTCGACAATGGACTGCTCTGCGGCTGCAGATTTCGCATCGGAGGTCAACCCCATGATCGGTACCGATTTTACAGGCAATACCTATCCCGGGGCACAGGCTCCATTCGGCATGGTGCAGCTCAGCCCTGACAACGGGCTCCCCGGTTGGGACCGTATCTCAGGTTATTATTACCCTGATTCAACAATCGCCGGCTTTTCTCATGCGCATCTAAGCGGGACGGGAGCAGGCGATCTATATGACATTTCATTCATACCGGTGAGGCTTCCGGCGATAAAAGCCCCGTCTCCTCTCGGAATTCACTCAAAATTCCGCCATTCAACAGAATATTCACGTGCCGGATATTATAAGGTCCGGCTTGACGACTATGATATAGATGTAGAGCTCACAGCATCACCGCGTGTGGGGTTGCAGCGCTATACAATGCCCGGCGGAGATGTGGCCGTGATTCTGAATCTCTCGAAATCAATGAACTGGGACGCTACGACAGCGGCCGGAATAGAGATTGTTGACAGTGTCACTCTGACCGGCTACAGATTCTCCGATGGCTGGGCGCGCGACCAGAAAGTATGGTTTGCCACACGTTTTTCCCGTCCGTTTGACAGTGTTGAGATTCTTGATTCTGTGATAGCCGGCGGAAAAACTGCCGGAGTCTCCGTGCAGGATGCGATATTCTATTTTGCCACTTCTCCCGGTGAACAGATCACGGTTGCTACAGCTCTTTCTGCCACTTCAGAAGCAAACGCTCTCGCAAATCTTGGAGCAGAGGTCGCTGATGTAGATTTCGACAAAGTGTCGTCGGAGACTCGCAAGGCCTGGAATTCAGAGCTTGGACGCGTAAGAATCTCAACTCCCGACACAACGCTGCGCCGTATATTCTACACTGCCCTCTATCATTCAATGCTCGCTCCGACAATCTACTGTGACTCTGACGGCGCATACATCGGTCCGGACAAGGAGGTGCACAAAGCTCAAGGTTTTACAAATTACTCGTCATTCTCGACCTGGGATACCTATCGTGCCGCCCATCCGCTTTATACGATCATCATGCCTGAACGTGCAGGTGATATGGCCAGATCGCTTGTGGAATTTGCACTTCAGAACGGCCGTCTTCCCGTGTGGAATATGTGGGGTTCTGAGACTGACATGATGATAGGCTACCACTCGGCTCCGATAATCGTTGACGCTATCCTAAAAAATATCGGTGATATCGATGCCGAGAGGGCGCTTGAAGTAATGGTGGCGACCGCCCGCAACCGCTCATACAGACAGCTCGGCGATTTTATTGACCTTGGATATGTGCCTGTTGAGAAAGGCCAGGGATGGGAAATGTCAAAAACACTGGAGTATGCGTTCGACGATTATTCCATAGCCATGCTTGCCCGTCATCTCGACAAAAAAGATATTTATGATGAGTTCATGAAGCGCGCCGGCAATTATGCCAATACATATAACAGTGAGAGTGGCTTTTTTCAGCCTCGACTTCGCGACGGATCGTTTATATCGCCGTTTAACCCCGATGAATATACCGAGGAAATATGTGAGAGCAATGCCTGGCAGTATCTCTTCTCAGTCCAGCATGACATTGACGGTATGACAGCTCTTTTCGGAGGGCCTAAGGAACTTGAGGCGCGCCTTGACAGTATGGTCAGTCATCAGACTGATCCATCCGTGGAGCTACCGATATTCTCTACCGGTATGATAGGCCAGTATGCCCACGGCAACGAGCCGTCTCACCATAATCCCTATCTCTATAACTATACTGAATCGCCTTGGAAAGGAGCTGACTGGCTTCGTGAGATTATGACTGAGCTATATACCGATGCTCCTGACGGTCTTCCCGGCAATGAGGATATGGGACAGATGTCAGCATGGTATGTCTTGTCGGCTCTCGGTTTCTATCCTGTAAATCCGGTGGCCGGTATCTATGAACTCGGGACTCCAATGGTGGAAAAATCTGAAATCTCTCTGCCCGGCGGCAAAACCTTTACGATAAAGGCTAACGGACTTTCAGACAGCAACCGTTATATCCGGTCGGCTGTGTTGAACGGTATTCCGCTGAAGGAACCGCGCATAAAACATAGCGATATAATGAGCGGAGGCACTCTGGACCTGCAGATGACTTCCGAAAAAATAAATCCATGGAAATAACATCCTTCCCGCATATATACAATATAATACTCTGATATCACAATGAAGAATTCAATCTTTATCATATCTCTGGCGATGGTTTCGGCCGTCTGGGTGGGATGTAATCCCGGCTCAGATACACATTCACGCGACTATGCCTCATATGTCAATCCAATGATCGGTACAGGCGGACACGGCCATACGTTTCCCGGGGCAGTGACACCCCACGGTATGATTCAGCCCTCTCCTGATACCCGCATTGACGGTTGGGATGCGTGCTCCGGATATTATATCGCTGATTCTCTGATTAATGGCTTTTCGCAGACTCATGTCAGTGGTACAGGATGTGCAGATTATGGCGATATCCTCATCATGCCCACCGTAGGGCCAAAGGTAATAGACAATCAGATTGATACGCTGCAGAATCTGCCTTTTGCTTCCGGATTCTCTCATGATTCGGAGATTGCAGAGCCCGGCTACTATTCTGTGATGCTTGACCGTTACGGCATACGTGCCGAATCAACAGCTTCCGACCGTGTTGCCCTCTACCGGTTCACTTTTCCCGAGGTTATGTCTGGTGAGGCCGGGATGGTGGTCGATATGGACTATTCGATACAGCACCAGGACAATCTGACGATGAATCTACGTGCGGTAAGTGACACGGAGATTACCGGTTATAAGATGACGAAGTACTGGGCTTTTGACCAGGGAATCTATTTCTATGCCAAATTCTCCAGCCCGTTCAATATTGAGTATGTGTCAGATACAATCATGACTTCCAAGGGTAAGCCATATGCCCGATGCAAGGCTTTGCTTACTTTCAGGGAGATAAAGCCCGGCGATAGGCTTTTTGCAAAGATCGGGGTGTCGGCTGTCGATGAGAATGGTGCGCGTGGCAATGTCGAGGCGGAAATGTCAGGGTTTGACTTTGACGGTACGCGTGAGGCTGCACGCGGAAAGTGGAATGAGTGGCTTTCGAAAATAGATGTGCCCGAAACTGAGAACAAGGATGATCTAACCACATTCTATACAGCACTTTATCATACGGCTATCGCTCCTAATCTGTTCACCGATGCCGATGGCCGCTATCTTGGTATGGATCGAAAGCCTAAACAGGGCACAACTGACGCTCCTGTCTATACCATTTTTTCTACCTGGGATACGTTTAGGGCTCTTCACCCTCTTCTGACAATAATAGATCCTCAGCTCAATGATGCATTCCTTCGTTCATTGTTGCTTAAGGCCAAGGAGGGAGGTATCCTGCCGATGTGGGAACTTGCGTCCAATTATACCGGAACTATGATTGGCTATCACACTGCCGCGATGTTGGCCGACGCTGTGGCCAAAGGTCAGAATAGTTTCGACCCCGGGGAAGCTCTTGCAGCATCTGTACGTGCGGCCGAATACAATCCTGAAGGAATTATCGCTCCTCCTGCCGTAGTGGCCTGTCTGATGCCTCAGGCAAAATATTATAAGAATCTTATGGGCTGGATTCCCTCTGACAAGGATCATGAGTCTGTGGCAAAGGCTCTTGAATATGCTTACGACGACTGGGCTATAGCTCGTCTGGCCGATGCCGTCGGTGATACAGAGACAAAACTTCGATATGATTCCCTCGGGAAAGCATACCGTCATTATTTCGATCCCACAACCCGCTTCATGCGCGGTCGCATGAGCGATGGCTCTTGGCGTGAGCCGTTCAATCCGCGTGCATCCAACCATCGTAATGATGACTATTGCGAAGGCACTGCATGGCAGTGGACATGGTTTGTGCCTCACGATGTGGATGGCCTCGTGGAACTTATGGGCGGACGTGAGGCTTTTGCCGAGAAGCTTGACTCTCTTTTCAATGCTCCTTCCGAGCTTGAGGGAGAACTGGTTTCGGCTGACATAACCGGTCTGATAGGTCAGTATGCCCATGGCAACGAACCCTCCCATCATGTGACCCATCTTTACAACTATGTTGGCCAGCCATGGAAAACCCAGGAGCTTGTAGGACGCATTTTCAAGGAGCAGTATCGCAATGATCCCGACGGCCTTTCGGGTAACGAGGATTGCGGACAGATGTCGGCCTGGCTCATACTTAATGCAATGGGTATCTATCAGGTAGCACCTGGAAATCCGGTATATTCCATAGGCCGTCCCTTGTTCCGGGAGATGAGTGTCAAAATGCCCGACGGAAAAGCCCTTGAAATCAAAGCTCCGGCACTCAGTGATACCAATATATATGTGAAGTCGGTCAAGCTCAACGGACAGCGCCTCACATCTCCTTTCATAAGTCATTCAGATTTCACGCTTGGCGGTATACTCGAATTTGAGATGACCGACAAACCGTGTGATACTTTCAAATAATCAACCTCTGATAATCACAGCATACCGTATCATGAAAAAAAAATTCATTCTTGGCCTTGCAGTGGTATCTGCCTTGCAGGTATTGGCCAATGACACACCTGCCGACCTTGTGAATCCTCTTGTGGGAACCCAGTCGACATTCGAGCTATCGACAGGCAATACCTATCCGGCCATCGCGATGCCCTGGGGTATGAATTTCTGGACTCCTCAGACCGGCGAAAACGGCTCGGGCTGGCAATATGTCTATACCGATAACAAGATTCGCGGTTTCAAGCAGACACACCAGCCATCGCCGTGGATAAACGACTATGGTGCGTTTTCGCTTATGCCAGAGACCGGGAAACTGATTCTCTCCGACAAGGACAGAGGTTCGTGGTTTTCTCACAAGGCTGAGATAGCCCGTCCGTACTACTATAAAGCGTATCTGGCTGATTATGACGTGACAGCTGAGATTGCTCCAACCGAACGGTCTGCTGTGTTGCAGTTCACATATCCTGAAACAGATAAGCCGTATATGGTGATTGACGTGCTTGACGGTAAGGGAAGCATTAATGTGCAGCCCGGGCTAAAGCGCGTGACCGGGACGGCTGTGAATAATCATGGCGGTGTGCCTGACAATTTTGCCAATTATTTTGTGATTGAGTTCGATCATGCGTTCACTCTTTCCGAGTCACAGGATTCGGTGGTGGGTATCTGTTTCTCGCCCACCGTGCGTGGTGAGAAGATAACCGCGAGGGTTGCATCCTCGTTCATCAGTCTCGAGCAGGCCGAACAGAATCTGAAAGAACTCGGCCAGATGTCGTTCTCACAGGTCAAGGAGAATGGAAAACAGCGCTGGAATGATATACTGGGCCGTTTTGAGATAGATGGTGCCGGAATGGAAAAAGACCGCACGTTCTATAGCACACTTTACCGTTCGTTGCTTTTCCCCAGGAAGTTCTACGAGATTACTTCAGACGGTAGCGTGGTGCATTACAGCCCCTACAACGGAAAAACACTTTCGGGATATATGTACACCGATACAGGGCTTTGGGATACCTTCCGTGCTCTTTTCCCGTTGTTGAACCTGGTATATCCCTCTGTAAACAAGGAGATACAGGAAGGTATGCTCAATGCTTATCGGGAAAGTGGATTTTTCCCCGAATGGGCGTCACCAGGACATCGCGATTGCATGGTAGGCAATAACTCTGCATCGGTTCTGGCAGATGCATATATTAATGGTGTCAAGGTGGATGATACCGAGACTCTTTGGAATGGAATAGTGACCGGCACAGAGAATGTGCATCCTTCGGTGAAATCGACAGGCCGTATCGGTCACGAGTATTACAATACTCTCGGGTATGTTCCTTACAATGTGGGTATAAACGAGAATGCAGCACGCACACTCGAGTATGCCTATGACGACTGGGCAATCTATCAGCTTGCAAAGGCACTGGGCCGCCCGGAGAAGGAGCAGCGTAAATATGCTCTCCGTGCACTGAATTATCGCAATCTTTTTGATAGTGAATCGGGACTCATGCGCGGGCGAAATGAGGATGGCTCGTTTCAGACTCCGTTCTCACCTCTGAAATGGGGTGATGCTTTCACCGAGGGTAACTCGTGGCACTACACCTGGAGTGTCTTCCACGATCCGCAGGGGCTCATTGATCTCATGGGCGGTCGTAAGGAGTTTACAGCCATGATGGATTCTGTATTTTCCGTGCCTCCTCACTTTGACGACAGCTATTATGGTTTCCCCATTCATGAAATACGCGAGATGCAGGTGATGGATATGGGCAACTATGCTCATGGCAATCAGCCGGTGCAGCATATGATATATCTTTACGACTGGGCCGGGGAGCCTTGGAAGACACAGTACTGGACCCGCGAGGTGATTGACCGCCTGTATACTCCTTACCCCGACGGATATTGCGGTGATGAGGATAACGGCCAGACTTCGGCATGGTATGTATTCTCTACACTCGGATTCTATCCTGTGGCTCCCGGTACCGGAGAGTATGCTATTACTTCACCGTTGTTTAAGAGTGCCAGAGTGCATCTTGAAAACGGCAACGTGATTGAAATAAACGCTCCCGGAAATAATGCGGATAACCGATATATTAAGTCGATGAAAGTGAACGGTATGGACTTTGACAAAAACTATTTCACACACGAGCAGTTGTCGAAAGGTGCTAAAATAAATATTGTCATGGACAGTGAGCCCGCAATGATGCGTGGTGTCTCGGAGTCGTCGGCACCTTATTCGTTCTCAAACGAGTTGCGTTCCACCGAATCCGGACGTAAGATTCTCAAGGAGTTTGAACGTGGTTCGCGCAAAGCCGCAAAAAAGAAATGAGCGGGAAAAAAATATCTCCTGTAGCATGGGTGCCAACTGCATATTTTGCCATGGGCCTTCCGTTCGTGGTAGTTAATATGGTATCTGTGCTGATGTTCGAAGGTATGGGCGTAGACAATGCGTCCATTACCTTCTGGACTTCTTTGATACTCTTGCCATGGACGATAAAACCTCTATGGAGCCCTTTTCTTGAGATATTCCGTACTAAGAAATTCTATGTTGTCACAACCCAGCTTGTGACTGGTGTTGCATTTGGCCTCACCGCACTTTCGCTCCGCTTTCCTGACTTTTTCCCGCTGGCAGTTTTTTTCCTGTTCATAGTGGCTTTTTCGGGAGCTACACACGATATAGCCTGTGACGGTGTGTATATGTCGGAACTGACTCCTTCACAGCAGTCGAGTTATATCGGATGGCAGGGAGCTTTCTATAATATTGCCAAGATTGTTGCATCGGGTGGCCTCATTTATCTGGCCGGATGGATTATAAAGAGAAATATAGCCGTGTCAGGAACAGGGATTATAGAAGCCAACTGTAATGCGTGGATGACTATAATGGGTATACTCTCGGCAGTGATGATTCTCCTTGGGTTTTATCACATCTTCATTCTACCGTCGACCGTGCCCGACAAATCTGGTGGCACTTCAGGAAAGGCCGGTAGAGATGTCGGTCATATTCTGGATGGTATGTGGAATGTGATGCGCCGCTTTTTTTCAAAGAAGCACATACTGGTATACATCATATTTATTCTTCTCTATCGTTTTGGAGAGGGGTTTGTGGTCAAGGTGGTGCCTCTGTTTCTTAAAGCATCGCGCGAGGCAGGAGGTCTTGGCCTTGACACAGAACAGATAGGTCTGTACTATGGTACATATGGAGCGGCGGCTTTTGTCATTGGCTCTATTCTGGCCGGATACTACATATCTGCTTTCGGGCTGAGACGTGTATTGTTCTCTCTTGTGTGTGCCTTCAATCTCCCGTTTGTAGTATATGTATATCTTGCATGGGTTCAGCCTGAATCAGGTTGGATCATAGCTTCCGGAATCGTGTTCGAATATTTTGGATATGGTTTCGGTTTCGTGGGGTTGACTCTGTTCATGATGCAGCAGATAGCCCCAGGGAAACATCAGATGGCACACTATGCTTTTGCGTCGGGAATCATGAATCTCGGGGTTATGATTCCGGGTATGATGAGTGGCTGGCTTGCTGACAGGTGTGGATATCTCACATTCTTTGTTATTGTGATGATGTGCACTATTCCCGCATTTATAATGAGCCGTGTGGTACCGTTCAGATGTGACGATGATGGAAATCTGCTTGAGGCTGAGACAGCAGCTCTGACCGAGAGCGAAGCTATTTGATTAAAAACCAAAAAAAACTGTATTTGCAATGAATAATTTCCCTTGGGAGAATCGCCCGGACAATTGCAGAGATGTGATGTGGCGCAGCTCGCGCAATCCGATTATAGGACGCTATGATACTGCAATTTCCAACTCCATATTTAATTCGGCAGTCGTTCCTTTTGGCAACGGTTATGCCGGTGTGTTCCGTTGTGACGACAAGGCTGTGAGAATGAATATTTTCGTGGGATTCTCGTCGGACGGAGTGAACTGGAAGACATCCGATACGCCAATCAGATTCGAACCGGGTAACACACAAATGATTGATTCGGATTATAAATATGATCCGCGAGTGACATGGATAGAGGACCGTTACTGGATCACATGGTGTAACGGTTATAATGGTCCGACTATCGGAATCGGGTATACATTTGACTTCAAGACATTCTATCAGTGTGAGAATGCTTTTCTTCCATTCAATCGCAACGGTGTGTTGTTTCCCGAGAAATTCAATGGAAGATATGCCATGCTGAGTCGTCCGAGTGATAACGGTCACACTCCGTTTGGAGATATCTTTATCAGTTTTTCGCCGGATATGAAGTATTGGGGAGAGCACCGTTGTGTGATGAAAGTCGCTCCATTCGAGGAGAGTGCATGGCAGTGTCTGAAGATTGGGGCCGGCTCGGTGCCTTTTCTTACAGAGGCCGGTTGGCTGATGTTCTATCACGGTGTGATACGCACCTGCAACGGCTATAGGTACTCGATGGGTGCAGCTATTCTTGACGAGAAGAATCCATCAAAGGTGTTATGGCGCACGAGAGATTATCTACTTGGGCCGGCCGCTCCATACGAGCTTGTCGGCGATGTGCCTAATGTTGTGTTCCCTTGCGCTGCTCTTACCGATAGTAATCGTGTGGCTGTTTACTATGGTGCGGCCGACACGACAGTGTGTATGGCCTTCGGGTATGTCGACGAAATAATTCAGTTTATCAAAACCCATTCGTTATAGGATGACAAGACAGTCTCTTGCCGCCGTATTTATTGCGGCGGCATCACTAATCAGTGTGGCGGCACCGGCTGACACTACTTTACTCCGATATGTGAATCCGTTTGTGGGAACTACAAATTTCGGCACCACTAATCCGGGAGCTGTTGTGCCTAACGGATTGATGTCTGTGACACCGTTCAACGTCACAGGGTCTGAGTTGAATAATTTCGATAAGGATTCCCGATGGTGGTCTACGCCTTACGATGCGACCAATAGTTTTCTCACAGGTTTTTCTCATGTCAACCTCAGTGGAGTGGGGTGTCCCGAACTTGGATCGGTGGTTACGATGGCAACAACCGGACCGCTGAATGTGGACTATAGGAGTTACGGGACTACGTATCGCGACGAGGTGGCCTCGCCGGGATTCTATTCCACCTATCTTGAAAAGTATGGAATCTTGTCGGAAGTTACTGCTACAAAAAGGACTTCTGTGGAAAGATATACTTTTCCTGCCGGACAGGGAAATATACTTGTGAATCTTGGTATCGGACTTACCAATGAGGCAGGTGGCTCCATACGCCGGATTTCAGAAACTGAGATTGTCGGCAGCCGTCTCATGGGCACATTCTGTTATAATCCGGATGCGGTGTTTACGATGTATTTCGCACTAAGGGTAAACAAGAAACCATCAACTTCGGGCTTTTGGAAAAAACAGCCTGAGATGCATGGCGTTGAGGCTGAGTGGACTCCGGACAACGGTAAATATAAGATTTATAATTCGTATGCCAGGGAGGTTTCCGGCGATGACATAGGCTATTGGTTCTCTTTTGATGATTTGAAAGAGAATGAGCAGGTGGAGGTCAGTATAGGTGTCTCATTTGTCTCTCCCGAAAATGCGTTGGAAAACCTCAATCATGAGCAACGTGATTCGGATTTTAACCGTCTGCTTGATTCTGCAAGACTTGCATGGGCGCAAGATCTGGGCCGGATAGAGGTAGAGGGTGGAAGCGAGGAGCAGAAGACTGTCTTCTATACGGCTCTCTACCATACTCTCATACATCCAAATATTCTCCAGGATGTCAACGGACAATATCCGATGATGGAGTCGGGAGCCAACGGTGTGACGGATCGGGACCGGTATACGGTGTTTTCTCTTTGGGATACATATCGGAATCTTCATCAGTTGATGACTCTGGTGTATCCGGAAAGACAGACGGATATGGTCAATTCCATGATTGAAATGTATCGCGAATGGGGCTGGCTGCCCAAATGGGAGCTATACGGACGTGAAACTTTCACAATGGAGGGTGACCCGGCAATACCTGTGATAGTGGATACATGGCGCAAGGGACTTAGGGACTTTGATATTGACACTGCCTATGAAGCAATGAAAAAATCGGCCACTCTGAACGGTGCGGAGAATCGTATGCGTCCGGATATTGACCCATATCTTGAGCGTGGTTATATTCCGTTGGGAGTTTTCCATGGAGATAATTCTGGCGATAATTCCGTGAGTCACGCACTTGAGTATTACGTGGCTGACAACGCTCTCGCATGGCTTGCAAGAGAGAGGGGCGATGATACATTTGCCAGTCATCTTGAGGAGAGAGCAAAAGGATACAGACACTACTATTCAAAAGAGAGCGGGACTTTACGTCCGATAAACCAAGATGGTACGTTTCTCATTCCGTTTGATCCTCGTCAAGGTGAGAATTTCGAACCTGTGCCGGGATTTCACGAGGGTAGTGCCTGGAATTATACATTTTTTGTCCCACATGATGTGGAGGGTCTCATAAAGCTCATGGGTGGTGAGAAGAATTTTGTGAATAAATTGCAGAATGTCTTTGACAGCGGTCTTTATGATCCGGCTAATGAGCCCGACATTGCCTACCCATATCTATTCACACGAATCAAGGGTGAGGAGCACAGGACTCACAAAGAGGTGTCGAGACTTCTTGACAAGCATTTCACAACTCGTCCCGACGGAATACCGGGCAATGACGATGCCGGAACTATGTCGGCGTGGGCGGTATTCTCTATGATGGGCCTGTATCCCGATTGCCCCGGTGTGCCGGAATATGCTATAACTGTCCCGACTTTCGATAAGATAACAATCCATCTTAATCCGGATTATTATGAAACAGACACACTGACAATTGAGAAAATCCCGGGAGAGAGAACTAAAATTGTATCCGGAAAGAAGAATATCGGATACAGAATCAGTCATTCCGACTTGATAAAGAATGGTTCCATTACAATTCACACATCTCAATATGAATAAACCAAATAATATATTAAGCTTCTTAGGTGTCACCCTGATGCTTTCGGCCTGTACTGCAACTCCGGTAGTGAGTTCTCCGGATGGTAATATAAAGGTTGATGTAATCCGTGATGGTTCGAGTCTGAGTTACTCGGTATCTGTGGGAGGTGACACTTTAATTAAGCCTTCGCGTCTCGGTCTCGAGGCTTCGGGGCTGAGTCTATCGGATGATTTGAAGATGGAAATCAAACACTCTTCATTTGATGAGACATGGTTGCAGCCATGGGGCGAGAATAAAGAAATACGTAACCATTATAATGAAATGGCTGTGACGCTTTCTGATGACTCGTTCGCATATACCGTGCGCTTCAGAGCGTTTGACGACGGCATAGCCTTCAGATATGAATGGGATAAAGCAGCGACTGATTCGGTTATTGTGCATGACGAACTGACTGAGTTTGCGTTTGCAGAGACGGCGAGGAGCTGGTCCATACCGGCCAACTTTGATTCCTATGAACTTGAATACAGGAATCTGCCTATAGACAGTGTGACTGATGCCAATACGCCGTTCACATTTGAAATCGGGTCGACAGGAATTTTCGGGTCGATTCATGAGGCTGCACTGTATGACTATCCTGAAATGACGTTGCTGCGTGGTGAGGGGAATACGTTTAAAGCAAATCTTGCCCCGATGCCTGACGGAATAAAGGCGTATCTGCCGTCAAGTTTTGTCACACCATGGCGTACGATTCAGATAGGGACGTCGGCCTGCGATCTGATCAATTCAGGTTTGATACTCAACCTTAATGAGCCTTCTAAAATCCAGGATACTTCATGGATAAAACCTCAGAAATATGTGGGAATATGGTGGGGTATGCATCTCGGAACCATGACATGGACAATGGGACCACGTCATGGTGCCACTACTGAGAACGCTATCCGCTACATAGATTTTGCCGTTGAGAACAATCTCCAGGGAGTGCTCTTTGAAGGTTGGAACGAGGGCTGGGAGACTTGGGGCGGAGACCAGCATTTCGATTATGCCAAGGCCTACTCGGATTTCGATATAGACTCAATCGCATCATATGCGTCATCAAGGGGTATAGAACTCTGGGCTCATAATGAGACGGGCGGAAATATTCCCGAGTATGAGGCGGCTCTTGATTCAGCTTTCGCCTATTATAAATCCCTGGGTATTCACACTGTCAAAACAGGCTATGCCGGTGGATTTGCAGGAGGAGAGTACCATCATTCGCAGTATGGAGTAAAACACTATCAGAAGGTTGTTGAGACTGCTGCCAAATATCAGTTGATGATTGATGCCCATGAACCGATAAAGGAGACCGGTATAAGGAGGACATGGCCTAACATGATGACTCGTGAGGGAGCACGAGGCATGGAATGGAATGCGTGGTCGGCAGGAAACACACCGGAGTATCTGTGTACTCTTCCGTTTGTGCGTCTGCTCTCAGGTCCGATGGACTATACGCCCGGTATCTTTGATATTGACTATGAAAGAGCAAAGAATGATCCGGGTCGGATAGAGTGGAACGGTCCGAATGATTATTGCAAAATCAACACGACTCTTGCCCGACAGATTGCAAACTGGGTAATTATCTATTCTCCCCTTCAGATGGCGGCTGACCTTATAGAGAATTACGAGGGACACGAAGCATTTCAGTTTTTCCGTGATTTCAACGCTGATTGCGACTGGTCGCAGGCTCTTCAGGGCGAGATAGGCAAGTATATTGCGATTGTGCGCAGGTCAGGAGATGCGTATTATCTTGGCGCCGGAACTGACAGCAGCGCCCGCACTCTGTCGATACCTCTGAACTTCCTCAGTGAGGGTGTGACATATTCAGCAAGAATATATGCCGACGATCCATCTGACAGGACTAAGGTGACGATAACTGAAAAGAGTGTCACATCCGCAGATACGCTTGATGTAAGTATGGCTCCGTCGGGAGGACAAGCTGTCACTTTCCTCCCGAAGTAGTAGTAATTTGTTCCAATTAATAACGCCTCAGTACCGCGATATCGGTGCTGAGGCGTTTTTCCTTTGTAAAAACCTTATCTCTTAGTAAGAGAGTCTGATTGGTCTGCAAAGATAGTAATTATCCAGGTAACTACCAAGTTATACAATTCAGATTGTTTGCTATTTTTTCGGCAAGAAGCTCTTTTGTTTTTCAATATTATATCGTGATTGATTGAAACCGCGTATAATTCAGTCAATTGCAGCAGCTTCATATCTCTTACTAAGAGATAATGGGCCATTTTACGGCTTCGGTTTACATGAATCGAATTGAGCAAATACTTCTTATTCCTGTCCTTCCTTTTCCTAATATGCTGAAATTGAGGGAAGAAAGAGTATGTCCGAAAAAATGGTTTGTTTCCGGAAGACTATATTTTACAGCGTTGACTTAGAGGTTTTTAAGAGGTGTCTTTCTTGCGTTTTGTCGAAAATAGGATAAATGAAGCGCCCTCTTGCAGCAGGACTCTTAGATGTGCCGCCGCTTCGTTTGCCGACTCGCTGAGAAAAACCGGTTCGGTCGGTGTTGATGGCGTCACAGATGAGGATGTCCGCAACTGGATTGCATCAATGGCGATTATGGGTCTCAAAGGGAGTAGCTGTAATAGATATATCGGAGAAATCTCCGCTCTATACAGAGAGTGGGTAGATTCAAAAATAGAGAACAATCCTTTTGAGTCGGTCAAGAAGATGGTGACGATGGGGGCATCGGAGGTTGGAGTAAAACGTGCCAACAGTAATCTTAGATGTGTCGAACGACTCTTTAAAGTAGGTCGTGAGTCCGGTGATTATGAGACGGTTTCTGTTTTCCTTTATCTTCTCTTTGATGTAGGTTCCGGATTACTTGATGTAGTAAACCTTGAATTCAACGATAGTTTTGTTCAGCTTTCTCAGATTTATGATATTGTTGAACCGATGCGAGAATCCAGTCGTAAGAAATATGTCTTCGGATTGGACCAAGGTAAAAAGAGAAAAGGCCAGATTGTTCGAGAGATGCTTCACCGTATGCATACTGTGTTATCGGCTTACGGATTTGAATTTGGCAATAAGTTTTCAAGAGATTCTATTGTGTCGGTGTGGATTGCCGCAGCGGTTAAAGCCGGATTGTCGGTATGTGATATCCGCTCGATAATAAGTTCCGTCCCTGATGAATATTCCTCTTTAGCGCTTGTCAGACCAAATGAGCTGACCTCTGAAAGACGGTTAATGATAATGCAGAAGGTTGCAGATTATATTAATGACGGATCCTCAAAATGGTTTGTAATGAGAATGCGTCAGGGGATAGTGCCAGATGATATAAAGGATGCTATAACTGTTTCATTCGGGCGAATTCCTGAGAATATGATGTTTTATTATCCGTCGCATACCGTGGTGTCACGCGATAAAAAGGGGAAGATAATAAAGGCTGAGAAACCATATCTTCCAGGAGTGCTTTTCTTTAAG
>CAJUGS010000041.1 GCA_910586305.1 uncultured Duncaniella sp.
ATCTGTCAGCTCCGTCGATATCATCGTAATATGTATAATCGCCGATAATGATTCTTGGATTCTTCACCACATTCTTTATGTAGCAAAGGCTCGGAATCGCAGGGTTAGGAAATGCCTTGTCTTTGTCAGGATATATTTTCATGGTTATTGAAGTCTTTATGAATTAAGAATACTTAGATTGTCAGCAGATTGACACCGAGAGCGTCTAAAATCTGTGATCGAATAGTTGAGCTGTCGTTTTCATAACTCAATAGTTTTATCGATCATACTATTCAGACTGTTTTATAATGATTAATATCATCCGATTTTACAGGATTGTCAGAGATACACGTCTTCTGAGACCCTCAAAGATTCGGAAGAGGGTATTGAGCTGAACATCGGCTTTGCCGTTTTCAAGACGGGAGATATAGGTTTTCTTTGTGCCGATACGCTCTGCAAGCTGTTCCTGTGTCAGACCAGCTTTAAGACGTTCTGCTTTAAGCGTCTCAGCCAGACAAAAGGCGGCTGCGTCGGCATCAAATTGTTCACGCTCCGGGGTTCCGGGGCTACCGTATTCTGCATCAAGAAGCTCGTCGAATGTACGCGCGTTCATGATGGCTTCTTTCTTTGCTTTATCCATTATCTTTATCGTTAAAGTATTCTTTCATCAATTTTTTAGCTCGCTCGATTTGCTGCTTGGGAGTCTTCTGTGTCTTCTTCTGAAAACCGTTGAAGAGAATTACAAGAGAACCTTTGTCAAAACAACAGAAGATGCGGAATATATTATTTCCGACTTCAACACGGATTTCATATAACCCGTCGGCATCTTCCATATTCTTCAGAATGGTCTTTGGAACTCTATCCACAGTCTTGACTACGTTGATGCAGTAGTTTATTTTGCGTCTCACTGCATCAGTCTGAGCCACGTAGAACTCCTTGAAGTAGTCTTTGTATAGCTTTATGGTTCTATTCGCCATATCTTATTATGTAACCGCAAAGTTAACTAAAAAGTTTACTTTGACAAAATTATTCATGTATTTATTTCAGAGAGATTGAGTTGGCGGCATCACAGATTATGATGATTCCAAACAAATCGGTGTTTTTGGGGTGATTTATTTGGTGTTTTTGGGGCGATTTGTTTGGTGTTTTTGGGGTGATTCGCTTTTAATATTTGGGATGTTTCACTTGGAAGTTATTTCAGCGAGATGGAATTAGCGGCGTCGCGTTTCTTTTGGTTTACGACCTCGGCGTAGATTTGGGTCGTGGCCACGTTTTTATGCGTAAGCATCTTGCTGACAGTGTAGATGTCTGTGCCGTTGGTAATAAGGAGTGTAGCGTAAGTGTGGCGGAGTCCGTGGAAGGTGATTTTCTTCTTGATACCGGCATCTTTGAGCCATTTCTTGAACGGTTCGCGGGTATGGGCGCGGCTCAGTCCTTTGAATACCATGCCGCGACCTTGTTCGCCGCAGTATGACAACGCCTCATCGCTCAATGGCAGTGTTGCCTGCGTCTTAGTTTTCTGGGTGCGGATACGCATACAGTAGCCGCCATCGGGCGACAACTCAATATTCTCCCAACGAAGTTGAAGAATATCGCTGATACGTAGTCCGGTCATACAGGCAAAGAGAGAAGCTCTTTTCAGTACCTCAACCTTGCATGGAGTGGCAGCCAACTTCTTCACCTCCTCGATTTCGAGATAGTTGATTTTCGGTTCCTCCCAGTCGATGCGGTCGAGATAGTCATTGACATTTTCCCGGAGCCAGCCTTCCTTATATGCCAACTTCAGCAGAGCGCGGAAGGTTGACCAATATCCGGCGGCAGAGTTGCGCGAGATTATGTTGCCCGTTTGTTTCACCCGGATTTTGAGAATATATGTGCGGAAGTCGTTGCACAGGCCGATGGTCACGTCTTTCATCAGACATCTACCATTGCAGAAGACCTTGAAATGCTTATACACGATTTCCCATTTCTGATATTTCTCTTTGGTCTTGCTCTCGAAGTATTCAAGAAAGTCCGCCTGTTTCTTGGTGCGGTCGAGAAAACCGAACTCCTCATTGATGATAGCCAACTCGCGGGTGGCACGGATGCCACGGGCTTTGAGCATGATTTCCTCGTTGTAGTCAAGTTCAAACTTATCCTTAGGATTGCCGATAAGATACAGACCGAGGAATTCCCGGCGAGACATCTTCTTGATGTTCGGATTCCAGATGGGTGGGTAGTAGTCGAGATAGAGCGACAGTTTGCCGCTGCGGAGTTTCTCTTTTCGGAGGGTCACTTTGGTGATTGTTGCTGATTCCATATTTCTTTGTTTTAGATTTATAATGTGTAAGGGAAAGAGGTGGTTGCCCGGTGACAAAAATCACCGGATTATAACTCAATCTTGGGATTGAATAACTCCGCTAACTCTTTGGCGTTCAGTTTGACATACTTGCCACAGCGGAGCTTGGTTATCTTGTATGTTTTGACATAATGATACAGTTGGTCACGGGTAAGCGAGTATTTTTCCATGGCATCAGCCACCGAAATAAACGCTACATCCTCGGCTGACTTAGCACCCTTGGCCACATCAAAGTGATATTTGGAGTAATAGACCTTCGGACCCTCCTTGCGCTTCGGAATACCGATTTTCGACACCAGTGTATATATCGCCGATAACGTCATTCCATACATTGATTGAATATCCTCGACAGAATACCACTCCGTAATTTCCGGATTCTCTTTTCTCGCTGAGAAAAGCCGGTCGATATGGTTCTTACTGAAATAAGCCTTGCCACGAAGGATAGTCTTCGGCACATTGTTCTCAGCAACAACCTTGTATATCCACGAATCCTTGACCCCGAACTTCTCACGGATCTCGGCACGGGTATAGAACTCATTTATAGTTTTCTTTTCATTGGTTTCTCTTTTTGTATATGGAGTACCATCAAGCATTTTGTCTATACTCTCACGTTTGATAAGTGTCAGGCGAGAACTGAGTTTGGCTGCAACAAGATTGCCGCGATAAATCAGTTTATAAATACCCTGTCGAGTCATGCCCAACACTTTCGCTGTTTCCGCGACTGTCAGATAATCTTTCTCCTTAATAGCAGATGTCGTCACTGGCACAGTTGAGTTTGCCAGTTGAATCTTCTGCTGTCTCATTCGCTCCTTATAGGAGTGCTCCGCACATCGCTTCGAGCAGAAGCGAGTGACGGTAGTCTGAGCGGTGAATTGTTTGCCACACCACTCGCAAATTTTCTCAATTCTAATGTTGCTACTCATTTTATTTGTGGAGATTTCTCCGTTGTTTGTAAATGTTCGTAAACCATTGACAACCATTGTCAACTTTCTCCACCACCTTGCTGACGCTTGGGGTGAAATGAGTCGCTGTCGTACAAAATCCGTACAAAATAGTGCATAAAAACGCCTAACACTGACAGTTATCAGCATTAGGCGTTCTTGTAAGAGTTAAGTTTTATCGTTCAGTAACAGTCAACTGCTATCAATATAACACATTGATAGCCAACTAATTACTTGCCGATGCAGAAGCGTGAGAATATAGTATTAAGAATTTCTGTGGAGGGGATGGTGCCTGTTATTGATGAGAGGTGGGAGAGGGTTTCGCGGAGATGTTGGGCAACGAGGTCGGTAGGGATACCGGCGTCAAGTGCGGTGAGAAGTTCTTGGGTTGACGTAGCGGCCTTTCCTAATGCCTCAGCTTGTCTCAGATTTGTGATTATGGTATCTTCTTCTGCCGGGAAATCGGCTGATACGGCATCTATAATCATGGCTTTCAAGGCCTCGATTCCCGAACCGTTTTTTGCCGATATTGTCGCGATAGGGAAGGAAGACATAGCTCTGATTTGTTGTGTTATACGGGATATTTCAACCGCGTCGGCAACGTCTGTTTTGTTTATGACGATTATACCTGTGTCACTTCCTGTCTCATTTAGCAGTTGAAGTGATTCCGGGTTGAAGGTTTGGCAGGCATCAATCACAAATAGAAGGATGCTTGCATGGCCTATGGCTTCGTGGGAACGTTGTATTCCGATGCGTTCGATTTCATCGGTGGTGTGGCGGAGTCCGGCCGTGTCAATAAATCTGAACAGATAATCCCCGATCTCAAGAGTCTCTTCAATTGTATCGCGGGTTGTGCCGTGGATATCGCTTACGATAGCGCGGTCGTCCTGGAGCAGGGTATTGAGAAGCGATGACTTTCCGGCGTTTGTAGCACCGGCAATTGCCACTGGAATACCTTGTTTTATTGCGTTTCCGGTCTTGAATGTTGAGTGAAGTCTTGAAAGCTCGTCAAATATGTCAGTTGCGAGACGGCTGAGCCTTGTGCGGTCGGCAAATTCTACATCCTCTTCTGAAAAATCAAGTTCAAGTTCGAGCAGGGCGGAAATGTCTACAAGTTGTTGCCTCAGGATTGAGAGTCGGCGAGAGATGCTTCCCTTCATCTGGCTCATTGCTATGCGATGGGCGGCTCGTGAAGTCGATGCGATAATGTCGGCTATTCCCTCTGCTTGTGTGAGGTCTATGCGTCCGTGTGTGAGTGCCCGGCGTGTGAATTCGCCTCTCTCGGCCAATCGGCACCCGTTGGCAATGAGAAGCCTTATGAGTTCCCGTTGAATCCACGCCGAACCATGTACCGATATTTCCACCGTGTCCTCTCCTGTATAGGATTTCGGAGCCTTGAAGACGGTGGCCACACACTGGTCCAGCGGAGTGTCAGGTCTTTCAGGGTCTATGATTTCCCCATAGTGTGCCGTATGGCTCTTTACATTAGACAGTGTGGTTCCGCGCCACAGGGTGCCAGTGATTGCCACGGCCTTCGGTCCGCTCACTCTTATCACTGCAATGCCACCTATGCCCCGCGGGGTCGAGACTGCACAGATTGTGTCGTCGGTCTGATATATCATTCCTTATCTTTCTTTTTCTTGCGTGAATATGTCCATTGCGAGAACTTGTGCTGGCTTTCAAGCTGCTCTTCGAGGTTGTCGGGTAGGGCGTGGAAGAAGTCGTGGCCCGTGACCTTTTCGACGGAGTCGATTGAGACCACACAGCTCTGCATACCGCCTTTCACATCGCTGTTAGGCATGAGAAATCCTATTCCTCTTGGCGGGTTGGCATATGGCGCTATGATGACTTTGAAGAAACTGTCGGGCACCCACACGCGTGAGTCGCCGATATATTCCATCGGCTTTTTGCCGATTACCGGACCGCAGACGATATATATGCGTCCTTCCTGTTGTGCCCATTGGCGACATTTCTCTTCGAGCGTTCGCCATGCACCTACATTGAGTGCTTTGACCTGCGGGCATATGTTAGTGAGAAAGAATGTCTCTTCCATAGCTTTCCGATCCCACTTCATATCGCCGGCCGGAGCCATATGTCCTCTGTCGTATCCGGAGTATGAGTAGTCCCATGTATCGGCACAACCTTCCACGGTCTCATCGTTGGAAAAATTATTTGTACGAGGTTCCTTTCCCTGTGTTTCTTCGGCGGTCAGTTCCCAGGCAACCCAGTTGGGAATGTGGGTTTTGGGATTGAACGATACGTCCATTCCTTTGTATTTCTTCTTCACCGCCGGGAGGGCAGGATTGGTTTTTACGTCAAGAAGGTCGCCATATCCGCCGGGCGATACATATTCCTGCTCCGTCGTGGTGTCACATTGCGTGTTTTCACGCTCCATCCCGCCCAGTTCGGTCGCAAGCCTCACACAGGCTATGACCAGACCTATTTGTAACAGTATGATTAGACTGCGTTTTTTGCTGTTCTTACTGTTTTTCTTTTTTCTTTTCTTCACAGTTCCAGTCGGTTGATTATTTCTGAGATTTCCGCAGCGTCTTTTACGCTCGTCCCGGTTGCAATTGGCAGACTCACAACCTCGTCGGCAAGTAACTCGGTCACGGGTAGTGCGGAGTGGGGGAGACCTGCATAACAAGGCTGGCGGTGGGGTGGGGTGGCATAATGTATGTCGGTCCCTACGCCATTCTCTGCGAGCCGGCTGATAAACTCAGCTCTTTTCCCATTGGTCACTCTCAATACATATTGGTGCCATACATTGTCAGTAACAGTTTCCGACATCATAGGAGTCACCACATCAGGCCGTTGTATATTGCGTGAGTATGTTACTGCACGTTCAAAACGGTCGGCATTTTCGCGGTCGGTATGAGGAAGTTTCACCGTCAGCATTGCAGCCTGCATCGGATCAAGTCGGCAGTTGTAGCCAAGATATATGTTGTGATACCTGCGGTCCGACCCGTAGTTGGCAAGAGCGCGAACCGTCATGGCAAGTTCTTTGTCGTGAGTGGCTACGGCTCCGGCATCTCCGAGCGCTCCTACATTCTTTGTGGGATAGAAGCTGAATGCCGCTGCATCGCCGAGGCTTCCCGTGCGTCGGCTACCATACAGGCCGGCGGTTGTCGCTATTCCGCCAATCCCCTGTGCGTTGTCCTCGATCACCTTGAGTCCATACCGTTTTGCGATGTCGGCAAGGGTGTTGTCCCAGGCCACGCGCCCATACAGATGCACCGTCATTATTGCTTTTGTCTTTGGTGTGACGGCTTTTTCAACAAGTTGCGAATCGATGTTCATAGTCTGTATATCGGCATCGACAGGCACCGGCTTCAATCCTGCATCAGTGATGGCAAGTAAAGAGGCCACATATGTATTGCCGGGCACAATCACTTCGTCGCCATTCTTCATAACCCCGAGAGCCACGTAGCCCTTGAGAATAAGCCTGAGAGCGTCGAGTCCGTTGCTCACACCTATTATATATGGAGCTCCGGTCATACCGGACAGCATAGACTCCAGTCTCTCGACTTCCTCTCCGCCTACATATCTGCCGCTTCTCACCACTCTCTCGGCGGCTTTCACAAGTTCGTCGGCATATGGGGTATTGACGGCTCCGAGATCCAGGAACGGATATTTCATTTTCATTTCTTTTCTGCAGCAAGGCGTTTGAATTCCTCATAGTCCCTCACATAGTCGTCTTCCGAATATGGTATTGAGGTAAGTACCATGCATACACTTCCAGACGCGAAATTATCGAGTGTGCGCCAGTAGCCAGGCGGAATGTACAGACCTTCGTATGGTCGGTTGAGAGTATAAGTGTTCCACGTGTCGCCGTCATAGAGGTTAACGTTAAAGCTTCCACCGGTGGCGATTACAAGCTCTTCGGCTTCATGATGTGAATGTCCTCCGCGCGATTCTCCGGCAGGGACATCATAGGTCCAGTAGGCTCGGGCTATATGAAACGGCACCTGGTCGAAATCCTGTACGAATGTGAGATTCCCTCTCGGGTCATAGATGCGTGGAAGGCTGACAATACGCGGTTTTTTCCAGTCCATATTATTCAAAATACTGTGGTTTCAATTTAGAGTGAATGCAAATATAGCCAATCGGAGCCAAAGATGCAATCATATGGCACCGAAAAGTGAAAAGTTGAATAAAAAAACGGTTTTATGTTTTATAACACATCCCGAAAAGTACGCACTTCCGAAAAAAATGTCTATTTTGCGGTCGCAATTCAGAATTGCATCAGAACATTCATTTGTCTTCTTACTTTAATATAGCGCGTGTGCGCATCCGGCTTACGGGGCTGTGTCTACCCTGTCAGAGCCCGACACTCGCGATTAATACCAAACTACCGATATGAAGGTCTATAACACCAACGAAATCAAAAACATTGCCCTTCTTGGAAGCAAGGGCTCGGGAAAGACCACACTCGCTGAGGCTATGCTTTTCGAGTGTGGAGTGATAAAACGCCGTGGCACCATCGAGGCCAAAAACACTGTTTCCGACTCGTTCCCCGTCGAGAAGGAGTATGGCTACTCGGTGTTTTCCACTGTCTTCTATGCCGAGTTCCTTGGAAAGAAGCTCAATGTGATTGACTGTCCTGGCGCTGACGACTTTGTTGGCAATGCCATCACCGCGCTCAACGTGACCGATACCGGAGTCATACTCATTAACTCCCAGTATGGAGTCGAGGTGGGCACTCAGAATATTTTCAGAACCACTCAGAAGCTCAAAAAGCCTGTCATCTTCGCTCTCAACCAGCTCGATGGCGATAAAGCCGACTATGAGAATGTGATGGAGCAGATGCGCGAGCATTTTGGTAATAGAATTGTCGCAATACAATATCCCATACAGTGTGGAGCAGGCTTCAACGCCATGATTGACGTGCTTCTGATGAAGAAGTATTCATGGGGTCCTGATGGTGGAGTACCCGTAATCGAGGAAATACCCGAAGATGAGATGCCACGCGCTCTCGAACTTCACCAGAAACTCGTGGAAGCTGCGGCTGAAAACGACGAGACACTGATGGACAAGTTCTTCGAGGAGGGACATCTCAGCGAGGACGAGATGCGTGAGGGTATTCGCAAGGGCCTCATTGACCGCTCGATCTATCCTGTCTTCTGCGTCAGCGCGGCCAAGGATATGGGTGTTCGTCGCATGATGGAGTTCCTTGGCAATGTCGTGCCTTTCGTTGAGGATATGCCTGCGCCCGTTACTTCCGATGGTGTCGAGGTTAAGCCCGATAGCCAGGGACCCCTGTCTCTTTACTTCTTCAAGACCACTGTAGAACCACATATCGGTGAAGTAAGCTACTTTAAAGTAATGTCTGGTACTCTCACTCCGGGCGTTGACCTTGATAATGTCACTCGTGGCTCACGCGAGAGAATCGCACAGGTCTACTGTGTATGCGGCAGTATCAAGACTTCTGTCGACTGTCTCAAAGCTGGCGATATCGGCGCTACTGTCAAGCTCAAGGATGTCCGCACAGGCAACACGCTTGATGCCAAGGATATCGATTGGCAGTTTGACTTCATTCGCTTCCCCGAACCGAAATACCGCCGTGCCATACGTCCTGTCACCGAGAGCGATTCCGAGAAACTCATGACCATCCTCACCCGTATGCACGAGGAAGATCCCACTTGGGTCATTGAGCAGTCAAAGGAGCTCAAGCAGGTGATTCTCTCCGGCCAGGGTGAATTCCATCTCCGCACACTTAAATGGAGAGTGGAGAATAACGACAAACTTCCCATTCTTTTCGAAGAGCCCAAAATGCCATATCGTGAGACAATAACCAAGGCCGCACGAGCCGACTATCGCCATAAGAAGCAGAGCGGTGGTGCCGGACAGTTTGGTGAAGTCCACATCATCATTGAGCCATATACCGAGGGTATGCCTGCTCCCGACACCTATAAGTTTGGCAACCAGGAGTTCAAGATGAGTGTGCGTGACACTCAGGAAATACCTCTCCAGTGGGGTGGAAAACTTGTGGTTCACAACTGTATCGTGGGTGGAGCAATCGATGCCCGTTTCATCCCGGCCATCGTCAAGGGTCTCATGGACCGTATGGAACAGGGTCCTCTCACCGGCAGCTATGCCCGCGACGTGCGCGTCTGCATCTATGACGGCAAAATGCATCCGGTTGACTCCAATGAAATCTCCTTCCGTCTTGCCGGACGAAATGCATTCTCCGAAGCATTCCGCAACGCCAATCCGAAGGTGCTCGAACCTATCTATGATGTAGAGGTTATGGTGCCGGGAGATGTGATGGGCGATGTTATGAGCGACCTCCAGGGACGCCGTGCCATCATCATGGGAATGGAGAGCGATAATGGATTTGAGAAGATCATCGCCAAGGTGCCTCTGAAAGAGATGGGGTCATACTCCACTGCGCTTTCATCAATCACAGGCGGACGCTCGGCCTTCACAATGAAATTTTCTTCCTACGAGCTCGTGCCCTCCGATGTCCAGGAGAAACTCCTCAAGGACTATGCGGAGAAAGCCCAGGCCGAGGAATAGGCTACCTAAAATAGAACACACTTATTAGCGTAGTACTTAACTATATTTAAAGTCTCAGTAATGATATCGGGACGGGTCGGAAGACTCGTCCCGATTGATTGTGACATCTCATCTGCCACGTGTTTGCTCTGCCTGCTTTTTCTCTGCACAAATTTTAGTTTTATCGGTACTGATGAAAAGATAAACTGTCGTAGGCATTTCTCTTTTGTACGGCATATATTTATAGGTTTGGTTCAGTAGTATATCTATATATAGAACCAAACTTATTTTTGCCCAGCCTATTGACATGAACCGCAAAATGTTGTAACTTTGCGATTGATTGGGAAAAGTCCCGTCATGACATTTTGATAATAAGAAGCGTTATGCGTAATCTTGTGATTTGAGAACGTAGGAAATTCGACAAATAGCACAAGGATTAGCATAGTGGTTCTCACGCTTATAGCGTGGGCTGCTATTGTTACATCTGTGCTAATGGTTTCCTACGACCTTCAAATCAAGACGTGGCATAGTTGGCTCACGTTTTCTTTTTATACCAATCTCTCCACAGAGTCAGTGGCGACAAACAATTATGGAATGAAAATAATTCACATCATCACAATCGCAGCTGCTCTTGTCGGCACATCCACCGTCACTGCGCAAACTCTGGTAAAGGAGATGAATGGTGCCGACACTCGTTTCATCCCTGGGCAGTACATGAAGAATGGCGAAGCCGCCATCTATTTCTCCGAGGATGAATACGGATATAGAGACGGAAGCACGAAATACACGGCTGAAATCTTTGATTTTGAATTAAACCCTCTCAAATCATTTAATTTCCCTATACTGCGGCCATATTGCGTATTTGAGGAAAGAGCATCTACCGGTACTCAGGAAAAATCCCGCGTGATTAAGGATTCCCGCTTTACAATAAATGAGGCGGACGGTATCCCTTCCACTTCAGATATGGAAGCCCGCAAGAATGCTTTCATCAACTACATCTTTGAGATGTTGCGATATTCCGACCCATCAGTGACTCTTGCCATTCTTCAAAACGGCAACAGGGTAGAAGACAATTCTGTCTTTATAAACATTCCCTTTCAGAAAGGCAATGGGTTATATCAGTTTGAAGAATACCTCAGAACCATTGAGGCCTACCTTGAGCCGTCGGGTATGTGGGGCTTCTCCTACCGTTACTCCATCCAGACTCAGAGATACAATGGAGATTGGAATAAGCGTGCTTGGGAGGATGTCCCAATCAGTAATTTCTGTACCCCACGCTGCAACGATGTCGCCAGATTAAACGACTGGAACGGTGGCGTCTATCTGCCGTTTTCTCAGACTTTCTTCAACGATGACGATGCTTTCGAATATGTCCGTTTCAAAGCAGAGGTTGCTGAAGGTGGAGAGAGCAATTTCAGCAGTGTGTCAGATGGGACGCAATCACCCGAAGAATATCTTTTTGGCATTACAAAAACTGACCGCGACGGCGATGGCGAAACAGACTACAGACGCACAGTGTTCGGTGTTCATTATACGGGGCTGGAGGTAGTCAATGAAAATAATCAGGTTCTTTACACCTTCCCGATGCCCGACAACGCCGAGGGGAAACCAAGCGTTGAGTTCTTCAAATCCGACAACAGCATTCTTGCACAGGTCAATTACAATTGGCATGATGAACAAGGGCTCTATGTACAAACCGTAAGATTCTATCGCATTGACAAGGCTACGGGTAGTGTCGCAAAGGTTGTCAAGGAAGAAAATCACATTACCGCACGGCCAAATCCTGCGTCAAAGGGAACACCGGTAGTTGTGGATGTGCCGGCTTCTACAAGTGAGCGTACTATCCGAGTCAATACCATTAATGGTTCCACAATTATGAGCCTTATAATCGAAGCCGATGAGACACAAGTTTCTGTGCCGACTGATAATCTTACATCCGGTATTTATCTCATAACTCTCACTGATAAAGGCCACACATCAGAAACCTGCAAGATTATCGTTCGATAAAACTTGTTCACACATTTTTCAGAATTTATAAAGAGTCCAAAACATTGTTGAAAAATTCAGTAATGTTATGGCCTCTTTTATTATTCCGTTGAAAACGTGCGTAGCCTCAAGGAATTTCAAAAAAACGGTTGTAGGAGGTCTTGTAAGTACATTTCACAGGCTTTGAGTACAGTTCATTCTCCCAATGTTTGCGGAAGTATTTGATAAAGTCATTCTAACAATCTAATCGTACTAATTGTGTACTAAATGCGAAAAATAGGGCAAATCAAGGCAAAAGCGTAGAAATACTCAACGGTATAATACTCTTAAAATGAACGATAAAGAATATATTTGAATGTCAGTTGATGTATGCCAAAATACTAACCTCGGATTTTCTCTACAAGGTGATATTATCGCACCTTTTCCGTGTCCATAGCTGTTAACTTTGCAGAAAAAAAGATTATGAAATCACCTGCAATCCTTTCAGTATCAAAGAAATTTTATGCGGATATCCTCACTCGTGTATCAGTTGCCTTGTCTTTTTCGCCCTCTTCGGTAGAGGAGGCAATGCGGATCATCAACGCATATTTATCAGGTAGGCTTGTAGGCACGGACAACCAGTCGGCTATGATTGCATTCAATATGATAAAGCCTGAAATTGACAGAGCCATGCTTCGCTCTCAGCGCGCCAGGGAAAGAGCGAGGTCACGCCGTGAGATGAAAACGCAGAACGAGACCACTGCGTCTGCTGAAAAAGCTGAGCAACGTGCCGAGTCTGTCTCTTCGTTGCCGCAGGTCGTGGCCGAACCGTCCGGTGTTCGTCTTTCACGTCGTGAACGCCGGGCTGCCGGACGTAACAGCACATCCGGAAAGAAGAAATGGCGGTCGCTTGTCTGACGCTCAGAGCTTGTAGACTTCGCTGCCAGCCAGAAGGAAGCAGCCGGTGCCATAGTCGTCAAAGTCGGGTTTGGAGTCGAACGTTACCGGTTGTCCGTCCTTAGGCTGTTTCCCAGTCCCCTGCACATAGCCTAGTGTGCCGTCGGGACGCACAGCGTCGTTCACCATAGCGTTCCAACCTTTGGCAATTACAGGAAGATATGTGCCACGGTCAAGCAGACCTGTGCGAACGCCCCAGGCCATACCGTAGACAAACAGAGCTGTACCTGTCAGTTCTTTTCCTCCATAGTCCGATTCATCAAGCAGGTTCACATTCCAGAATCCATCCTCGCGCTGGCATTTACGGAGTGCTTCACACATCGCTTTGAGGTCTTCTTCGTATATCTTGCGGTGGGGGGCATCGGCCGGAAGCTCGTCAAGCACTCTCACAAGCGCCGCTACGACCCACCCGTTTCCGCGTGACCAGTAGCAGTTTGTGCCGTTTGGCGATTTATATGGCGGAACAAAGTCAGCATCTCGCCACCAGAGCCCTTCTTTACTGTTGTATAGGCCTCCGCCTATGTTGTTGCGTGTCTCCTCATACATCTTCCACGCCTTCTCGGCATACCGTCCGTCTCCGGTCACGGCAGTCATCTTGGCCAGGATGGGCATTCCCATCTGTATGGCGTCAATCCATGTCCAGTCACCGGTCTGCGGGGTATTGATGAGCATATTCATAGTGCCCATTGTTTTTGTGAGGCGGTGGGGTTCCGGACATAGGCGGTAGAGATCTATGTATGTCTGTGCGCAGCAATAGTTGTCGGCATTGCGGGTGGTGGTTATGTCTCCCTTCATTCCCCACTTGAATCCGTCGGCCCATTCGGTGGCATAGTCAAGCAGCTTGTTCTCCGGGTATATTGAGTAGAGAGACATCAGACCCTCGAAATACACTGCACGTGTCCATAGATTTGCATCATAGATTTTCTTTCTTGAATAGTATGGGATGGGACGCAGCGGGTCTGGATGGTCGCGAAGATATTTGTCATTGACCTTTGTCAGAGTCTTCAGCACATCCTGTCTGGCAGGGAGTTTCTCGGCTGTTGTGGCCGTCAATGGCAGCAGGATGAGGATGACAAGCAATATGTAGGTGAATTTTTTCATGGCTGACAGTTTGAATGAGAAATACAGAATTGTTTTGTCTGCAAAGTTAGCCATTTTTGAGCAACAACCAAAACGTCAGCTACGCCGGGGCTTGAGACACACGATATTTAGGGACGACAATGACTCAATGGTTCACTGCCGTCCCGAAACGGATTATTCTGTTGTCATTAGAGATATTCGTTGAAGAATACTTCGAGAGAATCAAAAGGTATTATATCCTTTTTGTCATATAAATCGGTGTGACTTGCTCCGGGGATTGCCATGAAGAGCTTGTTGTTTTCCTTTCCGGGAGTCACAGTGAGTTTTTTGTATGCATCGCTTCCGAAGTAGAACGAGTGGGCCTTCTCGCCGTGAATCACCATGACGGCTGTCTCGATTTCTCCCGCACGGCTCATGAGAGGGAAGTTAATCCATGGAATAGCCGATGTCGCATTCCGTCCGCCGTTTGAGTTGAGTGAGCGCACATGGTATCCTCGTTTGGTTTTGTAGTAATCATAGTAATCCCGTAGAAATTTCGGAGCCTCTTCCGGAAGCACATCTGGGACACCTCCTCCGAGTTTCGGTTTTCCTGTCTTGAAATCCTCTGTCCGCTGTGATGCGAGGGCCTCGCGTGTTTTGCTACGTTCTTCAACAGAGTCAGCGACATCAAAATATCCGTTGGAATTCACTCGGCTCATATCATACATGGTTGATGCCACTGTCGCTTTAATGCGTGGATCAGAGGCTGCCGCGTTTATGGCAAGACCACCCCAGCCGCATATCCCGATTATACCGACGGCTCCCGGTTTTACCATAGGGTTGGTCACCAGAAAATCCACGGCGGCACTGAAATCTTCCGTATTGATGTCAGGTGATGTCATATAACGTGGCTGACCGCCACTTTCGCCGGTAAAGGAAGGGTCAAATGCGAGTGAGATGAAGCCTCGTTCGGCCATCTCCTGAGCATACAGTCCTGATGATTGCTCCTTGACAGCTCCGAAAGGGCCGCATACAGCGATTGCCGGGAGAGGGCCTGTCGCATTTTTTGGAACATAGAGGTCGGCGACAAGTGTAATTCCGTAACGGTTTGGGAAAGTGACTTTTCTGTGGTCAACCTTGTCGCTCTTAGGAAAAACCTTGTCCCAGTCATGGGTGATTGTCAGTTGCTCTGAGGGTAGGGTGATTGTGCTTGGTTCCATATTCTGTGAATTTATTGTCATTGAGTAGGCCGTCATAACAATGAGGGCTGCAATAGCTGTTTTCATATGGCAAAATTACATTTGAGTGACACTATATGAGATAGCTCTTTTGCATGGATTTCTACCAAAATCGCATATAGGCATACAACTCAGCCGGAAAAGCATTAAATTTGCGGTATATTATGATAACCGTCAACGCTTTTTTATGATGGATGTGTTTAAAATAGATTCTATTGATGCGTACAACCGTCTTGTCGGACTTCCGACCCGCCATCCGTTTGTGGCGGTGGTTGACCTCAAGGAGGCTGCCAATCCTATACCTCCCGGTAGATTCGATTATGATGTATATGCTCTTTTTCTCAAGAAAGGCTCTCAGTGTTCCATCCGTTACGGATGTCGGTCCTATGATTTTCAGCGGGGCTCGGTTGTCTCCTTCTCGCCCGGGCAGGTAGTGGAGGTTACGGGAGTGAGTATGGATATACGGCCCGACGTTGTTGGACTGCTTTTTCATCCCGATATAGCTTTTGGAACATCACTCGGCAACAAACTCTCCGACTATTCGTTTTTTGGCTATGCTGACAATGAGGCTGTGCATCTGTCCGACGATGAGCATGATATTTTCATTGACTGTCTGGATAAAATAAAACGTGAGCTTGAGCATCCAATTGACCGCCATTCCGGACGCCTGCTGTCGGCAGGAATAGATTTGCTGTTGGAATATATGACGCGGTTCTACGATCGTCAGTTCATTACGCGTAGTAAAGTGAATTCTGAGATTGTAGTCCGCTTTGAAAAGAACCTGAAAAACTATTATAGGAATCAGGACGGCAATGAGATACCCTATCCGACTGTTTCGTTCTTTGCTGACAAAGCAAATCTTTCGGCCGGATATTTCGGAGATCTTGTGAAGAAGCATACAGGGATATCGGCACAGGAGATTATAACTCGCCACATAGTGGATGAGGGTAAGCGTATGCTGCTCTCCTCTTCAGATGACATCAACACTATCGCATATGGCCTCGGGTTCCAGTATCCACAGCATTTCACCCGGCTTTTCAAGCGATTGACGGGGCAGAATCCCACACAATACCGACGTATGTCATTGTCATGATGATTTAAGATAAAACAATGGCAGACTGTAGCTGAAAACGCTACAGTCTGCCATTGTTATATAGGGTTCATTCTATCGGGCGTTGATTTCTATCACAGTTGATGTGTTGTGATGCCATGTGAATACATCAAGACCAACTTTCATCAGATAGTCTCCGGTGAAAACCTTGTCGTTCTGTCCGAATTGAGACTTTGTGCCCGGCATAAGGTTTATCTCTTTCACAAGATACTCCTTGTTTGGATCAAGGCCCTGGAGTTTTATGGCGTTGAGTTTCTCTTGGAAACGCGGGGCAAGGTCGTAGGCAAACAGAATGGCCTGGTTCTTCGACTTGTCGACATATTCCACTGCGGCATGATTTGATTCATATGGAGATACAAGTCGGTATTGGTCTCCGTCCATGACTGTCGGCTGGAGCCGTTTCCAGTTTGTCACGGCCTGCTGGCAATAGGCAAGTTCGTCGGTGCTCAGTTCCTTGAGTCCTATGTCAAATCCGAGTTTGCACATAGCTGCTACGTCGGTACGGAACTTTATTGACGTGTTCTTGTTCCAGCTTGTCACATGGGCAGCCATCGCTTTTGCCGGGAAGAATTGTGAGAACCCCCACTGGATATAGACACGTTCTACGGGATCGGTGTTGTCCGAACACCAGAACTCAGTGAAATATTTCAATGCTTCGTAGTCGCAGCGGGCACCTCCGCCCGAACAGAGCATCATAGGAACGTCGGGGTATTTCTCCTTGATGCGTTTGAGCACATTGTAAATGCCGCGTACATGGTCTATATAGAGCTGGCCCTGTTTGTCTTTGGCATATGGGGAATATATGTTGGTTATCGGGCTGTTGCAGTCCCACTTGAAGTAAGCTACTTCGGGATTCTCGGTGAGAATATTATCAACAACATTGAATACATAGTCCTGTACCTTGGGATTGCTGAGGTCGAGCACGAGTTGATTACGGTAGTAATATGTGTCGCGGTTGGGTTGCTCGATCACCCAGTCGGGGTGTTGCTCGTATAGTTCACTTTTGGGATTTACCATCTCCGGCTCAATCCATATTCCGAATTTAACATCGGCCTCTTTTGCAGACTCAACCAATGCTGCAATTCCTCCGGGAAGTTTGTTGTGGGTCACATCCCAGTCACCGAGGCCTGCATGGTCATCCTTGCGGGGATATTTGTTACCAAACCATCCGTCATCGAGAAGAAACATATCCACACCGAGGTGTTTGGCTTCCTTCATGAGCTCTGCAAGTATCTCCTGGTTGAAATCAAACGCCGTGTTTTCCCAGTTGTTGAGCAGTGTGAGTCTGTCTTGTTCGCCGTCTTTCAATCCGTATTTTCTGGCCCATTCATGGAGATTGCGACTGCCCTGTCCGGCACCGTCATAGCTGAGGGTGAAGATGAACTCAGGTGTTGTGAAGATTTCGTTGGCCTTCAACTCATAATTTGAGGCATATGGATTTATACCGGGGATTACACGAAGGTTGCCCACGTTGTCTACCTCGAATGTGAAGCGGAAGTTACCGGTCCATCCGAGAGTGCCCATAAGCACCTCTCCGCTATGTTCTTTGACAGGTCCGTTGAGACCTATTTCGAAGAACGGATGGGTGTGCATTGCTGCACGGCTTCCGAGCTTGGTGTCTATCACTTTTTTGCCAAACTGTAGTTGTTGGCTGCTCATTTGAGCCTCCTTAGCCCAGTCGCTGCTGAATTCAGTGAGCCAATATTCGGGCTTATTGAAGTATAGCATGGCCGAGGCATACTGCGACATGGTGATATTATTCTTCTCCTGGTGTGAAATCTCGGTCCAGGTCATGATCACATTTTCTTTGTTGTAGGCAACATAATTGAGTGTGACATTCACCGGATATTTGTCATCCTTTAGATTGATGCGTGTATGGACTCCGCCGGGCACATTTTCTTGTGAGGAATCCACATAGTAGAGATATGTGGTCATGTTGCCGTCAGTGTGGGTAATCCCCAGTGCGGGTTCGAAGAAATCCTCGTTGCCGGAGGTGGAATATACTTCCCATCCACGGGTCGATACCGACCCGTCGGAGGCCGCGTGCTGACTCCACGAAAGGTTCTGCAAGTCAGACTCATGCAAGAGCCTTGGTCCGAGGTAGGTCTGGTATACACGTTTGTTAGGCCCGACCTCAAGCACAAGGTCAGTATTGTCTGTCGCAATGCGTATTATTTCCTTTTCGGAGCTTTGTGCACTGACCGAGGCGACAGTGGCCAGCGAAAGCATTATTGATAATTTACGTCTCATGATATTGTTGGCTTTTAGAGTATTAGGATTTTGGTGTTTAGAAAAAACAATCTTTTTTACCTTTGAAATTATACCGGTGGTTTACCTTGAAAAAATGTACCTGTTGTTTAGAATTTTATAGTTGCGCTGAATTCCAGTGTAAATGGTCGCAGATAGCTTCCGCTCATATAGTAGTTTTTGTATTTTCCGCTTTCCTCTTTGCTAAGCAGTTCGGCTCCGTTGATAGTTCCGCTTGCACCTTTCTGGTTTAGGAAATTGATCACTGTGCAACCGAGGTCGAGGTGCTTGTTCACACTCCAGTTTATACCTCCGAAAGTCTCCCAGCGTCCGTTGAAGAAAAGTGCGTTGGTGAGATTGGCATATGTCTTGCCGAAATAGCGGAACGACAGCCAGAATCTCAGATGCTCGTTGAGTTGGTAGCTCGGGTCGAGTTCGACAAGTATTTGCGGAATCTCTTTTACAATATTGCCGTTGGCATTGAGGTCGGGCACACCTTCGAAAGGAGATTTTATAAAGTAATTGTCATAAGTGGGCTTCTGAAGTGTGAACAGCGCATGAAAATTGAATCCTTTGAACGGATGCACTTCGGCGGATGTTGTCCATCCCAGAGTCTTGATGCTGTAAATCAGCAATGTCGTTTTCGACTGTGTGGTGCCCGGCTTTGTCACATTCTGCTGGTCAATATTGTTTGACTTGGAGATATATGTCACCATCGAGGTGAGGTCAATCCAGTTGTTGCGATATGTGATGCCGCCGCGTATGAGGGGGATGGTCACTCGTTTGTATTGTTCCTCGGTGGGCCCTGTCCCCGCATATTCGTTTATTCGCGGATAGCGCGTGGCCACTGTCGCGTCGGCTGTGAGTCCGAAGTGGCGGTTGATGTTATAGACACCTTGAATAGTCGCTGCATAGTTGAGCTTGTTTTTCAGCACGTTTCGTGGAGCAATCGTCACGGAGTGGGTGGCTCCGTCAGCATCGGTATAGTCATGCTTGTCGCCGATGTGGAAACCCGAATAACGGCTGAACGGAATCTGGTCGGCACTCATTCTGTAATACTCAAGACGTCCGCCGAAGTATAGATTGAATTTCGGTGTCACCTGCCAATTGTCGGTAATGTAGAAGGCAAGTTTGTTTTCATATCCTTTGGTGTATTCGGGAGAAAGTTCATTGAAGCCGTGAAACTGATTTGTGGTTCCGTCTTCGTTGTGTTTCACAAGTACATCGGGATATGGCGAAACGGTGCCTGTCCACTGGAATGATGAAGAGTGGTAGTCGAGATGGTAGAACCATTCATTGAGTCCTGCGCGTAGATCATGGTTACCCGCTTTTTTGTTCAGTTCGGCAGTAAGGAGCGCATTGCTAACTTTTCCTGCATGGAGCCACGTTCTTCTCCCCTCGGCCAGTCCTACATATGGTGTTGATTCACCTTCCTTATACAGTTGGTCGGCAGTGGTTGTCTCGAATATAGAGCTGCCTCCGAAGTCGCAGAAGTCCGCACGTGGCGCGGTCATGTATTTGGCGTTCACGTCCAGCCGATAGCTGTCGCCAAGGATATAATCGAAGTGAGCGGTAATGTCGTGGGCATAGTTGTCGGTGAAGTCACCCCAGCGGCCTTTCTTCATTTTTCCATCCATCACATCCATGTACTCAAATTCACCTCCGATAGGAGCGTAGGATGTTGTGCCGAGAGCAAATCCCGGAATCTCCTTCACACTGCCGTCTCCGACATATATGAAGGGAGCATTGTTGATCATTGTTCCGAGAGCATTGCTTTTGGAGAACTTATACAGCAGGCTAAGCTTACCCTTGTCAAACAGACGTGTCAGTCCGGCATGGTAGATTTGGGTACGGTCGGATAAATCAGTGAATTTTACTTTGAAATATCCGGGATCGAAGTTCTGGTATATGCTTGCTGTATAGAGCCAGTTGTCTCCAACTCCTCCGGATACATTGAAATCGAAATTTTGCCAGCCGAAGTTGTTGGTGCGGTAATTGAACACGCTTTTGAACTCCTTTTGGCCAAAGTTGGAGTAACTGTCCACGGAATATGCTATATTGCCTGTCTTTATCGCCGACTCCATGGGATTCATCAGTCCTACTTTGCCGAGGCTTGCATCGCTTCGCCAGTGTCGGGCGAGTTGATGCACCGCGGACGAGTAGACGGCTGGAAGTCCGTTTTCATACACATTGACATCCTCGCTCGGGAGGCCGATCTGTATTTCGCGAGGTTTGGTGGCATCTGATGCATTGAGCATCACGTTGCGCTCCTCTCCCTTGTCGGCCGATTGTATTGAGTCGACCTTTTCCTGAGCCGCCATGATGTTTGGCACAAGTGTGGCGGCGGATAGTGTGGCAAATAGCGTAAGTTTCCGTTTCATGGGTTTTTCGGTGTTTTTTGCAAATGTACGGACTCCAAATATGTGTTGTCAAGAAGAGGAAGCAACCAGGTAGTGAGACGGTACTGTATTAAATCTGCAACAGGTTGATTAATAAATAATTTTTTGTGTGAGTAAATAAAGTCCGGGTAGTAGTTTGGGAATCGGAAATTTTCACTATCTTTGCGTCTGACAACTCTGAAACACATGAGAATTAGACTGATCATAATACTTTTAGCCGGAGTGGTTGCGACTCTTGTGGCATCCGCCGGTAACGACGTGATTTCTCAGCTTGACATGGCTATTGCCAATCGCAGCCATTTTGTCAGTATAAAGCAAAATCGGATAGACAGTCTGCGTAGGTTGGCTTTAGCGGAATCGAAAGATTTAAGCAGGCTCTCTCTATACAACAATCTCTTCCATGAGTATCTGACATTCAATTTCGATTCGGCCATGACCTATGTCGACAGAGCTGCTCGTATTGCCGACCAGATAGGAGATTATGACTTGAAGTCTCAGGTTGAAATCCATAGAGCTCTCTCTCTGGCTACTTCGGGGCATTTCAGCCATGCGATAGCTATACTTGACAGAATTGATTCGAGAAGACTTTCATTGGGGACAAGAGAGGAATATTTCGCTGCTTGTGAATGGACCTACGGAGTTTGGGCTGAGTATTCCGACAAGCGCACTATATCACCGGAGTTGACCGCAAAAAGTCTGGTGTATCTCGACTCATTGATCGATGTGACAGACAGTTCTGTTGCGGAATATGATTATAGAATCGCAGAGAAGGCATTGAGATTGCATAAATATAGCGAAGCTGAGAAAAACTATCTTGAGGTTCTCGGACGTGTGCCGGTCGGAAGCCGTCTGTATGCACAGGCTGCTTACGCTCTGGCTTTGGCATACAAAGGTCTGAATAATAAAGAGAAATATAAGGAATGGCTAACCAATGCAGCTATATCCGACCAGACCGTCCCGCTGAAAGAGAATCTGGCATTGCAGCAACTGGCCCTTTATCTAAAGACAGAGGATGGCGATCTTGCAAGGGCTAATTCGTATCTTAAACTGGCACTTGAGGATGCGATATATTACAATAACCGTCTGCGTATGCTTGAGATAGCAGAGAAAATACCGGAAATAGCCAATGTGTATCAAGAAACAATAGAGCGAAAGAACAGACGTCTGAGCTTCTATATTCTTATAATAGGGATGCTTTCATCATTGCTCACGGTCTCCGTGTATCGGCAACATAAATCAAAAGATGCTTTTGCAGAATTAAATGAGAAGCTGAGGATTGTCAACAACAGTCTGAGCATGACTAATAAATCGCGTGAGCAATATGTGAGTCTGTTTATGGATTTGTGCGCGGCCTATATCGAGAAACTCAACCGTTTCCCAATGGTGCTTAAACTTAAAGTGAAACAGCTGGGCGATATATCGTCTGTCGCCGAGAGATACGTCAGGCCCTCTGAAGCCGAAACGCGAGAGATGTTCTTTAATTTTGATACTGCATTTTTACGCCTGTATCCCGATTTCATAAACCAATTCAACTCATTACTAATGGAAGACAGGCAGATAATGCCTAAGAAGGGGGAGCTCCTTAACACAGACCTGCGAATATATGCACTTGTCAGAATGGGGATTTCTGACAGCAATAAAATAGCAGTATTGTTGTTCCTTTCCTCTCAGACAATCTTCAACCACCGAACCCAGGTTCGCAATCGCGCTAAAAATCGTGACACGTTCGAGAAAAGCATTATGGAAATATGCCCGGTTCTGCCCGAGGAGACATTGTAGCAATATATTCTGTATGAGTCCAAACCAATCGACAACGATATGACCCCTAAAAACATTCTTGATATCAACAGTAGGTCTGCATTTCGTGAATGGCTACTGATACATAGCACAAGTGAAAAGGAGTGCTGGATTGCCGTAAAGCGTGGCAAAACTCCTCCGGAAGGTGCATTGTGGTATCTCGACGCGGTAGAGGAGGCACTATGTTTCGGATGGATAGATTCTACCGTTAAGAGTGTGGACGGGGTTACGCTCCAGCGATTCGGTCCGAGAAGCAAGAACGGGAATTGGACAGAACTAAACAAGGAACGCTGTCGCAGACTCGACAAGCTTGGTCTCATGACCGAAAGAGGCCGTGTGGTCTGTCCTGACCTTGATGCTGAGTTTGAAATTATTCCCGAAATCGTTGATGTTTTTAGTGCGAATCGTGTGGCTTGGGAAAACTTCAAGTCTTTCCCCAGACTATATCAGCGTGTGAGAATAGACAATATACAAAGAAACAAGGCCTCTCGGGAAATTTTCGAGAACCGTTTGTTAAAACTCATCAAGGCAAGTGAACGTGGCGAAATGATCGGGGATTGGCACGATTGTGGCCGGTTGCTCAATTATTAAATGTCGAAACCGCCAAGTCCCGGGGCAAGAAGCACAAAATAAAGGGTATTTATCATAAGTAAGTCGTAAAAATTAATTTATACTAAGCCGCATGGGCAAAATTGATGT
>CAJUGS010000042.1 GCA_910586305.1 uncultured Duncaniella sp.
ATCTCAATGTCCGCCTTGCCAAGTCAAGCGTTTCGCGCATCGTCATCGAGCGCACCATGAAGCTCATCACCATCACCGTCTGCACATCGCGTCCCGGCCTCATCATCGGCAAGGGCGGTTCGGAAGTCGACAAGCTCAAGGAAGAGCTCAAGAAGATCACCGACAAGGACGTGCAGATCAATATCTACGAAGTGAAGCGTCCCGAGCTTGACGCCCAGATCGTTGCCTCCACCATCGCCCGTCAGATCGAGGGCAAGATTGCCTACCGCCGTGCCGTCAAGATGGCTGTCGCAGCCACCATGCGTGCAAATGCAGAGGGTATCAAGGTGCAGATCTCAGGCCGTCTCAACGGCGCTGAAATGGCCCGCAGCGAGATGTTCAAGGAAGGTCGTACTCCCCTCCACACACTTCGTGCCGATATCGACTACGCTCTCGTCGAGGCTCACACCAAGGTAGGCGTAATCGGTGTAAAGGTTTGGATCTGCCGTGGCGAAGTATATGGCAAGCGTGACCTCGCTCCCCAGTATACCAACACACAGAAAGAGACCCGTGGCGGCGCATCCAACGGCGCTCCCCGTCGTGGCGGTTTCCGCAAGCCCAAGAACAACCGTTAAACCCACAAATTGATTCAACAACACAATGTTACAACCTAAGAAAACCAAATTCCGCCGCTCGCAGAAAGGCCGCATGAAAGGCAATGCGCAGCGTGGCAACCAGTTGGCCTTCGGTTCGTTCGGCATCAAGACCCTCGAATCAAAGTGGATCACCGGTCGTCAGATCGAGGCCGCCCGTATCGCCGTGACCCGCTATATGCAGCGCCAGGGCCAGATATGGATCCGCATCTTCCCCGACAAGCCTATCACCAAGAAGCCTGCCGAAGTGCGAATGGGTAAAGGTAAAGGTAACCCCGAAGGTTACGTTGCGCCTGTGACCCCCGGCCGCATCCTCATCGAAGTCGAAGGCGTATCCTTCGACATCGCAAAGGAAGCACTCCGTCTCGCAGCCCAGAAGCTTCCCGTCACCACAAAGTTTGTCGTTCGCCGCGACTATGACCCCACCCAAAATGTGTAACCTAAAATGAAGAAAGAAAATTTCGCTGAAGTTAGCACTCAGGACCTCCGCGACCGCCTGGTAGAGATGAGAAAGGACTATGCCCAGCTCCAGATCAACCACGCTATCTCGCCCCTTGACAGCCCCGCTAAGATTACACATGCGCGCAAGGAGATCGCCCGCGTACTCACCGAACTGCGCGCCCGCGAACTCAACAACAAATAATCCCTCACCCCAGAAAGCAAAATGGAAAAGAGAAATTTAAGAAAAGAACGCATCGGGGTTGTTTCATCCAACAAGGGCGACAAGACCATCACCGTAATGGTGAAGTGGAAAGAGAAGCATCCCATCTATGGCAAGTTCGTCAACAAAACTAAAAAGTACCACGCCCACGACGAGAAGAACGAGTGTGAGATAGGCGACACCGTGCGCCTCATGGAGACCCGTCCCCTCTCGAAGACCAAACGCTGGCGCCTGGTCGAAATCATCGAAAAAGTGAAATAAGCTATGATACAGACTGAAAGCCGTTTAACCGTAGCCGACAACAGCGGTGCCAAAGAGGCCCTCTGCATCCACGTTCTGGGTGGTACCGGACGCCGTTACGCTTCCGTTGGCGACATCATCGTCGTTTCCGTGAAGAGCGTCATTCCCTCCTCCGACGTCAAGAAGGGCACAGTATCCAAGGCTGTGGTCGTTCGCACTAAGAAGGAAATCCGCCGTCCCGACGGTTCCTACATCCGCTTCGACGACAACGCTTGTGTGCTCCTCAACAACGCCGGCGAACTCCGCGGAACCCGTATCTTCGGCCCCGTTGCCCGCGAACTTCGCGCAGCCAACCAGATGAAGATTGTTTCACTCGCTCCTGAGGTCCTCTAATATCCACAACCGTCAACAACATTAAAGTAATGCACAAGCAACACATCAGAAAAGGCGACACCGTCTATGTTCTTGCCGGCGAAGACCGTGGCAAGGAGGGCCGTGTACTCAAAGTCCTCGTGCAGAAGCAGAAGGCTATCGTTGAAGGAATCAACATTGTGACCAAGGCCACAAAGCCCAACGCTCAGCACCCCCAGGGCGGCCTCATCAAGATGGAGGCTCCCATCGCCATCTCCAACATCGCTCTCATCGATCCCAAGAGCGGCAAGCCCACACGTGTGAGCCTCCGCCGTGAGAATGGCAAGGTAATCCGTATTTCTAAAAAATCTGGAGAGGAGATTAAGTAATGAGCAGCACAACCGTAAAGCAGGACTATAAGGAACGCATCGTTCCCGCCCTCACCGACAAATTCAGCTACACAACACCCATGCAGGTGCCCAAGCTGAAGAAGATTGTGATCAACCAGGGCCTCGGCGAAGCCACCCAGGACAAGAAGATCATTGAGACCGCTCTCAACGAGCTCACCGCAATCACCGGCCAGAAGGCTGTCGCCACTCTTTCACGCAAGGACATCTCGAACTTCAAGGTTCGTAAAAAGATGCCCATCGGTGTGATGGTGACCCTCCGCCGCGACAAAATGTACGAGTTCCTCGAGCGTCTCGTGCGCGTGGCTCTTCCCCGTATCCGCGACTTCAAGGGTATCGAGAGCAAGCTCGACGGCCGTGGCAACTACACCCTCGGTATCACAGAGCAGATCATCTTCCCCGAGATCAACATTGATGCCATCAATAAACTCATGGGTATGAACATCACCTTCGTGACATCGGCCAACACCGACGAAGAAGGTTACGCTCTTCTCAAAGAGTTTGGTCTTCCTTTCAAGAACGCTAAAAACTAATCAACAGCTATGGCAAAAGAATCAATGAAGGCCCGCGAGGTAAAACGCGCCCGTCTTGTTGCTAAATACGCTAAGAAGCGTGAAGAGCTGAAGAAGATTGTGAATTCAGGCGTGAACGAGGAGAACCGTGCCGATGCCTACGAGGCAGCACAGAAGCTCCAGTCGCTCCCCAAGAACAGCAATCCCATCCGTATGCACAACCGTTGCTCTATCACCGGTCGTCCAAAAGGATACATCCGTCAGTTCGGCATCTCGCGTATCCAGTTCCGCGAAATGGCCTCCGCAGGTCTTATTCCCGGCGTGAAGAAGGCTTCCTGGTAATCTTCTCCACTCGCCACGTCAAACAGCCCGATGGTCGACGGCCCGAGAGTCGTTACCTCTAAGCCGGAAATGGCTGAAACTCCGGGTGTCTCTAAATCACCCGTCCTCAACCGCCGTCACGGCGGCCGCTCGACATCATTAGGCTATTTGTCCGATATCCCCCACGGAGCCACCGAGCCCGCTCCGCCTCTTTCCTCCCCACTCAACGCATTCAAGTGAGTATTAAATATTGTTGGGACAATCCCAATCAATTTAAACAATTTCAACAATGACTGATCCTATTGCAGATTATCTGACAAGATTGAGGAACGCTATCAAGGCCAACCACCGCGTGGTCGAGATTCCCGCCTCAAACTTGAAGAAGGAGATCACCAAGATCCTCTTCGAACAAGGCTACATCCTCAACTACAAATTTGAGGAAGGCGAAAACCCTGCGGGCATCATCAAGATCGCCCTCAAGTATGACCCCATTGACAAAGTAAACGCCATCAAGAACCTTGAGCGCGTTTCCCGTCCGGGTCTCCGCCGCTATACCGGCTACAAAGATATGCCCCGTGTGTTGAACGGACTCGGCATCGCCATCCTTTCGACCTCCAAAGGTGTCATGACCAACAAGGCCGCCCGCGACCAGAAGATTGGTGGCGAGGTGCTCTGCTACGTTTACTAATCAAAAATAGGAGGATACATAATTATGTCACGTATAGGTAAAGCTCCCATTGAGATTCCTGCCGGCGTCACTGTAACCGTCGACAACGACAACGTAGTAACCGTCAAAGGCCCCAAAGGCACTCTCACCCAGAAGGTAAACCCCGACATCACTGTAAAGGTTGAAGACAACCACGTTGTTGTCACCCGTCCTTCCGATGACCGCGAGCACCGCGCACAGCACGGTCTCTTCCGCGCCCTCATCCACAACATGGTCGTAGGTGTTTCCACCGGCTATCGCAAAGAAATGGAATTGGTAGGTGTGGGTTACCGCGCTGCCGCCACTGGCCAGGTGCTTGAGCTCTCGCTCGGCTACTCCCACGCCATCTATATAAAGCTTCCCCCCGAGGTTAAGGTCGAGGCTAAGTCTGAGCGTAACAAGAACCCGCTCATCATCCTTGAGAGCGACGACAAGCAGCTCCTCGGACAGGTGTGCGCAAAGATTCGCTCACTCCGCAAGCCCGAACCCTACAAGGGCAAAGGTATCAAGTTCGTTGGCGAGATCATCCGTCGCAAGTCGGGTAAGTCAGCAAGTGCTAAATAATTAAACTGATCATCACCATGGTTTCTAAGATACAACGCAGAAATAAGATCAAAGCCCGCATCCGCGGTAGAATTTCCGGCACAGCTGCCCGTCCCCGTATGTCCGTTTTCCGCTCCAACAAGCAGATTTACGTACAGCTCGTAGACGACCTCGCCGGAAAGACCCTCTGCGCTACTTCCTCAAAGGGAATCGAAGAGGGCACAAAGTGTGAAATCGCAGCCAAGGTTGGCGACGCTATCGCCAAGAAGGCTATCGCCGCCGGTATCACCGAGGTCGTGTTCGACCGCAACGGTTACCTCTTCCACGGCAGAGTAAAATCATTGGCTGACGCCGCCCGCAACGGTGGCCTTAAATTCTAAAGAATTATGGCATTGAAGAATAATCAAGTTAAGTCGACCGGCGATCTCGAACTCAAGGAACGCCTCGTTGCCATCAACCGTGTCACCAAGGTGACCAAGGGTGGCCGCACCTTCACCTTCGCAGCTATCGTCGTTGTCGGCAACGAGAACGGCATCGTAGGCTGGGGTCTCGGCAAAGCCAATGAAGTTCAGGCCGCTATCGCCAAAGGCGTAGAGGCTGCAAAGAAGAACCTCATCAAGGTGCCCGTCAACCGTGGCACCATCCCCCACGAGCAGGAGGCCAAATTTGGCGGCTCTCGTGTAATCCTCAAACCCGCAAGCCACGGTACCGGTGTAAAGGCCGGTGGTGCTATGCGCGCCGTGCTTGAGAGCGTGGGTATCACCGACGTGCTCTGCAAGAGCAAGGGTTCTTCCAACCCCCACAACCTTGTTAAGGCCACCATCGCCGCTCTTGGCGAAATGCGTTCGCCCGCACAGGTAGCTCAGAACCGCGGTATCTCTATCGACAAAGTGTTTAACGGCTAATCTCGTCTATCGCAATGGCAAAAATCAAAATCACCCAGATTAAGAGCCGCATCGGCGCGCCTGCCGTTCAGAAGCGCACTCTCGACGCGCTCGGTCTTAAGAAAATGCATCACTCGGTTGTCAAGGAAGACACTCCCTCTGTGATGGGTATGGTAAAAACAGTGCATCACTTGGTAGAAGTGACCAACGCCTAATCTCTAAATTCTAACAACTATCATGGATTTAAGCAATTTACATCCCGCTGTAGGCTCGGTGCGCAAGAACACCCGCATCGGTCGTGGTCCCGGTTCCGGCAAAGGTGGTACATCTACCCGTGGTCACAAGGGTGCCAAGTCACGTTCTGGCTACAGCCGCAAGATAGGCTTCGAAGGTGGTCAGATGCCCCTCCAGCGCCGTCTTCCCAAATTTGGTTTCAAGCCCCTCAATCGTGTTGAATACAAGGCTGTCAATCTCTCTGATCTCGAGACACTCGCAGCCGAGGCCAACCTCACCAAGATCACCGTGGCCGAGCTCATCGCCTCCGGTATCGTCAACGGCAAGCAGCCTGTCAAGATTCTTGCAGGTGGCCAGCTCACCCACAAGCTTGAGGTTGAGGCCAACGCTTTCTCGGCATCTGCCGAAAAGGCCATCACCGAAGCCGGTGGCACCGTAACCAAAATCTAAAAACCCCTCCCCTCGAAATGAGTTTTATTCAGACAATCCGTAACATCTGGACCATCGAGGAACTGAGGAAGCGCATCCTCGTGACCCTCCTGCTGGTGCTCGTCTATCGACTGGGCTGCTACGTGGTTCTTCCCGGCATTTCCCCCGAAGACCTCGACGCCCTCTCGAAGTTCACCAACAGGACCGGTCTGATGCAGCTGCTCGATATGTTCTCGGGCGGCGCCTTCTCTCAGGCTTCGATTTTCGCCCTCGGTATCATGCCCTACATCACTGCATCCATCGTGATACAGCTTCTGGGTATGGTGCTTCCATCTTTCCAGAAGATGCAGCGCGAGGGTGAGAGCGGACGCCAGAAGCTCAGCCAGTACACCCGCTACTTGACTGTGGCTATTCTGCTCCTCCAGGGTCCTGCATATCTCGTGAACATCCAGTATCAGGTGAGTGCCGCTACCGGCGGTGCCACCCTTGGATTCTGGACCAATGCGTACCTCACGGTCATTCTCGCCGCCGGCTCTATGTTCATTATGTGGCTTGGCGAGCGCATCACCGACCGTGGCATCGGCAATGGTATCTCCTTCATAATTCTTGTAGGTATCATTGCCCGCCTTCCGGGGGCGCTGTTCTACGAGTTCACCAGCCGCCTTCCGGGATCGACCGGCAGCCAGGGTGGTCTCATCATGTTCGTGGTAGAGATTATCCTTCTCTTCGCTGTCACAGTCGGCGCAGTACTTCTCGTACAGGGTACACGTAAGGTGCCCGTACAGTACGCCAAGCGTATCGTCGGAAATCGCCAGTACGGCGGTGCCCGTCAGTACATCCCCCTCAAGGTCAATGCAGCCGGTGTAATGCCCATCATCTTTGCCCAGGCAATCATGTTTATCCCCATCACTCTTGCCGGATTCGGCAGCTCCGAGGGGACATCGGGCTTCTACGCCGCCTTCTCTGACATCAACGGCTTCTGGTACAACCTTGTCTACTTCTTTCTTATCGTAGCTTTCACCTACTTCTACACCGCCATCACAGTGCGTCCCACCCAGATGGCCGATGACATGAAGCGCAACAACGGCTTCATCCCCGGTGTAAAGCCCGGTAAGAAAACCGCCGACTATCTTGACTCCATAATGTCGCGCATCACCCTTCCCGGCTCGCTCTTCCTCGGAGTAGTAGCCATCCTCCCTGCCTTCGCACGTTTCTTCGGCATCAGCCAGAACTTTGCGCAGTTCTTCGGAGGAACATCGCTTCTCATCCTTGTCGGTGTTGTTCTCGACACCCTCCAGCAGATTGAGAGCCACTTGATGATGCACCACTATGACGGTCTCATGAAGGATGGTAAGATCAAAGGTCGCACCACCGGGTCAGCTTACTAATTGTCAAATCCGGTTACAGCAGATATTTCTCTATTAATGATCTATCTCAAGACACCTGAGGAAATCGAAAAGATGCGACAGGCATGCACGCTCGTGAGCCGCACACTTGGCGAAATCGCCAAGTGGGTGGCTCCCGGCGTGACTACCCGTCACCTTGACAACATTGCCCGCGAGTTCATGCGCGACAATGGCGGAAAACCGGCCTGCCTCGGCTATGGCGGCTTTCCCGGCACCCTTTGTATCGAAGTCAACGAGACCGTTGTTCACGGCTTCCCCTCCGGCTACGAGCTGCGCGAGGGCGACATCGTCGGAATCGACACTGTTGTCGAGCTCGACGGCTTCAACGGAGATATGTGCTACACATTCCCTGTCGGCGACATCACCCCCGAACTGACTGCCCTTTGCAAGACTACAAAGGAAAGTCTCTACAAGGGCATAGAGGCCGCCCAGGAGGGACGCCGCATCGGCGACATAGCCAATGCCGTGCAGACCTACTGTGAGAAGCGCGGCTACACTGTGGTCCGCGAGATGTGTGGACACGGTATCGGACGCAAGATGCATGAAGATCCCGAGGTGCCCAACTACGGACGCCGTGGCGTGGGACCCGTTCTCAAAAAAGGAATGTGCATATGCATAGAGCCTATGATCAACATGGGTAGCCGTAATATCGTCATCGAGCGCGATGGCTGGCACTGCCGCACCAAGGACCGCAAACCCTCTGCCCACTACGAGCACACGATCACCATCACACCCGAGGGCCCCGAGATACTCACGACCTTCGACTACGTGGAGGAAGTGCTCGGAGATAGATTCATTTAAATATCAATACTACATTTCTGTATATGGCAAAACAAGCTGCAATCGAACTTGACGGAACCATCGTCGAAGCACTCTCCAACGCAATGTTCCGCGTCGAACTTGAGAACGGACACGAAATCACAGCCCACATCTCAGGCAAGATGCGTATGCACTACATCAAGATTCTGCCCGGCGACAAAGTCAAGGTAGAGATGTCGCCCTACGATCTTTCGAAGGGCCGCATAGCCTTCCGATATAAATAATAGGAGGGTCTATTTCTTCTGCTTTGACTCTCTCCTCACAACGCAAACGAATACACACAATTCAATTCAATATCCTATCACATGAAAGTAAGAGCTTCTGTTAAAAAGCGCACTCCCGACAGCAAGATCGTGCGCCGCAAGGGACGTCTTTACGTCATCAACAAAAAGAACCCCAAGTACAAGCAGCGTCAAGGCTAATATCTCACGATTTGTAAGATTGCACGAAAAAGGCATTTGAGGGCTTTGGTTAGTTAAATTATACAAACGATTTCTAACAAGTCTTTCATTTGGCTTTCTCGTCGTCTCTCATCTGAGAAATTAGTATTACCTTTGCAAAAAATTAAAAGCAAGTAATCAAGTAATTATATGGCAGTAAGAATCGTGGGAGTTGACCTCCCCCAGAACAAAAGAGGTGAGATAGCACTGACCTATATCTTCGGTATCGGGCGCAGCGCAGCAAAGTCCATCCTCGACAAAGCCGGCATCGACGTCAATATCAAGGTCAAGGACTGGACTGACGATCAGGCGGCCAAGGTGCGTGAAGTCATCGGCTCCGACTACAAGGTAGAGGGTGACCTCCGTTCCGAAATTCAGCTCAACATCAAGCGCCTCATGGACATCGGCTGCTACCGTGGCATCCGTCACCGTAACGGTCTTCCCGTTCGTGGCCAGAGCACCAAGAACAACGCCCGCACCCGCAAGGGACGCAAGAAAACCGTTGCTAACAAGAAAAAAGCTACTAAATAATAACAGAATATGGCAAAAAAGACAGTCGCCGCTAAGAAACGCAACGTTAAGGTTGATGCCGCCGGCCAGCTTCACGTTCACTCGTCTTTCAATAACATCATCGTGTGCTTAGCCAACTCTGAAGGTCAGGTTATCTCCTGGTCCTCTGCTGGCAAGATGGGTTTCCGCGGTTCAAAGAAGAACACCCCCTACGCTGCCCAGATGGCAGCCCAGGATTGCGCTAAGGTTGCTTATGACCTCGGCCTCCGCAAGGTTAAGGCTTATGTCAAGGGTCCCGGCAATGGTCGCGAATCCGCTATCCGCACCATCCACGGTGCAGGTATCGAAGTTACAGAAATCGTAGACGTAACTCCGCTGCCCCACAACGGTTGCCGTCCTCCCAAGCGTCGCCGCGTATAATCTCGACGGTGTCGTCCCCTAAAGCGTCCGGAAAGGCCATATTCACCCACACAACACTCCGGCTCGGCTCTTCTTTCATATCATGTCATTCGAGCCGGATGGACTTTCTCGGACCACACCAGGACGGATACGGTAAATTTTGAAATCTTAATTTACACTTTCAACCCCCTCCTCGCAGTGCAACTTCCGTCTGAGCCCTTCTCAGGGTCACAGCGCACCTCATTCCGATGAAATAGGCCACTTTTTCACATCACCTCTCAGTGGCCGCGGCTGTCAAAAGGAGTGAGAACGCCCCGCCCTCGAAAGGAGCTGTCATAAAGGCCGTGAAGCACACAGCGACAAGATAAGTAAATAAAACAAAATGGCAAGATACACAGGTCCCCGCACCAAAATCGCCCGCAAATTCGGCGAACCTATCTTCGGCGAAGACAAAGTCCTCACCAAGAAGAACTATCCCCCGGGACAGCACGGTCTCAACAAGCGTCGCAAGACCTCTGAGTACGGTGTCCAGCTTCGCGAAAAGCAGAAGGCCAAATACACCTATGGCGTGCTCGAGAAGCAGTTCCACAACCTCTTCGACAAGGCATCCCGCTCCAAGGGTATCACCGGTGAGATCCTTCTCCAGCTTCTCGAAGGCCGTCTCGACAACGTAGTTTATCGTCTCGGCATCGCCCCCACTCGCGCAGCTGCTCGTCAGCTCGTGCTCCATCGCCACATCGTGGTAAACGGCAAGGTTGTCAACATCGCATCCTATGCTGTAAAGCCCGGCGATGTAATCGGTGTCCGCGAAAAATCCAAGTCTCTCGAAGTTATCGCCGACGCACTCGCCGGCTTCAATCACAGCAAGTATCCCTGGCTCGAATGGGACGAGAACGTTAAGGCAGGCAAGTTCCTCCACGTACCCGCCCGCGAGGATATCCCCGAGAACATCAAAGAGCAGCTTATCGTCGAGTTGTATTCTAAATAATCAATAAATTAAGATCCATGGCTATTTTAGCATTCCAAAAACCTGACAAAGTCCTAATGTTGGAAGCCGATAACCATTTCGGTAAATTTGAGTTTAAGCCATTGGAACCGGGATATGGTATCACCATAGGTAATGCCCTTCGTCGCATCCTCCTCTCTTCGCTCGAAGGCTATGCCATTTCAAGCATCCGCATTGACGGCGTGAAGCATGAGTTTGACACTATTCCCGGTGTCAAAGAAGATGTCACAAACATCATCCTTAATCTCAAAAAGGTCAATCTCAAGCAGACGGTTGAAGACACCGAGGCTGAGAAGGCTACCATCACCGTGTCAGGCAAGGAAGAGTTTACAGCCGGTGACATTGGCAAGGGCCTTTCAGGGTTTGAGGTTCTCAACCCCGACCTTGTGATATGTCATTTGGATCCGAGCGCAAGCTTCACTATCGACCTCACAATCAACAAGGGTCGCGGATGGGTTCCCGCCGAGGAAAACCGTAATGCCGGCGATGCAATCGATGTCATTGCGATAGACTCCATCTACACCCCTATCCAGAACGTGAAGTACACCGTGGAGAACTTCCGCGTTGATCAAAAGACCGACTACGACAAGCTCACACTTGAAATTACTACGGACGGTTCTATCCTTCCGAAGGACGCTCTCAAGGAAGCTGCCAAAATCCTCATCTACCACTTCATGCTTTTCAGCGACGAGAAGATAACTCTCGAAGCCGAGGAGGAGAACGGCGAAGAGGAATTTGACGAAGAAGTGCTCCATATGCGCCAGCTCCTCAAGTCGAAACTCGTCGACATGGATCTGAGCGTTCGCGCACTCAACTGCCTCAAGAGCGCAGAGGTCGAAACCCTTGGCGAACTCGTGGTCTTCAACAAGACAGACCTACTGAAGTTCCGCAATTTTGGCAAGAAGTCGCTTACAGAGCTTGACGAACTTCTCGCCAATCTCAACCTCTCCTTTGGAATGGATATTTCAAAATACAAACTTGATAAAGAGTAACAAATAACGATGAGACACAATAAAAAATTCAACCACCTCAGCCGCAAGAAGGCTCATCGCGATGCTCTCCTGGCCAACATGACGATCTCGCTGATCATGCACAAGCGCATCTTCACCACACTCGCCAAGGCCAAGGCTCTTCGCATGTATGCCGAGCCCCTCATCAACCGCGCTAAAGAGGACAGCACTCCCAACCGTCGCCTCGTCTTCGCTCACCTCCAGAACAAGGAGGCTGTGACCGAGCTTTTCCGCGAAGTCGCACAGAAGATCGCCAACCGCCCCGGCGGCTACACCCGCATCCTCAAGACAGGCAACCGTCTTGGTGACAACGCCAAGACCTGCTTCATCGAGCTCGTTGACTATAACGAAGCTATGCTCAACGACAAGCCCGCCAAGAAGGGTGCACGCACCCGTCGCTCACGCCGTGGCGCAGGCAAGGCCGCTGAAGCACCTGCAACAGAGGCTCCCGCAGCAGAAGCACCCGCAGCAGAATAATCTGCGCGACAGATAAACAATAAAAGCCCTCTTGACCGCCCATGCCGACAAATGGCATAACCGGTGGGTCAGAGGGCTTTTTTCATACCTCACTCCCTCATTCTCTCATCATGTCATTTCCACCCATTGATATAACCTCGGGAGAGCGCAAGGCACTTCTCTTGCTCCTCGCTGTCCTCGTCGTGGCCGCTACACTGATGTGGTGTGCCGACTCCGGCACGTCGGTGGCTGCACCCTCTCCGGGGGCTGTCGCGGGCGACACAGTCGTTCCGGCTGTTCGGACAGTCAGCAGCGACACCGCGGTGGGCCGTAAGAAGAAGAGAAGCCGCAAACCGTCGCGCCACAAGGCTGCGCCTCCCCCTTCCCGCAGTCCGCTCGACCAGCCCGTCTCGGATTGAAGTGTGACTTGATGACCATAGGCTTAAAAAGAGCGTGAGGCTGTGCCGGAAAAGATGTCCGGCGCAGCCTCACGCTTTTACTGTATGGTCAGTGTCTCCTTTAGAGATTGCGGGGGTCAACCTCCTCTTCTTCCACAGGAATGTCGGTGTTGACATTCTTCGAGCCCACGAGGCCGTAGAAGAGCAGATAGGCAAGCATTGCGATCACAAGCCAGTAGCTTGCCATATAGCCCACGGCGTTTGCGATGCCGTTCTGTATCAGAGGCATCACGCCGCCGCCTACCACCATCATCATGAAGATACCAGAGGCCTGGGCTGTATATTTGCCGAGACCCTCTACTGCGAGGTTGAAGATACCGCCCCACATGATGGATGTGCAGAGGCCGCAGAGCACAAGCAGAAAGGCGCTGACGGGCACTTGTGCACCATCCGAGTAGATAGCCTCAGGCACAGTGATTGTAGTGGTCTTGGGGAGGAATATCGCAAGCATTATAAGAATGATGGCAGTGGCCGAGACAAATGTCAGCTGGGTCTTTGAGGATACAGCACCACTGATGAAGCCCGAGAGTGTGCGGCCCACGAGCATGAGCAGCCAGTAGATGGCCACGATGGTTCCGGCTATGGCCGAAGCCTCGCCTGTCACCTCGGCGCCGCGGGCACTCTGGTCGGCCAGATAGAAGTTGAGAGTGCCGGGGATGCCGATCTCGATGCCGACATAGAAGAAGATGCCAACTACGCCGAGTACAGTGTGGCGGAAATTCCAGGGAGAGTGAGCGTATTTCACCTTGCGCACACCGGTCTGGTTGGGTTCGGGGATGGGCATGAAGATGAGTATCACGAAAGCAGTGATGAAGATTCCCATACCGATGAAGAGGAGCGGTGTCACGGCCGACATCATGGTGTTTTTGGAGAGAACGCCTATAAGTGCGCCCACAAAGAACGGGGTCATTGTGCCCGAGAACGAGTTGAGAGCGCCGCCAAACTGGAGCAGCTGGTTACCCTTGTTTCCGCCGCCTCCCAGGAGGTTGAGCATGGGGCACACCACGGTGTTGAGCATACACACGCAGAAGCCGCAGATGAATGCGCCAAGCAGATAGATGAAGAAGTTGAGGGTGATGGGGAATGTAGTGGCAACTCCCTCGGCGGTTGTCGACGAGTAGTTCATCACCACGGTGTCGATTCCAACGAAGCTTGAGAGATACTGCACGAAGAGACCGACGGTGCCCACGGCAAGAGCCCACAGAGCGGTCTTCTTATAACCGATTTTCACAAGGAGGTTGCCGGCGGGTATACCCATGAAGAGATAAGCCAGGAAGTTCATCATATTACCCATCATACCCAGAACCGAGTTGCCCTCGAACTGGTTTCCCCAGATAGTGCCGATAGGAGCGGCGAGGTTCGTAACGAATGCAATCATGCCATAGATGAAAAACATCACCACGATGGCTACGACGTTACCGTTTTTCTTAACGGAATTTTCCATGTCTTTTAAGATAAGAATAAATTAGTTATTGTGTTTGTGGTTTTATTTATATACCTTCGAAATTGCACCCTGTCACCGTTGGTGTATCGTCGTTCCATCGGGCAGGATGTGGATTCTGTCCTATAACTGTATTTACTATGTGGCAAAGTTAAGGAAAATTTTGACATCTTTGTTATTACAGGCGGAGAAATAAATTGCTCGAATGTAGTTTTTTCGGTTTTTCTTTGTATATTTGCATCAATCATGTTACAGCTGCGGAGGCAATTTCGCCCGCATATTGTGAGAGAGCAATAAATCCATCTAAATATAACTATGAATCTATCTACCGTAAACCGCGCGGCCGACAATATCCGTATTCTCGCCGCGTCTATGGTTGAGAAAGCCAAGTCCGGTCATCCCGGAGGTGCCATGGGTGGCGCCGACTTTGTCAACGTTCTCTATTCCCAGTTCCTCATCACCGATCCCGACGACGGCAAATGGCTCGGTCGCGACCGATTCTTCCTCGATCCCGGTCATATGTCACCGATGCTTTATAGCGTCCTCTCGCTTTTCGGCCACTATACCATCGACGAACTCCAGCAGTTCCGCCAGTGGGGTTCGCCCACTCCCGGCCACCCCGAGCTTCACCCCGAGCGCGGAGTTGAAAACACTTCCGGTCCCCTCGGCCAGGGCCACACCATGGCTGTAGGCTGCGCCATAGCAGAGCGCTTCATGGCAGCCCGTTTCGGCGAGTGGTTGTCTCACAAGACCTACGCATTTATCTCCGACGGTGGCATCCAGGAGGAGATTTCCCAGGGTGCGGGCCGTCTCGCCGGTCACCTCGGCCTCCACAACCTCATCATGTTCTACGACAGCAACAAGGTGCAACTCTCTACCATGGTTGACGAAGTTGACTGTGAGGACGTGGCTGCCAAATACCGTGCCTGGAACTGGAACGTTCTTGAAATTGACGGTAACGATCCCGAGCAGATAGCGCGTGCCATCGTCGAGGCTCAGGGCGAGACCGAGCGTCCCACCCTCATCATCGGCCACACCGTTATGGGCAAGGGATGTGTCAAGGCCGACGGCAGCAACTACGAAGGCCAGTGCTCAACCCACGGCCAGCCCATCAGCGCCGCCGGAGCCGACTATGCCGCTACAATGAAGAACCTCGGAGCCGATCCCGAAAATCCCTGGGTGATTTTCGACGACGTGAAGGCTCTCTATGAAGCGCGCCGTGCCGAGCTCCGCGAGATTGTCAAGGCCCGTCGCGCCGAGCAGGCCGCATGGGAGGCTGCCAATCCCGAGCTTGCCAAGGAGCTTCACACATTCCTTGACAACAAGCTTCCCGAGATAGACTGGAAGGCCATCCCCCACAAGGCCAATATCGCTAGCCGTCAGGCTTCGGCCGACGTCCTCGGAGTGCTCGCCGAGAAAGTCAACAACATGATTGTATCCTCGGCCGACCTTGCCAACTCTGACAAGACCGACGCATTCCTCAAGAAGACCCATCCCTTTGTCAAGGGTGACTTCTCCGGAGCCTTCCTCCACGCCGGTGTGACCGAGCTCACCATGGCTTCTGTCATGAATGGTATCGCCCTCCACGGTGGTGTCATCGCAGCCTGCGGCACTTTCTTCGTCTTCAGCGACTACATGAAGCCCGCTGTCCGCATTGCGGCTCTCATGGAGCTTCCCGTGAAATACATCTGGACACACGACGCATTCCGTGTGGGTGAAGACGGTCCCACCCACGAGCCCGTCGAGCAGGAAGCACAGCTCCGCCTCATGGAAGAGCTCCGCAACCTCAGCGGCGAGCCCTCCATGCTGGTGCTCCGTCCGGCCGACGCCGTCGAGACATCTGTAGCATGGGCTATGGCGATGGAAAACTTCAAGACTCCCTCGGCTCTCGTGCTCTCGCGCCAGAATCTTCCCGACCTTCCCGCAGCTTCCGGCGACCGCTATGCCGAGGCAGCAGAGGGATGCCGTCGTGGCGGCTACGTGGTTGTCAACCCCGAGAAGACCGATGTGATTCTCGTGGCCAACGGCTCGGAGGTTTCCCTCCTCGTCGAGGTAGCCGAGCAGCTCAAGGCCGACGGTGTCAGCGCTCGCGTGGTATCAGTACCTTCCCAGGGTCTCTTCAACAATCAGCCTATCGAGTATCGCCAGGCTGTCCTCACACCCGGTGTTCCCGTCTTCGGTCTTACAGCAGGTCTGCCCTCCACACTGCGTTCAGTGGTCGGATCGGAAGGCGAAGTGTTCGGTCTTGACCACTTCGGAGCATCCGCGCCCTACAAGGTGCTGGACGAGAAGTTTGGTTTCACAGCTCCCGCCGTTCGTGAGCGTGTACTCAAGTTTCTTGGCAAGTAACGACTGATTATACCTGCTCCCGATATTGAGGGAAACAGGCCTATTCATAGATATCCGATAATTAGCCGGGATATGCAGATATTAGTCCGCATATCCCGGCCTTTTTTGGTCAAAAAGTCCACAAAATGCAAAAATAAGCGTGTAAAAGGAGAATAAAAGTCAAAAAATAAAGATTTTTTTGCGAAAATTTAGAAACTAAGGAAAAAAGTCTTAACTTTGTTCCCAAATTCGTGGGAAAGGACATACTGTGCTATGACGAGCTGTAATACAGGCTTCTTAAGCGAATCTATACATAAGTTCCATTTTCAACTATTTTCCAATAATATTATTATGAAAAAAAGTGCATTATTAGGTCTCGTGGCCGCACTCTTCATGGGTCAGAGCGCAATGGCCCAGAGTGCCCAGGAAATCAGCTATGTAGAGGATCCCGCACAGGGCTATCTCGTCAATAGCTTCTCCGACAACTGGTTTATCTCTGTTGAAGGCGGTATGAACTACTACTTCAAGAGCAATAATTCCGAGCGCGACTTCATGGATCGCTTCTCTCCCAACGCCGGTCTCTGGGTAGGCAAGTGGTTCTCTCCCATCGTAGGTCTCCGCGCAGGTGGCAACTTCACCCAGGTGAAGGGCCTCAGCAAGACCAACGGCATCGGTTACTATGGTGAGTTCAAGGACTTCCACAAATATCGCCGCAACGAGTTCGGCCTCATGTTCGACGCTATGGTAAACCTCACCAACTGGTGGTGTGGCTATCGTCCCGGCCGTGTATACAACGGCATCCTCTATGGTGGTGCAGGCTACAACTGGCAGTACGTTCCCGAGTTCAACAGCCGCGGCGAGCGTGACGGATGGGGTCATGGCAAGAACAACAACCTCACCGCCCATGCAGGTCTTATCAACAACTTCGCTCTCAACAACCACCTCAGCCTCTATCTCGATGTTCGCGGTGTCCTCCTCACCGACGACGTAGCTCCCAGCACCAAGCGCATCGACCTCCAGGCCTACGTAGGTCTCACCTACAACTTCAACAAGACCGGCTGGAACGCACCCATCGTGCCCGTTATCCCCGAAATCCCCAACTGCGATGCAGTTGAGGCACGTCTTCAGGCTGCCAACGGCCGTGTAGCCGACCTCGAGCGTCAGCTCCGCGACTGCCTCAGCCGTCCCGCCGAGACCAAGGTGGTAGAAGAGGGTCCCCTCTGCACCGTATACTACACCATCGGCAGCTCACGCCTCTCCCGCGTGGACAACAAGGTGCTTGGCGCTGTTGCTGAGGTTATCAAGAGCAACCCCGACACCAAGTACACCGTATGCGGATGGGCCGACAACTACACCGGTACCGACCAGATCAACAACCGTCTCCGTCACGCTCGTGCCAACGGTGTTGAGAAAGTTCTCCTCCGCAATGGTGTGAACCCTTCACAGCTTGATGTAACTGTCAACAACGGCAACCTCAACGACATGGGCGAGAAGTTTGTATCCCTCGACCGCGCCGTTACCATCAAGGCCAACAAGTAATCTCACTCACTGAGATATAGACAAAGCAACCGCCCGAGACTCTCGTATGAGTCCCGGGCGGTTTTCTGTATTTGTGAGTATGTTTGTTTCTGTCTTGGACGCGGTGACTGGCTGTGTCCCTACTTCACGATCAATTCCTTGAGTGTGCGTTTTGGCACATGGTGTATGCCGTCAGCGGTGCGGTAATACTTGTAGTCGTCCGTCATATCCTCGATCTCCACTTTCTCGGCCGGATATCCGAGGGCAAGCACATAGCGTGGCTGGAGATGGGGTGCGAGGGCAAGTGCTTCGGCCACACAGGTGGCATTGAAGGCCTTGATGATACAGCATCCCAGACCCATTGCTGTGGCTCCGAGGGTTATGGCCTGGAGCTGCAGTCCGTCGTCGCATAGGCAGTTTTGTGAGAGAGAGGTGTCGAGACACTGGACAAGGTAGGCGGCAGGGCGTTCGCCCGCTTCCGGGCCGGCCCAGTCGGTGAGATAACCGGCCCACGCGAGTTTCGGGAATATGGCTTCTTTTTCAGCCGTGTCGGTGACAAGGCGATAACGCAGAGGCTGTAGATTGCGCCCCGAACCGCAGTATCTTGTGAGATTCACGAGCGTTGAGAGGGTGTCTGCTGTGACAGTCTCATCCTCTTTGAAGCGCCTCACCGATCTGTCGGACTTTAGAAGTCGCGACAGCATTTCAAAGGCCTGGTTTTCCATTGGCTTGGTTGTCTGTAATTGAGGTGTCGGAGTGATTTATTGGAATCGGTAGGTGATTGTTCCTGTCTGTGCTGCCGGAGCGTCGGTATCGACAGAAAATCTGGAAGCGCGTGCGGCGCGTATGCAGTGGTTGCGCGTTGATGCGCTTGCCGCAGCCGCTCCGGTGCCTGAGGCATAAGATGCATCGGTGACTATTCCCTGGCGGTTCACGGTGACGCGGATGGTCACTGTGCCGAGCGGTGCACGTGGAGGAGTGTCCCACGACGCGAGAGTGCGGCCTTTGAGGTTGAATCCTGGCGATCCGTGTGCGGCGCCGAAGTCGGCGTTCCCGTTAGGCGAACCGGCCTTGCCTTCACCCTTTGAACCGGCTCCGGATTTACCAAACTGCACTTTCTCGGCTATTGCCTGACGAGCTTCCTCCTGTCGGCGCGCTCTCTCGGCTGCCTCGCGTTCGGCCTGTGACGGTCCGGTGGGTTCCTGTGCTGTCTTCTTCTCGACTTTGGCCGGCGACGGCTGCTCGGATGTCACTATAGGCGCAGGGGTAGGGGAAGGGGTGCCTGTGTTTTCCAGAGCCTCCACCTGGGGTTCGGGGACTGGTGCGTCAGCCTCGGCCGGTGCGCTTTCACTCTTGCTGGCAGCCAGCTCGGGCTTGTCGCCCACCATCACATACTCTCCGCCAAACAGCACTTCCGACGAGTCGACCGGCGGCCATGTGCGGTCTGCCTCCTCGGCAGGGGAATAGCGCAGATAAATCGTGGCGAGCACCACCGCCACCAGGAGGTGGAAGAGCAGCGTGACCACGGCTCCGGCTATCCGGCTTTTTCTACTGTTCATCTTGCGGAGTATTCAGGTTTGGCCGATACGGGTGCCGGCTTGGTAGCAAGCACCATTTTGAGATTGTTCTGTGCGCCCAGGTCGAGCACTCTGACGAGGGTGCCGTAGCTCACCTCCTCGTCGGCATACACGGCTATGAACTGTTCGTTCTCACCGGCGGCTAAAGCAGCCTCGCGGGCCGACAGGAGAGCGTTGGGGAGTAGTTCGAGCGACACCTCGGCCGGCTCCTCGCCTGCCACTGTGGACACATACATCTTCCCTTCCTTGTCGATAAACACTCTGGTTGTAGGCTTCAGGGCGGTCTGGTGGGAACTCTCGGGAAGGTTCACTTCGAGAGCCGTCGGGAATACGAATGTAGATGTCACCATGAAGAAGATGAGGAGAAGGAAGATGACATCTGTCATAGACGCCATCGAGAATATCTCGATCATCCGGTTCTGACGCTTGAGTGACATGGCTTAGGCGGGTTCGTTGAGAAGGTCCATAAATTCCATGGTCTTGGCTTCAAGGCTGTTCATCACCTTGTTGATGCGGGCCACGAGGAAGTTGTAGGCAAATAGTGCGATAATGCCCACTATGAGTCCTGCCACGGTGGTGACAAGGGCCGCATAGATACCGTCGGCAAGTACTGCTATGTTTGCGCTGGTTCCGGCCGATGCAAGGTTGTAGAAAGCGTTGACCATACCTATCACGGTGCCGAGGAATCCTATCATAGGACCGCCGGCTGCTGTGGTTGCAAGCCAGGGGAGGCCTTTCTCAAGTCTCGCTATCTCCATATTGCCGGTGTTTTCGATTGTCACGAGCACATCCTGCATGGGTCGGCCGATGCGCGAGATACCCTTGGATATGAGGCGTGCATAGGGGGTATCGGTGCGGGCGCAGAGATTGCGCGCGCTCTCCACCTCGCCGTCGTGGATATACTCCTTGATACGTTTCATGAACGATGTGTCTTCACGGCCTGCCTTGAAGATCACGATGTAGCGTTCCACGAAGATGTAGATGCTGATGATTGACAGGATTGCGAGCGGAATCATGATGAGTCCGCCACGCATGGTGAGATCCCACACGGAGAGTTCGGTCACAGTGCTGACGGCTTCGGGGCGCATGGCCTCCTCGGCAATAACGGCTACGGCACCTGCGGTGTCGGCGATTTGCTGCTGGAGCATAATAGAATGGAGTGTTATGGTTGCTTAATGATAATAGGACTGACGAATGTCCGAAAAGTAAAATCAAAAGGGGGGAGAATATCAGCGAGAGGGAGCACTACGCCCTGAGGCTTAGTGGCACAGCGCGGCGCGATAGCGGCGGATGGTCTCCTCGAGTCCGAGATAGAGGGCGTCGCAGATGAGCGCATGGCCTATCGACACCTCGCTGAGGCGAGGTATGTGGCGGTGGAACCATTCAAGATTCTCCAGGCTGAGGTCGTGTCCGGCGTTCACTCCGAGCCCGCATTTGAGAGCCGTCTCCGCCGCTTCGGCAAATGGAGCTACCGCGGCTTCCGGGTCGGTAGGGTAGAGGTCGGCGTAGGGCTTGGTGTATAGCTCTATGCGGTCGGCGCCTGTCTTGGCGGCCAGACGGATATTCTCATGGTCGGTGCCAACGAATATCGACGAGCGTATTCCTGCAT
>CAJUGS010000043.1 GCA_910586305.1 uncultured Duncaniella sp.
GCTTTTGCACCCTCGATGGTGGGGGCGCCTACCTTTACTGCGTCGTCGGCTTCTGCGAGGAGAACGCGGTCAAATTCAACTTTGTCTCCTTCTTTCACTGCATCGCCGAGATAGTGTACATACAGGAACTTATCGGCCTCTGCCTTGAACTGCTGTCCCTGGATTTCTACGATAGCGTACATCTGTTATTTAATTGTATTACAGGTTATTCCGTCGGGTGGCTCCGTCTTATTGGCGCACTTTTACTTACCCGGTGCGGCTAAATCGGTTGCAAAATTATATATTTCTTCGTTGAAAAGCAAGATTTTTTGTCGCTTTTTTCATCCTTGTCACCTTTTTACACTCTTTTTTTGCTAACTTTGTCCTCGCAATGGAACAAAACGATAACCACAAACTTTCCGAACTCTCATCCGTGTCGCCGGCGAGGCTGCTTTGGCGCTACTGTCTGCCGGCAGTGGTGGGGATGCTCGTGATGTCGCTTTACAATATTGTCGACCGTATTTTTATTGGCCAGGGTGTTGGTCCGGAGGCGATTGCCGGGCTGGCCATCACCTTTCCGGTTATGAACCTCTCTGCTGCTCTTGGAGTCCTTGTCGGAGCTGGCGGATCGGCACGTATATCCATCCTTCTCGGAGCCGGAGATCGCGAGGGGGCCCGAAAGGTTCTTGGAAACGCCCTTGTGCTCCTTGCCGTTATTATTCTTTGTTACCTCACGGCCTTTGCCATATTCATCGACGACATTCTCATTGCGTTTGGAGCGAGCGATGTGACGCTTCCTTATGCCCGCGACTTCATGCTCTACATCCTTCCGGGTATGTTCATGACCAATTTCGCATTTACGTTCAACAACTTCATGCGTGTCACCGGTTATCCGGTCAAGGCCATGGTCACAATGTTCATTGGTGCCGGTGTCAACGTCATGCTCGCCCCCCTGTTCATCTTTGTCTTGGGGTGGGGGATAAGAGGTGCTGCTATTGCCACTGACATTTCCATGGCTGTGTCGGCGGTGTTTGTTATGGCCCACTTTTTCAATTCGTCCAACAATTTGTATTTCGAGAAGGTTCGGCGTATGTACACGCTTAGTCTCAAGGTTGTTGGCTCAATTGTTGGGGTTGGCGCGGCCCCGTCGCTTGTCAACGCCGCCGCCTGCTTTATCAATGTCATAATCAACAAGACACTGTATCAGTATGGAGGCGACATCGCGGTCGGGGCTGCGGGTATATTCACATCCTACACCTCGCTTATGACCATGGTTGTCGTGGGAATATGCCAGGGTATGCAGCCCATAGTGGGATACAATTATGGCGCGGGTCTGTATCATCGTCTTCGGTCCACCTATTGGCTTGCCGTCGGAGTCTCCACGCTGATTGTGACCGTCGGGCAGCTCGGCGGACTCCTTTTCCCCGGTGCGATAGCCAGGGCATTTACCACCGATCCCGGGCTGATAGAGGTGACATCCACCTGTCTTTCCAACTCGCTGCTGGCCTTCACTGTTGTTGGCTTCCAAGTGGTGTCTACCACGCTTTTCCAGTCGTTAGGCAAAGCGGCCGCCTCCATATTTCTCTCCCTTGCTCGTCAGGTGCTTTTTCTCATTCCCCTGCTTCTTTTCCTTCCTCCTCGTTTCGGTCTTGTGGGCATTTGGTGGTCTTTCCCGATGTCCGATTTGCTTGCCACGGTGGTTACTGCGGTCATGGTGGCTTTGCAGCTTAGAGCCATATCGCGTTTGGCCTCGTCTGCCCCTCTTCGCACGGTCTGATATCTCTTGTGGAACTTAACATTTTTTTAGTTCCAATCTTTTGTGAAGAGACGCTATATTGACTAACTTTGCAACCCATTTAAACAAAAAATAATCAAAAAAATGCTTAAGAACGTCCTATCCATATCCGGCCGCCCCGGTCTTTTCCGTCTTGTCAACCGTGGCAAGAATATGCTCATCGTTGAGGCCCTTGCCAACGGCAAGCGCACTCCTGCCTACGCCCACGACAAGGTAATTTCCCTGGCCGATGTGTCTATCTACACTGTTGAGGGCGATACTCCTCTTGCCGGTGTCCTTGAGTCCGTCAAGGAGAAGACCGGTGCACAGCCCGTTGATGTAAAGGCGCTTGGCTCCGACGAGAAGGTTCGTGAGTATTTTGCAACGATTCTTCCCGATTTCGATGCCGATCGTGTCTACACAACCGATATCAAGAAACTTTTTGCATGGTACAACCTTCTTCTTGAAGCTGGAATAACCGACTTCGCCGACAAGGAAGAAGAGGCTTCCGAGACAGAAGAGGGTAAGTGAAACATTCCGCTCCATTCACGAAGACCGATAGTGTCGTAGATTTGGTTTCAACCGACTACGACATTCTCCCCGTCCTTAGTCGATTCTCGCTCCCGCTTGGATTCGGGAACAAGTCGATAGGGGAGTTGTGTGTGTCTTCGGGAATTAATCCTGACGTATTTTTACTGGTGGTCAATTTCCTCCTTTCGGGGGAGATTGACCACACATATCTTTCCTGTGTCACTCCGCTCGAAGTTGCCACTTTTCTCCACAACTCCCACGATTACTATCTCAACTATAAATTTCCCCACATAAGGGCAAATCTCGTGGGCGCACTCGACCCGGCTCATGCCGATGTCAATCCGGTAATAGTTAAGTATTTCGACGACTATATACGTCAGGTGGAAGCGCATTTTCACTACGAGGAGAAAATGCTTTTCCCATATGTCCGGGCTCTCCATGAAGGGCGCGAAACCAACTGTTACAAGGTCGACCTCTTCACCAGGCAGCATGACCATGATGTCGAGGGAAAGCTCGGAGAATTAAAGAACATCATCCTCCGCTACTATTCCACATCCGTTCCATATAAGATGTACGATGCGCTTGTGGATATATACAATTGTGAGGAAGATTTGCAGAAACACGCTCAGATTGAAGATGATATTCTCGTCCCGCTTCTGAGAGAAAGAGAAAGAAAGGGGAGAGGGAAATGACCGCATCGCAGGCCAGGACAGTGGCTTTGAAACTATATTCCCCCCTTGTGCATACTGGCCTTGTTAAGATTCTTGGCTCGATACCTGCCGTGCGCACTGTAGACATTGACGGCTCCCTTTCCTCTCTGGCTTTGTCCGGTGTCGATCTTATTATTATAGATGCCATTGATGCAGATTGTATCGAGTTGATACGCAGCTATTGTGACGCGCCGGTCATCGGAGTTTTCACATCCCACATTCCGCCTTCCAGGTCTGTCGGTTTTGCAGAAAGAATTGACATCTATGAGTCAGAAGTCTCCATTGTTGAAAAAATACGCTCTCTTCTCGCTGGTGGACACAAGGATAAAGATGCCGACGGTTCTCCCGCCCGGACCGACGACCTTTCGCCACGAGAGAAAGATGTGATACTCGGAATTGTCAAGGGCTTTTCCAACAAGGAGATAGCTGCCGAGATGAATGTGTCCGTCAATACGGTTATGACCCATCGGCGCAATATTGCATCGAAGCTCCAGATTCATTCCGTCGCAGGTCTCACCATCTATGCCATCACTACAGGCCTTGTTGATATAGCCGACATTAGTAACTCAGATTACATATAGTCGTTTGAGGCCTGTTCGAGGTCGTTCTCACTTCTGCCTACCCTTGGGATTCCGTCTAGTCTCCTCTTAGACTGTCCTATTTTTATCAAAAGCATTAGGAGTTTTAAGATTTTTTTGGTATTTTTGCGCTAAACTTCACGCAATGAAAAATCTGATACTTCGATCTCTCACCGGAGCTGTGTATGTAGCTCTTATATGCGCTGCCGTCCTTCTTGGCGGATGGTGGTTTATAGCACTCTTTTCACTGTTTACCATATTGGCTCTTAACGAGTTCTACGGTTTATGCAATTCGTCGTCTGGCGGAGAGAACACCATAACTCGTGTACTTGATATAGCCGGAGGTCTCATTTTGTCTATAGGTCTCGGGTGTGTCAACATTGGTCTGCTTTCACCATTCACCGTCAGAGTGCTTGGCGGCACATTTTTCACGGTCTATCTCCTTTACCTCGTGGTTAGACTTGTGGCCCAGCTTTATAGCCAGGAATCCTCGCCTCTTTCCAATCTTGCCTATTCCTATATGGGACAGATGTACATAGCTCTGCCTCTCGGACTCATGTCGATGTACTATACATTCCCCGATGGACCTGCCATGCTTCTGGCCATGTTTGTGATGATATGGCTAAGTGATACCGGTGCGTTTCTCGTAGGCTCGCTCATAGGTCGTCACAAACTCTTCCCGCGCATATCTCCGGGAAAGACATGGGAGGGATTTTTTGGAGGAGTTCTTTTTGCCGTAGGCTCTGCCTTTGTGTTCAAGCTCTGTTTCCCGGCCTTTTTCACTGCATTTTCTCTCGGGTCCTTGTGTGGCCTCGGTCTCGTGGTCAGCATCTTCGCCACATGGGGAGATCTCGTGGAGTCATTGATTAAACGCACTCTTGGAGTCAAGGACTCAGGCAGTCTGCTCCCTGGACATGGAGGTATTTTGGATCGAATTGATTCGCTATTGTTGGTCATACCGGCTTCGCTGCTATATCTTGTCACAGTGTCCCTCTATGCATGATATTTTTTAGCTAATTTTTTATTCATACTTACCAAAAAACTACATTCTTTCTATGAAAAAACTGACCCCCTTTGCGGCAGCCGGTCTTCTGTTCCTGTCTGCCTGCAATTCCGGAAAGGACACCTCCGGTTCTCACGAGGTCACCAATGACGATGTGATACTTCACGCTTGGTCATGGTCTTTTGACACAATCGCCGCCAACATGAAGGATATTGCTGCGGCAGGATATGCCTATGTGCAGACTTCTCCTGCCAATACCTGTTTCGTAGGCGAAGGCGGAGGTTTGGCTCTGTTCTCTCAGCCCGGAGATTCAGTCAAGGGAAAATGGTACTATTATTATCAGCCTACCGACTGGAAAATAGGTAATTACCTGCTGGGTACCCGTGATCAGTTCAAGGCCATGATGGATAGCGCGGCCAAATACAATGTCAAAGTGATTGTTGATGTGCTCCCCAACCACACCGCTGTAGACCATACCGCTGTGTTGCCCGACTTGGATGCTGCCGTTGGTGGCCATGACAAACTCTTCCACGCCAACGGATTCACCGACATAACCGATTATAATGACCGCTACCAGTGTACAACCGGGAAAATGGGCGGTCTTCCCGATGTGAATACCGAGAATCCTGACTTTCAGGCCTACTATATGAAATATGTCAATGATCTTCTTGGACTCGGTGTGAGAGGTTTCAGATACGACACAGCCAAACATATAGGCCTTCCTTCCGACCCGCTTGACAGTCTTGCCGAACGCAACAATTTCTGGGATGTCGCCACCGGACGTGAAGAGGTCAAGGGCATACGTCTTGCAGTTCCTTACGACAGCCTTTTCTTCTACGGAGAAGTGCTTCAGGACAAAAATGTCAAGGAAGACGAGTATGCCGAATACATGAAACTCACCGCGAGCAGCTATGGTCACGCACTTCGCAATGTGCTTGAAAATGGCAACTTCCAGGCCGATAGCCTCCTTGTATGGCATCATCCCGCTTCAGGCGACAAACTTGTCACATGGGTGGAATCGCATGATACTTACGCCAACCAGCACGAATCGGCCGGTCTCACTGACGAACAGATTAGAATGGGCTGGGTGTTTCTCGCATCACGTAGCCAGGGCACACCTCTGTTCTTCAGTCGCCCCGCCGGCAGCACACGCAGCAACTACTGGGGCAACAACCGAGTGGGTGCAAGAGGCAATGATGAGTTCAAGCATCCCGAGGTGGTTGCAGCCAATAAGTTCCGTCGCAGCATGAGCGGACAGCCCGAGTCCATTTCGGCTGTAGAGGATGGAACCGTTATCGGAGTGTCTCGTGGCTCGGAGGGACAGGTGTTGATCAACATTAGTTCCGACCCTCAATCTGCTTCGCTTCCCACATCACTGCCTGCGGGTACATACAAGGATAAGGTATATGGAACTACGTTTACAGTGGCCGACGGTCTGATTTCCGGCCAGCTTATGCCTCTGACTTCCTACATTTTGGAAAAATAAAAGAATATTGAACTAAACCACGTTCGTTTTTGTTGTCAAAATGAACGTGGTTTAACAATTTTTTCATAAATTTGCCACTGTCCTGACAACGATTCTTTTGTCTTAGTTTTTGTCTAACCAAATAACACCCTACACAAAATGAACACAGACACTATTGGCCAGATGGCAGGAAATGTATGGGCCGCTCTCAATGAGGCTGAAGCTCTCGATACCAAGCAGCTCAAAAAGAATGCCAAACTGAAAAACGACAGGGAACTCTACGCAGCGCTCGGCTGGCTCGCCCGCGAGGGAAAGGTGAATTTCACCGCCGGCAATGACAGCAAGGAGATAATAGTTTCCCTCGTGCAGTCCTGCTAAGACAGACTGTCTTATTTCACGCTTCCACCCAGTCCTCCGGGACTCTCCTGAATAATCACTCTCGCCGCTTCAACTTTCTTCCGGACAGTGAGCTGCGAGAGTTTTTTGATGGAATGCTCTGAACCATCGATACCTCTTGGGGGTTCTTACGATATATATTCAATTCATCCATTATGGCTTTGGTACGCAAGATCGCAAAGTATTTTTTCAGATTTTTGCTGGGACTCTTTATTCTGGTCCTGCTGATACCAGTCCTGCTATATATCCCTTATGTGCAGGACTTCGCAGTACGTGTGGCTTCTGAAAAGGTTAGTGAGAGCACGGGGTTGAAAATCGGCATAGGCCGTTTCCGCCTCGGATTCCCTCTCCGGCTACGTCTTGACGATATCTCAGTCCTTCAGAATCCGGCCGACACAATGCTCACGGCCGGAAGTGCCGCGGTGACTGTAAAACTGCTCCCGCTTATTCATGGAAAAGTCGATGTGACACGCCTTGAGATTGACGATGCGTTCTATCAGATGGGAAATTCCGATTCCATTATGTGGTTGCGTGCCCATGTGAATAAGGGAGAGATTGATGGTGCGGATATTGACCTCAAAAATAGTGCGATAAATCTGTCCAAGGCAGATATTGACGGAGTGAGAGTACGTCTCCGTATGCTCGAAGACACCACTTCCGCGCCTGTCGATACATCGGCCTCTGTGCCATGGCTCATTCGCGCCGGAGCCATCAACATGAGTCGTGTCAGCTATTCGATGGAGATGAAATCGCTCATAGATTCTCTTGGCTGCACCATCGACGATGCATCCCTTCGAGAAGCATCTGTGGATATGCGCCATAAGAGGATATATGGACGTAGTTTGGTAATCGATAGCATTTCAGCAGCCTATCTGTATCCCGCTGTGACATCGCCTTCTGCAACTCCCGCCGATACGGTAGTTTCTCCATCTTCGACATCTTCCGAGATGTGGACTATCAACGCCGATACCCTTCGTCTCTCCGGACGTGAGGCTCTTTATGCGTGTACGGGTGCCAAGCCGCTTCCTGGACTTGACATGGCATATATCAAATGCAGCGATATTGATATTGCGGTCGACTCGTTCTACAATCGTGGGACATCCATACGTGTGCCACTTCGTAGATTGAGCGTGTCAGAGCGTTGCGGACTTTCTCTTCATGCCGAAGGCGTCTTCTCTATGGATGGCAACGCCATGAAGGCCGAAGGCTTTTCTATCGAGACTCTTCGGTCCATTCTTCGCTTTTCCGCATCAATGGGCCTTGGTGACCTTGTTTCCGACCCTGATTTACCGGTCTCGCTTAAAGCTACCGGACGTATAGACCCTGTCGATGTTGCCACTGCATTTCCTTCAATGAAGGCTATGCTTGCCCCGATGAGGCCGGCCTCGCTCTCTGCCGACATTGACGGTACGGCTTCCGATCTCAACATCTACACCATTTCGATGAATATGTCTGGAGTGGCACGATTCAAGGCCGAGGGTGCAGTCGACCATCCCTTTGACCCCGATAGAATAGGCGGTTCTATTGCCCTTGACGGATCTCTTGCTTCGATGACCGACAAGCGTTTCTCCTTCCTTCCCATACCCTATATACCGGCCCTTGCACTTTCCGGAGATGTGCGCTACTATCCCGGCGAGGCAGCCGGAGATATCGAGGTCACCACTCGTGGCGGTCGTCTGGCAGCCGACGGCTCGTGGACAGCTCGTTCGGAGGACTATGACGCACACGTGGTACTCGATCGTTTCCCGGCCGGTCTGTTCCTTCCCGCCTCTGTGGGACTTGGGGAAATATCTGGTCGTCTTGCGGTTGACGGACATGGCTATAACCCTATGAACAGGCGCACAGCCGTTGATGCGGACATCCGCGTGGACCATGCCGTATATCATGGAGAAAATTACAGAGATATTGCCCTAAAGGCAACCCTTCATGCCGGGGAGGCCTCCGGTAGCCTTGTAAGCCACAACCCCGGAGCGGATGCCACCGTCAATTTTGAGGCACAGCTTCACAATGACACTGTGCGTTACACTCTCGACGGAGTCCTCAGGGATATAAATCTTCTCACACTGCATATGGCAGATACAGTCAACAATGGTCGTTTGAACCTCACTTCATCAGGCTTTTACAACCTGCGCTCTCAAGGTCTTGACGTGACAGCCGATGTCAGCGAGCTCGACTGGCATCTTCCTGGTCTGGAGATAGCTCCGTCAGCCCCATTGTCTCTCAGAGCGGTATCTGAGAATACCGGTGCGTCAGCACGTCTCTCCAATGGCGATTTGCGTGTGGATTTCTCTTCTCCTAACTCCGTATTTGCCTTTGCCGAGCGGCTCGCCCCGGCCATGACCATAGTAACCGGTCAGATTGACAGCATGAGAATCAACGTCCCTGCCATAAGTGCCGCGCTCCCGAGGTTTGCTTTAATGGCCGAGATGGGCACAGATAATGTCGCAGCCGATATCATCAAAGGCTCAGGCACTACGGTGAGACATCTGTTCACATCCATATCCAACGATTCCCTTATATCACTACAGGCTAAGGCTACAGGGATAAAGGCTGGAAATACACGTGTTGACTCCGTGGCCTTCAACGCCATACAGCATGGCGACTATTTGGTCTACAAGGCTGAAATGAACAACCGCCCCGGAACATTCGATGATTTTGCCCATGTCACAGCCAATGGTTTTGCGGGGTTCAACCGTATGTCGATATTCTTCAAACAAGAGAATATACAGGGTGAAAAAGGCTTCAACATAGGTCTTAACGCCATCCTTGCCGATAGCGTGGTCACCGTGCGACTTGTACCTCTCAAGCCCATGATCGCCTACAAGCAATGGACCATCAACAAAGATAATTTCATAAGCTACGATCTGGCCGACAACCATGTGGATGCCAATCTCAATCTTACAGGCGACCATAGCTTTGTGAAAATCTTTACATCCCACAACGATAGCACAGCTCACAGTGGCGAACAGGAAGACGTGAATGTGAGCATATCACAGATAAAACTTCAGGACTGGTTGTCAATCAATCCGTTTGCACCACCTGTCAAGGGAGATCTCTCTGCCGATCTCCGTTTCCGATATGACAAGCCAATGATTACAGGCAATGGTGTTATATCACTCACCGATTTCTACTACGGACGCGACCGTGTAGGTAACTTCGATCTTGAGGTCGATGTGTCCAACACTGCCGGTGGCAAGACAATGGCCGATGTCGCATTGCTGGTTGATTCAGTGAAGACTATTACGGCGCGCGGTGTTCTCAACGACTCTACACTTTCCACTCCATTCCTGCTTGACTTCGATATGGTCCGATTCCCGCTCCATGTTGCCAACCCGTTCATACCCGAAGGGATGGCCACTCTCAGCGGCCTGCTAAACGGCAAAATGAAGATAACCGGCGACTTTGCAAGTCCGGTCTTCAACGGCTATATCAATTTTGACACCACTGCCGTGCTGGTCAATATGCTCGGCACATCCTTCAGATTCTCCGACAAGAAAATTCCTGTAGACAGCAATGTCGTCAGCTTCAAGGAATTCGCCATCCACGGATGCAATTCCAATCCTCTGATTCTCAATGGAGATGTGAATGCCCGCAATATATCCGACATACTCCTCGACCTCACGATGAAAGCCAAGAATATCCAGGTAGTCAACTCGCGTCGTGCCTCCAAGGGTGCCGAAGTCTACGGAAAAGCCTACCTTGATATCAATGCTTCAGTGAAAGGCTCTATGTCATATCTTGCAGCCAATGCCGACATATCGGTGCTGGAGAATACCAATGTCACCTATGTTATGACAAGTGCCGAAACCACCCTCACACGAAGTTCCACTGACGACATGGTCCACTTCGTGGTATTTGCCGACACGACTGCTGTGGAAAGCTCCGACTCTATAGCCAAGAGTGCCATGATGCTTGCAGTCAACGCCGACCTCCATCTGCTTGAGGGTTCGACATTCAATGTCGATCTCGGCGGCTCAAACAAGGTACAGATTCTCCCTGCAGGCGATCTTGACTTCTCCATGTCGCCACTCAACGGCATCCGCATGACAGGACGAGTGAACATCAATAGTGGCTTTGCCCGATACTCCGTGCCGCTCATCGGAGAGAAGAACTTCAGCTTTGAGGATGGATCATATGTAGCTTTCAACGGCGACGTTATGAACCCCGTGCTCAACGTTCACGCCGTAGACCAGGTGAGGGCTAATGTGACACAGAGTGGTGAGAACTCCCGACTTGTCACCTTCGATGTCTCTCTTGCCGTCACGAATACTCTCGAGAACATGAATGTGGTCTTCGACCTCTCGACCAACGATGATATAACCGTCCAGAACGAGCTTGCCTCAATGTCGCCCGAGCAGAGAGCCAATCAGGCTATGAACCTGTTGCTCTACAAGGTCTACTCCGGATCGGGCACCAAGGCCACTGCTAATATCGGAGGCAATCCGCTCTTCTCATTCCTCACCTCCCAGCTCAATTCATGGGCGGCCAACAACATCAAGGGTGTGGATATATCGTTTGGCATAGACCAGTATGACCGCACATTGGATGGCTCAACATCAACCACCACCTCATACAACTACCGCGTGTCGAAGTCGCTCTTCAACGACCGCTTCAAGATAATGGTGGGTGGCAACTACTCCACCGATGCCAACGCCGACGAGAATTTCTCTCAGAATCTCATCAATGACATCTCGTTCGAGTATATGCTCAACAAGTCCGGATCGATGTATATCCGCGTCTTCCGCCACACAGGCTACGAGAGCATCCTCGAAGGCGAGATTACCCAGACCGGCGTGGGCTTCGTGCTGAAACGCAAACTCAATTCACTACGCGAACTCTTCGGAATAAAACGTGACTGACAATGAGAAGACTGATTATTTACTCGCTCTCCTCTCTGCTGCTCCTCGCCGCCGTGTCCTGCTCCACGACACGGCGCATCGAGGAGGGGGAGATGCTCTATACCGGCCTCAAGGGTGTGGATGTGACACCACCTGCCGGAGAAAAATTTCCGGGAGAAGTGTCCTCCTCGCTCACAGAGGCGGTCTCTGTCAAGCCCAACAACTCCCTCTTCGGCTCGCCCAAGGTACGCTATCCGTTCCCGCTCGGACTGTGGGTCTACAACAATTGGCCCAATCCTCCCAAGGGGCTCAAGCATTGGCTTTATGAAAAACTCGCCCGCGACCCTGTGCTGGTGAGCGACGTGCGTCCCGAGCTGCGTGTGCATATGCTCGACGATATTCTTGACAACAATGGCTATTTTGCCGGTACGTCGTCCTACGAGCTTGTGCAGGGCAAAAACAAGAAGAAAGCCTCGATACTCTACAAGGTGAATCCTGGTGAGCCATACTTGCTTGACTCCATACGCCTGCTGCCCGACACCACGCATCTCTACCGTCTTATCGACTCGGTGGCGAGCCACTCCAAATGGTTCCGTCCAGGCTCACGCTATTCTACCGACTCGCTCTCGGCTCTGCGTGTTGACATCGCCAACGCTGTCCGAAACCACGGTTACTATTATTTCCGTCCGGAATTCATCCAGTATCTTGCCGACAGCACCATAGAGCGGAGGCGTATATCCATGCGTCTCGAAATAGCCGACAACCTACACCCGTGGGCGCTTGACAGATTCAAGACCGGAGAAATCACCACATATATATTCCGCAACCAGGGCGGAGGTACTCCCGACACTGTCGAGACCCGAAAGGGCACCATCATACGCTATCTTCCGTCGCGTCTGCGTGACGGGCTGATACCGTCGTGTATAATGTTCCGGGAGGGTCGCACATTCTCTGTGCGCCAGATGAATGTCACCCAGACACGCCTCTCGCGTCTCGGCATCTTCAACAACATAAACATAAATGTCGTGCCAGACACTGTCAATCTTGACAAGAGGCTGCTCAACGTGGTGATAGAGTGTACCTACGACAAACCTCTCGAAGCCTCGATCGAGGCCAATGTGTCATCGAAGTCCAACTCCTATCTCGGCCCGGGTATCACACTCGGTCTCAGCAACCGCAATCTCTTCGGTGGCGGAGAACTGCTCAATGTCCGGCTCACCGGCTCCTACGAGTGGCAGACCGGACAAGGGAGGTCGTCGGCACTGAATTCCTACGAAGTAGGTCTAAACGGCACTCTGGCATTTCCGAGACTGCTGGCCCCGAGATTCATTCCGCGTCTGCGCAGAGAGCTGAGCTGGACCAAGCTGCAGCTCGGTATAGATGTGCTGAATCGTCCGCACTATTTCCGTATGTCGCAGTTCAATGCCGGAATTTCCTACGACTGGCAGTCATCGCGCTACGTCTCCAACACGCTCACTCTCTTCAAGCTCACATATAACAAACTTCAGAATACTACTGCTGAGTTTGACTCCATCATGGCTGATAACAAGGCTATCGCACTGAGCTTTCAGGACCAGTTTACTCCCCAGATGAGCTATGGTATCACATTTGACCGCGCCATCGACCGCAACAACACCCTCAATATCCAGGCTCAGGTGATGCAGGCGGGCAATATATTTTGGGCCATCTACGAAGCCTGTGGCAAGAAACACGACAAGAAACTGTTCGGCACTCCCTTCTCGCAGTTTGTGAAGGGATACCTCCAGGTGGTTTATGGCTGTCGCATCAGCGGCAATATATGGCTCATGAACCGCTTGGCTACAGGAGCAGCGTATGCCTACGGAAATTCCACGGAAGTGCCCTATAGCGAGCAGTTCTATGCCGGAGGCGCCAACTCGGTGCGCGCGTTCACAGTCCGCTCGATAGGCCCCGGCTCCTACCGTGCTCCGGCCGACAGAATCAACGGGTATTTCGACCAGACCGGCACTTTCATTTTCCTGGCCAATACGGAGCTTCGATTCCCCATCCTCGGTCCGCTGCATGGAGCTGTTTTCCTTGACGCAGGCAATGTGTGGACCCTGAAGAATGAGCCGTCGCGTCCCGGCGGACAGCTCAGAGGCTCGACATTCTTCAAGGATCTCGCCCTCGGCACGGGAGTGGGTCTGCGTTTCAATATCTCGATGCTTGTGATACGCGGCGACCTCGGAATTGGAATCCACGCGCCCTACGAAACAGGCAAAAGAGGATACTATAACATGACATCGTTCAAGAACTCCCTTGCCTTCCATCTTGCTATCGGTTATCCGTTCTGACGACTGTTAAAAAGTCTGAAATTCGCATTTCAAAAAGGTATAATTTCTAACTTTGTGTTGGAATTATACCGTTTTGCCAATGAAAGACTATTTAAAGCCAATGGCCGTGTCAGTTGCTCTGTTCATGGCTTCGACCTGTCCGGTGCAGGCTAAGAACGAACAATTGAGAGAGACCTCCCCTTCGTTTTTCACGACAGAAGAGGCCGCCAGAATAGGCGACAACCTACTTCTGTTCCAACGTGTCACCGGCGGGTGGCCTAAGAACGTGGATATGTGTGGCCATCTCACAGCAGAGCAGGCAGAGAAGGTGATCTCGGAAAAGAGCCGTGACTACGACTCGACCACCGACAATGGTGCGACAGTGAGCCAGCTCCGTTATCTCGCCCGTCTATACAAGGCCACCGGTAAGACCAAATACCGGGATTCATTCCGCAGCGGCATAGAATATCTGCTCTCCGGTCAGTATGCCGGCGGAGGCTGGCCACAGTTCTGGCCGGGGATGCGCGGATATCAGATACACATCACCTATAATGACAATGCCATGTATAACACCCTTGATCTTTTCAGACGCATACTCAAGGGTGAATCTCCCTATGAGTCAGGGCTGCTGGACGCGGATATGCTGGATGCGCTCAGAAAATCCTTCGACAAAGGCATAGAGTGCATCCTTGCCACTCAGATAGTGGTTGACGGCAAGCCCACGGTGTGGTGTCAGCAACATGACCGCGAGACACTCCGGCCCGCTCCGGCGCGAGCATACGAGCTCCCCTCGTACTGCTCTGCCGAAAGTGCCGAGCTGGTGAGGCTGCTCATGACCCTGCCCAATCCCGACCAACGTATCCGCGTTGCCGTGGAAGGGGCTATGGACTGGTTTGAGCGTAACAAGCTCACCGGCATACGTGTCGTGAGGTCGGGGAAAAAGGGTGCTCCCGAGGCCGACACGAGAGTGGTGGAAGAGGCCGGAGCCTCTCCACTGTGGGCGCGGTTTTATGATCTGGACGAATGCCGCCCGTTCTTCTGCGACCGTGACGGAAAACCCAAGCGAAACCTTAGTGAGATAGGGCATGAGCGCCGCAACGGTTATGGATGGTATAACGACCGGCCTGCGTCGCTATACCCCCTCTACGAGAAGTGGAAAGCCCGCCACGGGTTCTGAAGCCGGTGCTGCCAAGGACGGATACGGTGAACTCCATCACGGCCTCCGTAACCGGCAGCATCGATCATTCATTGTCGGGGAGGGTGTTTCCCGATTCGCCTCTTTGTGACCGCGACGGCTGGTTCGGTAAAAACCTATATGAATACCGCCGTGGCTGTCGAGAGTATTGCGAACGGCCTGCGTCGCAATATCTCTCTCTTTGCAAGAGGTGAAAAAACTACCACGGATTCTGAAACCGGTGATGCGATGGGACGGACACGGTGAACTCCATCACGGCCTCCGCCACCGACAGTACCGACAATCATTGTCCGGGGTTGTTTTCCTCTGCAAAGTTAGTAACAGCAGAAGTCCGGAAGGTGCGATAACGCCACATACTTTGCAAGAGAAGGCAGTAGTTTTGTTTTAAATGAGACATGAGATTGTTATCTCGCCGCATAGCATTTGCTATGCGGCGTTTTTTTGTATATATTTGTCTCAATTGATTCACGCAGCGTCCATGAGCCGAAATTCACTTTCGGCATTAAACAAATAATCGGTATATTTGCAAATACCAAATACCAATCTAATTATCCACAAAAAACGTATGAACAGAATCCTGCCTCTTGCCATGGCTCTTGCCATGTGTCAGTCAGTGACGGCATCCGGCGGTTCGGACCGCCAGGACTCACGGGTGTTTGCCGTGGGACGCGAAAGACCACGAGCCACGTTGTATCCATATCCTTCCGAAAAGGCCGCGAGAGAGATGAACTTCAAAAACAGTCCCTACTTTAAGTCGCTAAACGGCAAATGGGCATTTCATTTTTCAAAGACTCCGGGAGAGCGTCCGGCTGATTTCCATGCTCCCGGTTACGATGCTTCAGGCTGGGATAGCATTCCGGTGCCGTCCAACTGGGAAATGCAGGGCTACGGAGTGCCGATATATACCAATGTTGTCTATCCTTTTCCGAAGAATCCTCCATATATTCCAGAGACGGACAACCCGGTGGGCAGTTATAGGCGCTCGTTTACCCTTCCTTCCTCATGGGCCGGGAGACGCGTGTATCTCCATTTTGACGGAAGCACGGCCGGAATGTATGTGTGGGTCAACGGAAAGAAGGCCGGATATGTGCAGAGCACCAAGAATCCGGCAGAGTTTGACATAACGGATATGCTGAAATCAGGAGAGAATGAGCTGGCCTGCGAGGTGTATCGCTGGACCGACGGCTCGTATCTTGAAGACCAGGATTTCTGGAGGCTGTCAGGTATAGACCGCGATGTGTATCTGTATACCACGGCTCCGGTCAGAATAGCCGATGTGTTTGCCCGTCCCGGGCTTGACACCCGCTACCGCGACGGCAAGCTGGAGGTGGATGTGAAACTGCGCAACCACGACAGCCATAAGGCTGGCGGCTCTCTGTCGGTGAGCCTTCTGGACCCCTCGGGTAAAGAAGTGATGCGCTCGTCGCGCAAAGTGACAGTGCCTGCCGGCGGGGAAAGCGAAGAGACGTTTGTGGCTACGGTGAAAAATGTGAGCAAATGGAGTGCGGAGACCCCCGAACTCTACACTCTTGCCGTGACTCTGACTGATGGCGGCGGCAAAGTGGCCGAATCGACATCGGCGCGTATAGGATTCCGCAAAGTAGAGATAAAGAACTCCCAGCTCCTTGTCAATGGCAAGCCGGTGGAAATCCACGGAGTGAATGTGCATGAGCACCATCCGACAGCCGGCCATGTGGTGGACAGCGCGATGATGATAGAGGATATACGCATGATGAAGAGCCATAATATAAATGCCGTGCGCACGAGCCATTATCCGCAGTCGCCGTTATGGTATGACTTGTGTGACCGTTATGGCCTCTATGTGGTAGACGAGGCCAACATCGAGGCCCATGCCTTCGGGTCGGGATCATGGACGGCCAATATTCCCACCCATCCGGCCCAGGCTCCCGAATGGCATGACGCGATTCTGGACCGCGAGATGCTGCTGGTAGAAAGAGACAAGAACCATCCGAGTGTCATTGTGTGGTCGCTTGGCAACGAGTGTGGCAACGGTGATAATTTCAGAGACGGCTATGCTTTTATCAAGCATCGCGATCCTTCGCGCCCCGTGCAGTTCGAGCAGGCTGCCGAGGAGGAGAATACGGATATAGTCTGTCCGATGTATCCACACGTCGGCAGTATGAAGGAGTATGCCTCGCGCAATAATCCCGGACGACCTTATATAATGTGTGAGTATGCTCACGCCATGGGCAATTCGTCGGGCAACTTCCAGGAGTATTACGATATCATTCGCTCGTCGCCCCAGATGCAGGGCGGGTTCATTTGGGACTGGGTTGACCAGGCTATTCTGGCCCACGATGAGAACGGCCGTGCCTACTGGGGGTATGGAGGCGATTTCGGTGCGCAGAATTATACCCATGATGAGAATTTCTGTATCAACGGTCTTGTATTTGCCGACCGCACAGCCCATCCCGGCCTAAAGGAGGTGAAAAAGGTGTATCAGGATATACGTTTCTCATCGCCCGATCCGAAGTCCGGACTTGTGGATGTAGAGAATCACTTCCTGTTTAAGTCGACTGCCGGTTATACTTTCAGCTGGGAGTTGCTACGTGATGGCGAGAAAGCCGCAGAGGGTACTTTTGCCGCCGATGTAAAACCCGGAGAGAAAAAGAGGGTGGCTCTCAATCTTCCCGCTCTTGACTCTGACGGCTCGGAGTATATGCTTTCGTTATATGCCCGCACGACCAATGCAGAAGGCATACTCCCGGCCGGACATGAGGTGGCACGCGAGCAGTTTGCTGTGAAAGATGGTGAGATTCAGGCTCCACAGATTCGCGGAGGCGCTCTGCCTGTGCTGACCGAGACTCAGCGCGAGTGGACGGTGAAATGCGGGGATACGGAGGTTTCGTTCAGTCGCGAGTCGGGAGAGATGACCGCCTACAGGATAGGAGGAAAGAATGTGCTTTCCGGCAGCATGAAACCATCGTTCTGGCGCGCACCGACCGATAACGATATGGGCAATAAACTACATATACGAGCAAATGCCTGGAGGGCTGCCGGTGAAAACCGCCGGAAGGTATCGCTCACGGCCGAAGCCTCGGACAGTGTGGTGACGGTGAAAGGTGTTTTCCGTATGCCCGAGACTCATTCTGATTACTCTATGACCTACACCGTTGCTCCCGGTGGAGTGGTGAAGGTGAATATAGCGTGGAAGGCCGACAACGGAGGGGCCGATACTCCTGAGCTTCCGAGATTTGGCGTCAGAGTGGCTCTGCACAAGGCTTTTGACAATTTCTGCCGTTACGGACGCGGACCATGGGAAAACTACTCGGACAGAAATACGTCAGCGTTCCTCGGAGTATATTGCGACAAGGTTGCCGATATGCGCCACCACTATGAGAGACCGCAGGAGACGGGCAATCAGACCGATGTTAGGTGGGCTACTCTATGCGACGGGGCCGGTACAGGAATAAAGGTTACAGGTGTGAGGCCTCTAAGTGTGTCGGCTCTGGATGTCACTGCAGAAGCAATGGATCCGGGATTGACCAAGAAGCAGATGCACGACAATGATGTGAATCCAGACCGCGGCAGTGTGTATCTTAATATAGACTTTGCCCAGCGAGGAGTTGGCGGTGATGACAGCTGGGGAGCAGCTCCCCACAGGCCTCATATACTTGACGCTGACAGATATGAGTACTCATTCTACATTAGTCCGGTGAGGAAATAGTTTGTTTCCCGACAAAATGCTATAAAAAGGAGGCGGATATTGTATCCGCCTCCTTTTTATAGTCCTTAGATCAGAGACCTATATTGGATGCGCCACCTATGTAGAGGATTGCTCCGGTGCTGCGTTCCACAACCATGTAGATGAAAGGACGGTTGAAGATGATTTTCTTTGTCGGTATTATTATTCCGGGACAGTAGTTGTCGTCAAATGATTCAGATGTGACGGCGCTTGCTACGACACCATCTTCGTCAATCTCAAATCGGGCCTGTTGCTTCATTTCAGATATGAACAGGGCTGTTTCGCTGAGTTTTGAGAAATCTGCCGCAGGAGAGAAGGCCGATTCTACTCCGAGACTCTTAAGAACCGGAATGAGGTCGAATTCAGATGTGATATTGAATTTCGGAAAGCCGAGTTCAACCTCTGAATATCCGATGTCACTTTTGCCGGTGAGTATTTCATTCCAGTGTTTAATCATGTCAGGGGTCAACGCGGTGATATATTCGCTCAGAGTAGTCCCTTCGGGTGGCATTACGGCGCATAGGTAGAAGGCGGAATTGCCGTAGTCTTTGCGGATGACTGATGCATCGTCGTAGATTATACCTGTACATGATGTCTGCATCATGTTGACTTTGGTCTCTGATCCGTTTTCAAGATAGAACGGTTCGGGTTTTGTGAGGGATTTATTAATCGGCGCTCCCCATACCGATTTGAAATAAAGTGTGTTGATTAATGCAGCCTCGCATCTGAGGGGAGAACTGAGGAAGTTGTCAAACACTCCGTAGGTTTTCTTTGAAATCCACTCGTTGATGGCCGACATACTCTTCGTCGAGTATAGGTCGAGATTTGAGATGTTTGCATCGTAGATTTTCTCGATACTGCTCTTGAATGAGTTGAGTATGGGATGTTCATTGTTGATCCACAGGGAGTTTGCGATTGCTACGGTGGTCTTGCTGTCGGCTGTGGGCAGGCGGTCGATGAGTGTGCGGTTGAGTGTGTTTACTTCCTCTATTGTGGCGCCTTCATATCCGAGCGCGTCACATATTTCGGTGTAGGTTTTTCCTTCAGCTCCGTTTGCTGTCATGGAGAGGGCCAGGGAGACGCTGAGGGGAGATATGACTGTGTTTTCGTTGGCTACTTTGCTGAAAAGTCTGATGGCAAAGGCGTTTTGGGCGTCGACTATTTCCTGCTGGTTGCGACTCAACGAGATAGGATCGAATTCATCTTTACCCTTGTTCCGGGGTTCGTCAGATGAGCAGCCCCAGCAGAGGAGACCGACAAAGATACTGAATAAATAATGTGTTCTCATTGCAATATTGTTGGATGAAGTTTTCTGCAAATTTAGGTGTTGTGTAGAAACCGGCAAAGTAAATCAGAATAAAAAGTCTGTCGCAAACGTCGTGTATCTTATTGTGTTTTAGGGTGTTGCTTGTGAGTATTGTGCGATAATCTGTCGTAATTGGTATGGATGTATAAGGGGGGGGGTGATTTGATAACTGAGGGGTGCAATTTGTTAAGAAATAAACTTGACGAAGTATATAGACTCCGGTATTCCTATTTTGTTGAGTCTGGTTTTAAGACGGGCCCTGCGGTTGTAAATGACCTGTGGTTCAAGATCCATGATTAAGGCAATGGATGCCGGGGAGAAGCCAACAACGGAAAGTATGAGAAGGTGATAGTCCTCGTCTATGAGTGTTGACGGTGTGGAACGCAGGGTGCTTAAAGCACCATTGGTAATCTTGTCTATCTCGGCTTCCAGCGATGATATGTGTTTCCCTTGCAGTTTAAATCCATGCATGAGATTCTGAAGCTGTTTGATTGTAATCTGTTGGCCGTTTCGCAGTGCTGTATTCTCGAAATATATCCGGCAGACATTGTCAAGATGCTTGAAATTCAATGATACGAAATCGGATTTTCGAGGCCGGCTGTCGTTATTTTCATTTTGACGCGGGTGGCATAGCTGCTCGTTGGCATCTTTAAGAGGGTGTTTCATAACGATTGTTAATTTGTGGGAAGTCTGTTTAGGAG
>CAJUGS010000044.1 GCA_910586305.1 uncultured Duncaniella sp.
ATTTGAGGACCGCGTCGCCGTCTCTCTGCCAAGCGCCTCCTCAAAGCCCCGCCCCCGCCGCTGCGGGGTTTGCTTCTCAAAAGCGAGTGCAAAGGTAGATACTTTTCCCTTTACCGCCAAATTTATTTTGAGTTTTAACAGTTATTTAACATTTGAGAGTGAACTTATGATGTATTCTAACGGTTATTATCTAATATGTATATACGCGAATAGAATCCAATCAGGGCACATTAACGCTGTAAATCAACAACTTGCAATTTTAATCACTGAATCGTATTGCTCAACACCAGTTTTTTGTGTAATTTTGGGCGTATTAACTCAATATTAGCAAATGAGAAAACCAATCACTTTAACAATTATATTAGGGTTTCTGTGTTTCGGAGTCGGCAATGTCACCGGAGCCAACCCGGGACAGATACGCTGGAATAACGAGAAAACCGATACTACCCGTATTACTTCTATATTAATAGATACGTCGGCAAAAGGATTCAAGACTCCAAACCAAGCTGTGTCATATATAGCCGAGAAATTCATCGACACACCTTATGAAGCGTCAACGCTTGAAGGTAGTCCTGAAATGCTTACTATAAACCTTGACAAAATGGACTGCACCACACTTGTCGAGACTGTAGCAGCCATGGCTATCACCATTATTGAAAACCGTAGTTCTTGGCAGGATTTCATATACAACCTTGAGAATATCCGTTACCGCCAAGGAAAATTAGACGGATATGCCAGTCGCCTACACTATATCAGCGACTGGATTGTGGACAACTCTCACCGTGGAAATATCCGAGAGATGACGGCAAGGCTGCCAGGAGCCTCACACCAGGTGAAGACAATTGATTTCATGTCGAGCCATCGCGACTCTTATCCGGCTCTGGCCGACTCTCTGGAGTATGCCAGAATAAAGGGAGTGGAAATAGGCTACCGGTCACACCGATTTCCTTATATAAAAAGCGCCGTCCTGATGGGGAAGGGAGCAGCTTCCATCATGCAGGACGGCGATATCATAGCATTTACAACCAAAACGGAGGGACTCGATGTGAGCCACGTAGGAATCATTCGTGTTGAAAACGGCGTGGTAAAACTACTTCACGCGTCCTCAAAAGCAGGAAAGGTGCTGGTGGATCCGCTCACGCTTTCCGAATACCTCAAACGCAACCGTAACATAACCGGAGGCAGGATTATCCGTATAGACCCGAGATAAGGAGAGTCTATTCTATGCCGTATTCCTTTATCTTGCGATAGAGGGTGCGCTCAGATATATTCAGTTCGGCGGCTGTCGCTTTGCGACGGCCGCCGTTGCGTTCAAGCGAACGGCGGATTGTCTCACGCTCGGTCTCTTCAAGGGTAGCCGGCTCGACAGGCTCGACATTGATTTCTCGCGGATGGAGCGGTGATGAGAACGGCTCGAACTTTACAATGGAGCGAGTGGTGCTACCGGCATCACAATTGTCGGCAATCGGCTCAACGGTCTCTATAAACGGAACAGAGGCTCCCGTGCTCCGTGTAAGCTTGTCGATGCGTTCGTCGAGAGCTTCGACACGACTGCGAAGATTGACAATCATACGCAGGAGCATATCACGCTCTTCCATATATTCGTGACCGGAGGAGTGTCCCTGCACAACAGGTGATATGCTCATTGAGGCAGACGGGAGAAACGGGCGCAAAGTATCGGCGCCGACGGACTCGCCGGCATGGAACAGACCAAGCTGCTCGACTACATTTTTCAACTGACGCACATTCCCAGGCCAGCGATAGGACATCAACATGGCACGGGCATCATCGTCGAAAGAGATACGCGGCATGGTGTAACGCTCGGCAAAGTCGGCTGCAAATTTACGAGCAAGCAATACAATATCAGCTCCCCTGTCGCGCAAAGGAGGCACCGAGATTGAAACAGTGGAAAGGCGATAGTAGAGATCCTCGCGAAAACGCCCATCCGCTATCGCCCTGTGCATATCCACATTTGTAGCGGCTACAATACGCACATTGGTGCGCTGGACAACAGAGGATCCCACCTTAATAAATTCACCGGTCTCAAGCACTCGTAGAAGACGGGCCTGTGTGGTGAGGGGCAGTTCGGCTACTTCGTCGAGAAACAGTGTGCCACCGTCGGCTTCTTCGAAGTATCCCTTACGGGTAGCTACGGCACCTGTAAAGGCACCTTTCTCATGCCCGAAAAGCTCGGAATCAATGGTTCCTTCGGGAATGGCACCGCAATTGACCGCAATGTATTTGGCGTGCTTTCGTGGCGAAAAGCCATGTATGATCTTCGGGAAAAACTCCTTGCCCGAACCACTCTCACCGGTAACAAGCACCGACAGGTCGATAGGAGCGACCTGTACAGCACGCCCCACCGCCTCAATGAGGGATGGCGAATTGCCTATAATGCCGTAGCGCTGACACGCCAGATGGACTTCTTCGTGAAAATCGTTGAGGCTTAATCTCATTGTTATTTCAGTTTCTGGAGATCGTAGGTTTTCTTTCTGAGCCAGAGGCCAAGCTCTTCCACGGATCCACTATGGGCCTTTATTTCCTCAGGAGAAATGACATCGCCCACCGATATATGAAGTGTGTCGCCCTTGCGACGGAACACCTCGGCGGGAAGACGGAGTGTGCGAATCTGCCATGAAATAATACCAAGGATACGGAACCACAGACTGTTGTAGCCATGGAAGAATATGGGTATCACGGGGACTCCAAGCTGCTGGATGAGACGAATCACAACAGGCTGCCATTCGCGGTCCTCGAAACGGAGGTGCCTGTTGTAGTTGCCAACCGCACCTGCAGGGAAGAATCCGATGGGATGTCCCTTCTTGACCTGCATGATGGCCTCTTTTATGCCACGCATCGAAACGGCCTTCTTTGCAGGGTCGTCGCTTGCAGCCTGATCAACAGCTATGAAGTTGGGACGCATAGCCACAATATAATTGAGAATCATGTTGACCATGACCTTGAACTCCGGACGACGGCTACCGATGAGGTCAATCAGCGTTATGCCGTCAAGCGCACCGAAAGGATGATTGCTGACGGTAATGAAAGGGCCGTCAGGAAGATTGTCGAGAAGTTGCTCGTTGTCAATGCGAAGCTTTATATCAAGATCGTCCAGAAGCCCACGGCAGAACTGCGGACCCGGAGTATCGAAATTATGGTCGTGAATCCGGTTGACCTTGTCGATATCAAGAGCTTTCATCAAGAATTCGACCAAGCCGCGCTTGCCTTTGAGAAACGGAGCCATTTCGATTATGTCTTCATAGTCGAGCACCGTCCGTTTGACGGGAGGAGTCACTTCGGGTTTGATGTCCATAAATTGTATTTTAAAACCTATATTTATATATAAACGTACAAAATTAAGAAAAAAGTATCTATCATTTAAAACCCAGATGTCCAAATCGTCCAAAAAAAAGATACATCTCAGACAATTTGCCACTAAAAGAGCCCCGTTTCAATTAATTAACATTAAAAAGAGTGGTGCATGATTAAATAAAAGTGAATTTTTGAGTAACTTTGCACCCTCTAAGACAAGAGAGGCCCGCAAAGGTCTTTGTCCAATATCTGCAGTCGAAATAAATCGATGTGTATAGCCCGGCCCTTCCGGCAGCGACATCGAATATCCACTTCGCTTGCTAAATAAAACATTCCAATAAGCCGGCCGGCATAGCCGCGCTACTTTTTTGTAAAGGAAAAGCGATGAATTTATTACAAGAGAAACTCAGCAAGTACACCGCTCCGCAGGAAGCCAAGGCTGCGGGCGTCTATCCCTATTTCCGCGCCATTTCGAGCGAGCAGGACCCGGAGGTCATCATTGATGGCAAGAAGGTGCTAATGTTCGGCTCCAACTGTTATACAGGACTGGTCAATGACCCCCGCATCAAAGAAGCAGCCATCGAAGCTACCCGCAAATATGGCACTGGATGCGCAGGTTCGCCATTCCTTAACGGCACCCTTGACATACACAAGGAACTGGAACAGAAACTTGCTGAATATACCGGCAAGGAAGATGTGATGATTTACTCCACCGGTTTCGGTGTAAACCTCGGCGTGGTCTCCTCGCTGACCGGTCGCGAAGACTATACTCTGTGGGACGAACAGGACCATGCCTCCATCATCGAGGGACGACGTCTGTCTTTCAGCCAACAACTGAAATACAAGCACAATGACATGGAGTCGCTGGAGAAGCAACTGAAAAAATGCGATCCCGACAAAGTGAAGCTCATAGTTTCGGACAGTGTCTTCTCAATGGAAGGTGACGTGGCCAACGTACGCGAGATGGTGAATCTTGCCAAGAAATACAATGCGAGCGTCATGATTGACGAAGCCCACGGTATAGGCGTGTTCGGCGAAGGCGGTCGAGGAGTATGCCATGCACAGGGTGTGGCCGACGATGTAGACCTCATCATGGGCACATTCTCCAAATCATTTGCGTCGCTCGGAGGTTTCATTGCCACCAATAAGGAAATCACCAACTTCCTGCGCCATCATTCAAGGTCCTACATTTTCACAGCCTCTATCACTCCCGCATCGACAGCGGCTGCACTCAAGGCTCTCGAAATTATGCAGACCGAGCCGGAAAGACAGGAAAATCTCTGGAAACTCACCAATCACGCACTCGACGGATTCAGAAGCGCCGGCTTCGAGATAGGCAATACGTCAACTCCAATCATACCGCTCTTCATCCGCGATGACTTCAAGACATTCGCTATCACACGCGACCTTCTTGAAAAGGGAATATTTGTGAACCCCGTCGTTTCGCCTGCCGTAGCTCCGACCGATACTCTCATACGGTTCTCGCTGATGGCAACCCACACAATGGAACAGGTGGACTATGCACTTGAGGCTATCACCAAGGTGTTCAAAAATCACGGCATCATCAAATAAAGACTATAACCTTAAAAGACAAGGGGTCGGGAATGGCATAAACAGCCTTCCCGGCCCCTCGTCTTTTTAACAGTTTTCGCTAAACACTCCGAAAATCCAACGTGTTATAATGTAAATGATGCTAAAAGAGACTATTATGGAACCGACAATTTACTCACGCTTCAAACAACTCGCTAACGAGGCTCCGGAGCACCCGGTGATAATTGACGAACATTCCTGTGTCAACCGCCAAGGCCTCGACATGATGGTAGATTCACTCGTGTCACGCTTTCCATCGTTTATTCCCGCACGTGTCGGAGTGGTAATGGACCACTGTGTAGAAATGATTGCTTCGCTCTTGGCAATCAACAAGGCCGGAGCGGCATTTGTGGCTGTCGAACCAGATTATCCTCCGGAACGCCTCAAGAGGTTCCTCACTGAAAGCGGTGTTGACTTTGTGATAACTCAAAAAGAATATGCATCTCTCGTCAGCGAATTCACCCGTCTGATTGTTGACCACCGACTTTTTGACAATCCGCCACTTTATGCACTCCCCGATCGCGGGCATGGAGACCGGGCTGCATACCTTCTGTATTCAAGTTCACCGTCGGGCTATCCTGCGGGGGTCATGGTAGGCAACCGACAAGTGATAGCTATGGCCGAAAGGTTTGGGGCGATATTCAAGGTAACAGGTGATGACGTCCTGCTACAGTATTCAGCCTGTACTGTAAATATTTTTATCGAGGAGGTGTTCGGCACTATTTTGAACGGCGCCATACTTGCCATACCGTCAGCGAAAACAAGGAATAATCCGCAAGCTCTTATGAAGTTTGCCGATGAACAGTATGTCTCAATCATAAGCGGATTCCCTTATCTCATACAGGAGTTGAACTCCATCCCCTCATTACCAATGACACTTCGCCTCGTGATAAGCGGAGGTGACAGCCTGAACTCTGCTTCAGTTGAGCACCTTACCGAACAACTTCCTGTCTATAATACTTATGGTCCAGCGGTAGGCACAGCGCTGTCCACTGTATTCTGCTGCAATTCCGGTGAGCCCTTACCATCCGGAAGATATCCGATAGGCAAGGAATGCAAGGGTGTTGACGTGATGATTCTTGACGAAAACCTCGAGCCAGTCGCTGTGGGAGAGGAAGGCGAAATCTGCATAGCAGGCAACGGAGTGGCCGACTCTTTTACCGGCGACCACCGGGCTGAACAGCTATCAGAAATCACGACTCTTGCTGACGGTACTCGTATAGCGCGCACAGGTGACGTCGGCAGAAGACTACCGGATGGCAACCTTGTATATGAGCGCCGAAAGGACAGCGAGGTGAATATACTCGGACGCAGAGTTGTGACCGGAGAGGTAGAACGTGCTATTATAGCGTCCGGCGAAGTAAAAGAATGCGCTGTCATACACTATACGGACGAGAAGGGAAATGCTTATCTCGTGGCATATGTTGTCCCAGTATCAAAGTCGTTCAGCCTGTCATGGCTCAAGAACCGTGCCGCACAGTATCTACCTTCATATATGATTCCGGAATTCTTCGTCCTGCTACATCATCTGCCACTTACGGAAACAGGAACACTCAACCCACACGCACTCCCGGTAGTGGTCAAGGATGTGACAGCTACAGCCTCATAATAATAACAATAGGATATAATAACAATGAGGCTGTGTCGTAATTTTGACACAGCCTCATTGTTCTATTTAGTTATATCCAAAATATCTTACGATACAGGCTTATAAAGGCCATCGACATCAGGATTGTTATATCCACGCATACCGGCGTTATACATCTCTTCGTATGCTACGAAAGGCATATTGAACCAAGCAGGACGACCATTGGTATTGAACTGGCAATCTTTGTAGAAATTGCTGTTCTTGTAGGAACGTGTCACAGAATAACCAAGACGTTTTACATCAAAGAAGTTCTGGCCTTCGCCCCAAAGCTCTACTCTCTTCTGGAACACAATTTCCTCAACTACACCATCAAGATCAGTAGGCTTGCAGGTATATTTGCCGGAAGTCATTCGATAGGTGTTCATAAAGTCTTCGAGCATAGTCTTTCCTTCGGCGGGATTCAGATGGGCAGTCGCCTCAATCTCGATAAACTTCATTTCCTCGTATCTCATCAACGGAAGAGCACCTGCAGCTGCAACAGAGGGCTCCGAAATATTTCCATCGACGGGACGGAATTTAATAGGTCCGTACTCAAACATTCTGCAGAAGTTCACCTTGTCGGCACGCTCAGAGTAACGATTGAGTTGGATTTTCATTACCTTTGCAATATCTGCAGACGGAGGACACCACGAAAGCTTGCGGAAGTCATTGTTGTTCACACGCTGATAGAAGCTGTAACCTACAGCAGGATAAGCTCCAGCACCAACACCGGCATAGCCAAATGTTGTCTCAACTGATACCATGGATACAAAGTTGCAGATACCTGTGAGAACAGCGCTTGTCTCGTCTGTCAGCTGCACACCCCAGAACCAAGAGCTGTTCTGCAGGGTGTTAAAGCCTGATTTAGGATCAGACCATTCCGCCTGTGTGAGACATTTTTTCTTAGATACATCCATGGCCTTCTGAGCATAGAGCTTAGCGTTTTCGTAATCCTCGTCCCACATATATACACGGGCATACAGACCGTAAACGGCAGCAAGGTTGGGAAGGGTGAGCTCGCCCTTTAACTCTGCAGCAGCCTTATCGATATTATCCTCGGCATACTTGAGGTCTTCAAGGAGGAACTTAACCATGTCATCATGGTGCCTACGAGGATTGTTACGAGCTTCTTCCTCTGTCATGTTCTCTGTGACAACCGGGATGGTCAGCTTGAGCACATCCTTTCCATCATTGATACTGGAAGTCTTCTCGTTGGGGAGAAACTCAAACCAGCGGGCGGCATCAAGCATTGCCATCACACGGAAAGCAAGAGCAATAGAGCGGGCACCCTTGCCTTCTTCGCTCTCGATCTCGGCAGGATAGGCCTGCAGAGCCTTGTTTGCCGCCAGAATCTGACCAGAGTAGAAATTCCACACTACCTGTGGCATCCAATAGTCTTTGCTGAAACGTGACTGCTCATAAAGGGCCCACTGATTGTATGTGGTACCAGTCTTTGCACAAACCATCTCATCGAGAAGACGGTCACGAATCTGCATCATTGCAGGATAACCGAAATTACCATGCCATCCGGCTGAGATATCGGTGAATTCCACCATATTGGCAGGCATAGCGAAAATAGTAGCCTGTCCTGCCTTGACTGAAGCATCAAGCTGATCCTGCGTCACACCGTCGGTAGGCTGTACTTCATCGATGCAGCCTGTGAGAGCCATCGAAGAAGCAAGTCCGAGCATGAGGGTTGCTTTGAATATATTCTTCATTTTAGATTTATTCTAAGAGAGTTTATTAGAAGGAGATATTAATACCACCCGATACAGTACGGATAGGAGCATAGTATGCATTGGATGCACTACCTGTGATGGACTGACGCGGATCGAGGCCCCTACGCTTGGACCATACAGCGATATTGTCAGCGCTCAGATAAACGCGAATGCGATCCACCTGAATCTTGCGAGTAACCTTTGCAGGGAGTGTATATCCAAAGTTGATGCTCTGAAGAGACAGATAACTTGCATTAGTAAGGAATCGGTCGGACTGGCCTGAATAATACAAGTCTCCGTAAGCAAAGCGCGGTATAGAGCTACCGGTGTTCTCAGGAGTCCAAGAGTTGAGCACATCCTTGTGGATTGCCTGTCCGCGTCCGTCCTGATTTATCGGTGACATCAGACCTGCATAAGAGCCATCATAAACCTGGCCTCCGAGCTGATACATGAAATCAATAGAGAAATCGAAACCATATGCATTTAAAGATGTGCCAAAACCACCATAAACATCGGGAAGTGCTGTTCCGCAAAGATAGTAGCTTGCATCTGCGTAAGTCTCTGTCTTCTCACGTCCGATTACCTTGTCATTTTCATCCTTGATGTTTTTCCACCACTGGGCAGCACCTGTCTCGGGATTAACGCCAGCCCACTTCTTCATGTAAATGGTATAGAGTGACTCGCCCTTGCCATAGAAGTAGGAACCGGAAGAGTATCCCTTAACACCGTCAACTTCACTTGTCAAACTCCACTCAGGAAGATTGGTAATCTTGTTCTTATACCATGTCATATTGAAGTTGGCGCTCCAGGTGAGATTCTTGTTGCGGATAATATCACCCTTAAGATCGATTTCAATACCACGGTTGGACATATCACCTACATTCTTATAATATCCTCCGTATCCAAAGCTCGGGGGAAGAGGGAAGTATGAGAGCATATCAAAGGTATTGCGGATGAATCCTTCAAAAGTACCTGACAGACGCTCGTTCCAGAAGCTGAAGTCTACACCGGCATTGAAGTTACCACCTTTTTCCCATGTGATATTCTTGTTGCCCATAGTATTAGGCACTGCTGCAGGATGACCGTTGGCATTCTCAATAGTGTATGTGTTGACGTAACGGAAGTTACCGATATTGTCGTTACCCTGCTCACCATATGAAGCCTTGAGTTTGAGGATGTCAATCCAGGGAGCGTGGAAGAAGGATTCCTTGCTTATAATCCAGGCACCACCGAGCGACCAGAAGTTACCCCAACGGTGATCGGGATGGAAACGAGAGGAGGCATCACGACGGAAGGAAGCACTTACAAAGTATTTGCCATCATAGTCGTAGTTGGCACGAGCAAGCCAACCTTCATTGTTATAATTAGTTCTATAGGATGTGTTTGTATCCTTTATGATAGCACCTGCCAGCTCATCGTTATCGGGAAGGAGCATATTGTGGGCACGACCTAAAAGCGCATAGCTTTTCTGCCAATAGTTTTCATGACCGAGAAGTACGCTTATGTTATGATCTTCAAACTGACGTGTCCAGTTAAGCAACTGCTGGTAAGTATAGTCGATTGTTCTCTGATGCGAAACCGATACACTTCCGTTCAGATCGGCATACTGACCATAGAAGGGGTTTGTAACGCTGTTGAAACGAGTCTCATCGACGCTTACTGAATTATTTGTTGTGAATTTGAAATCACGGAGGAAACGGATTTCGGCAAATGCGTTGGCGTTAAATGCATTTCCCTCTCCCTTATCCACGTCAAGACGGGTTGCCTGGATGGGGTTGCCCTGAGGATAAACAGGACGCATGAGACCGGCGTTCATACCGTCACCATAGTCCATCATCTGAATGCCATTGGCATCGGTCATCACCTGTTTGTTTCCGTCACGGACCCAAAGAGGATAGATGGGTGCAATCTGGTTGGCTACAGCAAACACGTTACCGGAGCTTGAGGAATTGCCATCCTCTCCGAGAGACTTGCTCGAGAAGTGGGTATAGCTCATGTTCGCACCAACCTTAAGCCAGGATTTTGCCTGGAGGTCAGCAGAAAGACGACCTGTGAAACGTTCGAAGTCGGTGTTCTGTACAATACCCTCGTTGTTGAGGTAGCTTGCAGAAATATAGAACGAGCCACGGTCATTGGCCTGTGATACGCTGAGATTGTACTCCTGACGAAGAGCTGTTCCATAGGCCTCATCACGCCAGCTGTCGGGCTGAAGCCAATAGTCCTGTCCGTTGTAGTTTACAAGACGGCCTACAGTGGCGTTGGGGTTAATACGGAAATCTTCTCCTACCATCTGCTCGCCTTCGGGAGCGGTAAATACGTTGTAAATAAGACCGTAAGAAGTATCTTTGCCTGATTCGTCACCGAAAAGGTTTGTGCGCACATACTCGAGGATTGCGCTCTGGTCTGTTACACCATTGGCAATCTGGTTGTTTACAAGAGCCCATGCGTATGTATTGTAGTATTCGCGGGGATCGGTGATGACATCATAGTCCTTGGTGGCACGGCTGTTGCTACCCCATTTGGCATCGAAGGTCACCTTGGCATCTCCCTTACCCTTCTTTGTGGTGATAAGGATGACACCATTGGCACCACGAGCACCGTAGAGCGCGTTGGATGCGGCGTCCTTAAGAACTGTCATGCTCTCGATATCCTGAGAGGATATGTTGTTGAGGTCTCCAGAATAGGGAGTTCCGTCGACTACGACAAGCGGAGAGTTGCCGGCGTTGATCGAGGATATACCGCGGATACGGATGGTGGGGCTTGAACCGGGAGCACCTGAAGCGGAGTTGAGCTGTACACCCGAGACCTTACCTTTGAGGGCCTCAACAGGGTTGGATACCTGGACAGACTCAATCTCCGATGCATCAAGCACAGAAGCTGAACCGGTAAAAGCCGAGCGTTTGGCTGTACCGTAGGCCACGGTTATCACCTCGTCGAGCACGTTGGAGTTCTCAAGGGAGATGGTCATTTCACCCGGGGTGATGTTGACCTCCTTGGTCTCCATGCCCACGTAGGACACGGATAATTTCTTTACTTTGGCCGGGAGGCTGAGCGAGAAGTTGCCGTCGATGTCTGTGACGGTACCGATGCTCGTACCCACTCCCATAACGGTTGCGCCCACCAGGGGTTCACCGTTGTCGGCTCCGACTACCACTCCCGCTACGCGCTGGTCCTGTGCCATTACGCTGATCGAGAAGGTGATGAGGGCCGCAAGAAGAAGAAACAGCTTTTTCATACCTAATAGTTAAAAAACGAAATAATTAATTTATGTAATATTTTGATTGATTCAGATCTGTGAAGTCATAGTGTTTCGAGCCAAGACTACAATTTCCTGGAGAAAAGACATAGTTATCCTATATCGACTGCAAAAGTAACACTTTTTTAGATATACGTTAATGTATGTCATCTAAAAAAATGTTAAATTTATTATCTGTTTATTCATTTTGGCTTTAAATTCCACAAAATTATTGACAAAATGAAAGGTTAAAGCTAAAAATCTTGACAAAGTTGCCAACAACGGACCGCGACCGTGGCTGCGCGAGTGGTCTACGGAGAGCAGGCGGAGGATGGAGGGGGCCTGTATTTGTGTTTTTATGATTTTATTGCTACTTTTGCCAAGTTATTATAAAAACAAGTAGACCCATGCGCAATGATTCGGAACTTTCCGGAGTGACGCTCCTCGGCAATACAGGAACAACGTATCCGGACCACTATTCTCCCGAAGTGCTTGAGACGTTCGTGAACAAGCATCCTTCCAACGAGTATCTCGTGACTTTTCTCTGCCCGGAGTTCACGTCGCTATGTCCCAAGACAGGCCAGCCTGACTTCGCGAAGATAATAATATCTTATATTCCACGTGAGAAGATGGTGGAGAGCAAGAGTCTGAAACTCTATCTTTTCAGTTTCCGCAACCATGGTGACTTTCATGAGGATTGCGTGAATATCATCATGAAGGACCTCATACGCCTCATGGATCCGAAGTATATCGAGGTGAAAGGTATCTTCACTCCGCGTGGCGGAATTGCCATCCATCCGTTTGCCAACTATGGCGACCCCGAGCATCTCGATATGGCCCGCCAGCGCCTTCTATCATCATTTCCCGATAATTTCTGACACCTTACTGCATTTATGGAAAAAGACTGCCTCATCGTCCTTTCAGGCGGGATGGACTCCGTGACTCTTCTTCACGACTACCGCGACCGCATCGCTGCTGCCGTCACCTTTCAATATGGATCCAATCACAATGCCATGGAAGCAAGGTGTGCACGCCTCAACTGCGAGAAGCTTGGTATAGAATGGCATGAGCTGGACCTGTCGTTTATGAGCACTCATTTTCACAGTTCGCTGCTCGACGGAGCCGATGCTGTGCCCGAGGGTAGCTATGAGGACTCCAATATGCGCTCGACAGTGGTGCCCTTCCGCAACGGCATCATGCTCGCTGCCGCCGCCGGCATGGCTGAGAGCCTTGGGCTTAAGGCGGTGATGCTTGCCAACCATTCGGGCGACCATGATATCTATCCTGACTGCCGTCCTGAGTTTGTCGAAGCCATGGGACGAGCTATCTCGGCCGGTACCTATGATAATATCGAGCTTATAGCCCCTTATACCAACGTTTCCAAAGCCGACATCGCTCGCCGGGGCAAGGAGCTGGGAGTGGACTACTCGCTCACATATTCATGCTACAAGGGCGGCGAGAAGCACTGTGGCAAATGTGCCACCTGCATAGAACGCGCCGAGGCTCTCGCTGCTGCAGGCATAGAGATTGAGGAATGACCGTGGCGCATAAGAGACAACGCAAGCTGAATCTTCTGAAAGTACTGCGGCTCTTCCTTCCGGTGTGTCTGTTCATATCGCTGTGCGTGGTGATGTGTGTGCCTGTGGACCGCAGTGAGGATGACGGGAGTGTGATTGTGGCCGAGGAGGCGCCTGTGACGCAGATACTCCGCGGGCTTTCCGTCCACGACCTTGAGAAACAGGACACTGTTTCTTTCTACAAACGCCATCTCGACTTCATGCCCGAGCCGACACAGCGCATGAAGGTGAACTATTTCGGCAACCTGCGCCATATATTCAACGATTCCAACCATGTGCATCTTGCCGAGGCTGAGAAATATGGCATCACACCTCTCTCCGACACCCGCTCCCACTGGCAGCTCCACCGTCCTATCGTGAGAATCACCACTTGTGAGGATTATTATCTTGACACTCTCATCTTCTCGCGTCCCTATCTTGTGCCGGAAGCTGCACGCAGTCTTAGAGAGATAGGCAAGCGGTTTCGCGATACAATAGCGGCCCGAGGTGGCGGCGACTACCGTATCAAGGTGACCAGTGTGCTGCGCACCCCCCAGAATGTCAAGCGCCTGCGCCGTCGCAACCGCAATGCTATCGATTCCTCCGTACACCAGTATGGCACCACGTTTGACATTTCGTATGCCTCTTTTGTGGCCGGACGCCCGGCTCCGGCGAGAAGTGTCGACGACCTTAAGGGGGTGCTTGCCGAAGTGCTCAAGGCCATGCGCGAGGAGGGCAAGCTGTGGGTGAAGTATGAGCGCGGACAGCCATGTTTCCATATCACGGCCAGAAAGCCCAAGGAAGACTGATCACACACAATATTTAATCAAAGCAGACCGCACATCTGCTCACCATGAATATTCTAAGGTATATTAAGGTATAAAGGTATATATGAGCGAAGACTCCGTCAATCCGCAATCGTCCGAAAAAAAAGCAAAGGCACCACGCCCCATATGGCTGAAGGCCCTGTGTGTGCTTGGATGGGTATCTCTTGCCATATTCATTCTCGTGGCAGTTGCTATCACCGTAGCTGTCAACTATCTGAAGCCCGAGCGTCTAACTCCGCTGATAGAGCAAATAGCCAATGACAATCTGAACGGCCGTCTCAAACTGGACCGTGTGGAAATAAGCTTCTACAGCACATTTCCTAAGTTTGTGGTGGATGTCGACGGTCTTACGCTGGTGACAGATGCGTTCAAGAACGCTCCCGACTCTGTGGCTTCACAGCTGCCGGCCTATGCCGACACTCTTCTGAGCGTGGCACAGTTTGACGGCGCAATCAATATCCCGTCCCTGCTCAGAGGCAGCATCAGGCTATATGATATCTCGCTCCACTCGCCTTGTCTCAATTTCGTGCAGGCCACTCCGGAAATGTCGAGCCTTGACATTTTCTCGTCTGCTGAAAAGGACGAGGCGGAGGAGGAATCTCCGCTGCTCGTGCCTAAAATCGAGCTCGGGACATTTTCTATCGAAGGGGGCTTCCCTGTGCGATATGTATCTCTGCCCGACTCTGTGAAGGCCGAAGTGAAGCTTTCGGCAACAAGGCTTGACGGCAACAAAGCTCCATCCTACCGTCTCGAGATAGCAGGTCTCACGTCGGCCTCCATTCCTAATATAAGTATCGACAATCTCGGGTTTGGCATAGGGGGTGATGTCGTGTGGGACCCCTCACATCCCTTGCGGGCTTCTTTCAATGAGTTCACACTGAGTGTGGGCGAGGTAAAAGCTGACGTGTCATCGGCTGTGGAGTTTGGCGACACTCTGCGTGTGGAGAGCTTCCGTGCCACCCTGCCTGAGACCCCTGCCACCGAAATCATAGCCCTGGTTCCAGAATCTATGCGCGGAGAGCTCGGCAAGATGAAGGCCGGATTCTCCATTGCCGCCGACATGGCGCTCACAAAGCCTTATACGGTCGGTACAGACTCCATACCGACGGCCGACATAGCTATTGACATACCGCGCGGCTCGCTGAGCTATGACGGAATGCGTCTTGATATTCTCGAGGCCGAGGTCTCCGCCTCGATAGACGGACAGAACCCCGACGGCTCCATTGTAGACATCAAGAAGCTTAAGGCCCAGGGTGAGGGAATGGGCTTTCTGCTCGCGACGAAAGTGACGACTCCGATTTCCGACCCTTCGGCAAAAGGCACGTTCAAGGGCGGGATGAGCTTCGCCAAGCTCCCAGGGGTGATTCTAAGACAGCTTCCCGCGACGGTGAAAGGTCTTCTGAAAGCCAACTGCGAGTTTGACCTCAGAAGGAGCTATCTTGACAAGGACAACTTCCATCGCATCCGCCTACGCGGCGACGCCACTCTTACGGATCTATCCGTGGATATGCCCGAACTTCCCGGTTATCTGAATTCCAAAACCATAACTCTGAAGCTCGGGACCAACTCCTCGTTCACCCGCATGGGAGCCACTGCCGACTCGCTGCTGACGGCCTCCATAAAGGCCGACACAATATCATGCCTATTCCCGGGACTCGAGGCACAGGGACGAGGTCTTATGGCCGGAGTGGGTGTGAAAAACGTGGCCAACAGTCTTGACACAACCGCCATCAATCCCATAGGAGGACGCATAGTGGCCGAGAGACTGATGCTGAAATCGTCGGAAGACTCTGTGAGGGTGAGGCTGCGCAAGGCTACCGTAGGCGCATCGCTGACACGCTACAAGGGGGAGACACGCAAACCGTTGCTCCACCTCGACATCAGCGCCGAGAGAGCCATGTATGGCGACCGCCTCAACCGCGCCACCCTGAGAGAAGCGTCGGCTGTCGTGACGGTGCATCCCTCGGCACCACGCAGCCTGTCGCCCCGACGCAAAGCCCGACTTGACTCTCTTGCAGCCGCACACCCCGAGCTTTCAGCCGACTCCGTGAGACGCCTGGAGGCAAGAATCGCTTACGAGCGCCGTCAGGCCCGTATGGCCTCGACCGATACCGTGGCACGCGAGACTCTTGACCTCGAGGTCGACAATACGCTGAAGAGGATACTGCTGCTATGGCGTGCCGACGGACATCTGAAGGCCAAGAGAATGAGGCTCTTCACTCCGCTCTTCCCGGTGAGGAACAGGGTGAGCCATCTCGACGTGACGTTCAACTCCGACTCTGTCACGGTGAACGACACCCGATTCAAGGTGGGGCGGAGCGACTTCATGGTCAACGGTACAGTGAGCAATATAACACGCGCTCTGACCTCGTCGACCGGAAGGCAGTCGCTTGTGGCTGATTTCTCTCTCTCGGCCGACACTATCGACATAAATGAAATATCCGGAGCTGTGTTTGCAGGAGCAGCTTTTGCCGAAAATGACAACGGGCTGCTACATATCACGGCGACAGACGATCCAGGAGCGGACGAGTCGGGGCTTGAGGCAACAATCGCCGGCACGGCTGCCACCGACTCGGCCACTGTGCTCGTGATACCTTCGAACATCGAAGCCAACATAAGTGTCAAAGCAAGAAATATCACTTACTCCAACCTTATTTTCAAGGATTTCAACGGTGTGATGAACGTGTATCGCGGTGCCTTGAACCTAAGCAGCATGGAGGCCCATACCGATGTCGGTTCGATAGGTCTCAACGCTCTCTATTCGGCTCCGGACAAGCATGAGGCCTCGTTTGCATTCGGTCTGAACGTCAAAGACTTCCACATAGCCGAATTTCTGCGCCTTGTCCCGGCCATCGACTCCGTGATGCCCCTGCTGCAGTCAATCGGAGGTATCATCAACGCCGACATCGCAGCCACCACCGACATAGACTCGGCCATGAACATCGACATACCCACCCTGCGGGCTGCCGTGAAAATCTCGGGCGACTCGCTGAAGGTGACGGACGACGAGACGTTCCGCAAGATAGGCAAATGGCTCCTCTTCAAGCACAAGGAGCGCAACATCATTGACAGCATGAATGTCGAGATGATTATCGAGAATTCCAGTCTGAAGCTATTCCCATTCATGTTCAACCTCGACCGCTACAAGCTTGGTGTGATGGGGTCGAACGACATGAATATGAATCTCGACTATCATGTGGCGGTGCTCAAGTCGCCGCTACCTTTCAAATTCGGCATCAACATCACGGGCAATATCGACAAGATGAAGATACGGCTCGGAGGGGCTAAATTCAATGAGAAAAATATGGCCAAGACCGTCTCCATAGCCGATACTACCCGCATCAACCTCGTCAACGAGATACGCAACGTGTTCCGGCGTGGTGTGCGCAACGCCCGCGTGAAATCGCTCAGTCTAAGCCCTGTCACTTCGATACCCTCGTCGGCACAGGGACCGGACACTATCTCTCACGCCGACTCTCTCTACTTCATACGCGAGGGGCTGATAGCAGCTCCCGATACCGTCAAGGCCACGGCACAGCCCGACCCCGACACTACCAAACAAAGACAACAACGAAAGAAATCAAGAAAATGAATCTGCATATCCCCTACGCCACCGATATCCTGAGATTTCTGCACCGCCACCACTACACCAGCGTGGTTCCGAAGGCCGCGCTCATTGACATGGACGGCACTCTCTACGACTCGATGAAAAACCACACGGCAGCATGGTACAGGCTGATTTCGGAGCTGGGCATACCCTGCACTCGCGAAGAGTTTTACCTCTACGAAGGACGCACGGGCACCGCTACCATCAATCTGCTCTTCAACCGCCATCTGGGCCACGAGGCCGATCCCGAAGAGGCTCTTCGTCTCTACAAGCGCAAGACCGAATACTTTGCCGAGCTTCCCCGCGTCGAGCCTATGGCCGGAGCTCAGGAGATGACCCGAATACTCCGCGATGCAGGCATAACCCGTGTGCTCGTGACCGGGTCGGGACAGAGCAGTGTCATCTCGCGTCTCAACGAGGACTATCCTGGCATTTTCGCCGATGACCTCAGGGTGACATCCCACAACGTCACCCACGGAAAGCCACATCCCGAGCCTTTCATCAAGGCTATGCAGATGGCAAGAGTGAGCCCGTCGCAATGCATCGTGGTTGAGAACGCTCCCCTCGGCGTGGAGGCAGGCGACCGTGCCGGGGCGTTCACCATCGGCGTGACCACAGGCCCTATTCCTCCCGCCGCTCTCGAAGAGGCCGGAGCCGCCGTCGTATTTCCTTCCATGCCTGCATTCGCGCAGGCGCTCCCTACCCTACTGCTCAGTCTGCTCACCGTTCACGACATCCCATCATGACACAGAAAATACTCTACACCAACGACATCTCCGCCGCCATCCGCTCTCTCGCCGAGGAGATGAAGCCTGCAAGCATCCACATTTTGACCGATGCCAACGTGGCGTCGGACGTGATGCCTCGCCTCGACCTACCGTCGACCGACGTGATTACCGTCCCGGCCGGCGACGAGAACAAAAATCTCACCTCGCTGAGCATGATATGGGAGTGCCTCATATCGGGCGGAGCCACACGCAAGTCCCTGCTCATAAACATAGGCGGCGGAGTGGTGACAGATATGGGAGGATTTGCCGCTGCAACTTTCAAGAGGGGTATACGCTTCATCAATGTCCCCACCACGCTACTCTCGGCCGTGGATGCAGCCGTGGGTGGCAAGACAGGTATAAACTTCGGCGGTCTGAAGAACGAAGTGGGAGCTTTCGCACCTGCCGACGCCGTGGTCATATCCACAGCCCTCTTCTCTACCCTGCCCCCGTCGGAGATACTGTCGGGGTATGCCGAGATGATAAAGCACGGGCTGCTCTCGTCGGCCGAGGTCTACCATGAACTCCTGGGCTTCGATATCCTCGGAGCCGACATGACCTCGCTGCTCCCGCTCCTTGAGAAGAGCGTGAAGGTGAAGGAGCGGATAGTCACCGAAGACCCTACCGAAAAGGGGCTGAGACGCGCCCTCAACCTGGGCCACACCGCCGGACACGCGTTTGAGTCGCTGGCCATGGGACGTCACAAGCCTGTGCCTCACGGCTACGCGGTGGCTTGGGGCATACTCGTCGAAATGATTCTTTCAAATATGGCCGAGGGATTCCCGTCGGCCGAGCTCCACGACTATGCACGGTATCTCAAAGAGCATGGCTATGGCTCTCCGGCCATCACCTGTGACGACTATGACGAACTGACCGAACTGATGCGCCACGACAAGAAGAACGACTCGCCGGGCCAAATCAACTTCACGCTGCTCGCCTCTCCGGGCAGCCCCCTGCTCGACAGGACGGCCGACAAGACGGAGATAGCGGCAGCGCTCGATATATTCCGCGACCTTATGGAGTGAGGCGTGTCAGAACACCCATCCGGCCATGGCCATGAAACTGAGATTGTGGCTGCTCGGGTGGCGCAGTCCTGTTGACTTTGCAACGTTCTTGAAGCCTATGTGGGTTCTTACACCGAGTTTAAGATGGTGGAAGAACGTTATGCCTGTGGCCAGATGCAGGCCGATGTCGGCTCGCTTGAAGGAATTAATAAAGGCTCCATCCTTGTAGTAGTCGGTCTCCAGATAGGTCTTCGAGGTCATGAGCTGTCCCAGGTCGTTGGTCTTCGCGTCATATATGGTGTTCTTCTGCTTTCCTCTCACACCATATGAATAAAACAGACCGAAGTCGAAGTTCCATCTCACTCCCGAGGCTATATAAGGAGCATAGGAGAGATATACGGGGAAATCGACAGCATAATATGTATTGGTCTGAAACACGTTGGAGATGCTGGCCGCTCCCTCTCCGGTGACGGCCATGTCGAGAGTGCCGCGATTGCGCACATAGTTGAACCCTGTGCCGAGGCCGAGAGTGCGTGTGAGGTTGAACTTCACACCGAGCCCGGCACCCACAGCGAGTCCCATGCCGGCATTGAGGTCCGAGATCTCCGGGAAACAGCTCATATAATTCTCGGTGACGTAGCTCCCGCCCACCAGAATATGGGCGTCGACCTCGAGAAAACGCATTCCGGCCGGACCACACACGGCCCCTCCGCCACCACGACACTGTGAGAATATCGACACCGGCATGGCAAAAGCGGCCATCACTATAAGGAAAAGAATGATTTTTTTCATGTTTATGCAATGATTTGGTTCACTCGTCAAAAGTAGTCAAAATAGATTTTATGGCCAAATCAGCCGGAAACAAGGCGTGATAAAGATTAATAATTGTTCACTTTCTGACTTTTTTCAATTTTTGTTGATTTTTTTCGCTCAAAAATTTGCACAGACCGCAGAATGTCCCTACCTTTGCAGTGCAAAAACAAAACAACGGCTCCTTAGCTCAACTGAATAGAGCATCTGACTACGGATCAGAAGGTTACAGG
>CAJUGS010000045.1 GCA_910586305.1 uncultured Duncaniella sp.
TATGAGATGTCCTTGCGTCCCCGGCAACCTTTGAAATATCGGTTGCGCAGTTCCCGGCCACCGCTGACATTCTCGAATGCCACGGCAAAATAAAATCTGCCGTTGGCACTGTAATGTACCTCCTTGCATTTCGCTTTGGCGATGTGTGCCGGGATACCACGCTCTTGGAGATATGCGACAAGTGCGCGGTGTTCCAGTGGCACGACCTCAAATCGCTCCATGCTCGGTGCGGAGTGTCGCTGGGGATAAGAGGAAGCGACTGTCTGCACCGATGGCACCGGACAACTGTCAGCGATGCAACGCATGAGATAGCGGAGGTCAATTGACTGATACATCTCGGCTGCAAGGTCGATGATATTGCCGCCTCTGCCAAGTCTGAAATCATACCAGCAATTGAACGTGGTTTCCACTTTAAACGACGGCGTATGTTCCTGTCGTAATGGCGACTTATACCATAGCCTCGTTCCTTTTCTCGCCGTCGGTTCATGTCCGAGTTGAGACAAGAAGGTGGCTAAAGGGATTGATTTAATCTCTTTTATCATGAGTTCTAAAATGTTTGGGTCAGCTGGTTCGTGGTTCAGGTTCTATTATATATGCCCTTTGCTAAACCAAACCAAAATTGTGGTTTTCAATAGTAGAAATCCGGATTGTAGATATATTCTCGGTTCTCGTAGCGAATCATGCCTTTGTTGTCAAGAAAGGTCTTTAAGCCCTTGACCTTGTTGTTGGAATACGAGTGTCCGCAGGTGGCATATCCGGCTTTCAATGCAGCCTCAAAGTTGCGGCAACCTTTTATCGGTCCGTTGGCAAAAACTACCGCTAATGCCTCGCGGTGCTGTTCCTCGGTCAACTCCTTGTAGGGATATGGATCTCTGGCTTTCTTGCCCGGTTCAGTGAACACATATCCGCTGGCAATCTCCGGCAATCCGTAATCATTCACCCGAAAGGCAAACGGGTCAAACTCGGCTGCGCGTATCATGGCGGCACATACCTCCGATACGGTATCATCTGTTTTGCTTCGGCTCACCTGAAGGACTGTCTCAGCCTTGTTGTTGAGTTCTGTGCCTACATGACCACGGGCGTTGTCGTCGCTCTTGTTGAGATGCAGAACCGTGTGGATATGTATCTGGAATTTGTCAGTCCATTCCATCAGCTTGCCGATAAGGTCGGTGGACTCCTTGGCGCAGTTGATGTCATACATCAGGTCGCGCACACCGTCGATGATTACCAGCCCAACGCCGGGAGTATTGATGATGGCCTGTTCGATAACCTCAAGGCGCAACGAGGGTGTAAGCTGACGCAGGGCCGCGAATTTCAGATTCTCCGGGTGTGTGTCGGTCGGTAGTTTCGCAAGTCGCAGAGCGCGCTCCATGACCTTCTGACAATGATACGGACTTTGCTCGGTGTCGAAGTAGAGGATTGTGCGCTTATCATCAGGGAACTCGGCGGTATAGCCAAGCACCTTGCCGTTGACGAGCGAAGCTCCGACGATGGCGGCAACATTGAAAGTCTTTTTGCTCTTTGCCTTTCCGGTCGATGCCGAGAAGTTGCCGAGCGTACCGATAACGCTGCCGTTGGCATACAGCACCTCCGGCGCAGTCTGAATCTCATCAGTGATTCGCAACTGCTTCTCTTCCCAGAGTCTGAGGATGTCCGATTTCACTTCTTGCATCGGCGGCCTCCCTTCCGTTTGTTGTCAGCCTCACGAGCGAGTTCAAGAGCTTTCTGACGGTCGATAACAATAGTACGACCATACTGTGTGATTGCATCTTTTATCACACCACTCCGCTTGATTCGTTGCGCCGTAGGCTTACTGCATCCAAAGATTTCGCAAATCCCCGGGATACCATAAACATACCGACTATCATCTTCGGTATTGCTAACGGGGATTGCTTCAGACTCATTTTCCTTTCGGTTACGGTAGGCTTCAGCCATAAGGGTTAAAAACTGCGCCCCGGTCATAAGACCAATGGGCAAACTTAAAATAGAAGATAAATCCATAGGCGAATCGGATTTTGTTAGACAATTCCTGTCGATTGACAAGAGCCGGGATTTGTTCCTCGACATTGCAAATTTACTACCGATTCCAAGTGGTGGTCAAGTGGTAAAATCTACTATTTTTCTTTGTCAGCGATATTTTTTACATAAAGCTATTGCGCTGCATATCTGCATTATAACAACGACAACTCGAAGTATTTATGGGTGGTATTACAGATGTCTCAGTGGTAAATGAGTGGTAGGATAATACCACCCACAACTAAAATTAGTCATTTCATTTGATTTCGGCACAAAAAAAGCCCTGCCGAAGCAGAGCTTAAACAAGTATAATTCCATCTGACTAATCGAGGATTTGTAGATTGTCCAGAATCAGCGATGGAGAAATTTCCATCTTTGAGAAAGCAAACAACTTTGCGCCGAGATCTTTTATTGATGCTCCGATATGATAAAGAGTGTTATCGACAATCATGAAACGGTCGTGAACCTTGGCGGCACGTTTTACTTCAATCGGAGTGTATTGCCGATTGTGGCGGTCTATATCCAACTGAAATGCTGAAGTTATGCGAAGTGTGTATATAATTGCCTCCACTCCGTCCTTCCGATTATCGAGCTGTGTCAGTACAGTGTCATCAACATAATTGTCAATCAGTATAATTCTTCTATTCGCCGAGCGCACAAGCTGATTGACAAACCTGTGGGCATCAAATATCTGACCGTCAAACAATACTCCCTCTTTCGGAGGTAACGAAGTGCGGAGGAAGAAGTCGACCTTGCCGGACAGTTCCTTTATCTGGTAATCATGTTCCGACAGGCGACGGTCAATCCGGCTCTCCATGTGCTGTAACCGTTGATTGACACTATAACCACGCAAAAGATAATCTTTAAGTATCTTATTGGCCCACTGACGGAATTGGATACCTCGTCTGGATTTTACACGATAACCGACCGAAATAATAACATCAAGATTATAATGCTCGACACTACGAGTAACAGTCCTTTCGCCTTCTTTTTGAACTATCGCAAATTTTGCGACAGTTGGAAGATCTGTCAATTCTTCTTGTAAGGCATTATTGATATGTTTGCCGATTGTCTTGACATCTCTATCAAACAGCACTGCTATCTGATTCCTGTTCAGCCATACGGTTTCATTTTCGACTCTTACATCCAATGATAGAGTCGAGTCTGGTTGATATAGTATTATCTCATTGCCGTCTTCAGGCACGAGTATTTGATTGGCGTTATTATCTTGCATTGTGTAGCTGTATTTCTGATACAAAGTTAGCAAAAATATTCGGAATCTCAACGATTTACAGATTGTTGAAATACTGTTGCCATCATCATGAAGCCTCTCTTATTTCTTCAAAATCCTCTTTCAATTCTCTGAGACGTTCAAGGAATCGCTCATCATTCTTTGACGGATGCGTTTTCAACTCCGTATATTTGGAATTATAAGTCTTATAGGACATACAAAAGTGATGGCACATACTTTTTCTCCAATGAGAACGATGGGCTGAATCAATCATTTCGCCGAAAAAGAAAATGAAATAATATACGCGGTTCTTCTCCCCATCCCTTATTTTAAGGCGGCGAGGGCAATCGTGCAGATTTAGAATTGAATACATATCACCCGGCGAAATATTTTCAAACTGTTCCTGATTGCATAGTTTATGAATCATATCAATCTGGAGCATATTGAAAAAAGTCAGTCTTGTGTCACAACGCTCACTTTCGGACTCCTCAGCAGGTTGCTCGAATTGATGTATCCAGCCTTGATTTATACTATCGTTCGATTCTTTGGCATTTTTAACGAGAGACAACAATATATTTTCGTCATCACATTCGCCAAACATGACATCCAGCGGATTATGAATCTTTACGGAATCGGATACATCTTCAATTGCCATTTCAAGACGGGACAGCACATCGTGCATCCCATAATATGTAAAATGCTCACAATACTCACGCAAAGTTCTGTATCTAAGGAATGATTTATAACGAGCTATAGTTTCTTCCATAGTATCAAATAGTTCGGCCAATCTTGCCTCATAATCAAGTTCAAGCTGAGATTTTGCTTCCCATACAGCCACAATCGGACCATCTGTATTATTTTCAATTGCATCTATGGCACCGCGAAACCAGTCCAACTGAATCTTATTCTCTTCGTCGCACTTAAACATAGCGTCGTTACACAAAGCTTCGTATTCTGTACACATATGTCGGTCTAGGATCAACAGCAAATCAAAGTCATCCGGATCCCATTCATAGTTCTCGATCAGGGCATAATACTGGTCAATCTCCCTTGACAACTGTTTGAGGACACTCCGTTCCGAAGAATTTTTCAGACGATGGATTGCATTGATATGTATTTCACAATCAGATGTTATATACCCGAATTTGGCTAAAGCAACAGCATCATCCAAATTCAATTCTTCGCCATCAAGATATTTCTTTGTGATAGCTGTAAAACGGGCTATCTGATTGGAGAGTTCTCCAAGTTGTCGCTGGGTATCAAACATAATAGATGTGTTTATAGGGCGTCGAATTTTGACATTTCTTTCGATTTGATTGAATCTGCAACGGCAATATAGGGCTTCATAGCACTATAATCGCTGTGGCCGGTCCATTTCATAACTACCTGTGGTGGTATGCCGAGAGCAAGAGCATTACAAATAAATGACCTACGTCCGGTATGGGTGCATAGTAATTCATGCTTAGGTCGTGTATCCTCAATGCGCTCGCGCTGACAATAATAAGTCTGGGTAATCGGCTCTGTCAGTTCTGCGAGTATTCCAAGCTCCTTCAGATAATCGTTCATTTTCTGATTACTAATGACAGGAAGTACTTTCCCATTAGGGAAAACGACATCAGCATACTTTGCCAATATTGCCCGACTATGTTTGTTGAGGTCTATTCGCAAAGTGTCCGATGTCTTTATAGTTGTAAGCTCGATATGGTCTTTCTTTATATTGCTTTTACGAAGGTTGTAAACATCGGAGTGCCGTAATCCTGTCCAGCAGCAAAAGAAAAACACATCACGCACACGTTCAAGATACTGTTTGTCGGACGGGATTTCAATAGCGGCAACTTTTTTGAGTTCTTCGATTGTAAGGAACACAATCGGTTTTTCCGGTTTTTTATATCGCGGCTTGAAACGGTCATAGGCATTATTGCTGTGATAGCCTTGATTTAGAGCCCATTTCATGAACCACAGCAACAAGCCATACATTTTACTAAGAGTAGAGTTTCGCATACCTTTATTTTCTTGGAGATAGTCAAGAAACTCTGCGATGCCCCGTTCATCAAGGTACTCAAAAGTGACATCTTCCTTGAACGCCCTCAGATGCCTTCCGAAAACCTTCACCTTCGCTACAGTTGACTTTGTCCAGTTATTGTTGCGACCGTTGACATTGACAAATTCGTCAAATCTCTCCCAGATGGATATGGTGGGGGCAGCATCAAGTGTTGCCTTGATGTCTCGCTCCTTAATTGACTCCCCTTTGATTTTGATATTGAAAGCTTCCCGCAGCTCTTCCGGTGCCGGGAGTATTTCCTTTACCTCATACTCCTTGAAAATTTTCTGAAGCTCTGTGCGCATTTCGTTGATAGCATCATTGATTTCTGCTGCCGTCTGATGCTGCTTGTTACTTGTTTTGGCCTTGACACGTTGTGCCGAGTCATCCCAATTGACAAAGTCGACACGATAGCCGGTCGTGAAATCCACACGGGCACCACCATAGGTGACGCGCATACGAATGGGCACGTTTTCAACAATGTCCACTCCTTTGCTTTTTCGTTTTTCGAGTTTGAAAGATATGTTTCGTTTGATATTCATAATATGGGTGTAACTTGTTTTCTCACCCAAAATTACACCCATTTTGAGCGATGTCAAAATACGCTTTACGATTGTTAACAATTCACCGCATAGGCGTAATTGACCGAATATCAAACAACTGAACTTTTATGATTGTTCATGACTCCATTGTTTTCGGTGCGCAGAAATCTCATTACTCCAAAACCATAACATACACATTAACAATACTATAAAAATTCAAGCCGTTAAACTTTTTATCTTGCATGGAAACTTTAGGTGAGCTAAGTTTGCCTAAAAAACAATATATGCACGATCTAAAAACGAGCTTAGCATCAGTAGCAGTCCTTGCCTTGGGACTTCCGCTAATCGCATTCGCAGATGAACCGCAGCCACCGGCACCGAGCGAGCCGGATGGAATCATCGGAGGCCATGAATATGTGGACCTCGGCCTTCCGAGCGGCACTTTATGGGCTACATATAATGTAGGAGCATCCTCCCCCTATGAAAAGGGACAGTACTTTGCATGGGGAGAAACAGAGCCTCGCGAAGACTTCTCCTGGGAAAGCTACAGGTTCTTTGAAGGGTATGAAGCGGACCCGAACAATGGCGAATGGGCTGTTCTTGAGAATATCGGTGCCGACATCTGCGGAACCGAATATGATGCGGCCCGCTATCAATGGGGTAATGGCTGGAGGCTTCCCAACGAACAGGAACGTTACGAACTGTGTATGTTGTGCTGGACAAACGGAGCATCTGTGGAAAACGGGGTCTGGGGTGTTAGGTTGTATGGCCCCAATGAACACAGTATCTTTCTGCCGATATGCGGATATGGTTTATGGTATGGAGAACCGGATCCATTCCACAATACAAGCGCGGCATATTGGACCGGTAGTGAAGATCCTGAATATGGTTATAACGGCAGACCTATTGAACCCAGCAATGTTGCAAAGTCCTTCTCAATAGACCACTATGTCGGTTTTACAGGAGCAACATGTACGAAGGCAGGTGGTCTCAACATCCGTGCGGTAGTCAACCCCAAAGAGGCCGGAATTGACAACGTGGTTTCAGACAACGGGAAAGTCAGTCTCGTCTACCGTAATGGATGTATCCATATCATCGGCAACCATTACGAAGGGTTGATAAAGGTATTTGACCTTTCCGGAAGAATGGCATACTCTGGTTCCGTCGTAGACGGCATCGGTAAGTTGCCGGAACTGACAGAAGGCATATATCTCGTTTCATATGCCGAGAAAGGAAACATAATAACAACTCAAAAAATAACAATCAAATGACCACTGCTATGAGAAAAGCATTACTTTCATTCGGAAGTCTGGTTTTGACAACAGTCTCAGCTATGGCCGCCGCTCCGTTACCGGAATCATGCACTGCCGGTGACCGTCCGTTCACTCGCCCTCTTGATGAAATCGGTTTCTTTTTCGATGGAGGAATCAAACTTCTCGATGGTGCTGTCGCTACAGTAAAATGCGATGGAGAAATTGTTGCGACATCAGAGCGCATGGAGGTAAGCAACTACACTTCCTCTAAAAGAACACAAGGAAGTCTGGCGATATTCTTCGACGGAAGAAACCTCCCTAAAGGGAAAGAATACACCTTATATGTGGCTCCCGGCTCTATAGCTTCTGAAGCTGACGGTGCAGAAAATACAGAGTTCACCCAGACATTCTCCATACCCGATAACATCGGCCCGGCTCGCTTTGACGTAAAAGACGGAACCACAATCGCGCAGACATCGCGTTATGGCGGCCTCTGTACTTGCTACTGGGGCATCGAGACCGAAGCTGTCGGTGAGCCGTCGTTCATCCTTTATCGCGAAGGGGTGGCTGTACGAGAGTTCCCGGCTTACATCACATGGGACTGGGATTTAGGTCAGGCATATCCTAAGATTGAAGGTGGTATGCGTTTTGAAAAGGGGGTGCATTATTCCCTCGTTTTACCTGCCGGAAGCGCCCATGCAATGTATCGCGACGATATTGTCAACGAGGAAGTAACTCTCAATTTCATTGGTGGTTATGAAGAAACTATTCCTCCTTTGAATTATGTCTGGTGCAATCTTTTCACAGATCACTCAGACGTGCTTAATGTAGTCAGCTTCACATACGACCGTCCGGTTCATGTGGTAGAGGGAGCAAAATTACAGTTGTGGGAGGGTGATGGCAATAAACTTGTCAAAGAGGCCGACGCATATCTTGACATTCAAGCTAACTGTTGGGTTGTCTCAGCAGATTTCGGAGGATTTCAGATGCTGTCTGAGACAGGTTACACATTCGTGATTCCCGAAGGAGCCGTAATAGCAGAGGATGGTGACCCGGTTGTCAATCCTCATAATGCCATCGTTCTTAAAGGCAGTAGCGGGATAGGCGACATTCATCCAGATGACAAAGACTCCGCCCCCGCATATGATGTGTCTGGCAGGCGAATTATCACACCACGGCCCGGTATGATCTACATACAGAACGGCCGTAAGTACATAGGAATCTAACTGACTTTTCTTTGATTAAAGGAATCCGGACAACGTGTGCACCACTCACGTTGTCCGGATCTGTATTGTCAATGGTGTGTCCCGTCCGGAGAATACATACCGAAACAAAACGCACTGCAAAGTGCCGGTTTCACGCTTATTGACCGTTATCTGAAGTTGTCGCAATAATAGTCGTTGGGGTTGTGATGAATTGTTTGTTGGTGATAGGCGCAATAACCGCTGCTGTTTATGTGGTTGCAGTTGGGGCAATATCTTCTAAGGTATTAGAGAATCTGAGAGTTGTCTGTAAATATATCCTCGGATAGACCATGTCTGATTTTTTTACTAATTTTGTGTCGCAACAACAGATTGATTATGCAGATGGGATCATGGCAAAAAAATTAGACTACGAATATTGCAAGGCTGCTCCGATGCTTGAATGGCTGGGCAACAAATGGGCAATGGTTGTTCTCGTGAAGATTTCCGAGAACGAGCCGGTGCGTTTCAATGAATTGTATCGAAACATCCCGTCGGTATCGGAGAAAGTGCTTTCGCAAGTTCTCAGGCAGTTGGCCACGGACGGCATAATCCGCCGTGAACTGTTCCCGGACGTGCCTCCACGGACAGAATACTCGGTAACGGACTTCGGCAGAACGCTTCTTCCCCATGTTGAAGCATTGATAAAATGGGGACAGGAAAATTTCGACAGGATAATGACAAATCGGAAAAAAGGGTAATTGAAAATGAAAAATCGTCACGTGATTAGATGGACTATGATTACTGTAGTGGTAATGTTGGTATTGCCGTTTGCTGTTGCTCGACTTGCATCAGAATGCTCTGGGATGGCTTTGTGTATGATGCTCTTCTTCATTGTGAATCCGGCTTATTCCGCCATACTTGGGTTTCGTTGTGGCAGGGATGCCGGTCGGATGTGGAGCCTTCCGGTGATATCCGCCATTTTATTTCTTGCAGGAACATGGCTGACCTTTGACATCAGGGAAATATGGTTTGTGGTTTACGCCTCAGTGTATCTTGCCATAGGGTGGATAGCTATGGTTATAGGCAAATATGTAACTAAGAAGGTACCAGAGCAAAAGAATTATTGAACGCTCCCAGTTATGAAGGATGTAATTTTATATATAGCAGTTAGTATTGACGGTTATATAGCCGATCGGAATGGTTCCGTGGACTGGATAGAAGGTCACGATAATTCGGTGGAGTCGGACGATACATTCACTCCGTTCTTCAATTCTGTCGATACTGTCGTCATGGGAAAGAGAACTTATGACCAGATTGTGACGGAGCTTTCGCCGAACAAATGGCCCTATGTCGGAGCGACAGCTTTCGTAATTACGCATGATGGCGAAAGCGCTGATACAGAGTATGTCAGCTTTCGTAACACATCCGTGTGTCGACTGGTGGATGAACTTCGGCAACAACCTGGAAAGAATATCTGGATTTGTGGAGGGGCACAGATTGCCCGACAACTCATTGAAAAGGATATGATAGACACATATCACCTTGCGTTCATACCTGTGATTCTTGGCGGCGGAATCAATCTGTTTGAGACAACAGAACATAAGATTGATCTGGAATTAGCCGATACCAGAGAATACAATGGTATAATAGAGCTGATATATAATCGCAGGCGGATTAAATAAGGGAAAACGTTAACCCGGTAGCATACGATATGAAAGAGATAACAAGATGCAGCGACAAAGACTATCTGACGCTCGTGGAGATTTGGGAGCGTTCAGTGCGGGCTACACATTTTTTCTTGGGAGAAGAGGATATAATTGATATAAAGTCATCGTTGGTGCCGCTCTATTTCCCGAATGTTGACTTGTATTCAGTTTCTGACAATGGGCGTTTGACCGGTTTTATAGGCCTGAATGCCGATGTGATAGAGATGCTGTTTGTCGACAGTCAATTTCGAGGTAGGGGATATGGGTCTTTATTGATAGATTTCGCAAAGCAGAGAGGTGCAACAAAGGTTGATGTGAACGAACAAAATGTCTCAGCCTTTGAATTTTATAAATCCAAAGGCTTCAGACTGATAGGTAGGGACGAAACAGACGAGTCCGGCAGGCCTTACCCGATATTTCATTTGTCTTGGTAAGTCTGTCATTGGAATAGGCCGGCAAGAATGTTTGTTACATCACCTTATTGTGCGATGAACCATTCCGGCTCTTTGCGTTTGGAGAATTTGGCCCTGAAAATTGGAGCAAGAGCCTTGTATTTCAAACCGCTGAAATTGCGGGCCTTATCCGGGCAAACGTCAATACACCGACAGCATGATATGCACTTGTCGGTGTCGGTTTTATATGGGTTTACGGGATTGATTGCTCCTACCGGACATTCTCGGATGCATCGACCACAACTACCACACTTTTTCTTGTTTACCTCAGGGTGAAGAGGCACACCATTGTAGGCTTTGTAGGGTCTGTTCCCTTTGACTGTCGAAATGTCGAGTTTCGCATCATTTTCAATTGCAGTGTGTACTTTTGAAGCAAAATCTGCAATTTTCTCAAGGTCAGAAGAGTCCGGACGGCTTTTGGCAACAGTCGGGAAAATACAGTGTTGAGCCACGAACACGCCGGCAGCGACTACGGCAAATCCATTTTCTGTCGCAAGGTCGCAAAGTTCCAACAGGGCGTCGTCATAATCGCGGTTCCCGTATACCGCTAATACAATGCACTTTTGACCGTTGCCTTTAATGCGCTTGAATCTCTCGGCTGCAATGTCTGGAATTCTTCCTCCATATACCGGAGACGCAAGCAGGACTATGTCACCTTGCGGTATGTCTGTATTCACATCAGCGGTTGCTGATGTGATATTGTTGTATAGTCCTGCAATACCGATGTTTTTTATAACTGACTTGACAATGGTTTCGGTTGTGTTGGTTGCGCTGAAATAATATGCGTGTATCATTCCTCAAGTGTCTGGTTTTATTGTCTTGGCCTGCGTTTCAATCAAACGATTTGCCACTGTTTGGCTGTCCGATGCAAAGTTACAATATATTATGCAAATAAAGGATGCATTAGGTGTTTAATCTTCCATTTTTGTTGTATTGGAAGCCGGTTGAGAGTCAATGTGGCTAATTTAATAGAACTGAACCTGCGCGAAGCCTGTTAGGGGGAATTCTGGTGTCGTCGTGTGGAATCTATTGTTCAATTTGTTGACTCTCAGATGCAATTGTGACAAACCTGTTACTGTCTACGGCACATTATGCGAAAAAACCTTAAATAACCACGGCCCGGCACATCAAATTTTGCAGATTAAGCCAAAAATCTTTACCTTTGACGCAACTATTGTTTCGACTAATCGGTTTTAGTATAAACGTTATTATATTAAAAATTATAAGCGTGTAATGAACGCAAAAGAATTAGGATTTTCAGACATCGCGCCTTACGATGACACTTGTTTTGCCGAGCGTATAGCCCAGATGGTAAAGGAACCGGGGTTTGAGCACGCAGTGCGCTGGGTGCTTCCGGATATAGAATATAAGGATTTTGTTACACTTTTGGAGAGCTGCAAGAATAAGCATGATTTCCAGACCGGGGTAATGATGCGCTTTCTTGAAAACCTTGAAAGTGCCACGACATCTGGCATCACAAGCAGTGGTATAGACGGTGTAGATTCTGGGAAAGCATATACATATATATCCAACCACCGCGATATAGTCCTTGATGCATCTTTTATCAACTTGTGCTTTTTGCGCAAAGGTATTAAGACTTCGGAGGTTGCTATAGGTGACAATCTTCTTATCTACGATTGGATAACCCATCTCGTGAAACTCAATGGCAGTTTCATTGTGAAACGTAATCTTCCTACACGTCAGGCGCTCGATGCCGCCAAGCAACTCTCGGGATATATTCACCATGCAGTCACTGAAAAATGTGAAAGCATTTGGATAGCCCAGCGACAGGGTAGGGCAAAGGATTCCAGCGATCACACCCAGGAAAGCGTGATAAAGATGCTTGGCCTTGCAGGAGGAGGTTCCATGGTACACAATCTTTCAGAACTCAACATACTGCCGGTGGCAATCTCTTACGAGTATGACCCGAACGATTTCCTCAAGGCGAGGGAATGGTTGTTGCGCCACCGCGATCCGGAGTTCAAGAAGAGTCAGCACGACGACCTTTTCTCTATGGAGACGGGCCTTCTCGGTAATAAGGGCCGTATTCACATAGCGTTTGCCGGATGCATCTCTCCTCTTATTGCTTCTTTGGAAGGTGAGGCTGACAAGCAAGAGACAGTGAGGATGGTGTGTCGTCATATTGACTGTGGCATCCATGTGGGTTATAAGATTTTCCCGATTAATTACGTGGCCTATGACCGCGCGTTCGATTCGGATATGTATGCCGACCGATATACTGCGGAGGAGGCTGAGGCTGTCACTGCATATGTCGAGGGGCAGCTGGACAAAGTGGATGTGGGTGATATCACAGTCCAGGAGCGCAACTTCATGAGGACATACATATACACAATGTACGCTAATCCTCTGCGCAACAAGCTGCTCGCTGCCGGACATTTTTAACGTCTCTTACTGTTTGAGCCGATGCGTCTATTGCTTTTTCCAGTCATAATAATTATTCTTGTCAACATTCTTGTTGACAGCTATATCTATGGTATCCTGAGGCGTCGCTGTTCGCGGATATGGCCGTCGCAGGTTCAAGCCTGGTCGGCATTGGTGTTTCAACTCGCTGTACTTGCAGCTATCTGCCTTCCGCGCAGGGGCGGCGACAACGCGGTGTTGCTCGCTGTGATGTGGACGCTCTATGCCTATCTGACGGTCTATCTGCCAAAGTATGTTTTTGTGGTATTCGATTTTGTGTCACGCATCCCGGCGATGATGCATCGTGGTAGGGCTAAATGGCTGTCGGTGGCAGGTGTGGGATTTGCACTTGCGGTATTTGTCGCAATGTGGTGGGGGGCGCTTGTTAACCGCCATAATCTTCAGGTAAAAGAGTGTGAGATAGCGATAGAAAATCTTCCGAAAGAATTTGACGGATTCAGGATAGCCCAGATTTCCGATCTTCATGTTGGGACATTCGGCTCAGATACTGCGTTTGTCCACAGTCTGGTCGACAAGGTCAACTCCCTTCGTCCGGATGTGGTTGTTTTCACAGGCGACATTGTGAATTCCCGTACTTCCGAACTCCTGCCTCACATAAAGCCTCTCAGCCGTCTGCAGGCTCCGCATGGGGTCTTCTCCATACTCGGGAATCATGATTATGGGGATTATTCAGACTGGCCAAACGATATAGCAAAGCTGCAGAATCTCAACGAACTCATAGCTTTTCAGAAAGAGATGGGCTGGCGTCTGCTACTGAATGAGACGGACTTCCTGCATATAGGGAATGATTCGATAGCTCTTGTCGGGGTGGAAAACATTGGCGATCCGCCTTTCAAGGTTTACGGTTCACTTGCCAAGGCGTATCCAAATCCATCTGACAGCGTGACAAAGGTGCTTCTCACCCACAATCCCGCTCACTGGACTGATTCGATAGCTAACAATCCGGAAATAAACATTCCGCTGACGCTCTCCGGCCACACTCATGCAATGCAGATGGAAGTTGCGGGATGGTCGCCGGCAATGTGGAGATATGACACTTGGGGCGGTCTGTACAACGACGCAGATTCAACACATCATCTATATGTTAATATCGGTGACGGCACCGTCGGGTTCCCGGCCCGTATAGGAGCTACTCCCGAAATCACGATCCTTACTCTCAGAAAAAGGTAATACAAGACCTATGGTAAACGTTCACGCCAATATCATAACCAAGGAATTAGGAACCCATCTCCGCAAACACGTCGCAGCTTGCCTGCATCTGCTCGATGAGGGAGCCACAGTGCCTTTTATTGCGAGGTATCGCAAAGAGGCCACAGGCGCAATGGACGAAGTGGTGGTGAGGTCTATACAGATGCGCCACGAAGCACTCGCCGAACTTGATAAACGCAAGGAATATATCAAGGATGTCATACGCGAGAGGGGCGAGCTGACTGCCGAGATGGAGGCACGTATTGACGAGACTCTTGATTCGGTGGCGCTTGAAGATCTGTATCTTCCCTATAAGCCCAAACGCAACACCCGTGCTCAGGCTGCGCGTGCACTCGGGTTGGAGCCGTTGGCCAAGATGCTCATGTCACAGTCTGCTACTGCTGATCCGGAGTCTATGGCTGCAAGGTATGTGAAGGGTGATGTGGCTTCTGTAAAGGAGGCTATCGCGGGAGCATCGGATATAATCGCTGAATGGGTGAACGAAAGCGAGAAGGCTCGCAACATCGTTAGGGCCCGTTTCCAGCGTTCGGCGGTGATTGCCTCCAAGGTGATTGCCGGTAAAGAGGCTGAGGGAAGCACATATCAGAACTATTTCTCGTTTTCAGAGCCGCTTCGTACCTGTAATTCTCACCGTTATCTGGCCATGCGCCGAGGAGAGGAAGAAGGGTTTCTTAAAGTATCGATAGGGATTGATGACGAAGAGATGACCGACCGTCTAATTCGTATGTTTGTGCGCTCTTCGGCATCTCATGAAGTCGCACAGGTTGTAAAAGCGGCTGTCAAGGATGGTTACAAGCGTTTGATGCGCCCATCGATAGAGACCGAGGTGGCCGCTGCTACCAAGGAGAAAAGTGATGTTGCGGCCATACAAATGTTTGCTGACAACGTGAGGCAGCTTCTCATGGCCGCTCCGCTTGGCAAGAAGAGGGTGATGGCGATTGATCCGGGATATCGTACCGGCTGTAAGGTGGTCGCTCTCGACGAGCAAGGCAATTTACTTGAGCACGACGTGGTATATCCCACTCCTCCGGCCAATGACTTTGTCGGTGCGGCAGACACGCTCTGCTACATTGTCAATCGTCATCGTATCGATGCGATAGCCGTTGGCAACGGAACCGCCGGACGTGAAACCGAAAGATTTCTTCGCGACGTCGTATTCCCCCGTAAGGTGCAGGTGTATATGGTGAGTGAACAGGGTGCGTCGATATATTCCGCCTCTGAAGTGGCTCGAGAGGAGTTTCCTAATGAGGACGTGACCGTCAGGGGTGCTGTTTCCATTGGCCGACGTTTGCTTGATCCGCTTGCCGAACTTGTGAAGATTGACCCCAAAAGCATAGGTGTCGGGCAGTATCAGCACGCAGTAAATCAGGCTCGCCTAAAGGAGTCGCTTGACTACGTGGTGGGAAGTTGCGTCAATTCTGTAGGTGTCAATGTCAACACTGCGTCGCGTCAGTTATTAAGTTATGTTTCCGGTATAGGTCCTACGTTGGCCGGCAACATAGTCAACTATCGCAAGGAAAATGGGCCTTTCTCCACCCGAGGAGAACTTCTCAATGTGCCCAGAATGGGTGAGAAGGCTTTTCAGCTCTGTGCCGGATTCTTGCGGATACCCGGCGGGAAAAATCCTCTTGACAACACCGGGGTGCATCCGGAACGATATGCGCTCGTTGAAAGGATGGCTGCTGATGCAGGTTCTGATGTGGCCACAATTAGTCGAAATCGAGCCCAGCTTCATAATATAGAGCTTGACAAATATGTATCCAAGGAAGTTGGTCTTCCAACTCTTACCGATATTATTCTTGAACTTGAAAAGCCAGGACTTGATCCGCGTGAGAAGGAAGAAGAGACTGTGTTTGATGACTCCATACGCAAGATAGATGATTTGCACCTGGGTCAGGAACTGTCAGGAAAGGTGAATAATATCACGGCTTTCGGCGTATTTGTCGACCTTGGAATGAAGGAAAATGGACTGATACACATCTCGCAACTGAGCGACCGATTCATATCATCGGCTGCCGAGGTGGTGAGGATAGGACAGACTGTGAGAGTGAAAGTGTTGGATATTGATGTTCAGCGCGGACGCATTGCCCTTACAATGAAGGGTGTAGCGCAATAAATTACATATTAAATAAAATACACTCGTATATGGATCGCGTTATACCATGCACCATCGGTATCGGTAGTAATACTGCTGATCGTGAAAGCCAAGTAAAGAAAGCCATTGAGTACATCTGTGATCATATGGCTGAGTGCAAAGTTTCTTCGGCCTATGATTCGGAAGCGGTCTCAGGCGACGGTACGATATATACGAACGCGGTGATCCACGGACGTACAAACAAGACCGCTGACCAGCTTGTGACATTTTTGAAAGATTATGAGTCAATGCAGGGGCGTGGAGGCGCAGCTACAGCCGAGAACGGAGCCGGGAATGTTGTGATTGACCTTGATCTCGTAATATATGATTCGCGTATTTTGCGTCCGAGAGATTTTGAGCGTCATTATTTCAACTACGGCTATTCGGAGCTGCTTGCCGACGGGGCTTATATAGACTAACGGGAATTGCTCGAAATCGATTTCCACTTTTTTCGGGCGATTCCTTTGCCTTTACGTTCTTTTTCGCGGCGTTCACGTCGTGAGGGTTTGATGTTGCATACGATGTTTTCGTCATTGCATTCGTGATTGTCTAAGTTGAGGCCTGCAAACATTGAACTTATTATCTCATTGATTCTTTCTTCGTCTGCTTTGTCGGGTAGTGCGGGCTGACTTTCTTTTTTACGTGCAGTTCGTTCTCGCGCTTTGCGAGAACGTTCAATTGCTCTGTCAAGTTCCGGCTTAATCATATCGAATGCAATAGTCGCCATATGGTCATCGCTGTTGCATTCTTGTTGTTGGAGATAATCATCGACTATACGCATCGCTTCGGCAAGTGATGTGGGGTAGTGGGAAAGAGCGAGTCCAATGCGTTCTTTTATGTCGGCGTATACTTTTTTTGAAACAGGAAGTTTATTCATTGTCGATGGTGTTTTGTGCTTTTGCAAAGTTACGGTGGGTTGTATTGAAAAAGGTGCGATAACGTCGTTTTGTGTCGTAAATTTTGCATTCGCCTGTTGTTTAGGTGGGTGAGGATGGGATTTCTGTAGTGAACAAAGCAGACCGCGAAGGCGTTTTGAGTAAAGAATATTCCGTTCTTCGCATTTATGGCTAAATTGTTACATATTTTCGCATTTGCCTCCACGCTATTGGTTGTGGACCGATTACGCAACTTGTGTGTTGGGTTGCGCAAGTGCCTTCCTATAGTGTCGATTGTCCGGTGGTCATCAGATCGTGTGGTGAGGCACTGTGTGTTCAGAGAATAGTATGGTGTATGAATCGAATGGTTTGAGAAATGTGCTTGAGCCAACAGTAAAGTAGTATGTCACACTAATTTGCCAAATAAAAATGACAATTATTCTATTATATCTTTTCGGGGCACTGGCTGTTTCGTTCTTATGCTCTGTGCTTGAAGCGGTCTTGTTGTCAACGCCCAGATCTTATATTTCAATGAGGGAAAGCCAGGGCGACAAAACAGCTCCGTTGATGATGAAATACAAGACAAACGTAGACCGTCCGGTAGCTGCGATTCTGACACTCAACACGGTGGCCCACACTATTGGAGCCGCCGGTGTCGGTTCGGAGTCGGTAAAGGTTTTCGGTGAGGCCTATTTCGGAATTATCTCAGCTATTCTGACCCTGTTGATTCTTGTCCTCTCGGAAATTATACCAAAGACTATTGGTGCTTCTTACTGGCGTGTTCTTGCGATGCCGTCGACTCGAATAATTAGGGTGATGATATTTATCACCTATCCGCTCGTTTGGATATCCGAGTTGCTTACAAAGTGCTTCTCTCCCAAAATCCAACCTCTTACGGTGAGTCGTGAGGAAGTCGGGGCCATGGTTAGTGTAGGAACGGATGAGGGTGTGTTTGATATGTCTGAGAACAAGGTGATTCAAAGCTTTCTCAAGATTGTAAATGTAAACGCAAAAGAGATAATGACTCCGTATGTTGTTGTGGCGTCAGTACCACTCTGTACTACAATGAAGGAGTTTTATGATGACAAGTCGCTCGCTCCTTTTTCGCGCATTCCCGTCTATGACTCCACGCGTGAGTTTATAGCCGGGTATGTCCGTAGAACAAATGTGCTCGAGAAGCTGTCGCAGGACAGATTCGAAGAGAGTATGGAAAGTATTATACGCCCGATCCTCTTCTTTTCTGAAGATGAAAAGGTGTCTGAGATATGGCAGAAAATGCTTGAGAAAAAGGAGCATATATCAGTGATAACAGATGAATATGGTTGTATGAGGGGCATTGTCACAATGGAAGATGTGATTGAGTCGATGCTTGGTGTGGAGATTGTAGATGAGTGCGACACTACCGAGGATCTCCAGGCAATGGCCAGACAAAAATATTCGAATGAGGCCGCCTCAGCATAGCGTGTGTACGTGTGTTTAAGTGGTAGACCGGCATTGTTCGGTTGCTAAAATCCTCCGAGGTGTATCCTTAATATGGATATATGGCTCGGGGGATTTCTTTGAAATGTCGGTTGTAATTCGTATTTTCGCAAAAAAAATACAGTTATTGAATCATGAAGATAAGCAATCGTGTCAGACGTAATGTGTCATTTGCAATTCTTTTGGTAGGAATAGTATGCATCATTGTTCGTGGTTGGGAGGTGGTTATGTCACCCTCATCAGGCAGAGCCTGGTTTGATTTATTAGGAGTGGTGTTTCTTACCTTTATATGCTACAGTCGATTTAGCAGTCTGCAGAAACGCGTCAATCGAGACAAGATGCTTGGGATATAGACCTTACAGGGCGATAATGCAAGGATGATTTAAGCATCAGATGTTGTGTCGTGTGGGGCCACTTACGTATGTAGGGCGTAGGGGCTACATTTTTGCCGACTTTTGCAACTGATCCACAAAATCCGCTGACCCACAATATCGGCGCATGGTAAAAAAGCTGTGTTTAAGCGTAGATGTTGCATAGACGGAAGATG
>CAJUGS010000046.1 GCA_910586305.1 uncultured Duncaniella sp.
GGCGCCATTCTCTTCATGGGAAATGTATCGGAACTTGAAGGGGAATAAATCCCGGGTATCAAGACGCTGATATCTGATGATGTAGCTTCGGATATATAATATGACATAAGCCTCAGGCTGTGGACTTCCGGATGGAGAGGCCATAGCCTGAGGCTTATGTTTGTGGGGGATACGGTGGGTCAGGGATTTATTTTGACGTTTCTTACACCTTCACCTTCTTTGATTTTGTCGCCGGGTGTTGCGATTGTGACGTTGCGCAGTGTGAGTCCGTCAACATGATTTAGCTCTACACCCTTGTCGGCACGGAATATGGAATTACTTATCACTACGTTCTTCATCGGCATTTCGGGAAGGCCGTTGAAGAGGGCCGCACGTCCGGCCTGGCGACAGGTGACATCGTTGATATATATGTTGCGGAATGATGGTGTTTCTTCGGTGACCGGGGGGACGGGGGCACCGGGCTTTATACCATAGTAGAGGTCGAATATAAGTGCGTCGCCGGGTATGTCGGTCATTTTGACGTTGTCGATATATATATTCTCGACGAGTCCGCCGCGACCTCTTGTCGACTTGAAGCGCAGGCCCACGTCGGTGCCGATGAATACACAGTTTCTCACCACGATGTCCTTGCATCCGCCCGACATCTCTGATCCGATGACGAAGCCTCCGTGGCCGTGATATACTATGCAGCCGTCGATGAGGACATTGGAGCAGGGTATGCCTCGGTCTCGTCCGTCTTTGTCCTTGCCCGACTTGATGCATATGGCATCGTCGCCCACGTCAAAGCTACTGCGTGTCACAAGCACATTGGTGCACGACTCCACGTCGACTCCGTCGCCGTTCTGTGCAAACCACGGATTGCGCACGTTGACGTTGTCGATGATGAGGTTCTCACACAGCAGTGGGTGGAGATTCCAGGCCGGAGAGTTTTCAAAAGTGGCGTCGCGGAGCATCACGTTGCGGCAGCGGATGAACGAGAGCAGCACGGGGCGCAGAAAGTCGTGGGCATATTCCACTGTGGCGCGGTCGCCGTGATGCACCTTGGCCTGTAGTTCCTTGTCGACATAGACGTCGCGTATGCGTTCGTTGGGAAACCAGATGTCACCTTTGTCGTTGACGCATCCTGTCTTGAGCAGGGACTTCCATTGTCCCTCGGTCATTTTTCCTTTCTTGACCGGGCGCCACTTCTGGCCGTTTCCGTTGAATGTTCCGTTGCCTGTGATGGCTATGTCGTGCTTGTCGCGTGCGGTGAGGGGCGAGAGGGCGCGGTGGGTAGTGAGGCCTTCCCAGTCGGAGGCCACGACAGGATAGTCGGCAAGATTTTCGCTGAAGAGCACGAGCGCGCCACGGCAAAGATGGAGTTCGACATTGCTCTCAAACTCGATAGGCCCCGTGTACCATATTCCCTCGGGCACCACGAGGCGTCCGCCGCCACGTGAGGCGAGATGGGCCATTGCTTTGGCGAAAGCCTCGGTGTTGAGAGTCACGCCGTCGTCGACACCGCCGAAGTCGGTGATGGTCACCTCATAATCGGGGATGGACGGAGGTGTCACGGGGCTGAGTGAGACAGGCAAGCCTGTGTAGAACTCTGCATAGGGGGAGGTTGCATTGCCTTGACCGGCCATGCAGAGCAAAGCTGCCACGGCAAAAAGAAGTCGGGATAAAACGTATTTCATGATATTGTGAAAAAGGGTGTTTTGGTGTAATTTCAGGCTCAAATTTACTCATTTTTCCTGAAAACGACAAGGAATGTGGCAGACGGGGGGACCGGATGGCGGATTTTTTTTGTCGTTTCATGGAAAATGCCTATCTTTGCACCATCGAAAGATAAGTGGACAAATTTGGCTGCTTGCAACCACTTCAAAAAATGCTAAAACTGCCCTTTGCCGAAGATTAGGCTCCTCATCTGCCAACGATGGAATGCGGAGTCGGAATGCAGGCCGAGGTTTTCACAGGTTTTCTTGCCTTCCCGTTGTGGCAGGACAGGAGTGTGATTGGTTTTTAGAGGTTACATCCTCACCTGCACCGGCAGTTGCCGGTGATGTCAGGGGCTGGATGGAAAATGTTGAGGCAGCCGTGTCGCCGTTTATCTGAGACACCTGTTTCGATATTTTTTATTTATACCAGTCATGAATACATATCTCTTCACATCTGAATCAGTATCTGAAGGCCATCCCGACAAAGTGGCCGACCAGATTTCCGACGCCGTTCTCGACGAGTTTCTTGCTCGCGACCCGTCATCGAAGGTTGCCTGCGAGACCCTCGTGACCACCGGCCAGGTGGTGATAGCCGGCGAGGTCAAGAGCAATGCCTATATTGACCTTATGGACGTCACCCGCGAGGTGATCAAGAATATCGGCTATGACAGAAGCGAGCTGAAGTTTGACGGCGAGGCCTGCGGAGTGTTCTCGGCCCTGCACGAGCAGAGTGCCGACATCAACCGTGGTGTGGAGCGCGAACAGGCTGAGGGCCAGGGTGCCGGCGACCAGGGTATGATGTTTGGCTATGCGTGCGCCGAGACTCCCGACTATATGCCTCTCACCCTCGACCTTTCCCACCGCCTTCTGCGCGAGCTTGCCGCCATACGCCGCGAGGGAAAGGTGATGACCTATTTGGCGGACGGAAAGGAGCGCACCTATCTGCGTCCCGATTCCAAGAGCCAGGTGACGGTGGAATATGACGAGAACAACCGCCCTCTGCGCGTAGACACAATCGTAATCTCCACCCAGCACGATGAATTCATACTCCCTGCTCCGGGCCAGAGCCAGCTTGAGGCCGACGAGGCTATGCGTCGCCGCATCAAGGACGATGTTCGCGACATACTCGTGCCCCGTGTGAAGGCACAGCTTCCCGCCGAGGTGGCTGCGCTCATTGATGACTACAAGCTGCTGGTCAATCCCACAGGCAAGTTTGTGATAGGCGGACCTCATGGTGACACCGGTCTCACCGGACGCAAGATTATCGTTGACACCTATGGCGGACGCGGAGCTCACGGCGGTGGCGCTTTCTCGGGCAAGGACCCCTCCAAGGTGGACCGTTCGGCAGCCTATGCCGCGCGTCATATAGCCAAGAACCTTGTGGCTGCAGGCGTGGCCCGCGAGGTGCTGGTGCAGGTGGCCTATGCCATAGGCAAGGCCGAGCCGGTGAGTCTGTGTATAAACACCTACGGTACTTCGGCCCTGTCGCTCGCCGACAATGAGATAGCCGACCGTGTGCTTGCGATGCCCTGTTTCGATATGACACCCTATGCCATCGAGAAGAGGTTTAACCTCCGTCAGCCTATCTATCGCGAGACTGCAAGCTACGGACACCTCGGCCGTCGCCCGCAGAAAGTCACCAAGCGTTTCCACTCCAAGTATGAGCCGGAAGTGGTGAAGGAGGTCGAGCTCTTCACATGGGAGAAGCTCGATGCTGTCGACGAGGTCAAGAAGGTCTTTGGTCTCTGAGACTCATAGACTACAGAATACATCAATCCCCTCCGTCGACCGAGAGTTCTCGGTGTGACGGAGGGGATTGTTATTTCAGGTGTGTTATTGCTCCGCTTATCAGATGAGGGCGTCGCCGGTCATTTCGGCAGGCTTGGGAAGACCCATTATCTTGAGGATAGTGGGAGCCACGTCGGCCAGACGGCCGTCGGCCACGGTTGCATCCTTGTTCTCGGTCACGTAGACACAGGGTACTGGGTTGAGCGAGTGGGCGGTGTTGGGTGTGCCGTCGGCATTGATGGCGTTGTCGGCATTGCCGTGGTCGGCGATGATAATCACCTCGTATCCGGCCTTCTTTGCAGCCTCGACAGTGTCCTTCACGCATTCGTCGACAGCGACTACAGCCTTGCAGATTGCCTCGTAGACACCGGTATGTCCCACCATGTCACCGTTGGCATAGTTGACCACGATGAAGTCGTATTTCTCTTCGCCGATAGCCTTTACAAGCTGGTCTTTCACCTCGTAGGCGCTCATCTCGGGCTTGAGGTCATATGTAGCCACCTTGGGTGAGGCAACGAGGATGCGCTCCTCTCCTTCGTAGGGGGCTTCGCGTCCGCCGTTGAAGAAGAATGTCACGTGGGCATACTTCTCTGTCTCGGCTATGTGGAGCTGTTTTTTGTCGAGCGACGAGAGATACTCTCCCAGAGTGTTCTCGACATTCTCTTTGGGGAAGAGGATATGTACGCCGGTAAATGATGCGTCGTAGGGAGTCATGCAGTAATACTGCAGGCCTGGTATCACCTTCATGTCGGCCTCGGGAATGTCGTGCTGTGTGAGAGCCACGGTGAGCTCCTTTGCGCGGTCGTTGCGGTAGTTGAAGAAGATCACCGCATCGTCGGGCTTTATTGTGCCGTCTACATCGGCATTGTGGATGGGCTTGATGAACTCGTCGGTCACGTCGTTGTCATAGCTCTCCTGCACGGCTGCCACCATGTCGTGGGCTTGCTCGCCCTCGCCCTTCACGAGAAGGTCGTAGGCTACCTTGACACGCTCCCAGCGCTTGTCGCGGTCCATAGCGTAGTAACGGCCTATGATTGATGCGATCTTGCCGGCGCTCTTGTCGCAGTGGGCCTGGAGCTCCTCGATGAAGCCCTTGCCGCTGCGGGGGTCGGTGTCGCGTCCGTCCATGAAGCAGTGGATGTACACTTTGTCAAGACCATATTCCTTGGCTATGTCGCAGAGGGCATAGAGGTGGTCGAGCGACGAGTGTACGCCTCCGTTGCTGGTGAGGCCCATGAAGTGGATGGATTTGCCGTTGTCGCGGGCATATGAGAAGGCGTTGACAATCTCAGGGTTGTTGAGAATGGAGCCGTCGGCACAGGCCTTGTTGATTTTCACGAGGTCCTGATACACCACGCGTCCGGCACCTATGTTGAGGTGGCCCACCTCGGAGTTGCCCATCTGTCCGTCGGGCAGACCAACGTTCTCACCCGAAGCCTGGAGCGAGCTGTGGGGATAGGTGTTAATCAGATAGTCCCAGTAGGGGGTGGGAGTGCTTGAGATGGCGTCGCTCTTGGTGTGGTTGCCAAGGCCCCAGCCGTCAAGTATCATTAACAAAGCTTTTTTTGCCATAATGATTCTGTGTGCTTAGTTAGAAATTTGATGCAAAGTTACTCATTTTTTGTGAACCAGCCATTTGGACAGGTGAAAAAAGTACATCTGTGAGTACATCTGTGAGCTGTCTCGGGCGGGGGAATACAGGCATTGCGTCGAATGGTCCGACGAATGAGGCTGTCAAAAAACTTTTCTGTCTGAAAAGGCGTTAATTGAATATAAATCATCCTCACGATTTAACTCCTCACGATTCAAAACTATACGATTATGAAACGACTTTTCAGCTTGGCCATTCTGATGGTGGCGGTAGCGATGTCGGCTCTTGCTGACGCACAGGCCGATTTCTCCAAGTATATCAAAGCTTACAATTCCCAGGTGGCTGCAAAGCAGTATCTCCCGGCGTCTCGTTCGGCTGCCGGGGCGGCTATGGCTTGTGCCGAAGCCAAGAACTACGACGGTGCTTTCAAACTTCTGGTGGGATTCGACAAGGTTCTTTCAGACCGCCATATCACACCCGATTCAATGCCTGCACCATACTACTACTCGGCAAAGGCGCGCTTTGACCTCTACCAGAAGATGAAGAATCACTCGTCGGCCGAGGCCTGGCTCAAAAAGATGGCCGGCTATGCCAAACTCTCGGGCAACAAGGATATCACCACGGATATGCTCTTTGCCGAGGCGCAGTTCTACTATGCCACCGGAAATTCCTCGATGGGCGACCGCTGTATAGCGCGACTCATCAAGCAGTACGATTCCTCCAGGGACTACAAGCAGGCCGACAAGGCCTATAGGGAGCTTATAGACCGTGCCGTGGCTGCGAACGATGCCGTCCTGGTAGAGCATACCTATGAAAGCTATATGAACTGGAGCGACTCCATCGAGGCTGTCAATGCCGACACCGAGCTTGTGAAGGTGAAAAAAGAGATGGCCGACACGGTGGAAGAGATGGAGAAGATGGACCACACCATCCATGCCCGAACCGGCACTATGGTGACTTTTATCTCTCTCTTTGTCATTGCCCTTGCCGCACTTGCAGTAGGAGCGCTCTTCTACTGGCGTGTGATGGTGCGCAACCGGCAGATGAAACGCCGGGCCATGGAAGCCGATGCACGCAATGCGGCCAAGAGCGCTATGCTGCAGAATATGTCCAGCTCACTGCGTCCCACACTGGACCGTCTTGACCAGAGCGATCCTGCCGTGCAGAGACTCAGGGAATATATGGAAAATGTAGGTGTTCTATCGGAAGTGGATGCAGCCGAGCCCAAGGATCCTTCACAGCTGGAGGATGTGGATCTCGAGCAGTTCTGTTCGGGGATTGCATCTCAGTTCCGTCCAATGCTGAAGAAGGGAGCGACACTCAGTCTTGACGGCACACGCGGACGTGCGCGCATTGATGCTCCCGAGGTGAGAAGTGTGCTCGAACATCTGCTCGACAATGCTGTGAAGTTTACCCCCGAGGGTGGAAAAATCACTCTTGCCTATCGCAAGCGCGGTGCCAACAGCCACCAGTTCATAGTGTCCGATTCCGGTCCCGGCATACCTGAGGAGGCCCGGGAGGATCTGTTCAAGGCGTTCAATTCCTCACGCGACATCTCGGAGGGCGACGGTCTCGGTCTGCCCATCTGCGCTTTGCGCGCCGACAAGATGGGAGGCTCTCTCACTCTTGATACCACAGTCAGTAGAGGAACATCGTTCATTTTGACTATACATACGCAACCCGTCTAAAAATCCATCCGTTATGAGTGAAAAAGAAAAATCCAAACTCTCCCTGTGGCTCATCATAGGGGTAGTTGTCCTCATTGTTCTCCTGTTTATCTGGCTCACAGTGGCCGATCTATTCGGCGACACCGATGTAGCGGCTTTCATCAGTCTCTGACAGAAAGACCCATCCGGAAACAGCCGCAGTCCTAATAGTAGGGCTGCGGCTGTTTCCGGATAGATTTTTTAGCTATATGCCTGAACGTCTGTCAGGAGACGGCAGTGCGTGTGGTGTGGATGAACGAGAGTATGCACCCCGCAAGGTCAAGGCCTAAAGCGATTGCGGCAGATCCGAGAATAAACGTAAGATTTCCATGAGGCAGGCAGAGCGCTATGACAGCGAACACGAGGAGTGTGGCATCGGAGGTGAGATTGCCGAATGTCTTACGTTTGCCAATGATTGTGAGTGCCGCTCCGCCCAGACCATAGAAGAATATCTTGGACCACATGAATCCGGGGGCTACTGCATCGGCAAGAGAGACAAAGAAAAAGATGACAGCAAGCCTGCTTGCAATAGAAAGAGTGGAAATGAGCTTAGACATAGTATATGTGATGTTTTGAAATATAATGCAAATATACGAAAATGTTATAGTATAAAAAATATTTGAGTATAACACATTTGCTTGATATAGTCGCGGTTGGAGCGCTTCTTTTTGCAGCCCGGATATATGGTGTTTTCACGGTTTTCCGAGGGAAAGTGTCCGTTTTTGATGTCCGATTTCGGACAAGTGTCCGAAATCGGACATACTGTGAAAACAGGATGTTTTTGAGAATCAAGCACATACGTTTTTGGCATGATTGTTGTAGCTTTTTGTGGCACAAAACAACATTATTGCATAAAACCGTAATATGGATAGAGAAATACCTGCCGGCGAAATTCGAGCACGTCGCAACCGAAAAATTCTGCGTGGCGTGGCTATTGCAGCCGTATCGCTTGGAGCTGTAGTGGCATTGATTTTTATGATGCGCAAGGGGGTGAAGGAAGCCGACCTTGATTTTTCCGAAGTGGAGCGTGGTTCCATTGAGACTTCGGTGAGTGCTGCCGGGAAAGTAGTGCCTGCGTTTGAAGAGATTATTAATTCTCCCATCACCACCCGTATTGTCGAGGTGTACTGCAAAGGAGGCGACTCGGTGGGCGAGGGTACACCTCTGCTGCGTCTCGACCTTCAGAGCGAGGAGACAGAGCTTGGTAAACTAAGAGACGAGCTGCAGATGAAACTTCTCTCACTCGAGAACACGCGCCTCAACATAGCCACCGAGCTCAATAATCTCGATATGCAGGTGAAGGTGAAGGAGATGGCTGTAAACCGCCTGCAGGCAGAGGTGGCCAACGAACGCCGGCTCGATTCACTCGGCTCGGGCACAGGCGACCGTGTGCGCGAGGCAGAGCTGGCCTACAATACAGGGCGTCTTGAACTGCAACAACTGCGTTCACGGCTCGTAAACGAGAGAAAGGTTAAGCAGGCCGAACTTGAGAGCGCCAAACTCGAGCTGAGCATCTTCCGTAAGAACCTTGCAGAGCAGCAGCGTACACTCGACGATGCTCGCATCAGGGCACCGCGTTCGGCCACTCTTACGTATATAAACAATGAGATAGGCGCGCGTGTCGGACAGGGCGAACGTGTGGCCGTGGTGAGCGACCTTAGCCACTTTCGTGTAGATGCCGATATCGCCGATTCATATGGTGAGCGTGTCAGAGTAGGTACTCCGGTCAAGGTGAGAGTTGGACGCGATATGCTCCCGGGCACAGTGGCAAGTGTCACGCCTCTGAGCCGCAACGGCGTAATCTCGTTTACGGTGTCTCTTGAAAACGACGACTATGCCCGTCTCCGGTCAGGACTCAAGACCGATGTCTACGTGATGTGCGACATCCGCGACGACATCCTCCGCATACGCAACGGCAGTTACTACAAGGGTCCGAACGCCTATGAGATGTTTGTAGTCGACGGAGACGGTATGCTCGCCCGTCGCACTGTAAAGCTCGGCGAGAGCAATTATGAATGGGTGGAAGTAGTCGAAGGGCTGCGTCCGGGCGACAAGGTGGTAATCTCCGACATGAGCGAATATCGCAATTCAAGAAAACTGAAACTTAAAAAGTAAATAAATCAAACAAATAATACTCACATTATGGCAATAATTACACTCAAAGAGGTCAACAAGATCTACCGTACCGACGAAGTCGAGACCCAGGCTCTCGAAAATGTAAATATCGAAATCGAAAAAGGAGAGTTTGTCTCTATCATGGGACCTTCGGGCTGTGGCAAGTCAACTCTTCTCAATATCATAGGTCTCCTCGACACTCCTACTTCCGGCACCGTTGAGATTGCCGGACACATGATAGACAAGGGAATGAAGGATTCCGAGTTGGCTGCATTCCGCAACCACAATCTCGGATTTGTCTTCCAGAGTTTCCACCTCATTCCCTCGCTCAATGTCACCGACAATATCGAACTGCCTCTCATCTACCGTCGCGGGCTTTCCGACAGCGAGCGTAAGGCTCGTGTGCGACAGGTGCTTGAAAAGGTGGGGCTCACTCATCGTTCGCGCCATATGCCGGCTCAGCTTTCGGGCGGACAGTGTCAGCGTGTGGCGATAGCACGTGCCATTGTTGGCAATCCTGAGATAATCCTTGCCGACGAGCCTACGGGTAATCTCGACTCCAAGATGGGTGCCGAGGTGATGGAGCTGCTTCACGAACTCAACAAGACCGACGGACGCACGATAGTGATGGTGACCCACAATGAACTTCAGGCCAAGCTCACCGACCGCATCATGCAGTTCTTTGACGGACGCCAGATTGGATAACGAAAGGGAGGGAAAAGTATGAAAAAAATGTTCAGACAGATACTGTATGATCTGCGCAATCAGCCTGTTATCGGGATTGTGTCGGTCATCGGCACAGCGCTGGCCCTGATGCTGGTGATGGTCTCGACGGTGGTTTATGAAGTAGACTATGCACCTGTGGCTCCGGAGAGCAATCGCGACCGTCTGCTCTATGATGGCGGTATATTCATCCGCTGTGAATCCAAAAGTTCCTGCAGTGGTCTGAGTCTCCATGCCATCGACCGTCTCTACCGCTGCATGAAGACTCCGGTGAAAGTCGCTGCTGTGATGAAGTTTTTCGAACCCATAGATGTGTCGGTTCCTGGCGGGACACCATTAATTATTGACTACAGGCGTGCGGATGCAGAGATGTGGAATATTTTCGACCACACGTTCATATCCGGATCGCCGTTTACAGAAGTCGATGTCAAGGCCGGACGAGCAGTAGCGGTGATTGACGAGTCGACAGCCCGGGCCCTGTTCAAGACCACCGATGTGGTGGACCGCGAGATACTTGTGAGAGGCAAACTCTACCGTATACGTGGCGTGATACGCGACACGTCGCCACTCATGAAATGGAGCTATGCCCAGATGTGGCTTCCGGTTATTGAGTGGAATACGATGGTCGACGATGCCCACACCGAGATGTTTGGCGGATATGGAGCTGTGCTCATGGGAGCCAGCCCCGCCGATGTTCCGGTCATGAAAAAAGAGGCCAGGGAGATCAACGACGGATACAATCGCGAGATTAAACCTACAGGCTATTGGCGTGTGGACTGCGGCGCGCCATATACACAGCTTGAACTTTCCCAAGTACATGGCTCCAACAATCCTCCCGACATGGCCGACTATTACCTGCTGCGCGGAGTGCTCACGGCTGTTTTCCTTCTTGTGCCTGCCATCAACCTATCATCCATGACCCGCAGCCGTCTGCGTCGGCGCAGACATGAGATAGGAGTGCGCCGAGCCTTCGGTGCTACACGCTCGGAAGTGTTGTTGGCCGTCTTGCGTGAAAATTTCGTGGTCACCCTTATAGGTGGAGTTATAGGACTTGTGCTCTCTATGGTGGCTTTGTGGATGTTTGCCGACACATTCTTCTCTGTTGATACTTGGGATATTGTCTCGTCACCTGTCAGAGTGTCTGGAGAGATGCTTTTCCGGTGGTCCACATTCGGATGGGCGCTTCTGTTCTGCTTTGTCCTCAATCTGCTGAGCGCCGGCATTCCGGCGTGGAGAGCTTCGAGACTCAATCCCGTGGAGGCAATAAACCAAGTCGAAGACTGAATAAATTTACCTTTATGAAACGAAAATTATTCAAACAGATACTTTCCGAGCGCAAGGCCAACGCCTGGCTTGTGACCGAACTGGTCATAATTCTTGTGGTCACATGGTTTCTTGTCGACCTGATGTGCCAGATATATGTCCCCATGTTCGAGCCCAAGGGATTTGATACCACAAATTGCTATAAACTCAAAATAGCTCTTTCGGAGGGCGAAGTTTCCGACAGTGCCGTCTCGCTCACAGAGCAGCGGCGCGAGCTTCTGTCGCGTCTGCGCCACTATCCGGGGGTGGAGGCCGTGAGTGTCTCGCTTCAGAGTGTCGAGCCTTATTCCACCGGCATGAGTTCCGGCACGGTGGTTGATGTCACCACCACTGATTCCGTGACCTACGGATTTTCCGACGATATGAGTCTGCGTATTGGCTACATAAATCCCGATTTTGTGAGAGTGTTTCGTGTCTCCGGACCACGTGGCGAGTCTCCCGAGTCGATAGCGCGTATGCTCGAAGGGGGGACAGACCGCATCCTGATGTCATCCAATTTTGTCGAGATGATAGACAGCGGTCTTCCCGTGCCGGATCCATATTCGCTCGTGGGTCACAGGTTTATGAACTATGGCACAGATTATAGTCTGGTCGGAATTATCAACAACGTGCGCCGCAGCGATATAGAACCCGGCTCACGCTATGCGGTGTTACTGCTTCCGTTTGTTGAGAGCGACAACCGTGCGATGCTGTGTTTTGACAACGGCACCGATGTGGCCATCCGTGTCGACCCGTCGGCTGACAAGGACTTCATGAAGCGTTTCCGCCGCGATATGGGTACCCATTTGAGCCTCTCGCGCATATACGTGACCGATATCATTCCGTTTGACGACGTGGCCGCGGCTACGATGGCTGACGAGTTTAAGACCGTCCGTAAGATGTATCTGATTGTCGGATTCCTATTGGTAAACGTTTTTCTCGGACTTCTGGGCACATTCTGGTATCGCACCAGACAGCGCACTTCCGAGATTGCCGTGAGGATGAGCTTCGGAGCTTCGAGGGCTTCGGTGTTCCGTCGGCTGACGAGTGAGGGTGTCATTCTTCTTCTGATTGCGGCTGTTGTTGCAGCGGTGATCATAGGTGTGATGCTGAACGTGGAGATACGCCCCCAGATTACCTATATGTCGCATATAGAGGTGTCGTGGATAATACGTAATTCGGTGATGACATTCCTGTTATTGTTGCTGACGGTGTTTCTGGGCATATGGTTTCCTGCACGGGCAGCCATGCGGGTAAACCCAGCCACCGCTCTACATGATGAATAATAAACCAACATTGTTACAAGATGATTAAAGAAACCATATATAATCTACGACGACAGCCGGTGGTTGCGGCAATAACCATAGTCGGCACAGCTCTGAGCATATTTCTTATCATGGTGTTCGTGATGATGAACCAGGTGAAGGTGTCGCCATTCGCTCCTGAGAGCAACCGCGACCGGTTCATGCATTACAACTGGGTGTCGTTTCGCATGATCAACTGGGATGAGGGGGACTCAAGCAACGGCCCCATGTCATGGCGAATCGTGAATGAGCTCTTCTATACATTCAAGGCAGCAGAGGCGGTGACCGCCTATACGCCTTATCCCGACATAAAGTCGGTGGGTCTCACTGGCGAGAGGCCTTGTCCGACGGAGGTCCGTGAGACCGATGTGGCCTATTTCGATGTCTTTGATTTCAGCTTCATATCGGGCAAGCCGTTCTCGCGGGAGGATTTCGAAGCCGGTATTCCGGTGGCGGTGATCGACAGCAACGTGGCCCGCAATCTTTTCGGTACCGAACGTGCCGAGGGTAAGACATTTCTGATTAACGGTGGCGAATATCGGGTGAGCGGTGTGGTGAAGCCGGTGAGTCCGCTTGCCAAAAGAGCCTACGCACAGGTGTGGATAAACACTATGTCTACCGACTCTCCCATGACGTCTTGGTCGGAAATCGGTGGACGTTATACGGTGACAATGCTTAGGCCCGATGGTAAGAGTCCCGATGATTTCAGGGCTGATTTTGCCGGTCATCTCGAAAGCTACAAAAAGAATCTCGAGATTATGTACTGCGAGATAATCAACCACAACCGTCCCTATACGCAGGAGCAGGTTGTGGCCGGCGACTATGCCAATATTGAGCCTGATGTGTCTTCCTATCGGAGAATCGGCTATACCATATACGCCATTCTTCTGCTTGTCCCGGCTATAAATCTTGCGAGTATGACCCACAGCCGTATGCGCAAGAGAGTTAGCGAGATGGCGGTGAGGCGTGCGTTTGGTGCGACAAGACTGTCGGTCTTCATGGATATTATAGCCGAAAATATGCTTGTCACCCTGCTTGGAGGGGCAATAGGGCTGTTGCTGAGTGTGATTGCGGCTTTCGGATTCAGTGGCCTGTTTTTTACGCCGATGTATGGAAATTCGCTGAGTCCGATCACTGTGAATCCCGCCATGCTCCTCCAGTGGTCCACGTTCGGTCTGGCTCTTCTGTTTTGTTTTGTCCTCAATATGCTTAGTGCCGGGCTTCCGGCTATCCAGATGTCAAGATTGAATATTGTCAACTCTCTGCGTGGAGGAGCCAACAAGTAACTCTCTGCCCGGTAAATAAGGAAAGTCATGAAAAGAAAACTATTCAAACAGATACGTGCCGAATGGCGCACCAATGTGTGGCTTGCTCTCGAGCTTCTCGTAGTCTCGGTGGTGTTATGGTACATAATCGATTATTTTTACACCACTGCCTCTATAATGGTAAAGCCACTCGGATATGACGTGGAACACTGCTACAAGCTCATGTTCAACACGGTCACAGACAAGAGTCCGTCCTACATCCCCGACAGGACTACAGAGGAGGATATAGCTGATGCACGGGAGATACTCTCGCGTATGGAGCATCTTCCGTTTGTAGAGGCAGCTTCGATCAGCCATAACTCCCATCCCTACAATGGATCGAGTTCAGGCATTAAGCTTCGCTATGACACTATCTATAATCCTCATTACCTCCCGAACAAAATGGTCACTCCGGGTTTTCTAAAGGTGTTCAGATGTGTGGGGCTCGGTGGCGAAACCCCGGAGCAACTCGCCGGGATAATAGAGCGGAATGAGCTGATTCTTGGCGGTAACGTGTTTTTCGACAAAAGATATCTTCCGGAAAATATGATAGGATGTAAGTTCTACTGCGATAACGACACCACTATGACCATCACGCTTGGAGCCGCTATTAAGCCTATGAGGGACTCAGAGTATGTAGAGTGGGGCAATACGGCCATAACAGGAATGACAGATATTGGATATACGTATGCATCGGAGTACTGTGTGCGCGTATTTCCCGACAAGGACACCAACATCGAGGAACAGCTCATGAATATGTCGGAAAGTCTCTTCCATGTCGGCAACAGACTGCTTGTAAATGTTACATCATTCAAGAATATTCGCCAGAATTACCAGCAGGCACAGGCCAACCAGGTGCGCGACATGGTGTTTCTCATGTGCTTCCTCTTGCTCAATATCTTTCTGGGGCTGTTTGGCACTTTTTGGTTCCGCACTCAGCAGCGCAGCCAGGAGATTGCCATCCGCATAGCCATGGGGGCGTCGCGTGGCGATATATTCCGCCGCCTGCTTTCCGAGGGGCTCATACTTCTTCTGCTGATCACTCCTGTGGCTGTGGCTTTTGATTGCTTTATGGCTTTCAACGAACTAAACACATATAGTATGGACGGCTACTTCATCACCGACCGTATGATTGTCACCTGTGGAGCCACATTTGTTCTGATAGCTCTAATGATTGTCGGTGGAATATGGATTCCGGCCGATAAGGCACGCCGAGTGGAGCCTGCAATCACCCTTAAAGATGAATGAGACAATGAAACGGACTGTTGTAACGACACTCTTCCTCACACTATTATTATTGTCGGTCTTTGCGGCTGATGTAAACCGCGTTGAACTGACACTACCCGAGACTATCGACCGTGCCAGGACGAGGAGTGTAAACGCCGCTGTGGCTCTCGACAAATTGCGACGGGCCTACTGGCAGCACAGGTCATACAGGGCGAGCCTGCTTCCCGAGGTGGCCTTTGAGGCCACGGTGCCTGCTTTCCGCAAACAATACTCGGTGTATCAGTTTGAGAGCGGTGAATTCGGATTTGTGCGCAACAACTATCTCGATATCACCGGCACTCTCTCGCTCACCCAGAACATATGGGCCACTGGAGGCACCCTCTCGCTCAATACATCGCTCGATTATCTGCGCCAGCTCAGCGGCAACCGCTATAACCGTTTTATGTCTATCCCCGTGGCCCTGACTCTCAACCAGCCTCTGTTTGCTGTCAACTCCATCAAGTGGGACCGCCGGATAGAGCCTGTGAGATATGCCGAGGCAATGGCCGAGTTTCTGAGCGAGACCGAGGAGGTGGCCATGACGGCCATCAGCTATTTCTTCAATCTCCTGTCGGCCCGTGAGGAGGTGGCCATCGAACAGCAGAATCTCTCAAACGCTGTCAGGCTTCACGAGGTGGCGAAGGCCAAGCGTGAAATGGGACAGATAAGTGGCAACGACCTGCTTCAGATGGAGCTGAATGAGCTGAATGCCCGCTCGGCGCTCACGGATGCCGAAAGCAACATGAGGGCACAGATGTTTCGCCTCCGCTCGTTTCTTGACTATGGCGAGGATGTGGAGATTGTGACGGTGATACCCGGCGAGATTCCCGAAGTGGAAATCACATATCCCGATGCTCTCGACAAGGCTTTGGCCAACAACGAGTTTTCACATTCGCTCAGACGCCGCCAGCTTGAGGCCGACTATGAGGTGGCAAAGGCCAGGGGAAATATGAGGCGCATTGACGTTTTTGCACAGATTGGCTACACCGGGGCCGGCGGGGAAGCCGGCGAGGCCTATCGACGGCTAAAGGACAACCAGGTGGTGGAGGTGGGAGTGAAAATCCCTCTGCTCGACTGGGGAAAGCGCCGTGGGCAGGTGAAGGTGGCCGAGAGCAACCGCGAGGTGACACGAAGCAATCTGCGGCTTGAGGCCCAGAACTTCAATCAGGACCTGTTCATACTTGTGGAGCGTTTCAACAACCAGCGCGAGCAGCTGAGGATAGCAGGGCGGTCGGACGAAATCTCGAGCAGACGTTATGAGACCAATGTGCAGACCTACCTCATCGGTAAGCTTTCAACCCTCGACCTCAATGATTCGCAGGTGAAGAAGGACGAGAGCCGCCAGGCCTACTTCCAGGCTCTCTATCTCTATTGGTATTACTTCTACCAGCTTCGCTCGCTCACACTGTGGGACTATGCTGCATCACAGCCGCTGACAGTCGACTTCGACCGCGTCATCCGACAGTGAGACATCGGAGAGTCAAGAGGACTTTGTCAAGACAGCCTCTTGGAATGAAATATCGCGGAGACCTGTAAACGGGCCTCCGCGATTTTCATATTCTGTCAGTGTGGGATTTGCTGTGCTTACAGGCTATCCCGGTGTGTTTATTTTTTGTTTTTGATTTTTTCGAGTTGGCGGTCTGCGGCTTCGAGGCAGAGGTCTATGGCCTCTTCAAACGTGTCGGCAGTCTTGTCGGCCACGATTTCCTCCTGCTGAGGCACTGCGATGTGGAGCATCACATTCTTGTTGAGAGCAGTCTCGGGCTTGACTACCTTGAGAGTGATGTCGACGAAGCTCACAGCGGGATGACGGCGCGTGAGTTTCTCAACCTTCTTGTTGATGAACTCGGTGAGTTTCGCGGAGATGTCGAAGTGAATGGCTTTGATGTTAATGTCCATAGTGTCCTCCTTTGTTAGTTTGTGCACGAGGATGTGCGAGTTGATAATTATTTTTTAAGTCTCGGTATGCCACGTGGGTATATACCTGTGTGGATGTCAGTGAAGCATGGCCAAGAAGCTGTTGCACTCCTGCAATCGGTGCTCCTGAGTTGAGCATATCTGTGGCCATCGAGTGGCGCATTACGTGAGGGCTCAACCTCTCGGCGTGTGCGCCTCCCTCGGAAAGTATGCGGTGGACGACGCGGTAGACGAGCGACCTGTAGAGTGGCTCGCCGTTCTCGCGCACCATCAGCGGTGCCGACGGGTCGGCTGGAGAAATGGCGGTTGACGGGCTTGAGTCGCGCACGGTGCGGTAGCTGTCTATGGCCTCGGCAAGTTGCGGGCCGAAAGGTATCACTCTTTCCTTATTACGTTTTCCCATCACTTTTAGTTCACCCTTGGATGTGTCGACATTGCGGTCGAGGAGTCCTGTGAGCTCGCTGCATCGCATTCCCGTGGAGTAGAGCAGGTCGAGCATCAGCTTGTCGCGCAGGGTGGTAAAGTCGTCGGCAGGGAGTGACGACAGCACCGAGGATGTCTCTTCGGGACGTATATATACCGGAAGATTTTTACGCGGTTTCGGAAGGGATATGCCTGTCATGGGATTGACGGCGAGACCGTGGACGCGCATGAGAAAGCGGAAGAAAGCACGCAGTGATGACGATTTGCGTTTGAGAGTGCGTGCCGAACAGCCGTTGCGGGCAAGGTGGGAGATCCACTGCCTCATGTCGGACTGCGTGACATCCATGGGACGCAGCTCATCCGGACGGCCCGATGTGGCGAAACCGGCCCACTGCTCCAAGTCCGCGCCATAGGCACTGACTGTCAGCTCCGAATAGTTCAGCTCGTGAGCAAGATGGTTGAGAAATTCCTTGATGAGCGTCATTTCACATTGGATTTGTTAGCGAAGATAGTCATTCACCTTATTAAATGCAAATATCCGAAGATGTTTTACAACATAAACGCACCGTCTGTCTCACCGTTTCAGGTGTGTCAGATGGCACGTTTATATGTCGTAATCAGCACTTTTGAATTGTCTGTTTTCAGGATTTATTCCCCTTCAAGTTCCGATACACTTCCCATGAAGAGAATGGCCCT
>CAJUGS010000047.1 GCA_910586305.1 uncultured Duncaniella sp.
CCGTAGCGGCTCATGAACTTGTCCACGCGACCTGCGGTGTCGACGAGCTTCTGCTTGCCGGTGAAGAAGGGGTGCGAAGAGGAGGTGATTTCAAGCTTCACGAGGGGATAGGTCACGCCATCAACTTCGATAGTCTCCTTAGAGGCGACAGTGGAACGTGTGATGAAGATCTCATCATTGGACATATCCTTGAATACAACTTCGCGGTAGTTGGAAGGATGGATATCTGCTTTCATTTTTTAGTCGGTGTTTTGATTGATTATCAAAGTGTGTTGAAAATGCGCTGGTAGGGCGCGTTATTCGTAATGGCGGTGCAAAGTTATGAATTTTTCCCATCTCTGCCAAGCTTTTTAAATGCTAATTTAACGCTTTTCAGACACACGGAGTCAAAAATGATGCCGTCCGGCTTTTGACAGACCGGACGGCATGGCATATCAGAGTTTTATAATCCGGATTATCTTACCACAAACTTCTTTCCGTTCATGATGTAGACACCGGGCTGCAGAGGCTCAGCAACCTCGATACCCTGCAGATTGTAGATTCGTCCGTCACCCTCAGCATCATCACCGGCGGAAATAATGACATCCTCTATTGCCGATGTCGATGTGTGAAGTGTAAATGCGAGAACCAGCTGGTCTCCCTGCGGAGTAAATGTGATTGTATTGCTGACAGGGGTGTCAAACTTCACCTCGTGTACGGTCATGACCGCATCGGGGTTCTTCTTGGGGAACACATACTCACTACCGTCAAGGCCGTTGATTTCACCAAAGTATCCGTCGTTATTTGGATAATTGCAATATCCCTTGACTGTCATTGAAGTCACGTTTACGCCTGCGGGCAGATTGATGGTAAACTGAACGCCCTTGGAGAATTTAACACATCCGTTATTACCCTTGCTATAACCTTTGCCGGAGCCATTTGAAATCGAGAATCCGTTGGCAAAGTTCCAAGTTCCGCCGTCTTGGCTGAGATAAGTGTCAGCAGAAAGGTCATAGTTTGAACCTGTCACTCCGGGATCATCGGGAATAATCACACCGGGATCATCGGCTTCAAGATTACCCGACAGGAGTTTACCGTCCTTGTTACCCTCCTCCATAATGTGGGCCACAAGCGAGTTCATGTAAATCTCAAGATTGGAATAGCCGTCAACAAGTATCTTGCCGTCAGCCGCATCGTTGGGATTCAGACCATTCTCTATCTCCCAATAGTCGGGGATTCCGTCACCGTCTGTATCAACGGGGGCGGACTCTGACTTAAGTTCGGGCCAACCGACAGTGCCTGAAGGAAGCACCACTTGGTCCTGGCTGTCAATAATTCCGGTGGAGGTGAAAGACGCTGTGCCATTTTTGACATCCTTTGTCACCACTTCGTCATACTCGTCGCGATGGAGCGAGGCTCCGGCATAAGCCAGCACCTTTTCATATGCCTTCTCAGCCGTGTGGGTAGTGGTATAGAGATACTCTATGGGGGTGTCGATACGCATATCGTTCTTAACATCGTCATTGAAAGTACCGTCGTTGCCCTTGGTATCTACCTGGCTGTACATTCCGGTAGTCCAGTTGTCGGCAGTCACATTGGCATCCTGGGGGTTCACATTGCCCTTGACATAGAATGTGCCCCACTTATGGAGCATCTTTTTCCAGTCGTTCCACTGCACACGAATTGTCTTTCCATCCACAGTGATGTTGTTGGCCTCCATATCAATCACATAGCTCTTGCCGCCAAATTTAACGACATTTTCACCGTCAACACGTCCGCCCGAAATATCGCCCTTCTTGTAGGAAGTGCCGAGAGAAGCATTGATTGCAGAAGCTGTCTTATCCTTGTCGAGGCAATAATCGACAGTACGGATACCTATACCCGCGATGCGCGACTTGCGGTTGTTCTTTGTCAGACCGGGCTTATAGTAATTGTTGACGATGTTCACATTCATGCCCTCACCGCCATAACAACCATTTGTACCATAGTTGTAAATCACATTATTGCGGAGGTCCATACGCTCGTCGGTCTGCGTGCCCGGACGCGGGCCAAGGCGCGGTGTACGAGACGAGTGGTTGGCTATGAGGTTATGATGGTAGCTCGCACCGCTGCCACCCCAGTTACCACCATATCCGTGCGCACCCTTGGAGTGGCCGGAATTCTGAAGCGAATGAGAGGCAATACACCACTGCACGGTGATGTCAGAACTGCCGTAGACCGAAAGGCACTCGTCGATACTCCAGCTAACCGAGCAGTGGTCTACTATGATATTCTTGCGGTCCATACCTCCAAGGCCGTCACCCTCATGATGAGCCACCTGGCGGTTGCCAAGACGGAATCGCATGAAACGCACGATGACATTGTTGGCCGAAATCTGGAACGGATAGTCAGCTATACAGATACCGTCGCCAGGAGCTGTCTGACCGGCAATGGTGACATCGCCGTTTTTCAACCTCAGTTCGCTCTTCAGATATATGGTTCCCGACACATCGAAAACGATTGTGCGCTTGCCACTTCTGCCGACGGCATAGCGGAACGACCCGGGCTCATTGTTATCCTCGAGAGTGGTGACATGATAGACAGCTCCACCGCGACCACCCGTGGTCATACGTCCATAACCTTCTGCGCCCGGGAAAGCCTCGCGCTGAGCCGAGACTCCGACAGGAGCAAGAAAGGCCATGGCCGCAACGATAATTGCAAATGTAGATTTTTTCATGCTAATAGATATAAGGTGTTGTTTGAAAGAGTCGGTGATCAGCTCACACGATGCCGTGGACCGAAAGAAGTATGGTCATGTGGTCACGGAGTTTGCGCGCCTCTGAAGCTGCAGCCTCGGCAAAATCCTCACCCTGTGATGCATAGATAATGCCTCGCGATGAATTGACAAGTAGTCCGCAGTCACGGTTGATACCCCACTTCACCACTTCTTCAAGACTGCCGCCCTGTGCGCCAACACCGGGAACAAGCAGGAAGTTGTCCGGAGCTACACGGCGCACCTCGGAGAACATAGCGCCCTGAGTGGCTCCGACCACGAACATGAGGTTGTCGGCATCGCCCCACTTACGGGCAGTCTCGAGAACGTGCTCAAATACTCGTGTGCCGGTAACATCATTGAGGAACTGGAAGTCACGACTACCTGGATTGGAGGTCAGTGCAAGAAGGATAACCCACTTGCCTTCATACTCCATGAACGGTTTCACGCTGTCGAATCCCATATACGGAGCGACTGTGAGAGCGTCAACGTCAAGGTTCTCAAAAAATGCACGCGCATAGAGCGACGATGTGTTGCCTATATCGCCGCGCTTGGCATCGGCTATGATGAACTGGTCGGGGTAGTTATTGCGGATATACTCCACTGTGCGGTCAAGATCCTCCCATCCCTTCACGCCACGGCTCTCGTAGAAGGCCGTGTTGGGCTTATAAGCCACGCAATAAGGCGCTGTCGCGTCAATAATGGCTTTGTTGAATTCGAAGACTGCATCCTTGTTAGCACGCAGATGCTCGGGGATCTTCTTTATATCAGTGTCAAGTCCGACGCAGAGAAAAGAACCCTTTTTGCGGATATTCTCAATAAGTTGTGTGCGGTTCATAAAAGGTGTATATGATTGGTTGTTAGTTGGCTTGTATTGTCAGATTTCGGCCGCTTTGAGCTTCTCGGCATTCTCGGCGATAGTAAGCTGGTCGATCACATCCTGTATATCGCCGTCCATGAAAGCCTGAAGATTATAGATTGTATAATTGATTCGATGGTCAGTGATACGTCCCTGAGGATAATTGTATGTTCGTATCTTGGCCGAGCGGTCACCGGTGGACACCATGGTCTTACGTCGCGAAGCGATATCGTCGATGTACTTCTGATGCTCTTTGTCATAAATGAAAGTACGGAGACGGCTGAGAGCCCTCTCCTTGTTCTTAGGCTGGTCGCGGGTCTCGGTACACTCTATGAGTATCTCTTCGGTCTCTCCGGTGTTGGGGTTGCGCCACATATAGCGTAGTCGTACACCAGACTCCACCTTGTTCACGTTCTGACCTCCGGCGCCACCCGAGCGGAAAGTATCCCACTTGATTTCGCCTTCATTAATTTCCACATCGAAAGGCTCTGCCTCCGGGAGCACAGCCACTGTCGCCGCAGAAGTATGCACACGACCCTGTGTCTCGGTAGCAGGGACACGCTGTACACGGTGAACACCGCTCTCGTACTTAAGAGTACCATACACATTGTCACCTGTCACACTGACAACGATTTCCTTGAAGCCTCCGGCAGCCCCTTCGCTACAGCTCGTGACCGCCACACTCCAACCTTTCGACTCGCAGTATTTGGAATACATCTTAAAGAGGTCTCCGGCAAAAATAGCGGCCTCGTCACCGCCTGTTCCACCACGAATCTCAAGCACCACATTCTTGCCGTCCTCGGGATCAGCAGGAACGAGCAAGAGTTTTATCTCCTCCTCGAGACCCGGGAGCGCATCGGTTGCCTCGTCGAGCTCCTCCTTGGCCATTTGTCTCAGTTCGTGGTCACTCTCTGTCTCGAGCACCTCGCGGGCCTCGGATATATTGCCGAGAAGCGAGCGGTACCGACGGGTCACCGCTGTGAGCTTCTCAAGGTCTTTGTATTCTTTAGTCAGCTTGACATAGCGTTTCATGTCAGCTATGACATCTGGATCGGTAATCAGAGTTGAAACTTCTTCAAACCGGGACTCAATGCCGTCAAGACGCGCCAAAAGTGAATTGTCTGCCATTGCAAAATGTACTATTATTTTGCAAAGGTAGCAATTTTTCCGCAATTATCTATTACAAAAGTTGTTCCAAATACTGTTTAAAGTATTTAAACTCCTTATCCATAGCCACCGACATCTTCTCGCCATTCATGAATGCGGCCAGACGCGGAGGAATCTCAACATCACGCCCGGTTATTGAGGACACTGTATCACGGAATTTAGCCGGATGTGCCGTTTCAAGGAATACACCTGTTTCGCCGGGATTCAACTGCTCGCGAAGAGCCCGATAGGCACAGGCCCCGTGTGGGTCAAGCAGATAACCCGTGCGCTCATAACACTCCTTTATAGTGTCGGCGATTTCATCATCGGAATAAGCGGCTCCTGATATAAGAGACACAACATCAGCATGATTCGCCCCATAAAGGTCAAGAATGCGGGCAAAGTTACTTGGATCCCCCACATCCATGGCATTAGCTATAGTGGGAGTGCTCGGACGAGGTGAGTAAACACCCGTAGAAAGATAATTGTAGAAAATATCGTTAGCATTGTTGGCCGCGACAAACCTCTTGACAGGAAGTCCCATCCGGTGAGCAATAAGCCCGGCTGTAAGATTCCCGAAGTTACCACTCGGCACACACACGACCACATCATTCCCTACCCCTTTTGACTTTAAAGCCGCATAGGCGTTGAAATAGTAGAAGGACTGGGGCAGAAAACGGGCCACATTGATGGAGTTGGCCGAAGTAAGCAACAACCGGTTGTTGAGTTCTTCATCCATAAACGCACTCTTCACGAGCCGCTGACAATCATCGAACGTGCCATCAACCTCTATGGCCGTAATATTGTCGCCAAGCGTTGCGAACTGACACTCCTGGATGGGGCTGACCTTGCCTTTAGGATAGAGCACATGGACTTTTATCCCGTCAACGCCAAGAAATCCGTTGGCAACAGCCGAGCCGGTGTCACCGCTTGTGGCAACAAGCACATGAACCATGCGCCGGTCCGAACCACGATTTATAAAATACCGTAGCAGACGCGCCATAAAACGAGCACCAACATCTTTAAACGCCAACGTTGGACCGTGGAAAAGCTCAAGACTATAGATTCCGCTTTCCACCTCCACCACAGGCGTGGGAAAAGAGAGAGTGTCGCGCACTATGTCCTCAAGAGCATCACGCTCGACATCCTCGCCAAAGAAACATCGCGCCACACAGACAGCTATCTCATGAAACGACATTTTGTCAATATCTTCAAAAAATCCCGCAGGCATTCGTTCGATTCTCTCCGGCATGAAGAGTCCGCGATCTGAAGCAAGTCCCTTGACCACTGCCTCCTGCAGGGTGGCTTCGGGTACATTGTGGTTGGTGCTGTAATATTTCATTGTCGTTTCAATTAATTTTCATAAATTCTCTCATAAACTCCCCTACGCCTAAGTGGCCGTAAGCGCCAGCAGCACAGTCCTTCTCAGTATACGCCGAAACAGAGTCGGGACTAATACCCTTGTACCATATTGCAAACGGGACCGGCTCGCCCTTGTGCACACGCAGCTCCACCGGAGTAGCATGGTCGGGGAGAAGAGCCACGGCCACTGGCTCAGGCCAAGCGGACAGCTCGTCAAGAATCGGCCTTACAATACGACGGTCGAGAAACTCTATTGCTTTGACTTTTAAATCAACATCTCCGTCGTGTCCGGCCTCATCTGTAGCCTCGATGTGAAGAAACACGAAGTCGTGACTTCGCAGAGCGTCAATCGCCGCCGCAGCTTTCCCTTCGTAGTTGGTGTCGGCAAGTCCTGTCGCACCGTCGACTTCAACCACATTGAGTCCGGCATAACGGCCTATACCTTTGATAAGGTCCACGGCGGTAATCACAGCTCCCGACCTTATAGCCGGAAACATCTCAGAAAGAGGGCGCATAGCCGGACGATATCCCGGACTCCATGGCCAGATGGAATTGGCCACCACTCCACGTGAAGTATTGAAAGGATGCCGGGCCAATACATCCTGAGACCTGAGCACAAGATCGTTGACAAGAGCAGCCGTCTCAGCAGGGGTCATGCGTCCCGCTTCGACAGGGGCATCAGCCATAGGCCTTACGAGACACTCACGCCACTCTTCGCCCGGATGGTCGTGAGGAGGAGCACACTCTATATATTTGCTCCCGCCTTCTATAACAAGCAGATGGCGGTATTGTATTCCGGGAATAAACTTAACCTTCTCCGAACCAAGAGCCTTGTCAAGAGCCTCTATCAGCACTGCCCCTTCAGCAGTAGACAGATGGCCGCCGTGATGATTGGCAATCTTCCCATCCGAGAGCGTGACGATATTGCAACGCATAGCCATATCATGTGGCTGCATCTCATAGCCTATACTCGCAGCCTCAAGCGGGCCGCGCCCCTCATATACGTCTGACAGATCATATCCGAGTATCGAGGTATTTGCCACCTCACTCCCGGCTTGAAAGCCATCCGGTATGGTCGAAAGACAACCGTTGCATCCGTCACGAGCAATGGTGTCAAATGACGGTGTGGAGGCATATTCCAGCGGGGTCTTTCCTCCAAGACACGCCACCGGATAGTCGCTCATTCCGTCTCCTAATATTATAAGGTGCTTCATCAGTTATTGGCTGTAGATATGATATTGGCAAATACTCCGGCAGCTGTCACGGCCGCCCCGGCACCATAACCCTGGATAAGCATAGGATATTCGCGATAGCGTTCGGTCGTCAGCATCACTATGTTGTTGGAGCCTTCAAGGCCATAGAAGGGATGACGAGAATCAACAGCCTCAAGTCCCACGCTCATTTCGCCATACTCCATCCGGGCCACAAAGCGCCAACGTTTGCCTTCCGCCTCAAGTTTTCGGCGACCTTCCTCAAACGATGCGTCAAGCTCAGGCAATCTGCGCCAGAACTCCTCTATACTACCGTCCATAATGTCGGCAGGCACGAACGGCCTGGCCACAACATTGGCCTGTTCGGCATGATATCCGCCTTCACGTGTAAGAATCACAAGCTTGCGCATCACATCTATACCGCTGAGATCTATACGCGGATCAGGCTCGCTATATCCCAGTTCCTTGGCGAGACGAACAGTCTTGGAGAACGGGACATCGGCAGATATGGTGTTGAAGATGTAATTGAGAGTGCCGCTTAGCACGGCCTCTATCTTCAGAATCCTGTCACCCGAAGAACGCAGGTCGTTGATAGTCCCTATGATAGGCAGTCCGGCCCCGACGTTGGTCTCGTAAAGGAATTTCACTCCTCGGCTAAGAGCAGTATCCTTCAGCCGGCGATAGGAGTCATATGAGTTTGAAGCCGCCACCTTGTTGGCCGCAACAATGTTGACATTGTGCTCAAGCAGCGACTGATAGATATCGGCAACCTCCTTTGACGCCGTGCAATCGACAAACACGCTGTTGAATATATTCATCCCCTCTACCTCACGGCACAAAACGGATGGATTGCTGTCGATACCGTCAGAGTCGAGAAGTTCGCGATAGCGGGACAAGTCGATACCTTCGCGGTCGAATATAGCACGCCGGCTCGTGGCAATACCCACGACATTGAGTTTAAGGCGATGAGTATTCATGAGAGTCTCTTTCTGTGCGGCAATCTGCTCAAGAAGCATTCCTCCGACAGTGCCCACTCCACAGACAAACAAATTGAGTTCCTTGTATTCGCTTAGGAAAAAAGAGTCGTGGATAACATTCAGCGACTTGCGAAGACAGCTTCCATCTACGACAAACGATATGTTTGTCTCACTAGCGCCCTGAGCACAAGCTATGACACTAATACCGCTACGGCCCAATGTGCCGAAAAGTTTTCCGGCTATACCGGGAGTATGCTTCATGTTTTCACCAACAATAGCCACCGTAGCAAGCCCCGACTCAACGTGCATAGGATTCATGGCGCCGGTACAAATCTCTTTGGCAAACTCGTTGTCGAGCACACGGACTGCCTCGCGAGCATCGGCATCCCGTACGCCGACAGACGTTGAATTCTCCGACGAAGCCTGGGAAACAAGGAACACGGAAATACCGTTGTCGGCCAAGGCCGAGAATATTCGGCGGTTCACACCAATCACACCCACCATGGAAAGGCCCGTAACGGTGATAAGGGAAGTACCGCTGATGCTTGATATACCCTTGATGGGTTTGCGGTCATCTTCAATCCTGTCTCGTATCACCGACCCGGCTGCATCCGGCCGAAATGTGTTTTTTACGAGGATGGGGATATTGCGGACACACACCGGATAAATCGTTGGAGGATATATCACTTTGGCCCCGAAGTTGCACAGTTCCATAGCCTCGACATAGCTCAGCGCGTTAATGGTATAAGCCGTAGGAATCACCCTCGGATCTGCCGTCATAAAGCCATCGACATCGGTCCATATCTCAAGCACCTCCGCGCCAAGTGCGCCGGCGATAATCGATGCCGTATAGTCGCTTCCGCCACGCCCCAGATTGCTCACCTCTCCGGTGTCGGCATCCGTCGCAATAAATCCCGGCACGATATGTATACCCTGAGTACTCGGCCCGAACTCATCTTTGACAAGTCGGTCAGTCAGCTCAGTGGCCAACATTGTACAATGGTGCTTGCGCTCGGTCTTTATAAACTCCCTTGAGTCATGAAGAACGGCTCCTGCCACAAGACGCGCCACGATACGCGAACTCAGACGCTCGCCGTAGCTAACAATCAGGGCGCGTGTCTTCTCACTGAGATCACGAATGAGATACAATCCGTGGAAAATAGAACCGAGTTCGGCCAGCAGGCCGTCAATTTCCTCGACAAGCTCGGCCGGTCGATCGGAAATAGAAGACTCTATTATGTCATGGTGACGGCGTTCCAACTCTGAAAGACCATTGCGGAAAGCCTCATCTCCGGCAGCAGCCTGCGAGGCCGTACGCAGAAGCAGATCGGTCACGCCACCAAGCGCACTGACCACCACCACGGCAGGCTTTCCCTGCTCCTCTACTATTTTTTTGACATTCACCAAACCCTCGCGGCTACCCACCGAAGAGCCTCCGAATTTCAGTACCTTCATAACGATTTTTAATATTTCAGAAAGCAAAAGTAATAAATTTAACAGCTACAAACAAACATTCTGAATAAAAAAAGCCAAACCACCCCTGTTTTCCTACGATTGCAAAATCAAGCCCGATCATATTCGCAAACACCTTGAGAAGAAAACACAATAACTAACGCACGAGACCGTTTATAAATTAAGCTGACGATATCGTGTCCACAATTTCACCACATACAACAGACAGACAGATTGCCAAGAACACCCTGTATCTTTACGTACGCATGATTCTTATCATGTGCATAACGTTATATACATCCAGGGTTGTTATCGACGTCCTCGGCATCGAAGACTACGGACTTTACAACCTGGTGGGCGGGCTTGTTGTTTTTTTTTCATTCCTCAACGGTTCTATCACCGGCTCGACACAGCGTTTTTTATGTGTAGCTTTAGGTAAGAACGATCTAATGGAAACACGAGAGGTTTTCTCGTCGAGCCTAATAGCCTATCTGATTCTTTGCACAGTAATAATAATCCTTGGAGAGACAGCCGGACTATGGTTTGTTTCAACACAGCTCAACTTCCCTCCGGAGAAGCACAATCTGGCAATCCACGTATACCAGATATCACTCCTCACAGCAATAATCAACCTGCTTAGAATGCCTTACAATGCAGCTATAATCGCGTATGAACGGATGTCGTTTTTTGCATGGTCGTCCATAATCGAGGTTGTATTGAAGTTGGGCATATTATATCCGCTGTTCAGTATTTCCGGAGACAAATTAATAATTTACGCCTGGTTGATATGCATTGTGACACTCATAATTAATATTGTATATGTTGTCTATGTCACACGCCGTTTCCCGGAATGCAGGTTCCGTCCGATATGTGGCAAACTACGAGAGATACTCTCATTCACCGGGTGGAGTAGCTTCAGTGCATTTGCCAACGTAGGTGCACGCCAGGGGATGAACTTCATAGTCAACATATTCTGCGGCGTCGCCGTCAATGCAGCCGTAGGTATAATGAACCAAGTGTGTAACGCCGTGTATGGCTTCATACAGAATTTCCAGACCGCCATCAACCCGCCTCTTACCAAACTATTTGCCGCGGGCGACTTTTGCGCCGTAAAAAAGATGCTGTTCCGGACATCCCGCCTTTCCTACTATCTACTTGTCATGCTCTCCATGCCGTTGATGTTCAACATTAACCTGGTCCTATCCATCTGGCTGAAGGAAGTGCCTCCCTATACAGGTATGTTTTGTATACTGTGCCTGCTTTCTCTGTTCTTCAACACTTTTGGCGGACCCATATGGACCATCATACAGGCTACCGGAAAAATCAAGTTCTACCAAATCTGTATATCCACAACCACCCTTCTCTCAATACCTCTTTTCTATCTTATTCTTTGGCTTGGGGCACCGCCATATCTCGTGCTCGCGCCTACTGTGACAGTCAACATCATAGTGGTCTTTATAGGCGTGCACATTCTCCGACCGAAGCTGAACCTCAAGACAAAAGAGTATGTCCTCAACCTAATTCTGCCATGCCTGGCCACAACATTGTTGCTGTCAGGAATTCTATATGCCATAAATTGTTTTACCACCGGTTCGATACCAACTATCCTTGAATTCATTCTTCGACTTGTCATTGACTTAGTCATCACCGTTTTAGTCATTGCATTATTAGGTTTCAAGTCAAGCGAGAGAGACGTTGCACTTGCCATTATAAAACAAACCCTTGGAAAGAAATGATATCTGTCATTATACCCGCCTTCAACGCATCTGCTCACATAAGGCAAGCCATAAGCTGTATCACCGGTCAGACCTACAACAACCTGGAAATAATCGTAGTAAATGACGGATCTTCTGACAATACCGAAGACATTGTCAGAGAAATCTCATTGCAAGATTCAAGGGTAAAACTTTTCACCACCCCCAATAATGGCTCCTATGAAGCGAGACGATATGGAATCTCTCAGGCCAAGGGCGAATGGATTGCGTTTTCTGATTCTGACGACACAATGCCAAGCGACGCGATCAGCAATCTTGCCAAAAATCGCTGCGACAGACATGACATCATAGTAGGCAATCTCAATGTAAACAACGAGCACCTGTTCAATCACAAGGTCACAGGCACAATATCAAATATACGATATTGCCGTGCCATCCTTGATGGAGACACTTCAATAGGAAATTATGGCAAACTCTTCAGAGCCCGGCTCTTTAACGGTTTAAAGCCGTTGCCGCGTCGCATAAAGCAGAACGAAGATATGCTCATGCTGCTTCATGCTGCAAAAAACGCATCAGACGTATTCGTCACAAACGACATAAACGTATACAACTACATATTCCACAAAGGAAGCATTTCCAAGGGGCCTTCCATGCCGTTGGCCGACTGGCTGCTCTTGTTTGACCTCATAAGAGAGTCTCTGTCCGGCATATATACAGTTGAACTACACAAAGCCTTCACTGTGATGAGACTCAACCGTCTATATGAGAATGTAGTTCTTCGTGGCACAGCGATAGACCCGGCTGAGCCTTGTATCTCAGAAATCATACGCGACTGTGAAAAAACCGGACAGCTGCCATCAGCAACAAGAAAGCATCTTGAAACAATAAAATCACCGATATCGCAGAAGATACGATCCACCGTTCACAGAACCACCACCACACTTAAAGACTGCATAAAGATAATCCTCAGAGTCAACCGCTAACCCCCACTCCTTTATGAAGAATATTTCAGAGTTGTCATTCTGTTATGGTTGTGGTGTATGCATCACCGCGTGTCCTGTCTCAATCATTCATTTGGAAGAGAATGAAGACGGATTCTATGAACCGGTCATAAAAGAACCGTCAAAATGCATCGATTGCGGTTTATGCCTAAAAGTATGCTCATTTAACAATAAGCCAACCAATCAGAACGACTCTATATCAGCATACGCGGCCTGGAGTAACGATCCCGCCACACGCAACACATCATCGTCAGGCGGAATAGCCTTTGAACTGGCTGTTGACTCATTCCGGCAAGGCTACAAGGCTATTGGCGCAAGATACAATCCGTCACTACGACGGGTGGAGCATTTTACTGCCGACACCTTACTCGAATTCAAGCAGTCCATTGGTAGCAAATACCTTCAGAGCTATACCGCCGACGCATTCTCCGAAATTTCCTATACCCCTCTCAACCAGCAGAAATGGCTGATTGTAGGAACGCCATGTCAGATTGATTCTCTGCGCAGACTGTCAAAAATAAAAAAAGCAGAAGACCGATTCTTATATGTCGACTTCTTTTGTCACGGTGTCCCGTCAAGACTTCTATGGCTTAAATACCTTGATTATATCTCAAAGAAGAACGTTGACAGCGACACATCTTTCAGCTGGCGTGACAAAAGAAACGGATGGCACGACTCGTGGGCAATAGCAAACACCGACTATTTTTCGAAATGGACAGACGGCGACCTGTTTTATTCCATCTTTCTTGGAAACAACTGCCTCAACAAATGCTGCTACAAAGACTGTAGATTCAAAGGCACAGCCTCTTCCGCCGACATTCGAATAGGCGATTTTTGGGGAGACAAATACTGCAATGACAACGCAGGCGTCAGCGCAGTAATGGCCATAACAGCCAAAGGCCGATTGGCGATTGAAAATATCAAAGAAACCTGTACGGTGAAACCGGTTGAGTTATCAGACATTCTCGGGCACCAGATGAAGCCGCTCCGCCGACGCACATTGCCACGGGAACTGACTCTGACCATATTAAAATCAAAACTTCCGTTGAAACTTGCGGAATGGATCAGGAGAATATTCAACCATATATGACAGGAATATGACAAGAGCAGCCTTAATCACGATTCATTCTCTCCCCAATTTTGGCTCTGTCTTTCAGGCATATGCCACCCAGGTTATACTCGAAAACGCTGGAATCCGGTGCGAAATAATAGACTACCTGTATCCCAACGAATGGCACTACAGCAACGGCACACCTAAAGCCTCAAGGCTTAAGCGAATAGCCACGATGTGCGCCGTCCCGCTGATGAAGTTTGTGGGATATAACTCTCAACACGTCCTCCAGCACAATCTTGAACAATTCAAAAAAAAACATTTCAATCTCACTCGTCCCTACATCAATCTTGAAAGATTGAACCGGGAAGATTGGGGAAAATACGATGTCGTCATAGCGGGAAGCGACCAGATATGGAGCCCGAAGTTCTTAAAGGGCGACAAAGCATTCCTGCTGTCATTTGTTCCCGACAACGTTAGAAAAATCTCCATCTCGTCAAGTTTCGGATGCACCGAGCTACCGCCCGATATGATAGAACACTATCGCAAGGCTTTATCTCGGTTCGACGCAATAGGCATACGCGAAGAGGGAGGCTTACATATATTACACGAATCACTGAATATCAAGCAAAAGACAAGTCTGATGCTTGATCCTACACTTTTATTGTCATCCGCCCAGTGGAACAGCATAGCCGACAGTGCCCACCGCCATGACCGGTATATCGTTTTATATGGATTGTATTACTCATTCGATGCAAGGCCATACATTTTCGACGTACTGGAGTATTTCCAAAAGAAATCAGGGTATCGAATCATATCTCTTGCCGGATATCACAAAGCATTCTCCACGAAAAAGCTGGATGTCGAATGCCGTGAGACTGCTACTCCACAACAATTTCTTTCCTTGTTTCGGGACGCGTCGTTGGTTGTCACAACATCCTTTCATGGCTCGGCATTTGCATTAAACTATGGCAAACCTTTGATTTCGATAGTTCCAGAGTCAGGAGACGACAGGCAGAAATCACTACTCACCATATTGGGAGCGGCCGGTTCCATAACTCGAATTGGCACTGATCCACAATACATTAATCCATACTATGACGCTGTATCCGTAAAAGCGAACTTAGACAAACTACGGTTGGACAATATAGCCACAATTAAAAAAAATATTTTCAATCAATAGATTTTTCTTGGTAATTTCGACAAAAATCACTAACTTTGCATCGCTTTAGAGAACTTCACTGTTCTTTGGGCATAAGGATTGTCTTATGGTGTAATGGTAGCACTGCAGTTTTTGGTTCTGCCTGTCTTGGTTCGAATCCAGGTAAGACAACATAATCAAGGAGCTAAGCATCTGACGTTTAGCTCCTTGATTCATTTATATTCATTCCTTGCATTACAACTACTCGGCCGGTGTTAGAGGTTCACCGTATCAAATCACTTTCTTCAATGCGACCCGAATCTGATTTACATAGTCCATTGCACTGAAAATGTGCTGCTTACTCCATCTTTCCGTATCTCCTGGTATTTTTCAATCCTTTTATCTACAACATCATATTGATAGGAGGTAGAAAAATCGCCGTCAAAGATGTCTGCTTCATCAACCTGCTTTATAAGGTTGACGGGACTTGAACCGAAAATACCTTTGAGTTGTAAAGGAAAATATTGATATCGTCCCATCGGAATAGACACCACATTTTGAACGTCGGATATATCAGCATATTTAAGAGTATACGTAATACAAGGATAGGAATGTCCGAAATAATCCTCGATTTTCACAAGATTACCGTTTTCCCAGTAATAGAAATTCTCCCAAGTCCAGGGTTTATCCTCAGCCCACTCATCGCCGACCCTACTCCACTCAGTCCACTTAACTGTATTGAGAAGATTGCTTGATGTATAACTGAACTCATGGCGATATTTCTTTTCATAATGAATCTTGTCGCGATCAATCTGACTGAATATACCATCACATGACACAGCACGACCATTCTCTAAATGAAGGTCATCTCGGAATATGCGAATTATATCATTATCGCCATTTTGTCCGAAGATTATTTTAGTCGTAATTTTAACCAAGTTGTCAGAGATATATTCATATTCTGCTTTTATAGATTCGATAGATCCCACATACGAATACGATAATACCTTTCCGTAAGAATCATATGTAATCTGTTGAACCTTGGAGTCTGTTTCATTCGTAATTGATGCAATCTGCATGAACACTTCTGGTTCCGGTCCGTCATTGCTACACGACAAGAGAACTAACGGAAACAATAATATGAAATCGATTTTGTTTAACATCATTAAAAAAACTATTAAGTAGATGTTGAAAATTAGTTTATATCAATTTTTTTGCGTATCTTTGTGT
>CAJUGS010000048.1 GCA_910586305.1 uncultured Duncaniella sp.
GCTTAGCGTCACGGGGAGAGTCGGCGTTGGTGCGAACGAGGGTCTTGGTGTATTTGGCTGCAAGATTCATGATTGCTCCGAAGTCTCCGCCAAGTTCGGGATCGGTGGTGGGAACCTGACCGTCATATACGTCGCCGGTAGAGCCGTTGAGAGAAATCCAGTCGCCTTCCTTGTAGACCTTACCGCCCATTGAAACGGTCTTTTCCTTGTAGTCTACCTTGATTTCACCGGCACCGGATACGCAGCACTTGCCCATACCGCGAGCCACAACGGCTGCATGAGAGGTCATACCGCCACGCATGGTGAGGATGCCCTGTGCAACGGCCATACCGCGAAGGTCTTCGGGAGAGGTTTCGATACGCACGAGTACAACTTTGCGCTTCTTCTCAGACCAGGCTTCTGCCTCATCGGCCGAGAATACGATCTGACCGCAGGCTGCGCCTGGAGATGCGGGAAGGCCCTTGGCTACAACCTTGGCGCGCTTGAGAGCGTCCTTGTCAAAGACGGGGTGGAGAAGTTCGTCGAGCTTCTGGGGCTCCATACGCATGAGCACTGTCTTCTCGTCGATATCTCCGGAGCGGAGCAGGTCCATGGCAATCTTCACCATGGCAGCACCTGTGCGCTTGCCATTACGGGTCTGGAGCATCCAGAGCTTGCCGTCCTGGATTGTGAACTCCATGTCCTGCATATCTTTATAGTAATCCTCGAGCTTGTGGGCGATGGAGATAAGCTCGGCAGCGCATACAGGCATTGACTCCTCGAGTGAGGGGTATTTGGCCACACGCTCCTCTTCGCTGATACCCTGGAGCGCAGCCCAACGGCGTGAGCCTTCCACAGTGATCTGCTGAGGTGTGCGGATACCGGCTACGACATCCTCGCCCTGGGCGTTGATGAGGTATTCGCCGTTGAACATATTCTCGCCAGTGGCAGCATCACGGCTGAAAGCAACGCCGGTAGCGGAGTTGTCGCCCATATTGCCATAGACCATTGCCTGTACGTTGACAGCAGTACCCCATTCTTCGGGTATCTGATTCATGCGGCGATAAAGGATGGCGCGCTCGTTCATCCAGCTGTCGAATACGGCGCAGATGCCACCCCAGAGCTGCTCCCATGCATCATCGGGGAAGTCTTTTCCGGTATATTCCTTTACGGCGGCTTTGAAGAGCTTTACGAGGTTCTGAAGGTCTTCTACGGAGAGTTCAGTGTCAAGCTTGACACCTTTTTCTTCCTTCACCTTGTCCATGATTTCCTCAAAGGGATCGATGTCGGTCTTGCTCTTGGGCTTCATTCCAAGCACAACGTCGCCATACATCTGCACGAAGCGGCGGTAGCTGTCCCATGCAAAACGGGGGTTGCCGCTCTTTTCAGCAAGAGAGGCAACTGTGGCGTCGTTCATACCGAGGTTGAGGACGGTGTCCATCATGCCGGGCATTGAGGCGCGGGCACCTGAACGCACTGATACGAGAAGGGGATTGGAGGGATCGTTGAATTTTGTCTTTGTGAGAGTCTCAACGTGGGCAATCGCATCCTTGACTTCCTTGTCAAGACGCTTCACAACCTCGTCGCGACCATATTGAGTGTACTCGGTACATACTTCGGTGGTGATGGTGAAACCGGGAGGTACGGGCATACCCAGAAGGTTCATCTCGGCGAGGTTCGCGCCTTTGCCACCAAGGAGATTGCGCATTGAGGCGTTGCCTTCAGCTTTGCCGTCTCCAAATGTATAAACTCTTTTCATTTGTTGGGGTTAGAATTTGATAATATAAAAGTATATGTTTTTCGATTTTGGTCTTGAGATGTGCTTTCGCGGAAAGTGCAAAGATAGTGATTTTTTGGCGGAGCATCAAGTATTTTGGCTTTCTTTTGTAGAATCATTCATAATTAATGACTCTTGCAGGCTTGATGGTAGCTATGATGGCCGAAGGGAAAAGGAGCACGGCAAAAGCGATGAGGGCTGCCGCTATGTTCAGCATTATGACAGACGGCCATGAGATTTCTACAGGGACGTGGTCGAGATAATATGCTTCCGGATCAAGCGGCACGATACGCGTCAGTCTCTGAAGGTAGACAAGGCCGAGGCCCACGGCATTACCTATGGCAAGACCGGCCACAAGCAGTCGAAGTGTCAGAAGAATGAAGGTCTGTCGCACCATCTGATTGCTCGCACCAAGAGCCTTTAGGATACCTATAGTGCGTACTCGACGAAGAACCAGAATGAAAAGCGATGACACAAGTGTGAGTCCGGCAAGAATAGCCATGAGTGAAAGAATCACCACCACATTGGTGTCGAGAAGTGCAAGCCAGTTGAAATACAAAGCTGCGCTCTCGTGCAGATTGACCACCATATATGTGCGTGATGTGTTACCGGAATAAAATCCCGACACAAGCATCGACGAAATGGCAACCGACTGGTGGTCAATCTCATCGTCAGAGCCAAGACCGTTTATCTCAAGCATAGCACCCTGGTCGGAAGCTATATCGGCAACACCGCGGAGCATAGGAAGAGACGCGAAAACTACATTCTTGTCATATTCGGCAAAATGGGTGTCGTAAATTCCGGCAATCATTATGCGTCTGATGCGGTAAGATCCGTTGCCAACAAAATACACGTCGGCTTTTTGCCCTACCGACAAGTTTAACCCTGACGCAAGTGTGTGCGACACAACGACGTGGTATAGTGTGGAATCAGCAGAAAAATCAGGCACAGCCCCGTCCACCAGATTTCGTCTCACAAAATCCCATTCTCCATCAGGCTCCATTCCCTTTACAATCACTCCCGAAAAATTCTCGGACGTTTTTACAATAGCAGGCTGTCGGGCGGTTAGGCTCCATCGTGTTCCAGGCGGAAGAGAGTCGAGCATATGGCGCAATTCATTCACTGACAAAGTTGGTGGTGCGTCATCTGATTGTCCGGAATGTGGAGCAACTACTATCTGGGAATCAAATCCCGTGATTTTAGCCTTAATCTCGTTTTTGAATCCACACATTACACTTATGGACACAATCATCACGACAACAGCCAGCGTAATACCGGATACTGCAATGACAACCCCGGTCTGGCTCTCGCGTGAATTGGAACGAAGAGACAGACGATGAGCAATGTAAAGCGGAAGTTTCAACATACCTTAATGTGGTTTGTTTGTACTGCCCGGACAACCATCGCTAAGCCGGGCCTGAATTTAACTTGATTAATTCCTTCGGGTGGCTAATTGGCAACTATAACCATTATCGTCGTATGTCGGAATCAAGAGTCTTGCAAAATTAGTCAATGAATTCCACCCGGCCAAATATAATTCGACCAACAGTAATTCTAATTCCATAGTGGAACATTTCCAGAATAACAATCAGCTAAAATCAATGATACACATTCTGCTATCCGTCTGCAATAGGAAAATGTGAGCAAATATTGGAGTGATATTTCTTTTTTTGCGCTTTTTGCTAAAATTTTTTACAAAAATACTTGCGCACATCAAAAACAATGTCTACCTTTGCAGCGTCAAAAACGAAATAAGACAAACAGATAACAAATCCAAGTAGTCAAAATCGCTAAGACAGACATAAATTGCCTTGTGGTGTAATGGTAGCACGTCGGATTCTGGTTCCGCCTGTGAGGGTTCGAATCCTTCCAAGGCAACACAAAGAAAGAGCTAAGTCGCTAAGATTTAGCTCTTTCTTCATTTTTACCCGGTTCATAGTTCATTATTTACTCAGATGCTTCCCCTCTTATAAATATCGCGCCCGGCTCTTTGAATGTTATCGGAAGGGTAAGGTTAAATTTTTTCTTTAAGTGGGGAACGAAGTATTTAACGCGGAATTTGGGCAACGCATTCACAAGCCTTAGTGCTTCTTGATTGACGGCCTCGTTTTTGCTCGGTCGTCGCCAAATCTCCGGGTCGCTGATTGAGCCGTCAGGATGAACGGTGAATTTGACAAATACTGTTTCGCTGCCCTTGAATCCTTCGGGAATACGGATGTTTTCATCAATCCATTCTTTCAGTTTTCCGTTGCCTCCGGGAAACTCACAGCGAGTGTCAAGATCGATGAGATATTTGCGCTGTTCAGCTTTTATATGTGCAAGGTATCCGGGCGAAACAGTGAAGAAGACAGCACGGTTACCATACTCGTCGTTTTTTATTTCAGCCGATTGAATGGAGTCCGGATGAACTTCATTTTCATATGCGAGCGGAATCCACTCGTTGTTGAAATAGTAGAATACGGTTTCGGTGTCCCGTTCAGTCAGAGGGAACTGAATTTCACGGACAATGGTGTCGTTTACGCAGCAATTCTGCGCGAATACAATGCAAGACTGAACGATAATCAATGAAACAAAAATCAACTTTTTCATATATCCTAATTTTTATATTTCCAAAAAGTCGTGGATAGACTATGCCCATATAATGGCAAAATTAACGAATTAATTCGAGATATGAAATTTAATCGCGGATTATTACTAACTTTGCGTTAAAAATAATAATTTAAAAGATGGCGAATTCGAGGTATCGAGCTGTTTGTCAATCCGACATTGAGGCTGATTGACGGCTGATCAGTTGCAGAAGTTGGCTGAAATGTTAAAAATGGGATCGTCGCCAGACGTGTTTGATTGTGGGAAACGTCAGATCGTTTTTTATCTGCGCATGGTCTTGGATAGAGGTGAATTTCATAGTACGTCAAGGAAATAAAGTAGTCAAGAAAAAGTTTTTATATAGTGTGTTAGTTGGCCTGTTGATGGTTTGAGTTCGGGCTGGCTTCCGGCTTCTGTTTAGAACGTAAACAGCAGTCCTTTTCCTTGATGTTTAGCTTCTTCGTAGAGATTGCATAGCGCGTCATAGGCTTCCATCCATTCATCAGCTTCATACAGCAGATTCTCCGGTTCTGTATTTTCGGCATTCTCTCGGTTCTCCAGAAGCTTGTCCAATACTATGGGAACTTCGTCGCTTTCTACAATTCCCAAGCCCATCATGCCGGGATCAACTGTGATGTTGCCGACCACGACTTCTTTTCCAAGAACGGCTATTTGGGGAGTCTTGAGTATGTCCATCTCTCCGATTACCTCATTAACTGCATCCCATAACTCTCCCAGCCCCATATCATCTTCGGCATCATAGCAGGCTGTGAGAAGAATGTCGAAGTAGACCTGCAGTGTGAGTTTGTCAGACTCGTTTTCCCAATCCTCGTCCAGAGTCTCTCCTGTGTAAGGAGACTGTAATAGGTCAAGATGCTCACAAATAAACTGTCTTGCCGTCTCGGGATTATTGACACTGGCTGCCATGATTGGCTCAATCATTTTGTGAAATGTCTGTGTGTCAAACACAAACGCTTTGTGTCCCATGCTCATAGATTCTTTTTCTATTGTTTGGGTTGTATGTTTGTATTTGTGTATGATTGCATCAGATTATTGATGTTTTTGCGAGATTTGTGATTCTTATCTGCAGGCATGACTTTTCTTAGGAAAAAGATTTATACGAAGCCAAATACAATGATATGTTGTCAGTGTTTCAATTGTAGGCGATAGGCCTTGCCGTCAGTATTATCCATGGTGTAATCTTCAAGGAATTCAAAGCCGCATTTTTCGGCTACGCGCTGTGAGGCCATGTTTCTGGAGTCTGTGGTAATCAACAGTGATTCCAGTCCAATTGTGTCTTTGCAGAATGCTATAAGAGCTTTTAATGCCTCGCTGGTAAGCCCGTTGTCCCAGTAGGGATATCCTACCCAGTAACCAACTTCACGCTCGTTTGGCAACAGGGGATGGTGTTCATCTCCATCAGGTACCAGTCCGATACATCCTATTGGTTCGTCAGTTGTTTTAAGTACCATTGCGAACGTATGTGGATTGGGAATAAAGAAATCACGTATGACTGTCCGGCTCATCTCTACAGAGGTGTGACAGGGCCATAGAGCCATTTCGCTGACCCGCTCGTCCGATGCATATTTGTATAGTGCTGTTGCGTCTTCTTCACACCAGGGACGCAATATCAGCCGTTTGGTTTCAATCATTAAATAAACCTTTTGGTTAAACAGAATTGAAAGTTGTTATTAACTTGAACATCATATACCGGTATGGATTCCTTTGAGGCCCATTTGGATTGTAAATATGAAATAGCTATTTCAAGATACTCCGGCGAGTGTCGGAATGATACAACTTCCATGCGTGTATTGGTGTGTTAAATCGGGTAGAATCCTTGTTTGTTGAACCGGTAGTACATTTCGATGCGTTCCGGTGTGTCGTTTTCGAGCATTAATAACAGTTCTCTGGCAAATTCGAGGGTTGCCGAGCCGTTTGCCGTCACGATATTCTTGTCGCTGACAGCTTGGGCGTGAACATATCCATCGGTATTTGTATAGTTCTTGTCGCCCCAGAGCATTAGTTGTTCCGGTCCGTTGCCGGTATGTTTCACAGAATTGAGAAAACCGTGTTTGGCCATGAATGAAGCCCCGTTGCAGATGGCGCCAACTATTTTACCTTTTTCAATTGCTTGTCGGACAATTGGCACAACTTCGTCGGCAATAGCTGTTTTCCAACCAAATCCACCGATAAGCACCAGTGCGGCGTAGTCATCAGGCATTGATGCAAAAGAATAGTCGGGCAAGGTGTGGAATCCACCTATAGATTTGACAGGAGATAGGGTGGGGGCTAAAACTTTGTTTACATACTTCGGATGTTCCTTCAAGGCGTATTCATCTGATGCGACGGCCTGTGAGAGATACACGACTTCATGTGCGGCATAGTCCGGCAGCAGGAGATAGAGAATTTCGTTACTCATATTATTGTTTCCATTTTTTAAGTTGGGGAAGACTTGGCGCATCATGTACCTGACTCTCTTACAACCATTGCCAGACATTAACTCTACAATTAATGTGAGGACAAGTATAGTGTGATGGCATATTGCTCCCTATAATAATTTGTCATCATATCGGACATGGCCGATTCATATGCAAATATAGCAAAATTTCATAATACTGTAATATTTTCAATCCTGTCAGAAGATAAAAAATGGGCGTGCCGTTTTTTTCGGCACGCCCATTTTCGATAGGGTCAGCAGGTGGTTGAGTCTTTTACTTTACCTCCACCTTATAGCCGGTGTGGCCGTTCTCGGTATAGATGACAACAATGTGTACACCTGTCTTGAGATTCTCGAATTTCAGCTTGTCGGCAGCAGATTCAGAAGCTTCCTTCATGCCTGCAATGTCATAGATTTCCACAAGCTTCACAGACTGTGTGTCGCCTGCAATCTCGATATTGCCGTTTTCAACGATAATCTTAGCCGAGCCGTCACCGATTTCTTTGATCGATGAGCTGGACGAAGCGTCAAACACGAACGGTTCGTTAAGAGTACCCACCGGATCTTCCGCAAATCTAATGGTCTGGCTCAGGGTGTATTCACGATTCAAGTTGGTCGAGAGTACACGGAAGCTGATCTCGTCGCCGGGGTTACCGAATACGCTGATCATGGTCCATCCGTCAACACATACACCGATACCGCGGCATTCGTCATCGCAGAAAGCAGCTATTTCAAATTCTCCCTCTTTGGCCATGACGCCGCCTTCTTTTACAATCTGCGAGGTTATGGGCATTACAGAAGGATATTTGTGGCTTTCAAGAGTCCATGCAGCCTGTGTGTTCTGTCTTACGATGTTCTGTCGAGTATCGTTGCTTGACGGAATAGTGTTATAGTTGAAGCTCTTGACACTTGCGCTGAGATACATATAACCATGGCCCAGTTTGAGCTGTCTGAGGTCGCCAATCCAGTTGCCATTGGCATCGACCTGGGCAAAGCCCTCGCGGCCTACGATCATATCTCCCTCTTCGGCCTCAAGATTCATGAAGGCATCCGATATGGCGAGGCTGTTGTCTTCCATCGGGCAGCCGATCCAGTTCCAGCCACGGTTGAGAGTCACGGCTACTGAGGGATCGAATGATACACCGTTAAGAGCCTTGTCTGTCTCTGCGCCGGAAGTAAACACCTTGTAGGCTTCAAGAGGATTCAGAGTGCTGAGGTTGCCTACGACTCCAAACTGGGGATCGCGGATGGCCTCTTCTGTCTGAGAAAGTATGCGGTCTACATTTTCGCTTATAATCGACTCGACAGGAACTTCATTTTCCACATTGTGTGAGATCCAGTTCCAACCTTCGGCGAGATCGTAGTTGACATTGGTCTTTCTCAGTTCATAGGTCATGCTCACAGGTTCCGAGAGATAGCCCTTGAACTCAGCGATTGCATTGATCGAGAGAGTGTCGTCATTCAGATTGAAGGGAGCTTCATAGGCGATTCTTGTTTCGCTTACGGCAGGATCTGAACCATCGGTGGTATAGTAAATGGTCGAGCCTGCTGTCTCTGTCGACAGTTTGACGGTCTCAGAACGGTAGAGCTTAAATCCGTTGTCGTTTGCAGACGCAGGATTGAATACCCATACCGGGTGTTTACCTACGGGGATAGAATCGGCTGAAACAGCTCCGTTCGGGCGAACAAACACCGAGAAGGGGCTTGAAGTCACGCTGTCAGCATCGATATGGCGGAATGATGTGCCGTTTTCATTAAGCACATATGCATTTGTCATATCGTTGTCGTCGTTGTAAGCACCGTAGAGAGTGAACTTGCTGCCACGTATGCTCATTCCTTCGGCCACAGGAGTAAAGGCTACATCGTAAACAGTTTCATTGTCCGACGATTTGCCTGTGGCAATAAAGGTGACGGGGACTTTTGCAAAAGGAGCATGGACATTTGCCAGATAAGGCTGATTGGCCACGATACCTTCCGCAGCGGTGAATGCGTTGTCTTCAGAGCCGTTGAGCGAGAGGAGAGTGAGGGCATTCTCTGTGCGGGGAGTGAATTCCTCTCCATATACGAATGTATCGGGAGTGAATGGCAGGATAAGGCCTCTCCATCCGTCGTTGTCATCGCTGATGCTGCCGGGGATATCAACAGTCATTGAGACTTTGTGGCCTCCAAGGCTGAAGCTTGCGGGTGCGTTGAAGGGATAGCCGTCGGTGAGGACTATATCACTGTCGGCCACACGTGAGCTGCCACGGTTGACAATGAGGTTGGTAGTTGTACCAAGATCCATAGCGCAGTTCTCGGACACATAGATGAGACAGTTGGGGTTCATGCCTCTGAATGCGTCTGCAGTGAGTCTTGCAGCTCCGGGAGCTCTTTTTACCGAGGCGTTTTCGCTACCTTCGGCCGACACACCGAGAAGGGTGATGCTTGTAAGGTTGTTGCAACCGTCAAATGCACCGTCGCCGATAGACATTACGCCTGGCAGGGTCACAGAAGCAAGGTTGGAACATCCCGAGAAGACACCGGAACCTACGGCCACGACATTTTCAGGTACGACAACACTCTTGAGGTTGTCCATGTCGGCGAAGGCCTTTGCCGGAATCTCGGTATTTTCCATTTCGGAAAGATTGATTGTCTCCAGCGACTTGAACTTGTCGCGTATATCCGAGAATGCGGCTTCGTCAAGTTCACCGCTCACACCGATGTTGGTGATGTGTTTGGCATCCTCTTCGCTCACGAGTTCAATGTCGCCTGACGAAAGCACTGAACCTTCGCTTACGACGATTGATGCTGTAATGTCAATCTTGATTGAACCCTGCAGGTTGCTGATTGTATAGACACCGTTTTCATCGGGCGAGAGCATGGTTTCGATATCGGTAAATTCCTGTTTGTCTCCGAATTTTGTCAATACGTGGCTCAGGCATTTCACCTTAGCCTCAATGCCTGTGGCCTCTGAAACAACTTTGAACTTGTAGCTCTCACCTTCTTTAAAGAGGTTGGGACGGTCAGTTGAGCCGCTGACAAACAAACTCATATCAGCACCTCGCCAGATATTGTTCTCGTTCAGATCCACAAACTCGGTCTTGATGCCGGCAGGACAATTTATTTCAATCGGGTAGTGGAATACTACTCTGATTATGTGGTCCTGGGGATACTTGGCACTTCCGGGCTTATACTTTGGATCAAGTACAACAGAGTGCTGGCCATACTTCACAAAAGAAGATGTCGTTGTGACATCTTCGTCGTTGTCATATAATTTGAAGGCTATCCCGGGACGGTAGGTGGGATTGTCCTTATATGATGTGGGAGTGAAGTTGGGAAGTCCGATGGACACATCGGTGGCACCATTTGAGACATCAATCTTGGTGAGCTGATTACGTGTGCTGTAGTTGAACGAACGTTCCGGATCAATCTGGATGTTGTAGTACACCTTAGATGTCGACATATTGAGCTCATTCCAGAATGTTGCTGCGCTGTAGTGGCTTTCAGCACCATTGGGCACCTCAAGTGTGATATTGGCGGTGTTTGCGGGGAACGGGCTCATATTTCCTGTGGCCGGAGGCGCTGTGGCTAAAGTGACAATCTTCGACAATCTGGCACACGATGAGAACGCATTGGCTCCGACGTAGGTGACAGATGCGGGAATTGTGACCTCCGAGAGGCTGACGCAACGATAGAAGGCGTTCTCCTCAATGTTGACAAGGTTGGTGGGAAGGATAATCGACTGAAGAGCGCTCTGCACAAATCCTGTAGTGGAGGCAAATGCCTTCGAGGGAATTGCATTGGCGAGGTCGCCGGAGCCCTTGATGGTGACATCGGCAAGGTCAAGTTCTACTATTGTGGACGAGTGTTTGCGGAATGCGTCGAAATCCTCGGATCTCATCACACCGATTACCTTCAGACGGGCAGGACACTGTGCTATCTTGGCATCAAGCTCGCCTTCCTTTACATTGACCACTGTGTAGGCGTCCGATCCCTTGGGGTTGACCTGGATGGATATCTCGAGGTCTTCCACCACGGCGGGGATGGAGAGATTTGCAACGGCGGCGTCAACAACCTTGTTGATACCGTTGACCGAAAGGGTGATGCGGTCGTCAACGGAAACGGGAGTGACTTTCAGTGTGAAAGGCATACCTCTTACCACCTGGGTGGCTCCGCCCTGGATCACTGCTCCTTCGACTTTTTGGGGCATACTTACATTGTAGTATACCACACGGTTGCCTATGGCACTGATGCGGTCAGAGATGGTGTCGTTGTCGGCATTGACAAGGCTCCATTTCTTCTTGTCAAGAGAGGATACTATGCGGATGAGGTTGCCTTCGCGGATAGTGGATTCCTTTACCTGGCAAACGAAGTTGTTCGGAAGGTTGCCGAAATTGTATACACTGTTCCACACAACCGGTGAGATAAGCTCCTTGACGTTGCCATCTTTGTCGGTCAGAGCTGCACAGTAGTACTGGTCTGCATTTTCCGATGGAATTGAGAGTGCGTTTGCACGGATAGTGAACGACTTGCCTGCAACTACGTTAACGACATCGGTGACAAGACCTACACCTCCGGCTGCACCGGTGATTTTCCAAGGAGAATCGGGCCATGTTGCTTCAGGTTGTTTGAAGTTGACATGGATGAATGTATTGCTGTTGATGACAGTCTTGAATACACCGTTTGCCCCGGCATAGAGGCGGGTGTTGTTGGCATATACCTCTACGGTTGCGTCGCCGTAAGAGTCTTCGGTTTCAACAGTGAATTCATACTGTGTACCCGGAGCTACTTCGGTGGAATCATCTGTAGGTGTGAATTTAACTCCTGCCACGTCCTGTAGGGACACGCTGTAAGCTGTGGCCGGTTCCGGATTCTGCTCTTCGATGACCTTGAATTCGTTCCAGTATTCTTTTTTCTGATATGCTGCGGCTGCTCCTACGGGAACAATAAGCTTTGCTTTGGGGGTACCCTGAAAAACACACCAGTTCACCCATGCAACAGCTGAACGGCGGACAGTGACTTCTCTGAGGCCGCTGCAACCGAGGAAGATGTTGTATTCATAGGTGGCAACAGATGCAGGAATTTCTATAGAGGTCAGACCTGAATAGCTGAAACATCCGTTTTTAAGAGTAGTGATGTTTTTAGGCAGAATGACCTCGCGCAGTGTGCCGATTTTGCTAAGTGCATTCGACGGAATGGCATTTGCAGGGTTGGCACCGTTGGCTTTGATGCTGACTCCAGAGATGTCGAGTCTCGACAGCTTCATGCGGTCGCGCATGAAGTTGAAGTCGGTGGCGTCAAGTGTACCGTAGAGTGTCAGATCGGTGATAGTAGCTGTTTCAGTCTCGCTTAGGAGCTGTGACAGTTTGCCTGCTTGCACCCAGAGAGTACGTTTTGATACCACATCGGCGGCATTCTGTACGATTACAGATATGTTCTGATCAGAAGTAACATTGCTGATGCTGTAGGTGTTGCCTCGGGGAGTCAGAATGAAGCCGTTTGCTTTCACTGTGACAACCTTGTCGGTTGACGCGGGCACGACATTGAATGAGAAGTCGCGACCCTTTATCACACGTGGTTCGGTGTAGGTGATTTCAACACCGTCGACGGCGGCGGGTAGATTGATATTGAAATAGGGAATGCTGTTTCCCTTTGCGCGCACTTCTCCTACTGTAATAAGGTCGTTTGCGACAGGCAGCCATTCGGTGGATGCATTGTCTTTTGTGACAAGGCGCACCACATCGTCAGCTCCGATTACCGCGTCGGCGGGAACGGTACATGATATGTCGGTATATCTCAGCACCTGCAGTGACGACAGTCCGAAGCGTTTTCCTTCACAGAGAAGTCTCTTGAAGGTTCCGTCTGAGGAGAATAATGCCAGAGACACCATGCCCGAGAAACCGTTGTTGGAGATGTTCTTCAGAGCACCTACACGTGCGGTGAACGTAGTCCCGGGAAGGATGTCGGTGACATCGATGGTCATACCCGGCTGATTCTCGTCACTTGTAATATGTATCGGAGACCATTCGGTTGCTTTGGTGGCCGGTTTGATGTTGTAGACCACAGTGGTGAGATTGCTGAAATTATAGGGCTTGCTCATCGTGGGATTGAGTGCGTCAGAGGCATAGAAGCCGTCTGCGGCACCGCCCCAACCCCAATTGATGTGGAGATACACGATAGGGCCCATGGCCTGGTAGCCGTCACAAACGAATGCATGACCGGCCGATACATCCTGGCCGCAGTAAAGCACGGGCCGGTTTTCATCAATCTCGTTAACGATCAGCGCATCCCATGAGTCGCGATCCATCTCACTGCCTTTCTTGTATGACACGCCGGCATCGTATCCGAACATTGTCACAAGGGCAGAGGGAACCTTGACTTCAAATGCGCTTGAACTTGACATACCGAAGTCTGTGCCGATAGCAATAGCGGCATCGGCAACAAGTGTGCCCACAGCATCGCCTTCAGCACCGGTGTATCCGCTCCGATAGTTGTCGTTGCGCATACTGCTCCAGTCATAGGTGGTGGCTTCACCGTCCTTTACCAGAGAGGAAGGACGGTTGGCCGGGTATTGGTGGTATTTTAGAATTTCAGCCAGCGCTGTTCCCACACATCCCACGAGGGGACGGTTGGGAATCATGCTGTTGAAGGGTGCTTCCTGGCTCCAGGTCGGAGTGTTCAGCACCTTTTGTGCGCTCTGGGCCCTGGCAATGTTCTTTTTTGTCTTTGGGTTGGGAGCGGATATGGTTGTTTCAAGAAGACGACCGGCTGCTTCCGGCATGGACTGTGGAATCCATGCCGAAGTGGTTGAGTAGGCCATGACCGGAAGAGCGGTGTCATCGGCCGAAACGACGATGAAGCCTTTTTCGTCTGTCGCATTGAAGACGTAGTAACGAGGAGTAGTGTCGATTTTATCGATATATGCCAATTTTAGAGCATTGGCATTCGCCAGACGTGACACGTCGACGTTTTGGAAAAAATCGGTGGCCACCACTTTCGCTTCCTCTGCTGTCAGTATGCCTCCATGCGCCAGCACGGGATAGAATATGCTGGCTGCAATGGTGAGCACCCGAAATATAGGTTTAAGCATAAACGATGGTTGTTTGTATTTGATAATTTGGTTTATTAAATAGCGTATTAAAGAATGACTTTTCTGCCATTGATGATATAGATGCCTTTCGAGAGTCTATCGCTGGCTTCGCGTATAGTTACATCTTTAAGCAGCAGACGACCGCTAAGATTGTATACTGTCAGCAGTGTGTTCTCGTCGACAAATATGCTTGACAAAGCAGATTGAGCTGATGTGGTGCCATGGATTTCAACATCATGTGCGGGCATAGTATCGGGAACATCTTCAACCCAGCCGTCAAAGATTCTGTCTGAAGGAATCTCTGGTTCGGGAATCTCTATGGGAGCACCCATTTCAAGCTCGGTCTCATAGAAGAGCTCTCCGTCCACATAAACTGTTAGCTTGTAGTAGTTGACAGTGTAGTATGCACTTACAGTGATGTCTTTTGCAGGCATGAAGTCCGGCAGACCATCCCATCCGGCGAAGGTGTATCCCTCTTTTTCGGGTGCATCTGCCGGGGTAATTTCAGCACCATATTCTACGTCTGCTGTCTTGTAGCTCTCTCCGTCCACGATGTATGTGAGCTTGTATGAGTTGACTGTGTAAACAGCGTTCACAGTCACATCGTTCGCGGGCATTGTCTCGGGGATACCCTCCCAACGGGCGAATGTGTATCCTTCCTTGGCGGGCGCCTCGACGGGATTGATCTTAGCCCCGAATTCAACGTCGACTGTCTTGTAGCTCTCTCCGTCCACGATGTATGTGAGCTTGTATG
>CAJUGS010000049.1 GCA_910586305.1 uncultured Duncaniella sp.
ATTTGGCTGCCATAAAAATTTTATTGAATCAAATTTAAACAGTTTCTAAGAGCCTCGGCATTTCTGTCACAGTCAGCCTGGAGCTGTGGCTGCAACACTCCTGCCTCGGCGGGATCGGTCATGCGAAGATCGGCATAGCGGTCGTCATTGTTGATATATTCCGCCACCTGGCTCAGTGGCTCAGGGTTTGGATATCCGGGAGATGCAGTCTGGCCGGTCGCACCGTTCCTGCCACTGTTATCGGGTCCGGGAACAGCACCATCTATCACAAGAGGCGACTTCAGGCGAGGATCGAAACGATATAACGGCCAGTAGCCGGCCTCAACAGCTCTTCTCTCCTCTATTATGGAATGGCCGAGTCCCGGACGTATACCATGATTTATACACGGACAGTAGGCTATCACAATGGCCGGTCCGGGAAATCGCTCAGCCTCTACAAGAGCATCTATTGCCTGCTGATAATTGGCTCCGAGAGCAATAGAGGCCACATAGACATCACCATAGGTCATCATCATGCGACCGAGATTTTTCTTGGAAACTTTCTTACCGTCGGGTGCATACTTTGCCACAGCCGACCGCGGAGTGGCCTTTGAGGCCTGTCCGCCGGTATTGGAGTAGCACTCGGTGTCCAGAACAAGCATCTTTACAGGCTCGCCCGACGCAAGCACATGGTCAAGCCCGGCAAATCCTATATCATAGGCCCAGCCGTCTCCGCCTATGGCCCAGACAGTCTTCAGCGCGAGTTGGTCCGACCGCTCAAGAAGAGCTGCATATTTGGGCGATGCATCGCGCAGACCGCTCATCATCTCCACAAGCTGTGAGGCTGTTGCCGCCGAAAGCTCCGGATCGTCCTTGGCCGACAGCCACGCCTGAAGCGGAGCCTTAAGAAAAGGCATTGTCGAAGAATCTGCTATAAGATCCCGCACCATCTCAACAGCCTCCTCGCGTCGATGTCTCATGGCCACCAGCATACCGTAGGCATACTCTGCATTGTCTTCAAACAGGGAGTTTCCCCAGGCAGGTCCCTGACCCGAAGGAGTGGTGCAATAGGAATTGGACGGGAAATTCGCACCCCACACCGAGCTGCACCCGGTGGCATTGGCTATCACCATACGCCGTCCGAACAGCTGGGTGAGCAGTTTGACATATGGAGTCTCGCCACATCCTGCACAGGCACCCGAGAATTCCAGACACGGTGTGCGGAACTGCGAGCCGTTTACAGTCACGGCAGGAAGCAGGTTCTCCTTAGGAGCCACATTTCCTCTCAGCCATTCCAGAAGCGGTCTCTGCTGAGCAGCCACCTCTTCTACAGGAGTCATAGTGAGCGCGTGGCCAGGGCATATAAGCGAGCACGACGAACACCCAAGACAATCGTCGGGATAATTCTGAATACGGAATTTCAGCCCTGCAAGAGCCGGTGCACCGTGTGCATCCTTCATCGTCATACCGGCAGGAGCCTTTGCCGCCTCATCAGCTGTCAGCAGGAACGGACGTATGGCGGCATGGGGACACACAAGTGAGCACTCGGTGCATTCCACACATTTGTCGGCCTCCCACACCGGGACACGCGTGGCTATCCTCCGGTGCTCAAACGCCGTTGTGCCCATAGGCATAGTGCCGTCAGGCGCCAAGGCCGACACCGGTATGGAGTCGCCCTCGCCATGCATACAGGGAGTGTGAACAGTCTCTATGAACTCCTTCTGTATAGCAGAGGCAAACCGAGGATGAGACACAACCTCATGAGCATCAACGTTATCCCAGCCCTTGATGGCCCCATAATCCACCTCGTGCAGAGCAGGTACCGCCATGGCTATTGCGCGGAGATTCCGCTCCACCACATCGCCACCCTCATGCATATAGCTGGTTCGTATCTGCGAGGCAAGTGAGTCATAGGCCTCCTTGAATGGAATCAGACCACTCAGATACAGAAACACAGTCTCCATTGGCATATTCACGCGTGGCGAAAGTCCGACAGAAGCCGCAATCGCATCAGCATCAATAATATAAAACCGCGCCCTTTTGTCCTTGATGGCCTTACGCATCTTCAGAGGCAGTCTTGCAGGTAGGTCGGTATCTTTCCATGGCGAATTGAGCACAAAGATTCCGCCGGGCCGAAGCTTGTCGAGCATTGAAAAAAGATATACATAGGATGTCTTGTGGCAGGCCACATAATCGGCACTCTCTATTGAGTAGGCCGAAGTGACAGGCGATTTTCCTACGCGAAGCTGGGATATGGTATAACCTCCCGACTTTTTGGCCGAATAGTTGAAATAGGCCTGAGCATAAAGTCCGGAATAGTTTCCGAATATAGTCGCCACCTGCTTTGTGCCACCCACAGTGCCGTCATTTCCTATGGCGTAGAAGACACTCTGATAGGTACCTGAGACGGCGGAAGTATCGATATGATCTACTACCGGCAGAGACAGGCCCGTTACATCATCGGTGATACCCACTGTGAATGTCGGACGTGGCGACGGAGACCCGAGCTCGTCGAACACAGCTTTAACCATCGAGGGGTCAAATTCCTTGCTCGACAGCCCGTAGCGACCGCCAACAACCTTCACACCTGTCCCGGCAAGAGCCGAGACGACATCCATGCACAGAGGCTCGTGCTCGGCACCAAACTCCTTGGTGCGGTCGAGCGCAGCCACAATTCTGACTGTGGGAGGGAGAACTTTGCGTAGTTCCGCAGCCGGGAACGGACGGTAAAGACGCACCTTGACAACACCGGTCTTCATCCCCTTCACACGGTTCAGATATTCCACAGTCTCGCTCACCACTTCGGCTCCGGAGCCCATAATCACTATCACACGGTCGGCATCCGGCGCGCCGATGTAGTCTACGAGCCGGTATGCTCTGCCGGTAGCTTTGGCCACACGGTCCATTGCATTCTGCACTATGGACGGGAAGGCATCGTAATATCTGTTTCTGGCCTCGGTGTTCTGGAAGTATACATCCGGATTCTGGCATGACCCCCTCAGTTCGGGATGCTCTGGATTGAGACCGCGACGTCGGAAGGCCGCCACCTTTTCAGTATCGACAAGAGGGCGTATAGTGTCATAATCAACCACATCTATGGTATCCATCTCGCTGGATGTGCGCCATCCGTCAAAAAAATGCAGCACCGGAAGCGACCCTTCCACTGCTGCAAGATGGGCCACGATGGCAAGATCCATTGTCTCCTGCACGGACGCAGAAGCAAGCATGGCAAACCCAGTGGCACGACAGGCCATGACATCCTGGTGGTCACCGAAGATGGAAAGCGCGTGAGTGGCAAGAGAACGACACCCCACATGAAACACAGCCGGGAGAAGTTCGCCGGAAATCTTGTACATATTGGGAATCATCAGCATCAGTCCCTGCGAGGCCGTGAAAGTTGTTGCGAGCGCACCGGCCGCGAGAGCGCCATGAACGGCACCGGCCGCACCAAGCTCGCTCTCCATCTCCTTCACTTCGAAGGCCTGGCCCATGAGATTGCGTCTGCCGGCCAATCCCCACCTCATTGCAGTGTCGCCCATCGAGGCGATGGGGGTTATGGGATAGACAGTGGCAACGTCGCTCATTGCAAACGCCACATGAGCGGCAGCCGTGCAGCCGTCGAGTATCTGTTTAGTCATAGGGAGTCAATTATGAGGAACGTAGAAACAGTGGCAGACTGAAAACGGGGATGGGACGGGTTGACATACCGCACACCCCCGTCCAGTCTGAGTGTCATCAGAATCCTGTGGTGTGGGTGACGAGGTCACATATCCACAACCACAACGGGCAGAAGGCCACGAAAAGAATGACCGAGAGGGTGAGCGATGTAGTGCCGGTAGCGACATACGTGTCATACTCATCGGCAATAATGATACCGGAGAAAGCTGGAGGAAGGGCACAGGCTACTACAAGCATCTTGAGATTCATGACCTCCATGCCGAAGAGAAGTCCGAGCACAAGTGCCACGGCAGGCATGAGCACCATCTTCATCACCGAACCTACAATGGCCTGGAAATTGATCTGGACCTTGACGGCAGAGAGAGTTATACCGGCCGAGAACACGGCAAGAGAGGCATTGGCACCCTTGATAAGATCAAACGAAGGACTTGCCCATTTGGGCCATGGTATACCGACAAGCACCCACACCACGGCCAGAATCGGGGCCCACGCCACAGGCTGTTCAAGGGCGTGGATCACAGGCTTCCAGGCACTGTCGCCCTTGGTTGAACCTGGTTTCTGTTTTTCAAGAGAGGCGTTCATGAGCGATAGTCCCACCGGGATACCAACAGCATTGACCACAATGCCCACAATAGCTACCACGAGAGCCACAGCCGGGGTGGTGCCGAAAATAGGCTCAAGCACGGCAAAGCCGAGGAATCCGATAGTGGGAGAACCGCTGATAAGTGCCGACACGGCAGCATCGGCTCCGGTGTTCCCCTTGAAGAGACGGAACACAAAGTACACGGCCATAAAGCAGCCCATGATGGCGATAAGCGACACTATGGTCAGCTTCACATCGGCTGCAAGCATCTCGCGTGACGACTGCACGATGGATATGAAAAGGGCGGCGGGTAAGGCATAATCAAGAACAACCTTGTTGAACTTCTTTGAATCATCGCCATTGAATATACCCGCCTTCCCCGAAAAAAATCCGGCGAGCATCACCACGATAATCGGGACAATCGCATAGAGAATAACGTGTGACATAACTTTGAATGAGTTTGGAGAGTAAAGGAGTGTGGTGGAAAAAACCATGGCGGGCGGAGGCCGTCAGAGCCCGCGCCCGACCGTGGCCGACCGGCGGTGCCGGAGAGAGACTATACAGTAATCTGCTCAAGAGGAGCCGGATTGAGATAGCCGATATGACCCGACTCCTTGCCTGAATCGGCTGCAAGCTGAACGTTGATCAGACATGGTTTTCCTGAGGCGATAGCCTCGGTGAAAGCTTTCTGCAGTTCGTCGGGAGTCTGCACATAGTAAGCCTTGGCGCCAAACGCCTCGCCGAGTTTGTCATAACGGGCGTTGATATTTAGCGTGGTAGGTGCCGGATCGGCAGTATTGTCCATAGGCTTGCCCACACCGTTATAAATACCGCCGTTGTTGAATACGACCACCGTACATGGTAGGCCGAATCGGCAGGCTGTGGAGAAGTCCATGCCTGAGAATCCGAATGCCGAGTCTCCTTCGATGGCCACTACCTTCTTGCCGGTAGCCACTGCGGCTCCTACCATCGAGCCCATACCCATGCCCATAATGGCCCACGTGGCACAGTCTACTCGATGGCGCGGAAGCGACATATTTATAGAGTCGCGCGTGTCATCAAGAGTGTTGGCGCCTTCGTTGACAAGAATGATATCGGGGTTGCTTTCCATGATGGGTTTGATAACGCCGAGAGCAGTCCAGTGGTCCATTGGAGTTGCCGATTTGTTGGCTACAAGACGTTCACTGAACTTGGCGTTCTTGGTCTTGGTCTCGGCCTGGAGCGACTGGAGCCACGAGGGATCGGCACTCATCGTCTTTCCTTCCATTCCGGCCAGAATAGCATCGAGCGCAAGGCCCATATCGCCTACCACCGGAGCAGCTATGGGGACATTGACGTCAATCTCCTCGGGAGCAACATCGAGCTGTATGAACTTCATGTCCGGGTTCCATCTCCCCTTGCCGAAAGAGAGAAGCCAGTTGAGACGTGCGCCGATGAGCATCACCACATCAGCCTCTTTCATAATCGTCGACCGGCAGGAGAGGGCGCTCAGAGGTCCGTCGTCGGGCATAAGCCCCTTGGCCATCGACATGGGGAAATATGGAATGTTGTATTTCTCTATGATAGTCTTGATCTTATCGTCAATCTGCGCATAGGCTGCACCTTTACCGAGAAGAATGGCGGGACGTTTGGCTGAAACAAGGGTCTCGACAGCGCGCGACACGGCCTCGGCATTCGGGGCTACGGGTGAGTAGAGATCCACCGGTTTGTAGAATAGCTTATCCGCATCCGAAGCATTCATCACCTGGCCGAGAGCGGGAGTCGTCATGTCGATATAAACTCCGCCAGGACGGCCTGACACAGCGGCTCGATAGGCACGGGCCACAGCCGATGGAATATCCTCGGCCTTGCTGCACCTGAACACGGCCTTGACAAGAGGCTTGGCGGTGTTGTATTGGTCAAGCTGCTCGTAAGTTCCGACGTTCATATCCACCATTGTAGGATCGGACGCACCGGAAATCTGAATCATGGGATAGCAGTTGACGGTGGCATTGGCCGTGGCGGTGAGTCCGTTGAGAAAGCCGAGCGAAGATACAGTCATGAGCACACCGGGCTTTTTTGTAAGATAACCCTCGGTGGCCGCAGCCATACCGGCCTGTTGCTCGTGGCGGAATCCGACAAAACGAATTCCCTTGCCCTGTATGATATAAGCGGCCTCTGTAATGGGAATGCCCACAAGGCCGTAGACATTCTGAATACCCATCTCCTTGAGAGCGCGGGCAAGTATATCCATACCTGTCACCTGCTCTGGATAGTGAGGAGTAGCCGGAGTTGTCATTGTATTTGTTGATACTGTTGTAGCCATTTTAAATACTTTCATGAATCGGTAATGAGAAAAGGGGGCAATGCCGGTCGATTTTTATTGACTCTCTTATCAAGAGACAACCTGACATTGCCCCCTCTATTTTCTCATATGCTTGTTTATTTTACTTGTCGTTGAAAATCCGTGAGCCGGAGACCGTTATGCCTTGGGCTTGGGGGTGGTGGTATGGTTGGCCGCGAATTCGGCTATTTCCTGGTCGGTAAAGCCATATTCCTTAAGCACTTCATCGGTGTTGCCACCGAGAGTAGGACACGGGCCATAGACCGGCTGATAGTTTGACATAGTGAAGGGGACACCAACGGTGACAAATTCGCCTACCTTGCCTCCCTGATTGATCTTGACGAGAGTGTTTCCGTCATAGAGGCTCTCATCGTCCATGATTTCCTTGGTACTCATCACAGGACCAACAGGAATACCATACTTTGAGAGTTCGGCTGTAACCTCGTATTTATCCTTGTCGATACAGTAGGACTGTATACGGGCGATTACCTCTTTCTTATGACGGTCTCGCGCATCGGCAGTGTTGAAATCAGGATTGGTGAGCCAGTCCTCGAATCCGAGTCCCTTGCAAGCCATCTCAAACTGTTTGAGCGGACGCTGGAGAATCACGTAGACATATGCATTGGGGTCGGTCTCCCATCCCTTGCATTTGTAGGTCCATCCAAGAACACCCGAACCCTCGGTGTTACCGCTTCTTGGCACGAAGTCACCGAACTTCCCGTCGGGGTACTGAGGGAATTGGGTTAGATAGCCGATCTTGTCGAGGGTAAGCTGGTCACGGGTCTTGATACGGCAGAGGTTAAGACAGGCGTTGTGCATCGACTGGTAGACGTAGCATCCCTCACCTGTCTTCTCTCGCTGTGCGAGGGCGGCAAGGATACCTATGGTCAGATGCATACCGGTATTGGAGTCGCCGAGCGCTGCACCGGACTGGGTGGGGACATCCTTGTCACCCTCCCACCATCCGGTCGTGGAGGCGGCAGCGGCGGTCACCTGTGCGATAGGCTCATAAGCCTTGAGATCCTTGAACTTGGATGAAACCGGGAAACCTTTGATAGTGCCATAGATACACCTCGGATTCAGTTTGTGAACTTCATCCCAGCCGAAACCAAGCTTTTCCATTGCGCCCGGATGGAGATTTTCTATGAAAATATCTGCGGTCTGGAGGAGCTTGGTGAGAATCTTCTTACCGTCGGGTGTGGCTGCGTCAAGAGAGAGTGATTTCTTGTCGGAATTGAGCTGGAGGAAGTAGTAGCTCGGGCAGTCGGGAGAGAACTGGAGTTCGTTTCGGGTAGCATCACCGACACCGGGACGTTCGATCTTTATCACGTCGGCGCCAAGCCATGCGAGAAGTTGGGTACAGGAAGGTCCGGATTGAACCTCGGTGAAATCAATCACCTTGATGCCTTGTAGAGGAGCAGTATTCATAGTTGTGTGTGTTTTTTATTGTCCTGACGCCGAGCTTATACTTCGGCTTTGGAGCTTATCGTTTCATTAATGATTATTTGCGATATACAAGCCGGCACGGGCAGTCTCACCATACCGGGCGTATATCAATAGAACAAAAAGTGGAAGAAAAAGTTGGTGATAACACATTTTTAACTCCCCATCGTGATTCCCTCATTTTTTCCCACAAGTGTATATTCCTATGTTGTGTTTAATTCGTAACTTTGTCACTATAGTAAAGCAATTATGGAGGATATCAAGAATCTCACAACTCTATACCGGCACGTCACCGGGACTGAACCGGAGTGGACAAAGGCACTGACTCCGGCCGGATCCAACCGCAGATATTATCGCATCGGCGGAGCCACTGCGACACTCGTTGGAGTCGCGGGAACATCAAAAGAGGAAAATGATGCGTTTGTATACCTGTCGCGTCATTTCTCCTCCCTCGGTCTGCCGGTGCCTGAGGTTAAAGCCGTTTCCAATGACGGAATGTCGTATATCATCACTGATCTCGGCGACAGACAGCTTTTCAGCTGCCTCGCCGAACGTGATTTTTTGGAAAAGAGTATCCGTATGCTCGCATCCCTTCACATCAAAGGGTGTGAGGGACTGGATTTCAGACATTGCTTCCCTGTGGAGGCCTTCGACGAGCAATCAGTGATGTGGGATTTGAATTACTTCAAATACTCCTATCTGAACACGACAGGAATATCCTATAGCGAGCCCCATCTGCAAGCCGACTTCGAGAGACTGGCGGCCGATGTGGCCGCAATGACGCGGCAAAAGGGAGTATTCATGCACCGCGACTTCCAGTCAAGAAATGTGATGATTGCTCCCGACGGCACACCATGGATGATTGACTTCCAGGGCGGACGCAAGGGCCCTGCAGCCTATGATATCGCATCCTTCATACACCAGGCAAGAGCAGGATTTGACACAGATACACGCGAATGGCTAATCGACAGTTATATCGACGAGGCCGCCCGCCTCGGTAATAGGCCAAATCCCGACACACTCCGTTACGAAATACGACTGATGGCTCTTGTCCGCTCACTGCAGACCCTCGGAGCCTATGGTCTGAGAGGTAAGACCGAACGCAAGTCACACTTTCTGCGCAGCATCCCCCCTGCACTGGCCGGTCTGAAAAGACTCACCGAAAAACCGTTTGACAGATATCCCTATCTCATGAAAGTGATCGAGCTCTTGACAAATCAGGATCTGGAGCAGAAATGCGATGGTTTCGAAGGACTGACAGTGAGAGTAAGCAGCTTTTCATATAAAAAAGGTATTCCGGAGGATCCCTCGGGCAACGGAGGCGGATTTGTCTTCGACTGCCGGGCAATGGACAACCCGGGAAGATACGAAGAATATCGATCATTGACAGGCCTGGACAGAGAGGTGATAGACTTTCTGGAACAACGAGGAGAAATCACAATATTTCTCAGTGCCTGCTACTCACTTGTAGATGCAGCTGTTGACAACTATCTGACACGCGGGTTTACATCGCTCACAGTCTCCTACGGCTGCACAGGCGGACAGCATCGCAGCGTCTACTCGGCACAACACACAGCCGAACATATCAAAAAGCTGCATCCTGAGGTCAGGGTAATCCTGTGTCATCGCGAACAATCAATACACACAATACTATGAAAGCAATGATATTTGCAGCCGGACTCGGCACACGTCTACGCCCGCTCACCGACACCGTCCCCAAAGCCCTCATAGAGGTTGGAGGTGTCACCATGCTGCAGCGTGTGATAAACCGTGTGATCGCCTCCGGTATAACCGAGATAGTGGTCAACGTACACCATCATGCAGACAAGGTAAAGGAATATATCGATAGTATTGATTGCCCGGGAGTATCAATCAAAATAAGTGACGAATCGGAGCTTCTTCTCGATACGGGCGGAGGAGTGGCAAAAGCGGCCGGACTGCTTGGCTATGAGGAAGACATACTGCTGCACAATGCCGACATATATACCGACATTGATCTGCGACAGATGATGGCGCAACACACAGGCTCCGGGGCCGAGGCCACGCTTCTCGCAGGCAATCGAAACACTTCGCGCTACCTGCTCTTCAGCCCCGGCGGGAGAATGACCGGGTGGAGAAATGTCACTACCCAGGAGACTCGCTCGCCCTATGACGCCGACACACTATCCTCCTCAGTCCAGCTTGCATTTGGAGGAATCCACATAATCTCACCTGACATCCTTCGTCTGCTTGTAGAGGCTTCTCACGACACACCTTGCTTCTCAATAACCCAGTTTTATATCTCCCATTGCGCCCGACTCGACATTAGGGCATTCATCCCTGCAGGCCAATACAACTGGATAGATATCGGTAGACCTCAATCGCTGGAGCAAGCAAGAAAAATAGCGTCCAACATCTAATCAATGTTAACGACAAGCCCGAGTAATCGCAATTATGTTAAAATAAATTAAACACAATGTGTTTTTAAGCATATTTCTTTGGCATTTTCCAAAGAGTGCGTACCTTTGCATCAGTTTTTCATGGTATTAGATTTAAGGTAAGAAGATTATTCGTCGTGATGACGGATAATTTTTTTTTGTACTGTCTGAAAATTACGAAAATAGCCGTATCTTTGCACCCATGAAAGGTATAATCCGAGCAATAATACTCATCTCAATCATATCCGGCCTGGCCGTCAATACTGAATCAGCCGAACCTAAGATGGCGCCCTACGTGGCCTGGAAACTTCTCCAGCCGTTAGGACTGCGCGAAGACGCACCCATCGACACACTGCTATACAACTACTATCAGAATGCCGTCCCGTCAGCCATATCACCGGCTTTCGCCACAACCGGCAACCAGGCCTCGGCAGGCGAGGAGATGATCTACCTCGACCGCGAGCCCATGAGCCGTTTCTTTCTGCACGATGCAAAACGTTTCTGGCTCCCGTCTGAGAACAAGGCACGTTTCTACAACACTCCCATACCGATGTCGCTTGTGAGCTACAACACAGGTGGCGGACGCGAAATAGCTCAGGACTACTTCAAATTCATGTTCACAGGCAACGCCACCCCACGCCTGCAGATAGGTGCCCTTGTGGACTACCCCTATTCGAAAGGTTCATACAACTACCAGGCCGCAAAAGGCTTCACTTGGGGATTGTCGGCCTCATATCTGGGCGAGAGATACGAACTCCAGACCTACTACAATGCCTTCAACTTCGTCAACAAGGAAAACGGAGGTATCACCGACGACCTCTGGATACTCGACACGGAAAAAGTCAACGGTGGAGTGGAACACGTCGACCCGAAAGTTATACCCACAAATCTCACCGCCTCACACAACCGTATAAAAGGCAAACAGTTCTATATGAACCATCGCTACAAAGTGGGCTTCTGGAAAGAGACGTACGACTCAATACACACCGATTCAGTCATACACCGTGAACTCGTCCCCGTATCAAGCTTCATATGGACATTCGCATATGACAGTGGCACACACCGCTTCACAAACACCAAGTCGAACGAAGAGGATTTCTGGCAGAACCATTATATACAGGCCGACGGAACACGAGATTTGACATCATACTCCTCAATGCGCAATACACTCGGAGTCTCACTCCTCGAGGGTTTCAACAAATATGCCAAAGCAGGACTTGCAGCCTTCATTACACACGAGCTGCGAAAATACAACCAGACAATCGACACAATACCTTTCAGCGGGCCGGACCGGCCAGCAGGACTAACGCCCTACCCACTCGGAAGCAAGCTCACACCCAAAATAACCCAGAACCTCCTGTGGGCCGGAGCACAGCTCACTAAACAGCAGGGGTCCATTCTTAACTACAGAGCCACCGTACAACTCGGTCTCGTAGGCGCGGCAGCCGGTGAGATCAAAGCCGACGGCGAAATTTCTACACATCTACGTCTTCTTGGCGACACCGTCACGCTCAAAGGGTACGGACGTTTCAGCAACACCACCGCCCCGTATCTGATGAACAATTACGTGTCCAACCATTTCATCTGGAAAAATGACTTCGGAAAGACACGACGCATACGTTTCGGAGGAAAACTCGACATACCACATACTTCTACCAAAGCCGAAGTCGGGGTAGAAAATGTGCAGAACCTCATATACTTCAATTCCGACGGGCTTCCGGTTCAGCATACAGGAAACGTACAAGTATTCTCAGTACGCGCACATCAGGATTTCAGATGGAGAGCCCTAAACTGGCGAAACACTCTGGTCTATCAGACCTCCACGGACGAGTCTGTGATCCCGCTTCCCAAATTTGCCGTCTACTCCAACCTGTACCTTCAGTTCAAGCTGGCACGTGTACTTGACGTGCAATTGGGAGTTGACCTCGACTACTACACACGTTACTACGCACCTTCATATCAGCCGGCCACAATGGCCTTCTGCAATCAGAAGGAAATAAAATGTGGCAATTATCCATTCATGAACGCCTATATAAACATGAAGCTGTCAAGAGCGCGGTTCTACATACTCTTCAGCCACGTTAATCAAGGCATAATAGGCGGCAACGACTATTTCTCAATCCCCCATTACCCTCTCAATCCACGTAGATTCCAGATGGGTGTAAGCGTCAACTTCGCTAACTAATCCATCTCACAAAACGTTATATGCTTTAGAGACCACTCTCTTTAAAAGCATATAACGTATATGAAACCATTCTTCGGACATCCGAAACGCTTCTTTCTAATGATTCTCGCGATAATAGCCGTGGGAGTCATTGCTACAACAAAATACTATTCTGACAGCGAAAAAGAAGCCGGATATAAATACCAGAAAGCAGGAGGCGACTCTGTGAATGTCGCCATTCACTATTCCCCTATGTCCATCTACCGCTACGGCGACACGCTCGGAGGTCTCAACTACGAGATACTCCGTACGCTTTCTGCCGAGTACGGAGATAAATTCAAATACTATCCCATATCGTCAGCATCCGAAGGCTTGGAGAATCTTGAAAAGGGAATATATGATCTCCTCGTCGCCGACATACCTATGACCGCCCAGCTAAAGAAAAAATTTATCTTCACAACTCCGGTTTACACTGACCACCAGGTACTGGTGAGCCGCGACACGACAATCAGCAATCCACTTGAACTCGCCGGAAAAGATGTATGGGTAGTCAAAGGCACTCCGGCAACGGAGCGACTCGAGAATCTGTCACGGGAGATAGGCGACACAATCAATATACGCGCCACAAGCGAATACACGGCCGAACAGCTTGTATTACTGACTGCAAAAGGGAAAATACCACGCGCAGTGGTAAACGAGTATGTCGCAAAGAAAATACAGCAAGACTATCCACAGATAAAAGTATCCACACAAGTCTCTTTCACCCAGTTCCAGTCGTGGCTGATCAATAAGGAAAAGAAAAATCTGGCCGACAAACTCAACAAACAAATCAGACAATTCAAGGAAACCCAACATTATGATTCAATAATGGCTAAATGGACCAGTGACGCCGAATAGATCTCCACATGATAAACAAAAGGGCCGTGTATATAAACAAAAAAAACAGCCGGTCTTTCGTGATTGAAAGTCCGGCTGTGGAAGGGGCGGTTAT
>CAJUGS010000050.1 GCA_910586305.1 uncultured Duncaniella sp.
TGCTCCTAAACAGACTTCCCACAAATTAACAATCGTTATGAAACACCCTCTTAAACTATTTTTTGATTTTATGAAGAAGAAACTTGTAATTTCCTCGGGGGCGGGTATAAGTGCCGAGAGCGGTATTTCTACTTTCCGCGATGCCGACGGTCTCTGGGAGAATTATCCGGTGATGGATGTGTGTAGCGCGGAGGGTTTTGCCCGTGATCCGGAGCTTGTCCACAGGTTCTACAACGAGCGCCGCCGGCAGTTGGTGAAGTGTCGGCCCAATTCGGCCCACGAGGCTCTCGTGGAGCTTGAGAAGTGGTATGACGTGTATGTGATCACTCAGAATGTGGATGATCTCCACGAGAGGGCGGGGTCGTCGAGGGTTCTGCATCTACATGGCGAGCTGATGAAGGCGCGTTCGCTTTCGGACCCCGAGCGGCTCTATGTGCTTGACGAGGAGCATCTGGAGACTTCGCCTGGTATGCGTATGTCCGACGGGCACCGTGTGCGTCCCCACATAGTGTTTTTCCAGGAGGCTGTGCCTAATATAGAGAGGGCTGTCGAGTGGGTGAGGGAGGCTGATGTCTTTGTTGTGATAGGCACTTCGCTTGCTGTCTATCCGGCTGCGGGGCTGATGGACTGTGTGCGTCCCGGGGTGCCGGTCTATTATATCGATCCTCGTCCGGCGCGTGTGGGGGCCGGTGTCCACACTATCGCTCTCCCGGCTACGGCGGGGATGAGGGAGCTTGTGGAGCTGCTGAAGCCGAAGAGGTAACTTTTTAACACAAGTTAACATTGGGGGGGGGGTAAAATTGAAACTTATTTATTAAATTTGCAAGCGTAAAAAGAATGCTTCAATTAGATTAATGTCAACAAAAAGTTAGGTTAAAGCACGGAGGCTGCCGCGAGGTCCCCTCCGTTTTTTATTAGAACAAATACAAAATAGGATAATTCTCATTTTACCCCGTGAGGCTGGTGGAATGAGGTTTTTTTATTGTCTGCGGGGATGGGGCGGTGGGTGTCATTATCATTATCATGTGTTGTGGCTGCGGTCTTTGCGGGGTGGGGTGGGTGATAATGATGATAATAATAATCGGCGGGTCTGCCGGGGGGAGTGTGTGGCGGGTTGCTATGTGTTTGCGCCGGTCTGCTGGAGCCATCGGTAGACTGTGGGCAGCGGGATGCCTGTCTGTGCGGCTATTTCGGATGGTGTCTTTCCCTGTGCGCGTAGGGTTGTGGCGAGTTCGCGTTTGTCGGGGCGTCCGCGGTCTTTGCGTGCTGCGGGCTCTGCGGCGAGGTGGGGTGTCTCGGGGCCTGTGCCTGCTGATGCGAATCCGACGAATTCGGGGATGGTGCGTCCGAGGAGGCAGAGGAGAACGTTGTCGGGTCCGTAGACTTCCTCGCAGTTGCGCTGTTTTATCTGTTTGATGTAGCGGTAGTCGGCTCCCTGTGCTGAGGATCCTATGGCGAAGGCTGAGTCGGCGAAGTTGATGAGCATTTTTGAGCCTTGCAGGTCGTTGCGTGTGAGGGGGTTTGAGAGGCTTCGCTTGGGGGTGTGAGCGAGGAGGAGTATGCTGAGGCCGAGTCTTTTCTTCATGGATGTGAGTTTTTTCATGAGCGGCATTGCGTCGGCTGCTGTCTCGGTGCCCGAGGCCATGAATGTGATGTTGTCGATTATGAGCACTTTGGCTCCTGTCTCGGCGAGGCGTCGCTCGAGGTCGCCGAGTATGAGGTCGGCGAATTCCTTGCGTGCGAATTCCTCGGGGTCGGTGTTGTCGGTGTCGTAGAAGAGTTCGACCCGGTGGAACATTGGCGAGAATGCGTAGTAGGTCCTGGATGTCATGGCTTCCTCGTCGCCGTCGGGTCCGGCGGCCGAGTAGCGCCGGGCGAACTGTGTCATGCTCAGCTCGAAGTCGGCGTAGACCACTTGCTGTGGCGGTGTCTGGGGGAGGAGTTCGGGGAGTGTGGTGGCGCATCCCGCTCCGCGGCTTATCATGTCGGCTATCTGCACTGCGAGCAGTGATTTGCCCACGTTTGTGTCGGCAAACAGGATGCATATCTCCTGTTCGTACCAGAGCGGTCCGCAGAGCTGTCTCTGCATTCCGGATGCTACGGCCTGGAGCCACCAGTCTTTGCCTGATGTCATGCGTGTGACGCTGGCCTGCGGCCTTTGTCGGGTGGTGTCCCTGCACTCCTGTCGGCCGGTGGGGGAGGGTGGGCGTGAGATGGCCGGCCGGGAGTCGAGCCATTCGTCGATGACGGATGAGATGCGGTGTGTCTCGCCCTTTCTGTCTGAGAGGGCGTCGGCGATGGAGAATCGCGCGGTGTCGTTGACGTTTACTTTCATTTTCTTGTCGTTTGTGCCGGACGCTTTGGTTGTCGTCCTTCCGTGATGCAAAGTTACGGCTTGGCGGGGGCTGAAAGGTGCGATAATGTCGCGTCGTGCCGTGTGGTGTGTGTGTTTTATCGATTATCATTATTATCACGCGTGGCGGTGTGAGGCGGCGTGGGTGTGGGGGTGATAATGATAAAAATGATAGGTTGTCGGGGCTGGGCGCGGCCTCTGATTATCATTTATTGTTAAATATAGGTGGTATATTGAGAGTTTTCGCTAACTTTGCCGACCGAAACGAGCTGAAGCCGCCGCGGATGGCGGAGAGGCTGCTCTGCAACTACCATGTATTATCGATATGAAGAACCTCGTCATAGTAGAGTCTCCGGCCAAGGCCAAGACGATTGAAAAATTTCTCGGTAAGGACTACCGGGTGATGTCAAGCTACGGTCATATACGCGACCTGCGCAAGAAGGATATCTCGGTGAATGTCGACTCGGACTTCCAGCCCGTGTATGAGATTCCGGCCGACAAGAAGGCGCTTGTGGCCGAGCTGAAGAAGGCTGCGAAGAGTGCCGAAACCGTGTGGCTCGCTTCCGATGAGGACCGCGAGGGTGAGGCCATCGCGTGGCATCTCTACGAAGTGCTGGGCCTGAAGCCCGAGAACACCCGCCGCATAGTGTTTCACGAAATCACGAAGAATGCCATACTCCATGCCATCGAGAATCCTCGCGAGATAGATATCAATCTTGTCGACGCGCAGCAGGCTCGCCGTGTGCTCGACCGCATAGTGGGTTTCGAGGTGTCGCCCGTGCTGTGGAAGAAGATCAAGCCGGCTCTGTCGGCCGGACGTGTCCAGTCGGTGGCCGTGCGCCTCATAGTGGACCGCGAGAACGAGATCAATGCTTTCAGGTCGGAGCCTTACTTCCGTGTGACCGGCCGCTTCTCGCTTCCGGCCGGCGGCTCGGTGGATGCAGAGCTGTCGCAGCGTCTGGCCGACGTGAAGAGCGCCGAGGCTTTTCTGGCCGATTGTGCGAAGGCCGAGTTTGAGGTTGGCGATGTGAGCGTGCGTCCTGTCAAGAAGTCGCCCGCGCCTCCGTTTACCACCTCCACCCTCCAGCAGGAGGCGGGCAGGAAGCTCGGGTTTTCGGTGTCGCAGACCATGATGATAGCCCAGAAGCTCTATGAGGCGGGACATATCACCTATATGCGAACCGACTCTCTGAATCTCTCTTCGCTGGCTCTCAACACTGCTGCCGACCTCATACGCAAGGAGCTTGGCGAGGAGTATCTCAAGATACGCCGCTACCACACCTCGTCGAAGGGGGCACAGGAGGCTCACGAGGCTATCCGTCCCACTTATATGGACCGCGAGACGGTCGATGGCACTGCGCAGGAGAAGAAGCTCTACCGCCTCATCAGACTGCGCACTCTTGCCTCGCAGATGGCCGATGCCGAGATGGAGAAGACTACGGCCGAGATAGGTATCTCGGGACGCAAGGAGCATTTCACGGCTACGGGCGAGGTGGTGAAGTTTGACGGTTTCCTGCGCCTCTATCTCGAGGGTACTGACGATGATACCTCGGCCGAGGGCACCGGCTCTATGCTGCCCCGCATGACCTGCGGCGAGCGTCTGGGCATGGAGGAGGTCACCGCTACGCAGCGTTTCACTCTGGCTCCTCCGCGCTACACCGAGGCCTCGCTTGTGAAGAAGATGGAGGAACTCGGCATAGGACGCCCGTCGACCTACGCTCCCACCATCTCCACCATCCAGCACCGCGAGTACATAGTGAAGGGCGAGAAGCCCGGCGAGAAGCGCGAGTATGAGGTGCTCACTCTCGACCGCAAGGGACGCATAGCCTCCAGGACACGCACCGAGAGCGCCGGCTCGGACAAGGGCAAGCTCATACCGACCGACACGGGCATGATTGTCAACGAGTTTCTGACACTCCACTTCCCCGATATCCTCGACTATGACTTCACGGCGGGGATGGAGGCGAAGTTTGACCGCATTGCCGAGGGCGACAGCGACTGGAACGCCGAGATATCGGCTTTCTACGGCAACTTCCACCCCGAGGTGGAGAAGGCTTCGGGCCTTCACACAGAGCGCAAGGTGGGCGAGAGGGTGCTCGGCAACGACCCTGCCACAGGCCAGCCCGTCTCGGTCAAGATAGGCCGCTTCGGCCCCATAGCCCAGATAGGCTCGTCGGAAGGCGAGGAGAAACCTCGCTTCGCCTCGCTTCGCAAGGACCAGAGTGTGTTTGACATCACGCTCGAGGAGGCTCTCAAGCTCTTCGACCTGCCTCGCGAGGTGGGCGAGTTTGAAGGCAAGGCGGTTGTGGCCGCCATAGGCCGCTTCGGTCCCTACATACGCCACGACGGCAAGTTTGTCTCCATCCCCAAGGACCTTTCGCCCACTTCCATCACGCTCGAGGAGGCTGCGGCTCTCATCACAGCCAAGCGCGAGGCCGACAGCAACAAGGTGGTGAAGACTTTCGACACCGATCCGGCCATACAGATACTCAACGGCCGCTACGGGGTCTACATTGCCTGCGACAAGACCAACTATAAGATACCCAAGACTGTGACCGACCCGGCCTCGCTGAGCCTCGACGAGGTGAAGGCTATCATGGCCGACCAGGAGAACGCTCCCAAAAAGACTGCGCGACGCGCATCCTCAACCCGTAAAAAATCATAACCAAGTATGTCACCGCGCAAACCGTTATCCACCAAGCCCGGAGCCGAACGCAACCAGTTCCGTCCCGACGTGATCGAAACCTACCGTGTGGCCGAGTCCGCGCCGCTGCTGGAGTTTCTCATATCAGTCATGCCCTCGCGCAAGCGCACGGCTGTCAAGAGCCTTCTGGCTCACAATCAGATAGCTGTCAACGGCCTGCCCGTCAGACAGTTTGACACTCCCCTCGCGTCCGGAGACACCGTCCAGGCCAATCTCACCCGCGAGTTCAGGGTGTTCTACAACCGTCGCCTCAAGATAGTGTATGAGGACGATGACATCATCGTGGTCAACAAGGGCTATGGCCTCCTCTCGATGGGCAATGACAAGGTGACCGACGGCACTGCCTATTCCATACTCCGCGACTACCTCAAGTGGAAGGACCCGCGCAACAAGCTCTTCATAGTGCACCGCCTTGACCGCGACACCTCCGGCCTGATGGTGTTTGCCAAGACTGTAGAGGCCAAGGAGCGCCTGCAGCACAACTGGAACAATATGGTGCTCTCGCGCAAGTATCTTGCCGTGGTGGAGGGTGCTCCCGAGCCTGCCGAGGGAGAGGTGAGAAGCTATCTGGCCGAGAATTCGCGCTATGAGGTCTACTCGACTTCCGACCCCTCTGAGGGACAGCTCGCGGTGACGCGCTACCGCACGCTCAAGAGCCGCAACGGCTACTCGCTGATGGAGGTGGAGCTGGACACGGGCCGCAAGAACCAGATACGTGTCCACATGAAGGACCTGGGTCATCCCATCTCGGGCGACCGCCGCTACGGAGCCAAGTCGTCGCCCATCCACCGCATGGCTCTCCACGCGCAGACACTGCGCTTCATCCATCCCGTCAGCCGCAAGGATATGAACTTCTCCACCCCCGTGCCCTCGTCGTTTGCACGTATGGTGGCCGGCCATAATCATGCCGATATGGACTGACGGAGTCTGCTGACTTCTGAACATTGTAGCACCGGGGGGTGTTGGAGTAGAATACGATCAACTCCAATATCCCCCGGCGTTATGGGTTACCACAAAGTAAAGATAGGCGACGCGGTGAAGGTGGCTCTGTCGGTGGCAGTGTCGGCCGGACTTGTCGTGTGGCTCTTCCACAAAGTCGACTTCCACAAGGTCATGGCCATCATCAGAGAGGGCATAGACTACCGCTACATCGCGGCCATGATGTTGCTGACGGTGCTGTCTCACGTCATCCGCGGTGTGCGCTGGGGCATCCAGCTGCGTGCGGCGGGCATCCCACGCATTCCCGTTCTGGCCGAGAGCGTCTCCATCTTCGGGGCCTATGCTCTCAATCTCGTGTTTCCGTTTCTTGGCGAGGCATGGCGGTGTGTCTACATCAGCGACCGCGAGAAGTGTGCGCTCTCCACGGTGGTGGGTACCGACCTGGGCGACCGCGCCTCGGACGGCCTCATGATACTGCTCCTGGTGGGCCTCACGACGGTGGTGGCTCGCGGAGCCATAGACAGCTTCCTCGACAGGTATCCTGCGGGAGAGGCCATAGACAGGGTGGTGGCCGACGGGACTGTGTGGCTCTGGATGCTCGCCGTCGCGGTTGTGTTTGCCATTGCCCACAGGCTTCTGCGCCACACGGCCTTCATAGGCGGCGTAGACAGATCGGCCCGCCGTATGTGGGACGGCTTCCGCGTGCTCTTCCACATGAAGGGCACCGGGCTCTATATCGTTCTGACATTCGGGATATGGATATGCTACTATCTGGAGACCTATGTGTGTTTCTTCGCCTTCCCCTTCACGCGCAGTCTCGTCACCGACGGCCACTGGGCTTTCGGACTCCTGCCGGGGCTGGTGGTGTTCGTGTTCGGATCGTGCAGCATGGGCATCCCCTCCGACGGCGGTCTCGGAGCGTGGAATATAGCCGTGATGTTTGCCCTCAGCCTCTTCGGCATAAGCGACAGCGAGGGTGCGGCCTATTCCATCATCTGCTGGAGCTTCCAGGCCCTTATGCTCGTGGCCTGCGGAATCTTCAGCGCGGGCTACATCATGGCCTCGCGCCGCCATGCGAGGGGGGCTTCTACCGTTCCTTCATCTCGGGGAGATGCCAGCCGTAGTGGAGAGCGCCCCAGCGCAGGAAGAGAATGACCGTCGCGCAACAGATCTGCTGGACTATGGCGCTGCCGCCCGCGGCCTCGACGAGCCAGTAGACGAGCCCGCCCCCGAGGCAGGCCGTGGCGTAGATGTCCTTGCGGAAGAAGAGCGGCTCCTCGTTGATGAGCACGTCGCGCAGCACTCCGCCGAACGATCCGGTGATCATACCCATTATCATGGCCACCCACATGGGAAATCCGTAGGCCAGGCTCTTCTGTATACCTGTGATCACGAACAGCGCCAGGCCCACGGCGTCGAACATGAAGAGCGACCGCGAGTCGGAGGTCAGGACGCGCTTGAACATCACCACTATGGCAAATGCGAGTCCCGTCACGGCAAGATACATCCACGAGGCCATCCAGAACACCGGGGCGCCGAGAAGCAGGTCGCGTATCGTGCCGCCTCCGATGGCTGTCACGACTCCCACCGTGTAGGCTCCGAACCAGTCGAATCTCTTGCGGGCGGCCAGACGTATGCCGCTGACGGCAAAGGCCAGTGTGCCTATGACCTCTATGATAAAGTAAAGGGTGGATTCCATCATTGTTTAGAAGTGGCTTTTAGATAGTGGCGGCACACCGCGGTGAGTCCGCAGTTGAGACAGTCGGGACGGCGTGCCTTGCAGACATATCGCCCGTGGAGTATGAGCCAGTGGTGGGCCTTGGGTATTACCTCGGCCGGGATATGCCTCATCAGTGCCTTTTCTGTGGCCAGAGGTGTCTTGCTCCCTGTGGTGAGCCCTATGCGCTCGCTCACTCGGAACACGTGGGTGTCGACCGCCATGGCCGAGCGTCCGTAGACCACGGCGAGTATCACATTGGCAGTCTTGCGCCCTACACCGGGGAGCGACATGAGCGAGTCGATATCCGATGGCACCTCGCCGCCATACTCTTCCACGAGTCTGCGGGCCATCCCCGAGAGAGAGCGGGCCTTGTTGTTGGGATAGGACACGCTCTTGATATAGACGTAGATGTCATCGGTCGAGGCTGCTGCCAGGGCCTCGGGCGTAGGGAAGGCCTCGAAGAGGGCCGGAGTCACCATGTTGACGCGCTTGTCGGTACACTGGGCCGACAGAATTACTGCCACGAGGAGCTGGAAGGGGTTGGAATAGTGCAATTCGGTCTCGGCCACGGGCATCGCGGCCTCAAACCATTCGAGCACACGGCGGTAGCGTTCTTTCAGAGTCATGCTTTACAGACGTTCGATGAGTTTTCCCGTCCCGGCACATCCCGCCGTGAAGGCTGCGAAGCCTCCGGCCAGGGTGACGAGCAGATACACGGCCACCGTCCGGTACTCGCCCGAGCGCAGCAGCGTGGCCGCGTCGAGCATGAAGGTGGAGTAGGTTGTGAAGCCTCCGAGAAATCCGGTGACACACAGCAGCCTCAGCTCCGCGTCCGCGACACGGCGCTCAAAGACGGTGGCGGCTATTCCTATCAGCAGGCAGCCGAGAATGTTGACGGCCACTGTGGGCCATGTCTTGTCGGTAGCGAGAGCCGGAATGTGCTGCACGGCATAGCGCGCCACACTCCCTGCAGCCCCTCCGAGGGCCACTGCGAGACAGCCTGAAAGTGTCATTGCCGACGGCTACGGGATTTGTGACGAGGTGGTTATCGGGCCGAGGTGAACTCCTCGAGGAAGCGGACATCGTTCTCCGAGAACATACGGAGGTCTTTCACCTGGTACTTGAGGTTGGTGATGCGCTCCACACCCATTCCGAGGGCGAATCCGCTGTACTTCTTCGAGTCAATGCCACAGGCCTCGAGCACGTTGGGGTCTACCATGCCGCATCCGAGAATCTCCACCCATCCTGTGTGCTTGCAGAACGAGCATCCCTTGCCTCCGCAGAGGTTGCAGGAGATGTCCATCTCGGCCGAGGGCTCGGTGAAGGGGAAGTAGCTTGGACGCAGTCTGATTTTGGTGTCGGGTCCGAACATCTCGCGGGCGAAGTAGAGCAGCGTCTGGCGAAGGTCGGCATACGAGACGTTCTCGTTGACATAGAGAGCTTCCACCTGGTGGAAGAAGCAGTGAGCACGGGCTGAGATGGCCTCGTTGCGATACACGCGTCCCGGGCATATGATGCGGATGGGTGGCTGTGTGGTCTCCATCACTCGGCTCTGCACCGACGATGTGTGGGTGCGCAGCAGCACGTCGGGGTTTCTGCTGATGAAGAATGTGTCCTGCATATCGCGGGCAGGATGGTCTTCGGCAAAGTTGAGCGACGAGAACACGTGCCAGTCGTCCTCGATTTCCGGCCCCTCGGCCACGGTGAATCCCAGGCGCGAGAAAATGGCGATGATTTCGTCTTTGACCAGCGACAGTGGGTGGCGTGTGCCCAGAGGCATCGGGGCTGCGGTGCGGGTCAGGTCGAGGTCGGTGTCGACGGTGTCCACATTCTCAAGCGCCTCCTTGAGCGATGCTATGCGCTCGGTGGCAAGGGTCTTGAGCTCGTTGAGCTTCTGGCCCAGCTCGCGCTTCTGCTCGGCCGGCACTGTGCGGAAGTCCTGCATGAGGGTGCTGATTTCGCCCTTCTTGCTTAGATATTTTATGCGGAGAGCCTCCACTTCGGACAGGCTGGCTGCCGAGAGGCCTTCGATTTCGGATCGGAGTTGGTCTATCTTTTCAATCATGGTGCAAAATTACAAAATTCCCCGCTTACTTATCGTTTTTTTTTCGTGGTTTTTTCCTCGTCGGCAAAGCGGTCGGGGAAGTCGATGCTCACCGGCGGGCGACGCATGGCGTAGACCACCAGCGCGAGGCCTGCGATGATGAACGGCAGGCTGAGCCACTGGCCCATGTTGAGGACCATGTTCTGCTCGAAGGCCACCTGGGGGTTCTTGATGAACTCTATGAGGAAGCGGGGCACGAAGATGCCAAGGAAGAACACTCCGAAGATGAGCCCCGGACGTGTCTCGGCGTTCTTCTTCCAGTACATCCACATCAGCAGGCCAAACAGCGCGAAGTAGCATATGGCTTCGTAGATCTGTGTCGGATGGCAGGCCTGTCCGTAGTAGAGCTCGTGCCACTCGCGCGAACGCAGAAACATGAAGCCCCACGGCAGGGTGGTGGCATGGCCGAATATCTCGGAGTTCATGAGGTTGCCGAGGCGTATCAGTCCGCCGACAAGCGCTATCGGAATCACAAGCCTGTCGAAAGTCCACAGCGGGCTGCGGCGTGTCGTGATGAGCGAGTAGAGCAGCACGCCGATGATGATGCCTATCGTGCCTCCGTGGCTGGCGAGGCCTCCGTGCCACACATAGAGAATCTCAATGGGATTGTCGCGGTAGGCCTCCCACTCGTAGAAGAACACATGGCCGAGACGTGCGCCTATGATAGTGCCTGCCACGGTCCACATCAGAAGCAGCCCGAGCCAGCGCTCGGGAGCGCCCTCGTGGCGGTATATGCGGGCCTCGATCTCGTAGCCCACGAGGAATCCCACCATGAAGGCGAGACTGTACCAGCGTATTGCAACAGGGCCGATGTGAAACCACACGGGGTCGGCCGTCCAGGTAATAAAGTCGAGCATAACTTGATTTTTGTGCAAAATTACTTTAAAACGTGGTGGAAATCAAAAATCTTCCTTATTTTTGCTAAAAATTAACACGACAGACTTTATGGAAACTGGAATATGGTGGACAGCGCCCGCAGAGAGCGAGTCGGGACGTCTGATTATGGTCACCGGGCGCAAGGATGTGGAGAAGTTCCGCTCCAACCCGCGGTTCGGAATACGCATCGAGGTGACATGGAAGTATACCCCGGCCTCCGACGGAATGCCGTCCGAGGAAGAGTCGGAGACAATGGAGCAGGTGCAGGAAGCCCTCCAGGAGGTGCTCCGGAAAGACCCCGTGGCTGTGCTCACCGGAATATACACCGGCGACGGAAGCCGCGACTGGGTGTTTTACTCCCTCTCTACCCACATCTTCGGCAAGAAGCTCAATGAGGCTCTTGAGCCGTTTCCCCTGCTCCCGATCACGGTCTACTGTGAGAACGACCCGCAGTGGGAGGAGTATGACGAAATGTCGAGGGCCGAAATAAACCTCGACTGACAGGGCCGACCGACGGTCCGGACGATAGAAAAGCGGTTTGCGACGTTATGCCGCAAACCGCTCCTCACGTTTCAACTATTTATTTATGAGAGCCTCAGTACCCAGTTTCACAACTCGATAAAGAGGACGAGGGATGCAGTTCTCACATGGGCGGCAGGAGTCGGTCCCCTTTCCGCCTCATGTACTTATAAAACAATCCTCAGCTCCTTTTTTCCTGTCCCGTTACAGCTAAAAGTGATTAAAAATCCCTAATCACATAGCTGTGGCACATCACCTTGGAAGCCATCCACTGCGAAACGGCGCATAAAGATAAAAGAGACAGCCCGGCAGGGTTGCCTCTTTGTCGTGATTATGCCACGTCCTTTGGATACTGAAATCAGTAGAGATGGATGAAGTGGCACTTTTCGCAGAAGGCGGGAGGAGTCCCGTTTATCCAGGCCGCGCGGAAGTTCCTGGCCTGTTCGCTGTTGATGACTTCTCTAATGCTGCGGCCGTTGACATTGCCAAATGTTGCCTCCTTTGGGAAGGGTTTGGCGCAGCATGGCGGCACTTCTCCGTCGTGATTGATCTGGAAATGATTCCAAATGAGAGGACACGCCTTCCTACCCCTCTCTGTCGGCAGCTCAAGTCCTGTGATTTCTATGTCCGGGAATTCCCTGGCGCATTCCATGGTCTTGGCAAGTAACTGGCCATATTCCTTCGAGCGGTAAAAATCATAGTAGGACGTGTCTGTGTCAGTGACGCTCGCGAGATTGAAATAGTTGAAATTGATATACTTGATATTGTGGCGGTCCGCAAATCTGATTACATCGCTCATCATCATGAAGTTTTCCTTTGTGATAACCATATTCAGCATGATGTCGATATCCGAATTGCAAACGAGTGATTCCAGCTCCGTTATGTTCTTTTCCAGCAGCTCAAAAGAACCGCCCTTCCTTATCAGCTCATAGCCTTCGCCTACTCCGTCGATGGAGACCTGTATCGTATCAAGATAAGGCATCACCGGCTTTATTCGGTCTGTGAAGTCTGCAAAGTTGGCGTTGGTCGATATGAAAATGACGATGTCCTTCTTCTTTGACTTGATATATGCTGCGACTTCCTTGAGATTTGGCGCAAAAAGAGTCTCTCCCATCCCCGTCAGGCCGATTGACTGCAGATAGGGATACGCATGGTCTACAATCTCCTTTGCCAACGATGTATCCATATTGCCGATATTCATTTTCTTCCCGTAGTCATGTTCTCGCGGACAGGTGATGCAGCGCAGGTTGCATTTATTCGTGAGTTCAAGCATCAGAGTCGTAGGGTGTGGAAGGTCGATGGATGCGTCATGCTTATATCGCCCGCGTAGGGTTTTACAGAGGTTCCCGGTAAATTTGAAAAGGTTCTTATTGATTCTAAGGCCTTTTATTATCTTTGCCATACGGCGCAATTTCCTTTTCGTTAGCATATCTGTTGGGTGGGATGGAGGTTGCCGACAATAGAAAAGCACTTGATTCTGCAAAACGTAGTGCATAATCAAGTGCTTTGTTGTCCTATCAGCCGGTGATTGGTGATTTAAGTGGAGCTGGAGGGGTTTGAACCCTCGTCCAAACGTGGAACTAATGAGCTTTCTACATGCTTAGTTTCTACTTGGTTTTCGTG
>CAJUGS010000051.1 GCA_910586305.1 uncultured Duncaniella sp.
GTATGGCGTTGTTCCAGTCGGGGAGTGTGTGGGCTGCGCGGGGGTCGGTGTGGATGAATGCGGGGATTGTGTAGGGGGCCGGGCCTTGGAGGCATCCGAGTGCTTGTGAGGGTGTGGCTCCGCTGTGGATGGCGAGGGCTGCCCAGATGGATCGGATGAGGTGGTCGGGGTCGATGGGCCGGTTGTTGGGGGTGGTGATGTAGTGGTGGGTTTTGCTGAGGTCTTCGGCTATTTTGGCGCGTATCTGGCGTGGTGTGCGGTAGGATTGGCGGAGGTCGAAGATGTAGAGCCGTGTGGGGTGTATGTTGCGTTCGACGATGTGGCGTGAGGTTTCGTCGAGGGTTTCGATACAGATGTCTTTTTTGCGGAGGGTGGCTGTGCGGTCGATGTCGAGGGGGCCGTTGAGGAGTGAGTAGAGGAGTAGGTCGTCGCTGGTGTGTGTGGCTGTTGATGTGTGTGTGATTGTGTGGCGCAGCCGGTCGAGGCAGAGCTTGAATGTGTGTTCGTTGATGAGGGGTGGGAGTGTGGTGTCGGCGAGCCGGCGGGCGAGTGCGCGTGGGGCGTCGGTGGATGTGGTGAGGCCTTGGCGTGCTGATGAGTGTGCGAGGGTGCTGAGGATGTTGAGGTGGCGTGTGACTGTGGATTTGGAGAGTCCTTTGCGCAGGAGGTGGCAGGCCCAGTCGGCTGTCATTGTGGGGTTGAGGTCGGCGAGCTGTAGGCTGTGGTGTGTGAGGAAGAGGTCGAGCTCGGAGATGGTGCGACGGTATTTGACGGCTGTCTCGGGGCTGAGTGTGTCGAGACGGGACTGGAAGAAGTCGATGTGTTCGCGGTTGGTATGTTGCTTTGTTTCAGTCACTTGTCGTGTGGCGGGCTTTAACCTTTCGCGTTGTGGCGGGCAATACTTTTCTTCCTTCCGTCGTGGTGGCGTTACCGGCCTGTGACAGAAGTGTTTCGATAGATATGTAGGTAGGTTTCATGTGTAAAAGAATGCTATGACATGATGGTTTATGCCATGCTCTCTTGGCAAGAGATACCTAACTCTTGCGCAAAGTTACTAATTATCCAGATATTTACCAACTTATCTCACCTAATTTTGGGCGGGCTGTTTAGGTCTGTGCCTGGTTTGTTGTGCATTTGCTGTCGGTGCGGATAGCTAATTGCCTGGCTTTGGCGTTTTTGCTGGCTGCCGTGCTCTCTTGCCAAGAGAGCACGGTGTAAACTGTTGTGTGATGGCGTTCTCCGGGGGGCGGTTGCGACCGGGGGAGGCCTGTTTTTTTTGTGTTGTTGCAGGTGGTTGGCGGTGTGTGGTTCCGGTTTTTTATATATGGAGTTCCGGCACATCTGCTTTCCGGTTTTTGGGGAGGGTGCAGGTGTGCCGGTTTGGTGTTTCTTTTCTGATTGTTGTCTGGGGTTGTGTGTGAGGGGGTGTTTATTTTGCTGTGTGTCTGATTCCGTAGAGGTAGGCGAGAAGTGCCATCTTTCCTCGCATGGTTTCACGTGGTGTGAATTCGGAGTTGACCCATAGGTAGCGTTGGTTGAAGAATGATTCCTGTTCGGGCCATCCGCCTTGTTTCCAGTCGGGGTAGCAGCGGTTCAGGAGTATTCGTGCGTCTCCTCCGTTGTTGGGCGACCATGTTTCTGTTCCGTTGAAGGGTGTCTGTCCGGGGTGTGTTCCGGGGTGTCCGTCGTTTCGGCCGGTGGAGTATATGTCGGTGATGTGTCGGGGGCCGAGTCCGGTCATTTCGATTGTGTTGGATGGGTTGCGTCCGAGTCCCCATCCGGCTTCGGCGTACATTGCTTGTTCGAGGAGGTTGCGGCGTGTGGGGGTGTCGGCTATTCTGTGGGCGAGCATTACGAGCTGGAGGTTTTCGGATGTCCGGTGGCGTGGGTCGTTGGCTGTGCGTCGGGATGGACGGTGGGTGTAGTGGCTGATGTTGTTGCTGTCGGCGTGGTTGTTGATGCTTGCTTTGAGGTTGTTGTAGTGGGTGGGGAAGTGTCGTTTGCGCGGGGTGGTGATGTAGGCTGCCGCGCTCCAGAGCTGGCAGTAGGGTGTGCCTTGGGTGTCGTTGCCGAAGAGTGGTGTTGTGGTGTTGTGGATGTGTGATTGTCCGACCATTATTTTCTCCCATTTGCGTTGGCCGGTGAGGTTGTAGAGGTATGCTGCGGCCATCTGTCGGAAGTCTCTGACGGTCATTGCTACGTCTCCGAGCCATTGGATGTCTCCGAGCTGCCGGTCGGGTTGCCGGTCGGCGTATGTGTAGGCTTTGAGTGCTTCGCGGGTGTAGTGGTCTCTGAGTTTTTTGTTTCCTGCTATTCTGAATGCTTCGGCCATCATGGCGCAGTTGGCTGCGTTGGCCCATGCTGCCATTGTTGTTGTTGCTGCCTGGAACATTACGGTCCAGTCGGCCGATGGGTTTGTGACTCCGTGTGAGTATCCTTCTCCGTCGCGGATGCTGAGGAAGAAGTCTACTTCGTTGCGTGCTTCGTCGAGGAGGTCGGGGATTCCGTTGTGGCTTTCTCGGATGCCGGTGTCATCATCGTTTATTCGGCCTCCGGTGAGGATGTAGGGTAGGAGCATATCGTAGATGTTGCTCACGTGGGCGAGGTGGCGGTCCCAGTCGAAGGCGTCGGAGTGTCCGCCTGTTGCTCCGTCGGTTGTGGGGTTGCCCGGGAGTCGGTGTTGCCAGAAGATGGATGCTTCGGGTGTTTTGAAGTGTGGCTCGTCCCATACGTCCATTTTGAGTTTGCGCCATTCGGGGTGCCAGGGGTGGAGGTCGGTTTTGTAGATTCGGACGGCTTTGTCGCCTGTTGAGAGGAATTGCGGTTGGCGTGGTGCGGGGTGTACTCCCGGTGCGTCGATGGGTTCGCCGAGTCGCATATAGTAGTATCCGCGCAGGGATGTTGCGAACGGGAGTCGGTATATGTCGGTGGCTACGGTGAAGTCGATGCTGGAGCCGATGTCTTCAACTACGAGGCGGTAGGTGCCTGGGGGGCATTGCGGGAAGTCGATGGTCCATACGGGGGATCCGGTGAGGTTGCGGGCTCCGGCTTCGAGGGCGGAGTCGGCGAGGTCTTTCCATTTTTTTACTTTTCCGACTGTGGTTTTTTCGCCGGTGTCTATATTATATAGGTATGTGTTGCGTCCTTCGAATGATGAGTAGTCGCGTGGTCCTCCGTCGCCGAGCCATAGGTAGAGGTCGGCGGTGTTTGTGGTGGCGTGGGGTGTGTAGCCTATGGTGTTGACGTGGATTGCTTCGGAGGTGGAGTGCCAGATGTCGAATGTGACGGTGCAGGTTTGTGTGTCGGCTCCGAGCATTGGCGGGATGTCTATTTTGTAGGTGCATCCCTGTCTCATCGGGGCTGGCAGACGGAGGAATATCCAGTGGTCGAGTTCGCTGACGAGGCGGTGGTCGGTGTTCATGGGTTTGGATTTGCGCCATACGGATAGGGGGTGGGCTGTTGATGGGAACCGGTTGTCGTCGGCGGATGTTATGGTCCAGATGGATGGTGTGTGGAGGTCGTGTGTGTCGAGGCGGTTGCCGAATACTTTGAGTGTGTCGTCGCCGGGGGCGAAGGAGTGGCCCAGATAGGCGCTGGGGCCTGTGGCGTTGTCGCGGTATCTTACTTCTCCATCGCGGAAGTGGAGGAGTATGTGTTCGTTGTCGATGGCTGAGACGCTTTTTAGACAGGTTGCGCTGAGGGTTGCCGATGTTGCAAGTGTGAGGATGGTGAGAAGGTGGCGGATGGGAATCATGGTGATGTTGATGGTGTGTGTGAAGGGTGATTCGCGAAGTTACTAAGAAAAAGTCTTGGGCAGGGAGCAGGGATGTAATGAATTGGGGTATGTTTTGTTTACGGGTGAGGGGCGGTGGATGTATGACGAAGGGTGTGACGGGGGGGTGTCCACCGTCACACCCTTCGGAGTGTGTCTGTCGCTGTTGTGTCCGACCGGCTGTCTTATGGGGAGGCCGGTGTGGAGTGGTGGTTTGTTATTCTTCGGGGGTTGTGTACCACTTGGAGTACATGAGGTAGTTTCGGGCTATTTTTGTGTTGAGTTCGCGCGATGTCTCGGGGTCGACCATTTTGATGAATTTGGCCGGTGCTCCTCCCCAGAGTTCGTTTGGTCCAATCTTGGTGCGTGAGAGGACTACGGATCCGGCTGCTACGAGTGCTCCTTCGCCTACTTCGGCGTCGTCCATCACTACGGCTCCCATGCCTATGAGTGCGAGGTTGTGGATTTTTGCTCCGTGGATTGTTACGTTGTGTCCGATGGAGACATCGTCGCCGATTTCGATTGTGGATTTCTGATAGAGTGTGTGGAGTACGGATCCGTCCTGGATGTTGACTCGGTTGCCGATGCGTATGGAGTTGACATCGCCTCTGATGACGGTGTTGAACCATACGCTGCATTCTTCTCCCATCACGACGTCGCCGATGATGGTGGCGTTTTCAGCAAGGAATGTGTCACGGCCGATTTCGGGTGTGAAGCCGCGCACGGGTATGATGAGTGCCATTTTATATTTTGTGGATGTAATGTGTGGTTTGATGTTTTATGCGATTGGGCGTGTGGCTTTTTCGAGCCAGGCCTGTTCGTCGGGTGTGAGGGATGGTGTGAGTGCTTCGCGCACGCGGGCGTGGTAGTCGTTGACCCAGGATATTTCCTCGGGTGTCATGATGGATGTGTCGAAGAGGGTGCGGTCGAAGGGGCAGAGTGTTATGGTCTCGAATGCGTAGAAGCGTCCGAATTCGGTCTCTTCGAATGGGATGGTGAGGACGAGGTTTTCACACCGTATGCCGTAGCGTCCGGCCAGATATACTCCTGGTTCGTTGGATGTGAGCATTCCGGGTGTGAGTGGGGCAAGTGTGTCGTTGAGGCGTATGCTCTGCGGTCCTTCGTGGCAGTTGAGGAAGAAGCCCACTCCGTGGCCTGTGCCGTGAAGGTAGCTTTTGCCTTCTTTCCAGAGTGGCATACGTGCCATTGCGTCGAGCTGTGCTCCGCGTGTCCCTTCGGGGAATATTGCGGTGGCTATGGCTATGTGTCCTTTCATGACGAGGGTGAAGTCGTGGCGCATATCGTCGGATGGTGTGCCGACGGCTATGGTGCGTGTGATGTCGGTGGTGCCGTCGAGATAGTTTGCTCCGGAGTCGATGAGGAGGAGGTTGCCGGGGTGGATCTCAGTGTTGCTTTCGGGGGTGGCGGTGTAGTGTACGATGGCTCCGTTGGGTCCGAATCCGCATATGCTGTCGAAGCTGAGGTCGTAGAAGAGGTCGCCTTTGCGGCGGTTGCGTTCGAGGATTTCGGCTACGTCGATTTCGGTGAGGCGGTTGCCTGAATCGATGGCTTTTTCAATCTCCATGAGCGAGCGTACCATGGCTACTCCGTCGCGGATGTGGGATGTGCGGACGTTGGCTATCTGTATGTCGTTTTTGACGGCTTTGAGCATGGCTACCGGCGAGGCGGCTACTATGCTGCGGCCTTCGAGGAGACTGCGTATGGCTCCCGATGCGCTTGTGGTTGAGAGCAGGACGGTGGTGTCGTTGGAGGCAATCTCGGGGAGGCGGGAGATGAGGGAGGAGTAGGGGAGTGTGGCTACTCCGGCTTTTTCGAGATGTGTCTCGACTTCGGGGGTGAGCTTGGCGTTGTCGACAAATAGTGTGGAGCCTTTGGGGCTGAGGTAGAGGAAGGATGCTGCTACCGGGGAGCAGTGGACGTCGTTGGATCGGATGTTGAGCAGCCAGGCTATCTCGTCGAGTGCTGCTGTGAAGTATGAGTCGGCTCCGGCTGCGGCGGTCTCTGCAAGAGTGCGGGCTATGCGTGAGGATGATGTTTCGCCGGAGTATTTCTCGTCGTGTACAAAAATCTTGTCGGCCGGCATGGCTGGACGCTCGGGCCAGATTTTGTCGATCGGGTCGAAGTCGACGCGAAGGTTTATTCCGGCTGCGTTGAGGCTGTCGGCGAGGTCGGTGGTGGCGTCGATGGACATGAGGAGTCCGTTGAGGCCGACGGTGTCGCCTTTTCCGAGGGTGGAGATGAGGTAGTCGGTCACCGAAGGTGTGTCGGGGAGCCCTTCTTTCATGAGGCGTATTCCTGTGCCTTCAATCTGTGCGGCACACTGGAGGAAGTATCGGCTGTCGGTCCATACGAGTGCTTCGGAGGTGGTGATGACCATAGTGGCTGCCGAGCCTGAGAATCCGCTGAGGTAGCGTACGATGTGCCAGTGGTCGGAGATGTATTCGCTCAGATGCGGGTCGGTGCGGGGAAGGATGACGGCTTGCAGGCCGGCCTGTTTCATTTCGGCACGAAATGCGTCCACGCGGGCCGCGATATTGTCGTAAGTCATATTTTGCGTTTTTTGGTTTCCGCAAAATTAATGAAAGTCGACAAGATTTCCTATATAATAAGGTGTAAAAAACACTAATCGGGATTCTTGAGCAGAACGGACCTAAGGGCTCTGCGCGAGATGACTCGGATTTCGTTTGTGCCGTAGTCGATTATTCCTCGTTCTTTGAGTGAGTCGAGGGTGGCGATGAACGATGAGCGCTGTACGTTGAAGAGAGTGTAGAGGTCGCGCTGTCGGGCAGAGAGGACGATGTCGTCTGATCCGAGCTGTGTGAGTGCGATGATCCAGTAGGCTATTCGCTCTTCGAGCGATCCGGATGTGAGTGCTATGATGCCGTCGATGGCTTTTTGGGCGTTGGTCGACAGCATATTGAGGTAGTTGAATATGAATACTTCGTCGGTCTGGAGCAGGCGTATGAGGTCGGCTTTCTCAATCTGCATTATGGAGACGGTGTCAATGGCTTTGGCTGACCCGGGGTATATGGTGTTGCGTCCGAAGAGAAAGTCGGGCGATATTATGGCCGGTGCTTTCAGTGTCTGTGACACTCTGAAACGGTCGGTGGAGTTGGCGATTGTCAGTCGGACATCGCCCTTGATTACGAACTTGGTCTGAGAGCAAGGCTCGCCCGCGGTGAGGATGGTCTCGCCGGGAAGGTATTTCAGAAAAGCCAGTCTGGTGTTTCCGACTATTTCCGACAGTCTTGTGTAGCTCAGTCCTTTGAAGAGCGGAAGGGTGAGCAGGCTTTCATACATACTGCTTGTTGCCATGACAGAGAAGTGGAATTTTAACTAAAAAAGACTTAAAACGCACCTTGTTATGTCTAAAACGTTCGGCGTGAGGTTTTAGTTTTCGCGACGTGTCTTAAAATATAGTTGGGCGGAGTTTATCGTGTTCTGCCAGGCCACGTATGCTGCCGGTGCCACGGATGCTATGGGGTGGAGGTAGGTCAGTGCCATCCATATGGCGAGGACTGTGTTTTTCTGGCCGAGCCCTTGGGCTCCGGCTATGCGGTCGCCGCATCTGCGTCCGATTATCCGGCCTATGGCAAACTGTCCGCAGCATACGGCGAGCGAGAAGATGGAGAGAATGATCATTTCCGGTATCATTGCGGCAGGCTCGCTCATGACGAAGCTCACTGCGCGGCCGACTACGATGAAGAGCGAGAGGGCCCAGATGTAGAATGACAGGCTTTGACGTGACGCGATGGCGCTGTGTACTTTCGGCATGAAGCGTAGCAGGGCGAAGGCTGTGACGAGTGGCAGCACTATGAGCGGTACAACGCGTGTGGCGATGAGGGTGAGCGACTGGATGAATGTGAGACCCGATTCTCCGCTGCCCATGAATGTAAATATAATCGGGGCAAGCACAGCCACGGCTACGTTGGAGACAATTGAGAATGTGGCAAGGCGTGCCACGCTGCCTCCGAGCATTCCGGTGATGACGGGTGCGGCGGTAGCCGTGGGACAGAATACGCATATGAATGTTCCCTCGGCGACTTCGCGACTGTAGGGGAGTATGAGGAAATACAGCGCGAGTGAGCCCAGGAGCTGGACGCTGATGAGCATCCATGACAGCCCGGTGACCCGGAATTCCGACGGTCTGACGCGACAGAAGGTGATGAGTAGCATCACGAAGATGAGGTATGGGGCGAGAAATGAGATGGCGTCGATAAAGCTGTGGAACAGTATCCCTCCGGCCATGGCGATGGGGAGCATCCAGGGCTTGAGCCTCTGGCGCAATATGGCTAACTGCATAGTGGTCTGTATATCTGAAACGGGTGCAAAATTACTGCTTTTTTACTATTTTTGCAGTCATAAATCAAAAAACATGGCAGATAATTATCTTGAAAAAAGAATGGACGACTATCGTTCCGGACGATTGCGCGTGTCGCATTCGTCATCGACAGCTCGTTTGGCGGTATCCAGACGGTCTGGCGAGATGGTGGTGGAGTTTCCGCCAATGAGAATCCTTGTGGTGAGTGCCTCGCTGTCGGAACAGGCTGTGGCACTTGTGGAGGAGGCCAGGCGGGTGGGATTGCGTGTGGCGGTCCTTTCAGACAACCGTGTCGCGGCCACGGCACTGGCCCAGCGTACGGGAGCGCGGTTTTATCCCTCGATGTCTCCCGAGGCTGTGACTGAGGATATATGCAGGCATTGGGGCGGACTCGATGCTGTGTTTGCCGAGGAGGAGTTTCGCGGTTGCGGATGTCCTGTGAGGTCTGTCCCTGAGGGCGGGAATAATCCGGCTCTGACGGCGCGTTTCTGTCTGCTGTCCGTCCATCCCGACAACACGGTTTTCACTATATCATAAATATTTGCTACCTTTGCAGAAACTAATCAGAAAACAAGAATAAGAACTAAAGTATATCATGGCACTCCAATGCGGTATTGTCGGACTCCCCAACGTGGGCAAGTCGACTCTTTTCAATTGTCTCTCCAATGCGAAGGCCCAGTCGGCCAATTTTCCTTTCTGCACTATCGAACCCAACGTCGGGGTCATCACAGTGCCTGACGACCGCCTCAACAAGCTTGTGGAGATGTGCAATCCACGTTCGGTGGTGCCTGCCACTGTTGAGATTGTCGATATCGCCGGTCTCGTGCAGGGAGCGAGCAAGGGCGAGGGTCTTGGCAACAAGTTTCTGGCCAATATCCGCGAGACCGATGCCATCCTTCATGTGCTCCGCTGTTTCGATGACGACAATGTGACCCATGTCCACAATACCGTCGATCCGGTGCGCGACAAGGAAATCATTGACTATGAGCTTCAGATCAAGGACCTTGAGACTATCGAGGGACGCATGGCCCGTACACAGAAGCAGGCTCAGACCGGTGGCGACAAGGTGGCCAAAATGCAGTATGAGGTTCTGAAGAAATTCCACGATGCTCTGAGCCAGGGCCTTCCTGCCCGTACCGTTGAGCTTGAGACTCCTGACGAGCAGAAGTTTGCCCGCGAGCTCTTCCTTCTCACTTCTAAGCCCGTGATGTATGTCTGCAACGTGGACGATGCATCGGCTGTCAACGGAAACAAGTATGTCGATGCCGTGCGCGAGGCTGTCAAGGACGAGAATGCCGGAATACTTATTGTTGCCGCCCAGACAGAGAGCGAGATTGCCGAACTCGACACTTTCGAGGAGCGCAAGGAGTTTCTGGCCGAGATAGGTCTTGAAGAATCTGGAGTGGCCCGTCTCATCCGTGCCGCTTATGCGCTGCTGAACCTTAAGACTTTCTTCACAGCCGGATCGGACGAGGTGAGAGCCTGGACTTTCATCAACGGTAGCAAGGCTCCAAAGTGTGCAGGCGTGATACACACCGATTTCGAGAAGGGATTCATCCGTGCCGAGGTTATCAAATATGACGATTATGTGACTCTCGGCAGTGAGTCTGCTGTCCGCGAAGCCGGTAAGATGGCTGTCGAGGGCAAGAACTATGTGGTGCAGGACGGCGATATCATGCACTTCCTCTTCAACGTTTAGTCGGTCTTCTCTCTCCACGGCTATTCTCTGCTATATCCTGACATAAAGCAAGACATGAAAGACTATTTTCTCCCCTCGGCCTTCATGGCCGTCTGTGCATTCCAGGCTGCGGCTACATATGCGGCAGTGAGCGACAATAACAATTATCTGCTCCGTTTCGACCGTCCGGCCGAATTTTTTGAGGAGTCTATAGTGATAGGTAACGGCAACCTCGGCGCCATCATATATGGTGGCGTCGTGGAAGACCGTATCTCGCTAAATGATATTACACTCTGGACCGGTGAACCGGAGAGAGAGGTGACCACTCCTGAGGCATATAAAGCTATTCCGGAAATACGTGAGGCGCTCGACCGTGGCGACTATAGGGCCGCAGATTCGCTTCAGGTCAAGGTGCAGGGACACTACAGTGAGAACTATCAGCCACTCGGCACACTGACAATCACATATAAGAATCGTGGAGTGTCCACACTTGCCGATTATGGGCGTGTGCTCAGTGTCAAGGATGCTGTGGCCTGCACATGGTTTTGTGAGGACAGCACATTGAGGAGTTCCACCACTTATTTTGCTTCTGCGCCCGATTCGGTGATAGTGTTGCGTCTTGTAAGCGACAAGCCTATCGAGGCCGTGCTTAGACTCGACTCTCAGCTTCCTCACAAGACTGTGGCTTCTGACAATGAGATTTGCTCGACAGGCCATGCCGCCTATCTCTCACTTCCTGGCTATACCTCTTTTGAGGAAAAGTTAAAGTATGAGGAGGGGAGGGGTACACCGTTCTGCACTTTGGTCAAGGCTGTACCTGCCGACGGTGAGGTTCATTCGATGTCCGACGGGTCGCTGGAGATTGCCGGTAGCCATGATGTCACGGTATATATTACGGATGTCACAGGTTTCAACGGATTCGACCGTGACCCTGTGAAGGAGGGGCGTGATTATCTGGCTCTCTCTCGCAAGCGCATAGACAACGCGGTGGCAAAGGGGTATGACTCTGTGCTGGCCGATCACCTCTCGGACTATCGTGATATGTATGACAGGGTTGAAATTGATTTCGGAACTACTCCCGATTCGGTGGCTTCGCTGCCTACTGATGTGCAGCTGCTGCGTTACACTGACCTTGATGAGGCAAATCCCGATCTTGAGGAACTGTATTTCAACTATGGGCGCTATCTGCTCATATCCTCTTCACGCACCGAAGGGGTGCCGGCCAATCTTCAGGGGCTTTGGAATGAGTATATTCTTCCGCCATGGAGCAGCAATTATACTACAAATATCAATGTCGAGGAGAATTATTGGCCGGCCGAGGTCACAGGTCTTGGCGAGCTTCAGGCCACAGCCCTCATACCTTGGATCAGAAATCTGTCGGTAGGAGGAGAGAAGACTGCAAAGCACTACTATGGAGTGGACCGCGGATGGGCACTCGGACATAACTCCGACATATGGGCTATGACGAATCCCGTGGGACTTAATGGCGGAGATCCTGTGTGGGCCAATTGGAATATGGGTGGTGCTTGGCTCGCTACACATATATGGGAACACTATCTCTTTACCGGCGACAAGGAGTTTCTGTCCGAGTATTATCCGGTACTAAAGGGTGCGGCTGAATTCTGTCTCGGAGTGCTTGTTGAAAAGGACGGACACCTTGTCACATCTCCTTCCACCTCGCCCGAAAACAAGTATGTGACCGATCGAGGATACCATGGGGCAACTCTCTTTGGCGGTACAGCCGACCTTGCCATGATTCGTCAGTGTCTCATGGATGCAGCCGACGCTGCCGATGTGCTTGGTGCGGATTCAGATTTTCGCGCTGAGATAAAGTCGGTGCTTCCGCGTCTCAGTCCATATAAAGTGGGTGGAAAGGGGAATCTGATGGAGTGGTACTACGATTGGGAGGACGAAGATCCCACTCATCGTCATCAGTCTCATCTGTTCGGCCTGTATCCCGGACGGCATCTTTCGGTAGACTCTACCCCTGCTCTTGCTGCTGCCGCATCTCGGTCTCTCGAGATAAAGGGAGACAATACCACAGGATGGAGCACCGGATGGCGTGTCAATCTGCTCGCACGACTCGGGCAAAGCGAGAATGCATATAATATGTATAGACGATTGTTGCGCTATGTCTCTCCTGACCGCTATGAAGGCCCCGACAAAAGATCGGGGGGTGGTACCTATCCAAATCTTCTTGATGCTCATGCTCCGTTCCAGATAGACGGTAATTTCGGAGGCACTGCCGGTGTTGCTGAAATGTTAATACAGTCTACACCGGATACTGTCACGCTTTTGCCTGCACTCCCGCAGCAATGGCTGTCGGGCAAAGTCAGAGGTCTTCGGGCCCGCGGAGGCTTCATCGTTGATATGGAGTGGGAGAATGGCAAAGTGACATCACTTGAGATTTCCTCGCCTATCGGTGGTTCTACAACTATTATGACACCTGTATCGACGCACTCCGTGACACTCGGCAGGGATGAAAGGAAGAAAATAATATGATTTTATCGGCATCGCTTCGGACGATGCCGATTGTTTTTTTATGTGAGTGTTAACAGAAGCCGATTATTGCGGGTAATTCTGGTTTGATGTTATTCATATGTTTACAACCAGCTCTTAGACCGCCAAACAGGCCATTAATTAATCATTATTACCGAATAAGTGTTAAATAAATGTTAAACGCGAATGAAAATTTTGCGGGAAAGGATAAAGTCTCTACCTTTGCACTCGCTTTTCGG
>CAJUGS010000052.1 GCA_910586305.1 uncultured Duncaniella sp.
TTTTCATTTTAACTCCCGTTTTGTCTGACCAGCAGATGAAGGAAGCGGTAGAAAAGTTCGAGAAGGTGCTCACCGACAACGGAGCATCCATCGTCAACGAAGAGATCTGGGGTCTTCGCAAACTTGCCTATCCCATCCAGAAAAAGTCCACCGGCTTCTACTCTCTCGTAGAGTTTGACGGCGATCCCACCATCGTCAAGAAGATCGAGACCGCCTTCCGTCGCGACGAGCGCGTACTTCGCTTCCTCGTCTTCCGTCTCGACAAGTACGCTAAGGAGTATGCCAACAAGCGTCGCAGCCGCGCAAAAAACACCGCAACAGTAACCGAAGAAGCAAAGGAGAACTAAATCATGGCACAAGCATCTGAAATCCGTTACCTCACACCCCTGTCGGTAGACGTAAAGAAGAAGAAATATTGCCGTTTCAAGAGAAGCGGTATCAAGTATATCGACTACAAGGATCCCGAATTCCTCAAGAAGTTCCTCAACGAGCAGGGCAAGCTCCTTCCCCGTCGCATCACCGGAACTTCTCTCAAGTTCCAGCGTCGTGTGGCTCAGGCTGTAAAGCGTGCACGCCACCTCGCACTCCTCCCCTACGTAACCGACTTGATGAAATAACTTTAAAAGCTAATCAGGAATTATGAAGATCATCCTCAAAGAAGACATCGCAGGCCTTGGCTACAAGGACGACGTAGTCGAAGTCAAGAGCGGATATGGCCGCAACTACCTTATCCCCACCGGCAAAGCCGTGATCGCATCCGAATCGGCTCTTAAAGTACTCGCAGAGAACCAGCGTCAGCGCGCCCACAAGCTCGCCCGCATCAAGGCTGAAGCCGAAGAGGCTGCCAAGGCTCTCGAAGGAGTGAAACTCACCATCGGCGCCAAGACTTCGTCGACCGGTACCATCTTCGGTTCGGTCAACGCTATCCAGATTGCCGAGGCTCTCGAGAAGCTCGGTCACAACATCGACCGCAAGCTCATCACCATCGAGCCCGTCAAGGAAGTCGGCAACTACAACGCCACTATCAAGCTCCACCGCGAAGTAACCGTAGAGGTTCCCTTCGAAGTTGTAGCTGAATAATCCTCGACCGGATATTTCCATCTACGATCAGAGTCTCCGATATTTTTCGGAGGCTCTGATTGCATATATGATAGCGCCGTATTCAACACAGCGCCTTTCTGAAAGAAAAAAAGGCTATTCAGTTGTCTCACACGAAAAACAGTGTCAGACAACTGAATAGCCTTTACTGGAAATACATTTATAAATGTCCGGCCAACCCATCAATTCATTTGGCACAGACACGCCACACTCACTACACCGGACAACCGCATAGGTTCAAGGCATAAGAGTCAGGAACTGTCAGCAGCCTATATTCGATTCGGGCTTAAACGGCCACAAACAAATACATGACCACTTCCAAACTCCTCCACGTCAACCCACAATCGTGGCCACTATATGACGGCCTCCCCCATGGTTGCGGAACTCACACAGATATATTCCCTGCCAGATACCGAGATTCAGCCTGCCATCGGTGACAGGAAGAGTGAGCGACGGCCCCACAAGGACCGACTTGGCATGGGAAGGCATATCGTCAGGCCCCTCGTCGGTGTGCAGGAAATAAGGCGCGTTTTCCGGCACAAGCCTGTCAAAAACCGCCTCGAGATCGTGGCGCACATCAGGATCGGCATTCTCGTTCAGAGCAAGAGCCGCAGAAGTATGCTTGACCATCAGGTGAAGAAGTCCTTTCTCGGGCAACTGAGGAAGCTGCCTCATCACCTCGCCGGTCACGAGATGTATCCCACGCCCGTAGGGACGGAGTGTAAACTCAACTTGCTGTATCATTGTTTCTTGATTTATTTTGCAAAGATAATGCTTATTTGTGAAATATGGGAACTTTTCGTATCTTTGCACTCTTGAAATCCGAGGGAGTCGTCCGTATGACTCCCCTAAACCAGCATTTAACCAATGTCACAGATCAACATCACTTTCCCCGACGGCAGTGTAAAGCAGTTCGAGAGCGGCATCACTCCGCTCGGGATTGCCGAGAGCCTGTCGTCCCAGCTGGCCCGCGACGTGCTCGCAGCCTCAGTCAACGACAAGGAGTGGGACCTCACCCGCCCCATCGAATCCGACTCATCCATCCGTCTCTTCAAATGGGATGACCCCGAAGGCAAACACGCCTTCTGGCACTCATCGGCCCACCTTCTTGCTGAAGCCCTCCAGGAATTGTATCCCGGCGTGAAATTCGGCATAGGTCCCGCCATAGAGAACGGCTTCTACTACGATATCGACCCGGGAGAACACTCCATCACATCGGCCGATTTCGCTAAAATCGAAAAGAAAATGCTCGAACTCGCCCGTGAGAAGCAGCCCATAGTCCGTGCCGACATCAAGAAGGAGGACGCTATGAAGCTCTTCGGCGACAGAGGCGAGGAATACAAGTGCGAGCTCATCTCCGAGCTTGAGGACGGCACCATCACAACCTATACCCAGGGAAGCTTTACCGACCTCTGCCGTGGCCCGCACATCCCCACCACAGCCCCCATCAAGGCTGTCAAGATCACATCACTCGCCGGAGCCTACTGGCGCGGTGACGAGAAGCGCAATCAGCTCGTGCGCGTCTACGGCATCACATTCCCCAAGCAGAAGATGCTCGACGAATACCTCACTCTGCTCGAGGAAGCCAAGAAGCGCGACCACCGCAAACTCGGCCGCGAGATGGAACTTTTTGCATTCTCGACAAATGTCGGTGCCGGTCTGCCCCTCTGGCTTCCCAAAGGCACCGCTCTGCGCGACCGTCTTGAGCAGTTCCTGCGCAAGATCCAGAAGAAATATGGCTACCAGCAGGTCATCACCCCCCATATCGGCAACAAGAACCTCTATGTCACTTCGGGTCACTATGCCAAATACGGAAAGGACTCCTTCCAGCCCATCCACACCCCCGAGGAAGGCGAAGAGTATCTGCTCAAACCGATGAACTGCCCCCACCACTGCGAAATATTCCGCGCACTGCCACGCTCATACCGCGACCTGCCTCTGCGCCTGGCCGAATTCGGCACAGTCTACCGCTACGAGCAGAGCGGCGAGCTCCACGGACTCACCCGTGTACGTGGTTTCACGCAGGACGACGCCCACATCTACTGTGCCCCCGACCAGATAAAGGGAGAATTCCTCAAAGTGATGGACATAATCTTCTACATCTTCAAGGCACTCAAATTCGACAACTTCGAGGCACAGATTTCACTGCGCGATCCCGAACATAAGGAGAAATATATCGGTACCGACGAAAACTGGCATCTGGCAGAACAGGCCATCATCGACGCCTGTGCCGAAAAGGGACTCAAGGCTCGCACCGAACTGGGCGAGGCTGCATTCTACGGACCCAAGCTCGACTTCATGGTGAAGGACGCTCTCGGACGCCGCTGGCAGCTCGGCACCATCCAGGTGGACTATAACCTGCCCGAGAGATTCCAGCTCGAATATACCGGATCGGACAACCAGAAACACCGTCCCGTCATGATCCACCGCGCCCCATTCGGCTCGATGGAGAGATTCGTGGCCGTGCTTCTCGAGCACACAGCCGGCAGATTCCCCCTCTGGCTCGCACCCGAACAGTGTGTCGTGCTCCCAATCTCCGAGAAATTCAACGACTATGCCTATGAGGTGGCACGCCAGCTCAACGAAGCAGACATCCGCGCCCAGGTAGACGACAGAAATGAGAAAATCGGCAAGAAAATTCGCGACAATGAGCTCAAAAGAATACCCTATATGCTCATCGTAGGCGAAAAAGAAGCAGAAAATGAAGAAATTTCTGTAAGAAAACAGGGCGAAGGTGATAAAGGTTCGATGAAAATTGCTACCTTTGCAGCCGAATTGACTCGCGAAGTCAACGAAATGATAAATCAATAACCCCCTGAATGGAGAAAAAACCGTTTACCCCTCGTCCTCCCCGACCCAACAACGGGCCTCGTCGCCCCTTTGTGCCCAACAAAGACAAAGACCCACACGCTATTAACGAGCGTATCCGCGCTCGCGAAGTTCGCCTCGTAGGCGACAATGTCGAGGCCGGGATATACTCCATACAGGAAGCCCTCAGGATAGCTGAAGAGCAGGAGCTCGACCTCGTCGAAATCTCCCCTACCGCAGAGCCTCCGGTGTGCAAGATCCTTGACTACCAGAAGTTCCTCTACCAGCAGAAAAAAAGGCAGAAGGAACAGAAAGCCAAGGCTACAAAAGTGGTTGTGAAAGAAATTCGTTTCGGACCTCAGACCGACGACCACGACTACAACTTCAAACTGAAGCACGCCATCGAATTCCTCCAGGAAGGCGCAAAGGTGAAAGCCTACGTGTTCTTCAAAGGCCGTTCCATCCTCTTCAAGGAACAAGGCGAAGTGCTCCTCCTGCGCTTTGCAAACGACCTTGAGGAATATGGCAAAGTCGACCAGATGCCCGTTCTCGAAGGAAAGCGCATGATTATCATGCTAAGTCCTAAAAAGAAATAGGAACACAGAGCATCCATCCAAGTTTGAACTCATCAGGCGCGCCGGTCCCTATTGATCACCGTCCGCCGTCATTTTAAACATTTCTAATTTTTCAAAACAAAATGCCCAAGATTAAGACTAATTCCGGTGCCAAAAAGAGGTTCGCCCTTACCGGAACAGGAAAGATCAAGAGAAAACACGCTTTCAAGAGCCACATCCTCACCAAGAAGACCAAGAAGCAGAAGCGCAACCTCACTCACTTCTCACTCGTGGCAAACGCCAACGTTAGGGCTGTGAAGGAGCTTCTCGCCCTCAAGTAATCACCCCCGAGGAGACAAAACAACACTCTTAAAAGCACTCAAAAAATCGTCAACCGAATGTTCAGCCACCCCAAACCCCAAAGTGCATCAAGTGCCGCTGACATTCACAACACAATTTCAAAATGCCAAGATCAGTAAATCACGTAGCTTCAAGAGCTCGCCGCAAAAAAATCCTCAAACTCACCCGTGGTTACTTCGGATGCCGCCGCAACGTGTGGACCGTAGCCAAGAACACTTGGGAAAAGGGTCTCACCTACGCCTACCGTGACCGCAAGGACAAAAAGCACAACTTCCGCGCTCTTTGGATCCAGCGTATCAACGCAGCTGCTCGTCTTGAGGATCTCTCCTACTCCAAGCTCATGGGTCTCATCCACAAGTCAGGCATCGAGATCAACCGCAAGGTTCTCGCCGACCTCGCCCTCAACAACCCCGCTGCCTTCAAGGCCGTGGTTGACAAGGTGAAGAACGCATAAGCCTCACCATCTACCATAATACAAAGGCGCAGTCGCCTTCCGTTCAAATCGGAAGGCGACTGTTATTTTATCGCATTTTCGTCTGCATCAGACAACACAGACAACAATGCAAGACACTCCCCCGTGATTGAAAAATCGCGGGGGAGTGTCTCTATATCAAGTCAGCGTTTTTATACCCATTGTGCTCATTAATAGTTCCACTGGCAAGCAACCATGTTCAGGTTGTCACATCCGATAGTACGGAAGTCAGTGATCTGGTTGTTACGGCAGTTGATGTAGGTCAAAGCCTGGTCAAACGATACATCAAGAAGCTGGAGCTGGTTGTTGTTGCAGATGAGTCGCTGGAGGAACGTCTGGTTCGAGAGAGTGAGCTGGGTGAGGTCGTTATAGCAGCAGTCAACATACTGGAGATTGTTGCAACCATCTACACTCAGAGTGGTCAGATCATTGTAGGAGCAGACGAGATCAAGCAGATTGGGGCAGTTACGTACGCCGAGAGTCACCATATTGTTATCGGTGCAGATGAGCGACGAGAGTGCGGGAAGACCGGAAACCATGAAGGTAGTGATCTCGTTGTCGTCGATATTGAGGTTCTGAAGGTTCTCAACTCCTGCGAGGAGCACATTGGTGAGCTTGTTGTAACCGCAATAAAGATTCTTCAGACCGGTGCAACCAGAGAGATTGAGATTCTCAAGGTGGCAGCCCTGGCAGTTGAGAGTCTGCAGATTATAGCTGTTGGCCACACTGAGTTCGACAAACAGGTTGTTCGAGACATTCAGTTTCTTAAGCAGAGGAGCACCCGAGAGGGAAATATCGGTCAGGCGGTTCTTGTAAAGAGCGAGAGTCTGAAGCTGGGAGCAGCCGTCAAGATCGACGGAGGAAAGCTTGTTGCGGCCTGCATTGAGATCAACGAGAGCAGCGCAGCCCGAAACGTTGAGAGAGGTGAGTTCATTGCGCGAGACATCCACCTTGGTGAGGTACTTGAAACCGGCGAGATTCAAGTCGCCGCCAAGTTTTTTGTCCTTCCAGTCGATGGCAGTGACATGGCCGTTCTCGACAGTGACTCCCTCGATAAGACCAACGGCATTGGGATCGACCACTTTGAGGGATTTGGCATTAGTCCCCTCTCTTGAGGTCTCGGTGAGGAAAGCTTTAAGCTGCTTTGCCTCATTCTTGTCAAGATTCTGAGCAAATGCTGTCATGCTTCCAAGCACGATGGCAATGATTAATAACGCTTTTTTCATAAAACAATAGTTGTTGGTTGAGTTAATTTACTTTACTAACACTGCTGATTGAAAAAAGGTTTTACAGAGATTGTATTTTTTATAAAAAACTGTTATCTATAATCCGCAAAAAGCAACGTGTGAAAAAAGACCCGGATTACACACGTAAACCGGGTCACAACAATCTGAAGAAAAGAAATAAAGCGCCCCACGGACTACAAAAGCCCGCGGGGCGCATGAAAGAACAAATTTTCTATACCTTAGAGAATTACCTTGCTGACACGGTCACCCTGACGACGGATATAAACTCCGTTGGAAGGATTGTCGACACGGACACCCTGGAGATTGAAATACTCCACGGGTACATTGTCAAAGTCAGCACCCACACCATTGATACCAGATGTGGTATAGTCAGCCTCAGCCTTCTTGAGCTCTTCGGTAGCAGCAACTACGGGCTCGTTGAACACGGCGCTGTCATACACCTCCTGGGCCTTGTCTATGGCTGCGGCGAGAGCCTTGCCGGGTTCCGACTCAGTATCATCTCCGAGAAGAGCCTTGGCCTTCTCGATCTCCTCGAGAAGAGCGGCCTTGGCCTCTGTGATATCGGGAGCTACAAACTCAACAAGCCACTTCTGAGCGCCGGTCTTGTAATAAGCCTGCTCGGTGCTTGCACCAAGAGTGAAGTCACCCTCTTCGGGAGCCTTGAAACCGGGATTGGTGGTCAGGATAGTACCCTTGTCGTTGTTATCGCCGACATTTTCACCATTGTTGAAATAGGTGTTGAGATCAAACACATTGTCCGAGCTACCAACGCGGCCACCGGACAGACGACGGATGATATCCGAGCTACTGTCAAACCAGATATTGCCAACGATGTGGAAATGAACGAACTTCTGACCGTTCAGGGCGCTGTAGTTTGCCCACTGACCGTCGGCCTTGATAGCCTTATAGAAGGTATTGTTAACATATACAAAGTTCATGTTCTCCTTCTCCTTGTCAAAGCCGTAACGGTCAAGACGGGCAGAGTTGTTGTAACGCATGAAATACTTGGCAACCTCTCCGCCACCATAAACAGTGGAGTTGGTTACGTTGACATCCTTGGCACCACCGGCCTTGAACGACACGAGAGCCTCGTTCTCTACTGCTGTAGTTGCGAGAGCCAGAGTGGAGTTGACAATGCGGAAGTCCACGACGCAGTACTTGGTATTGTTGTCATAGAACACCGAGTTCTTAAGCCCGCTCACAGTCACATCGCTGATGCAGATTTCCTGCACACGGTAGTAGTCGGCTATCAGCTCGGCTGTAGGTTCAGTCGACATGAGGATAAACGGTGTCTCTATGCCCGAAGCATCAATTGTAGAATTTGCACCATTGATTATAAGACCGTTGGCTGTCTGTATCGAAGCCGATAGAGTATACTTGCCATTCTCTGCGAGATTAATGGTGATGACACCGGGACGCTCAACGGCTGCAACAGCCTCAGCCACGGCAGCAGCAATGTCACTGCCATCAGCGGGTGTCACAACAACATTGGTAGGAGGTGCCACATAGTCAACAAGCCATTTGGGAGCACCGACCTGTGCTTCGGCCTGAGCCGACGAAGCATCGAGAGTGAACACACCTTCGGCTGCCTGCGGGAAGGTGGAAGTAGGCTCGCCTACGCTGTTGAGAACAACTCCATCGGCAGGCTCAACCTCGGGAGTGACAGTGACTACACCATCTTTAGTCCAAAGGAAAGAATTTGTGTTGACATCATAGGAAGGGTTGGTGCCACTCTGACCCTGGTTGAGGCCCTTGACAAACTGTCCTTCCTTGCCACAGTCAAGAATAACATTGTTCTTCACCACATAGGCTATCCATTTCTGATTGGCCTGGCGGTGTGTGCAGACATTCTTTCCGTTAGCGATATTATAAAGGGTAGAGTTAGTGATCGAGAAAGTCTGGATCATATCGGCATTCACCTCAGTAGCCTTGTTACCGCTCTGCGAGCTGTAGAGAGCGCCGGTATTGGCCGGAGTGCTGTTGAGAGTTGAATTCTTGATATCAAGAGTGCCCACCACTCCGCCTCCGTTGCAGTCATAGACAGTCTTGTTGCCACCGGCTATCTGTATCTGGCAGCCGTCGGTGACAAGAGAAGGAATGTAATACTTGGTTTTGTTGGCATAGAACAGCTGCTGTGAGAGATTGGTGACGTTCACATTCTTAAACTCCACATTGCCTACTGTGTAGAAACCATTCTCGCCTGCCTCAACAGCGGGAGTCGCGCTCATGAGCACCATAGCCGATGTGAGCGAAGTCGCATCTACTACCGCGCCGTTTCCGTTGATTACAAGGCCGGCAGGAACTTCGAGAGAGCCACTGACGGTATACTGACCGTTTTCAGCGAGGTTTATCACGATGTCGCCCGGGGCTGTCACACCTTCTTTGGCGGCATTGAGGGCGGCGGTGAGATCCGCGCCCGTCTCGGGTGCTATAGTGACAGGTTCAGCTGCGATAACAGTGGCCGATGTCAACAGATATGCGCCCAATGTGAGGAATGTCTGTTTCATGATTAATCAGATTAATTATTGATGATTTACTTATCTGTCTCAGATTGATTTAAGGGTAGAAATAGTGTAATAATGACACTTGCAAAGTTAGTCAAAATATAATATATGTAAAATATGTTTGAAAACATATTCCTGTAACATAATCACTCGTTTTCACCCACACAGTAGATCTCTGATATATAAATAATTGGCGGATTCTTCTCACGAAGAGCCCGCCATAGATGATTGATATATTACTGTTCCATTCTCGTTTTTACCGGTGAGAAGATCAACCGTCGAGTGTCTGTCTGTAACACTCATTATTATACAAAGTCAGATTAAATCCACCTTGGAAAACATATCCGACAGCACAGCTATCTCAGCTATCAGTGGTTTTCAGAAGTTATAGCCTATAGAGATATTGAAGTTCTTGTTTTTTACCTTGTCCTCTTCCCACATTTTCTTGTCGACTATGTTGACGAGTCCAAACTGATACTCAAAACCGATATAGAACTTCTGGAATGTATAACCGGCACCTATACCAAGGCCACAGTCGAAGCGCTTGAAGCCACACTTTTCCCCACCGATGCCAAATAAGTCCGCCTTTTCATTTTCTGTCTCACCTCTGTAGGTATATTCTGTCTTGGCTTTACCGTTCACACCATAGGCAAAATAAGGACCGAAGTTAACCTGAATCTGCGACTCGGGAGCCAGGTTCAGACGATATGATGCATAGACGGGAAGTTCGATATATCCGGCATTCAGAGTCAGTTTCTCCGACTCCTCCTCGTCATAATATTCGCTTTTACAACCTCTTGTGGTATAGAAAAGACCCGAGTTGATGTAGAAGCTATTGACGATGGGAAAATCCACTGATACACCTGCACGGAAACCAGCCTTTGAGTCAAGGTCGAGATCCTCATTGTCAATATTAGCACTCATATTTGAGATATTGAGTCCGGCGCGAATACCGATAACGATTTTCTGATCGGCAGTCTCAGAATCCCAGAGTGAGAAAGATGTCGAATCAGATGCGCGCTGTGCGGATGCGCCGAGAGCGCATATTGCCGCGATTGCAGCTACAAGAAATTTTTTCATAATGAATTGGTTTGTTTATATAGTTTATTTCAATTTAGTCAGAGATCAAACGACATCTTCCAGACATTGAACACCTTGCCTGCAGAGCCACGCTGCGAAAGGAAGAATATCGAGCGTCCGTCGGGAGCCCATATGGCCGAGAGGTCATTACCGGGATGATATGTGAGCTGTGTAAACTGAGTGCCGTCAGTGCGTACAACGAAAATATCAGTGTTCATTATACCCTCCTTTTCGGCAAGACTTGTGCCTGTAACGAGCAACCACTGGCCGTCTGGTGAGAGTTGCGGGGTCGTAAAGCTGCGTCCGGGCTGTGCAAGAATAATCTCCTCCACGCCGGTCTCATAGTTGATTCGCCAGATTTCACTCTCTTTCTTGTCGGTAAAACGAGCACAATAAATCTCGTTTTTCTTTCCCGGTATAAGCACCGGGGTCATACCGCGCGAATAGTTGGAAAAGAGATTTGTCTTGCGGTCATAACTCCAGATGCTGTAGGACGACAGGCCCTCGCCACGATGGAAAAAAATGGTATTGTTATCATTCGTGAGCGTTCCACCGAAATCGTTTTCGGTTCCCGACGAAATCTGGCGCACTATTGAACCCTGCTCGGCATCGACCAGATAGATTCCGTGATGGCCGTTTCTCACTTCGGTAAAGCACAGTGTTTTACCATCAGGGCTCCAGGTGAAATCCTCGACATTGCTTCGGAATGTACGCTGCACACTCACACCTCCGCTCTTGGCACTTTTCACCATGATATTAGAGGTCTTGTTCTTGAAATTAAGATAGCCGAGCTTCTGGCCGTCAGGCGAGAGTCCGATCTGAGGATTCACCCACCAGTCCACGCTCATAGCCTTTTTCTTGCCAAACACTCCGGTTCGTGTATTTACGAGATAGTCTGAGAACACACAGTCAGCATCATCGGTGATTCGCTCAAATTTCACACCACCCTCCTCGGGAACGTTCACGACAGAGAAATCAAATTTGACCTTTTTTGCAGAGCAGGTTCCGGCAAGCACTAACGCCATAGCCATTATAATTACTTTTTTCATATCCACAAGTCTCAAAAGTTGTTATTAAAACATAATCATTGCTGCAAAGGTAAAGAAAATTTCACAAACACCCCCCCCCGATTGTTAATATTTACTAAAACAGACTTATGGGTAATATTTCCGCATAAAATAGGAGGAGCAAGGTACGGCACCTGCTCCTCCGGCGTAAATCAACGTCAAAACTATTGTTTAAAGCGCCGTAATATTTTTAAGAAACTGTTTAAAATTAGAATTGAAAAAATGTTATAGGGCATAACAAACC
>CAJUGS010000053.1 GCA_910586305.1 uncultured Duncaniella sp.
GCCCGGATGGCGGAATCGGTAGACGCGACGGTCTCAAACACCGTTGGAGCAATCCATCCCGGTTCGAGCCCGGGTCCGGGTACTGATAGTCCCCTTTAACTCATTGAGTTTTAGGGGATTTTGTTTTTCTAATAAGCAACCAATGAGCACTTCTTTTCCGATAATATGCCAAAGATTTTATAGGGGATTGAGACAAAATCGCTATTTTTGCGATTGGATTCTTGACCATGTCAAGTCGAAAATCAATAAGACAGCGGTTAGTCCGCAATATTTATAAAATTGACCATGATTCGATATATTGAAAGAGGTGATATATTCAATATCACAGGTGTAAAGAATTATGCACATGGGTGTAATTGTGCCGGAGCTATGGGCAAAGGAATTGCACTACAGTTTAGAAACAGATATCCTCAGATGTATTCTGAATACCGTGCAATGTGTAAGGATGGATTATTCAATCCAGGCGATGTCTTTGATTATATGTATGGTGATGGACACATATATAACCTTGGTACACAGGCTACATGGAGGACAAAAGCCCGTTTGGAATATATAGAGAAAGCTGTGGTTGGAATGCTTGATTTGGCGGTTGCGGATAATGTGACTAAAATAGCACTTCCTGCAATCGGAGCCGGGTTGGGCGGATTGAATTGGGCTGATGTGAAGGAAATACTTGACAGAGAATCTGCAAACTATCCAGGTATCGAATTATATGTTGTAGAGGCCTATGGTTGTTAATATCATGGCTTTTCAATAATTACCCATGGTTAGATATTGTGGTTCGATCTAAAATATTATTCTTTACCTAACGTTATATTTAGAAAGGAAGCGTTATGCTTGTGTTGTAATTGTAGGCCGGCGAGCATTTTCAACGGTGTTGTGATATGTTTCATGTGACTTCAGATTACGGCACGGCATAGCTGGCTCACGTATTTTTCATAAATAATCTTTCCATAGAGCCGGCTGAGAAATCTTGATATGAAAAAAATAGTAGTAGTATTTGTAGTACTTGTCGTTTCGGTGGTTTGTGGCTATTCTCAATCCGGGCAAATTTCGGAAAATGTGCCTAAGAAGGGTTATCGAGGATTTGTAGACTTGAACGGTGAAGCATTGTTTGAGAAAAAACATTCCAATGACCGTGATATAGTTTACAGTCTGTCAGGATTCACCACCACTCACGGTTATCAATTCAACGAGCATTTCTTTGTTGGTGCCGGTTTGGGTATAGATTTTATCACCTACAACTTTCAATCGGCCTCTTTCGCAATTGATTATCCCATATTTGTGTCGGGACGTGCCGACTGGAAGGTGGGCAAAGTGCCTTTGTTTGCAGATTTGAGACTTGGCTCCTTTATCAAGACGTGTCGCGGTTATAATAATGACAAGCTGTTCATCAATCCGTCAATTGGTTATCATTGCTCATGGGGCCGTAGGGTGTCGCTCAATATCGGAGCCGGTCTGTCGGTGCACTGGCTTGACAGATATAGTGAACCCGGACTGAGACTGATGCCATCAGTAAGGATAGGACTGGAATTCCGTTGAAAGTCATTCGCGGTTCAGAATGCTGTGTAATAACGGCTTTCTCACCGATTCATATTCTATTGTGAGAAGAAGGGAGATAACCGTCTTTTGTTCACCGCGATGCTTTGATGGCGTTATTTGTCAGACTCAGTATGCGATACGGCTTCGGGGTTGTCGCCTTGTTTCTTCATAGCCTTTATCACTTTCACAAACGATTCGGGCAGGCGCACATTGTATAGCTCCAAGGCGTCGGCAAAAAGGGGCGCTATCTCCTCGTCCTTGAATCCGGCAATGCCACAGCCTATGCGTGTGACGTAGAACGTGTTCTGGTCCCACTCGCGGGCCAGTTCTATGAAGTCGTCCACATAGGGCTTTATGGTTTCTATGCCGCCTTGCATGGTGGGGATGGCGTATGACTGTCCCTGGATGCCGACCCCTTGTCCCATAATGGCTCCGAATCGTTCGCGGGCCACACGGGCTGCTCCGCTCGAATGGTTTCCGGCAAGATTGCTTCCGAAGACGAATATATCGTCCCTGTCGAGCGATGTTATATTCTCAGGTGTGTATTTCAGTCCCATTGTTATATTGCTTTTTCGTGGATGTCAGGTGATTTCGGAGTTCTGACGGATTCCGATGGGCAAAAGTAGTGAAAAAAATCGTATAGGCAATACCTGTTTTCAAGCCTTTGCGACATTATCGCACCTTTTCGCACGTAGGCTGTGGTATCTTTGCGGTAAAAAAAACGACGCAATCATGACCAAAGAGGATATAGCAAATCTCCGCATCAGCCGCTCAGCAGTAGCCACCCATATCACCAATGTCATTGACCGCCTGCTCGAACAGGAGGCCACCGGCGATGTGTTTGCCGATACCTTGACCGGAATTTATCTCCACATTCTCGACGAGTACTACTCGCCACCGGCCGATTTTGATATAGATGAGGCCGTCTACACCGACGAGGTTATGGCAATAGCCCGTTCGGCACGGCGATCGGCGAGCGCGCGGAGGGCAGCCGAGCGTCGCCGACTCATGCTCGGGGGCGCAGGCGGGGACGTGACCATGGCCAAGGATGAAGAAAAGTGTGTCCCCGCTACCGGAAACACACTTTCTGACATGGACAGTTATGGCTGTAATTCTCGATTACTCTGTGAATTCAGAGGGGAGGATGGGCATGGCTCCGTTGCGGGTGCAGACGAAGGCCGAGGTGCGGACTGCGAGGGAGTGGGCCTCAGGGACAGACTTCCCGCGCAGAATCGAGGAGATGAAAGCGGCTGTGAAGCTGTCGCCTGCTCCGACAGTATCGGCCACCTCGACCTTGGGTGTGGGCTGGAAGGAGACGTTGCCGGGAGTGAAGACGTAGCTACCGTTGATACCGCAGGTGAGAATGAGCATCTTGAGGTTGTACTTGCCGAGGAGGATCCAGCACTTGTCCTGGAGGTCGATGCCGGGATAGCCGAACATACGGCTGATGGTGACAAGCTCCTCGTCGTTGATCTTGAGGATGTTGCATCGCTTCATGGAGTTGCAGAGGATTTCCTTGTTGTAGAATCCCTGCCTGAGGTTGATGTCAAACACCACAAGACTGTCTTCCCTGCGGGGCATTGCGTCGAGAAACCTGTTGATTGTCTCACGTGACACCACGTTGCGCTGTGCGAGTGAGCCGAAGCAAACGGCACGGGTGTTGCGGGCTATGGCGTCGAGTTCGGCGGTGTAGGGGATGTTGTCCCAGGCCACATTCTCCTTGATGTCATACTGTGGCACACCCTCTTCGTCAAGCTCTACCTGCACGGTTCCGGTGGGATAGGGCACCTTGTCGATGTGGTAGGTGAGTCCCTTGGAGGTGAAGTTCTCGGTTATCTCATTGCCGAGGGGGTCGTCGCCTATGGCACTGACCACAAGGCCGGGAAGCCCGAATTGTGATACGTGATATGCGAAGTTGGCCGGTGCGCCGCCTATTTTCTTTCCTTCGGGGAGAACGTCCCAGAGGGCTTCTCCCATACCTACTACATAGTCTTTCATGACAGTTTCAGAGGTTTATGGTTATTTTGTTTTGATTTTCAATGTGTAATACAGGAGATAGACGACTCCGAGCGCCATCACCGAGATAGCTCCTGCCTGGCCGACGGCATCGGCGGCATATCCCATGGCAAGGGGGAACACGGTGCCTCCGAAGAGGCCCATAATCATGAGGCCCGAGGCCTCGTTGCGCTCGGTGGGAGCGTAGAGAAGGGCCTGTGAGAAGACAATGGGGAAGATGTTGGAGTTGCCGAAGCCGATGAGTGCGATTCCGACATAGATGGGCACGAGGGCCTGGCACACGAAGAGGATGATGATTCCGGCAAGCATCATGACCACGCTGATGGCAAAGAATACTTTGGGCGAGATAACGCGGAGCACAAACGCGCCGAGGAAGCTGCCTACTGTGCGGAAGATGAAGTAGATGCTGGTGGCGAAGCCGGCCTCGACGAGCGGAAGGCTCAGGCGCTCCATGATGATTTTCGGTGCGGTGGTGTTGGTGCCCACATCGATGCCTACGTGGCAGATGATGCCGAGAAAGCAGAGCAGGATGAACGGGCGTCGGAGCAGGCGGATGCACTCGCCTATGCCCGAGGCCTTGTCGGGGCGCTCCTCCTCTATGGGGGTGGCCGCGAGAAGGGAGATGGAGAGGAAGCTGATGACGGCGTAGATCACGAAGAGCGCTCTCCAGCCAAGACCGAAGGTGGGGAAGGCGGTGGTGGCTCCCCAGGCGGCCAGGATCGGGGCGAGGAAGGAGGCTATGGCTTTGACAAACTGGCCGAAGGTCAGAGTCGAGGCGAGTTTGTCACCGCTGATGAGGTTGGTGACGAGCGGGTTGAGCGATGTCTGCATGATGGCGTTGCCGATGCCAAGGAGGGAGAAGGAGACGAGCATCACCGTGTAGCTGTCGCCAAAGGCGGGAATGAAGAGGGAGATAGCTGTCACCGCAAGGCTTATGAGCACCGTGTTCTTGCGTCCTATCCTGTTCATGAGCATTCCGGTGGGCACCGAGAAGATCAGGAACCAGAAGAACACGAGCGAGGGAAAGAGATTGGCCTGGGTGTCGGTGAGGCCGAGGTCTTTCTGTACATAGTTGGAGGCGGTGCCGACGAGGTCGACAAATCCCATGACGAAGAAGCAGAGCATCACCGGGATTATCTGGAGTACAAACGACTTGCGGTTTGTGACAAGAGACTGTGACATATTCTTTTACTTTGGGGCTGTTTCTGTTAAGACAATGTGTCTGGATTGGTTTATTCTGCGCGGAGAGAGTAGATGCGGAGATTGGAAATGCGTGCACCGCCACCATTGGAGGCTACCGAGAGAGTGGAGTAGGGGCTGGTGGGGAATACGAGGTTGGTCATGACGAAGCGGCCGTCGTCGCCGAATACCTCTATGCTCGAGCGGTCCACGAAGATGCGGAGCGATATTTTCCCTGACGTCTCGTGGGTGGGGGTGACGGTTATGGTGGGGAAGTCCTGCGAGAAGTCTACCACTCCGCTATGAGTGCGGTCAAACGAGAGGGTATGGGCATTGGCATCGTATGTCATCACCACCTTGTCTCCGGCCTCGTTGGCGAGAGTGAGATCGGTCACGGAGTTTTTGCCTGCCTCTATGTCGAGGAGAATCTCGCATATGCCGTCGTTGGCTTCCGGAAGGGCGATGGTGCGTGGCGATTTGCCGGCTGATATCTTGCCGGCTTTCTTGACGAGGTCGCCGCGCAGAGCGTCAACTTCGGGCGATGGTGCGCTTGAGGCATAGATTTCACCGTCAGGACCTTGGAAAAGTCCGATTTCGCGGGGAAGTGTGTTGGCGCTTCTGAACTGCAGCGTGGGTACCTCGGCGGCATACTGCCAGTTGCTCATCCAGCCTATTGCGGTGCGGCGGCCTGACGGGGCATCGCTCCAGCTCACTGTGGCATAGTGGTCTTTGCCATAATCGAGCCATTTGGTGGCCACGTTGCCATCCTTGTCGGTGTCGGCCTTGAAGGTTCTGCCGTCAAACGAGCCGACGAAGTATTGTGTGCCGCTTCCTCCGAACGGACCGTCGGGGTTGATATTGCATATCAGCACCCATTTCTTCTCGCCGGTTCCTTCTACCGGAAGTTCGAACAGGTCCGGACATTCCCACACTCCGTCTTGAGCACCGAGCCCCTTGCCGAAGTTGCCGCTGAGGGTCCAGTTCTTAAGGTCGGGTGATGTGAAGAATAGCATTTCGTGGTCGAGTGCGTGGGCCAGCGAGAGGTTCCACTCCTTGGTCTCATTGTTCCAGAACACCTTGGGGTCTCGGGCCTCGCTCTCGAGGGTGATCACCGGATTGCCCGGATAGATGTCAAACGTAGTACCGTCATCGGTGCTCGAGGCAAGGCTTTGAATCTGGCTTGTGGCTGCCGATGTGTAGAGAGCCACCACGGCGTCTTTGCCAAACCCGGCTGTGTTTTCCTTGTCGACCACGCAGCTGCCGCTGAACACTGCCCCGAGTCCGTTGGGTTTGATGGCCTCGGGCTTGTGCTCCCAGTGCAGGAGATCGGTGCTCACCGAGTGTCCCCAGGTCATATTCTGCCATTTGGAGCCGTAGGGGTTGTACTGGTAGTAGAGATGCCATTTCCCGTCTTTGTGGAACATACCGTTGGGGTCGTTCATCCATCCGTAAAGTGGGGTGTGGTGGAAGGCCGGACGATACTTTTCGCGATTTGTCGTGTCGAAGGTGTCGGCGAGGGTCATGCCGCGCCAGCACACGTCTCCCTTGGCTTCTCTCACCGAGCCTCGTCCCTGGGGAATCACCACGTCGAAGACCACGTTGTGACCTTTGTAGGGGGTGAGATCGTAGGGCACTGTATAATCGGTCTTCGTGAGAGCGAGTTTCACATAAATGGTCTCGGCAATCTTTCCGTCTACAATCACGTTGATCTTTGCGTCGTCGACGTTTTCCTGCACGGGAAGAATGAGATATTTGCCTTCGCCGGTGACACGGACGAGGGTGTTGCTTACTCCCAGATGGTTTACTTCAACTCCATCTGCGGCGACCGAGGTGAGTGGCTGGGCTATCCCAAGCACTATGGCGGCGGTGAGGCCTTTGAACATTTTGTTCATATTTTTTGTTTTAGTTTTTCTGATATAAAAAGGGAACCTGTTATAACAATCTTTTTTACCGTCGAGAATCGTACAGTCTTACCAATTTGAAATGTACCTTAAACAAACCTTTCTTATTTATGATTATTCTTATCTTTCACGCTGTGTCCGGAATCGCGCTGTCGCGGTATCCGAAAACCGGCCTCTACGCGAGGGAGGCCGACCGGTATTGCAAAGGTAGTATCAGAAGGATAAATCGACGAGTAAAAAACGTGCAAAGTCTATCAAATATGATGTAATGACCGATTTTTTATATCTTTTACACTCTATTTCATAGGATAATAGCTATCTTTGCAGAAAGAACATCAATACCATAGAAATAAATGCATCGGATAATCCTGTACAGCCTTCTGCTCCTGGCGATGTTCTTATCCACCGCCGGATGTACCGAGCAAAAGGTATATAAAATAGGTGTGTCGCAGTGTAGCCGAGATGACTGGCGCACCAAGATGAACGACGAGATAAATCGCGAGATAATGTTTCACGAGGAGGCCGTTGTGGAGATCCGTTCTGCCGATGACGACAATGCCCGCCAGATCGAGGACATCCGCTATTTCGCCGACAATGGTTTCGATATAGTGATTGTGTCGCCCAACGAGGCGGCTGAGCTGACGCCTGTGATCAGGGAGGTCTATGAGAGCGGGCTGCCCGTGATAATCTTCGACCGAAATATCATAGGCGATACCTATACCGCCCGTATCGGGGTGGACGATGAGGCTATCGGGCGTTCGGCCGCACACTATGCGCTCCATCTGCTCGGCGAGGGGCAGGAGGCTATCGAGATATGCGGGCTCACCGGTTCGACACCGGCCAAGGGCCGTCATGATGGATTTGCCCGGGTGTATGTCGAGGGCGGGGGACGGCTGAGGGCCAGTGTCCCTGCCGACTGGAACAAGGAGGATGCTGTGAGGGTGGCCGATTCTCTGCTCAGACTCTATCCGGAGACCGGTCTCATTTATGCCCATAATGACCGAATGGCAATAGGGGCTTCAGAGGTGGCGCGGAAGGCGGGACGCGACGATATAAAGATAATAGGTATAGATGCTGCTCCGGAGATAGGAATCAGGGCTGTGGCGGATAGTCTCATAGATGCCACGTTCCTTTACCCGACGGAGGGGCACCGCATCATTCAGACGGCTCTGGCCATTCTCAAGGGTGAGCCGTTTGAACGCGAGACGGTGCTCCCGGCTTCGTCGGCGGTGGATCTGACCAATGCCGATATACTTCTGCTCCAGAATGAGACGCTCAAGCAGGAGACGGGGAAGATGAAGCTGCTGAAGGCGAGTATCGACGACTACTGGGCGAAGCATTCGTCGCAGACGTCGCTCTTTTATGCCAGCATAGCCATTATTGTGCTGCTTTTCGGTGTGGCGTTTCTTCTGCTCAGGGCCTACTGGCAGCACAGCCGGCATCAGAAGATGCTTATGGCTCAGAACCGGCTGCTTGAGGAGGAGCGCGACAAGCAGAAGCAGCTCAACAGGCAGCTGAGCGAGGCCACGCAGTCGAAGCTGATGTTTTTTACCAATGTGTCACACGATCTCCGGACGCCGCTGACTCTCATATCGGAGCCTGTGGCGCAGCTTGCCGAGGCTGAGAATCTCACTCCGCGCCAGCATACTCTCATTGCTATTGCCGACAAGAATGTCAGGATTCTGCGCAGGCTCATCAATCAGATACTTGATTTCAGAAAGTATGAGAACGATAAGCTTGATCTGAGGCTTAGCGAGATTGATTTCGGCCGGGCTGTGGAGGATTGGATGGAGTCGTTTCACACTGTGGCGCGCACTCGTGACATCAGTCTGTCGCTTGTAGCTCCTGACGGTGGCGGGCCTGTGACGGTGGCGGTGGATGTGGAGAAGGTGGAGAGGGTGTTTTTCAATATCCTTTCGAATGCGTTCAAGTATACCCCCGACAATGGTTCTATCACTGTGAGCTATAAGGCTGACGGGGAGACTCTGTCGTTCAGTGTGGCTGATACGGGCGAGGGGATCGGCGAACGTGATCTGGGAAGTATCTTTGACCGTTTCTACCAGGTGGACCGGATACATCCCAACGGGTCGGGGATAGGGCTGTCGCTTGCGAAGGCTTTTGTGGAGCTTCACGGAGGTACGATAGAGGTGAGGAGTGTGCTTCACAAGGGTTCGGAGTTTACTGTGACTCTGCCTGTGAGACACGTGGCCGAGACGGTCTCCGAGACTGAGAAGAATATAACGAGCCATGATGTCGAGGCTGAGCTGAAGCCGATAGAGACGAGTGTGGCTATGGATGGCGATAAGCCTATACTGCTTGTCATTGATGACAATAAGGATATTCTGAAGCTTGTGGGCGAGCTGCTTGACGGGGATTATAATATAATCACTGCCGGGAATGGCAAGGAGGGTGTGGCAAAGGCTGTCAAGTATGTGCCCGACCTGATTGTGTGTGATGTGATGATGCCTGTGATGGATGGCCTGGAGTGCTGTCGCCTCTTGAAGAGCGAGGTGTCTACGTCGCATATCCCTGTGCTGATGCTTACGGCTTGTTCGATGGATGAGCAGAGGGTGCAGGGCTATGAGAGCGGTGCTGACGGTTATCTGTCGAAGCCGTTCAATCTGGCGGTGCTGAGGGCGAGGTGTGCGGGTCTGATTGAGAATCGCAGGCGTATACGTGAGCTGTGGCGGAGTGATTCGCCTGTGGTGGCTGTCCAGGGGGACGGCGATGGAGCGCCTGCAAGGCCGCAGCCGGGCGCGGATGTCGACAATGAGTTTTATGGCCGTTTTCTTGGGATTTTTGACAAGGAGATGGGGAATCAGGATCTGAATGTCGACAGGATTGCGTCGATGATGGGACTGGAGCGTTCGCAGTTTTACCGTAAGATAAAGGCTCTGACTAATTATGCTCCGGTGGAGCTTATGCGCAGGCTGAGACTGAAGCGAGGACGTGTGTTGCTCACTACGACCGAGAAGTCGGTCAGCGAGATTGCTTTTGAGATAGGTTTTTCCACGCCGGCTTATTTTACGAAGTGTTACAGGGATGCTTTTGGCGAGACTCCTACGGAGACGAGGAGCCGTCTGACTAAGTAGTGCCGGCCGGTGTCGGTATAAAATGATACAGCAGGAGGCAGACAAAAAGTCTGCCTCCTGCTGTATCATTTATGGTCCTTGGGGGGAGGGAGGTGTGCTATTCTTTGCGTCGGATTTTTACGGGGATCACTTCCGGGTCGTCGGCGGGGAAGGTGTCGTATTAATATATTGAATTTATAAAAGCCCAAAATTGTTTGGAAATAACATCTCTGGATAGATTTGAGATAATGTATTTCCTTGCTTTTTCTCCCATCTGTTTACGAAGATTTCTATCTGTAAGTAATACTTGGAGTTTAGATATCCATTCTTCAGTGCTGTTTAAAATGGATATTTCATCGTTTTCTATTGTCAATCCTTCAGCTCCGATTGAAGTAGTTGCGACACAACATCCATATGACATTGCTTGGATTATCTTATTCTGAATACCTGCTCCAGTAAGCATAGGAGCAACTACTATTGTTGAGTTTTTGAAATATGGTTCGATTGATTCGACGAATCCTGTCACTTTTATTCCTTCTTTTTCTGAAAGAATCTGTACTCTATTATCCGGATTAGCCCCAACGATAAAGAAATTAAGGTCTGGGAATTGACTTTTCAATGATGGGAATATTCTGTTTGCAAAGTATGTAACTGCAACGATATTTGGTTCATAACTCATTTTACCAACAAAAACAATGTCAGTGTCATTGCTATGTTGTGCAACTGAATCAAGATTAGGAATATCAACCATATTCCCAACAGTGTGTATTATTTTTGACATGATATGATATATTGATTGTCGATATCTGAAATAACGGCACAACTGTCAAACGCATCAAGACATTTTTGCTCGTAAGTTCGACATCTTCGATAGTCAATCTCGTATATTAGTTTTTTCATACCTTTGGCTTCATGACGTGCCTTGTCATAATTCATAGATATTGCATCAACAAAATCTAAATATTTTATTATGTTCTTCTTTTTTCGGACATATTCTGCTGTACGGATATTATTGCAAAATACGCAATCATAGTTTGTAATAATTGAATCCACTAGATGTGCTACTTTCCGGTTATAATAGTAGTTGACTTGAAGCGGCAGATTATTAATAATAAAACGAAGTGTCTGAATTATTGACTGAATCTTGCTTATTCTGTAGCAAAATACATTCTTTACTCCGTGGAATTCCTTATTTTTCATTTTTTCCGAATTATCTTGAAAAAGAAACAGGACGTCCACATCAAATTTATTTGTCAGAAAGTTCAATTGTTGAACAGTTCTAATCTGATCTCCTCCGATGATGGGATAAAGAGGTCTGGATGAAATGAAAAGCAATTTTTGTCGTGACATGACGTATGTTTTGTGTTATAGTTTGAATATTATGATGTTAACCCACATGAGTATGCTATGATCCTATAGAACGCATTATTCGTATATCGATACTTCAATATGAACTTTGCTATGAAGATTGGAACAAAAAGCCCAGAAAAGAACATTAAACAATAGCAGATCCACATATTTAAGTTGAGATATTGAAAAAACACAATTCGACAAAAAACCATAGGGAACCACTGAAGAAGATATATGCAAAAAGTATAATTTCTTAGAAACTGTTTAAAATTAGAATTGAAAAAATGTTATAGGGCATAACAAA
>CAJUGS010000054.1 GCA_910586305.1 uncultured Duncaniella sp.
TAGCAGAGGCATTTTTGCTTGTTACTCTTAACAATTGTTATGAAACACCCTCTAAGTTCCTGTGTCAGTTTTTGGACCTGGAGTACGAAGTTTTCATTCTCCAGCTGCATTGTATGCTCCCTTTGTCTGTGAATCTGCAGGGATTTCCTCATAATGATGGCTCCAATGATAAAGAACATTATGAGGGATATTATAGTAATTATGGATATTGTCTTGGTCTTTTGTTCTCGTTCATTGGCCATTATTGTCTGGTTATCCCTGAATTTACTAAATGTAAGTGAGACGCTCTGTTTGGAGAGTTCTGTCGTGACATAATTAATCGAGTCAAGAAGTTCAATAAGGATATTGCAAGCTTGACGATATTTCCCATCTTGCATATATATTTCATATGGAAGTAGGTAATTTGCATTTAAAGAATTCAGATGTTTGGCGAAAGAATCTGCTCGAGCTTTGTCGCCAAATGAATTACAGATATCAATAAAAATAGAACAATCCTCAATAGCATACTCTGGATGTGGGAGCTTTTCCAATTCCAGAATGTGATGATAGGCCGAATCTATATTCCCCATTGCATATTCTGAGGATGCAACAAGTATAAGAGCATTGGACAGAAGTATTGTGTCTTTTATAGCAATAGCAGAACCGGCTACCTCTTTGGCGATAGCTTTAGTTGAATTATAATCATCATTTAAATACAATATGTGAGAATAAACTCTGTTTGCATGAGCAATATATAACGAATCCCCAAGCTGTTCAAATTCGCACACAGACTTTTTGGCATATTCAAGGCTTTCGGCCCATAGATATGATCTGCTGAATATAAAGCAAATTGACTGATAAATCATGCCGAGGAGGAAGTGCTCGTCAGAGGGTGCGTTCAGTAGGACATTTTCCGCATTGAGATATTCTGTCATTGCGCTTCTGTCACGTCCTTGATACATATGTATTCTACCCTTATAGAAATGTGCTTCTGCAAGGGCGTAAGGTGAAGAGGCTGATGTGTAGTAGTCGAGGGCTATGTTGATAATTGAATCGGAGGTTATGTCGATAAAGGCCTTGTGGAGTGCGCGAGATTTGAGAAGTGCTTGGCGTGCACGGGTCGGACGCGGGGTCAATGAGTCGATCGGAATGGCGTCGAGAAGTGTCAGAGCGCTGTCGGGATTGTCGCTGATGACTGTCTCGATATTGTCAAGCTGTGACTCTATCGTCGAACGTGAGCCACAACTTGCAGCGATGGAGAGGAGGAGCAGGAGTATGACAGGATGGAGGAGATGGTGGTGTGGGGTCATGCTGGGGTGGGAGGAGAATGATTACAGTGTCGTGCGGAGTTGCCAGAAGGCCACTGCCGCAGCAGCAGCTACGTTGAGAGAGTCGACAGAGTGTGACATTGGTATGCGTGCCACGTAGTCGGCCGATGTTATAGCTCCTGCAGCAAGGCCGTCACCCTCTGTCCCCATTATGATGGCGAGGCGAGGCTCGGCACACAGTGCCGGATGGTCGATGGGTACGGAGCGGTCGGTGAGGGCCATGGCGACGGTCTTGAATCCCAACGAACGCAGTGATGATGTGTCGCCTGTGTCGAGCCATGTCCATGGGACGAGGAAAACGGAGCCCATGGAGACACGTACGGCCCGGCGGTTGAACGGATCGCAGGATGTGGGTGTGAGAAGTACGGCATCGATGCCAAGGGCTGCGGCCGATCGGAATATAGCTCCGATGTTTGTGGTGTCGACCACGGAGTCAATCACTACCACCCGTCGGGCATCGCGACAGATGGAGGCGACAGATGGAGGGAGCGGGCGTCGCATGGCACAGAGGACTCCACGTGTGAGGGTGTAGCCTGTAAGCGAGGCGAGTAGCTCGCGCGAACCGGTGTAGACCGGTAGGTCGGGACCGCAACGGGCTATTATGTCGGCGGCATCTCCGTTGATATGCCGCTGCTCGCATAACAGGGCAAGAGGTGTCAGGCCTGCGTCGAGTGCTACCCGAATCACTTTTGGGCTTTCGGCGATGAAGATCCCGTTGGCCGGGTCTAAGCGATTGCGGAGGCGGGCTTCGGTGAGTGATGAGAATATTTCGACGCCCGGATGGTCGAGCGACCGGATTTCGATAACTGGCATTTTGTCGGGTATGGAGGGGGAGATCAGTGGCTTTCGTTGGCCACGACGTAGCCGCGGACTTTCTGGAAGAGGTCGTTGGCGAAGACGAAGTCATTGAGTGCCTCGTTGGCTGTGTGGTATATTTCCTTCATGTTGCCCACCCATTCGCGGTGGCCTTTGTTGATGAAAATGATGTTTTCGCCAATTCCGAGCACTGAGTTCATATCGTGGGTGTTGATGACTGTTGTGATGTTGTACTCGTGGGTGATGTCGGAGAGGAGTTCGTCGATAACGATGGATGTGCGGGGGTCGAGTCCGGAGTTAGGCTCGTCGCAGAACAGGTATTTGGGGTTGAGCGCTATGGCTCTTGCAATGGCTACGCGTTTCTGCATACCTCCGGATATTTCGGATGGATATTTTTTGTCGGCTCCCTTAAGGTTGACTCGCTCGAGGCAGAACTGTGCGCGGTCTTTGATTTCGGCGCGTGTCATGGATGTGAACATAGTGAGTGGAAACATGACGTTTCCGAGCACTGTCTCGGAGTCGAAGAGCGCCGAGCCCTGGAAAAGCATCCCAATCTCTTTTCGGAGGTCTTTGACACGGTTGGTGTCCATCTTCATGATGTCTCGCCCGTCGTAGAGAATCTGTCCCTTTTCGGGGCGAATAAGTCCGATGATCGACTTGATGAGTACGGTCTTTCCGGATCCGCTCTGTCCGATGATGAGATTGGTCTTGCCGGTTTCGAATGTGGCTGTTATGTCGTGGAGGATTGTCTTTCCGTCGAACGACTTTGTGATGTCCTTGACTTCAATCATTGCAGGAGGAGTTTTGTGAGCACAACGTCGAGAAGGAGTATGAGAATGCTTGAGGCGACTACGGCATTGGTGGAGGCCTTGCCGACTTCGAGCGCACCTCCATGGACGTAGTAGCCGTAGAAGGCTGCGACAGAGGTGATTATATAGGAGAAGAAGAGCGACTTGATGAGTCCGTACCAGACGTACCACTCGCGGAACATGGTCTGGAGTCCGTAGATGAAGCGGTTGAGGGGTATTATGTCTGTTACTGTGGAAATGAGCACTCCTCCCATGATGGATGTGAAGATGCAGAAGACGACGAGAACCGGCATTATGAGAAGGAAGCCTATGACCTTGGGGAATACAAGGAAGTTGGCTGAGTTTACTCCCATTATGTCGAGGGCGTCTATCTGCTCTGTGACTCGCATGGTTCCAATCTCGGATGCGATGTTTGAACCCACCTTTCCGGCGAGAATCAGGCATAGGATGGAGTTGGAGAACTCGAGTAGGATTATCTCACGTGTGGCCAGGCCTGTGGAGTAGGCCGGGATGAGCGGTGAGACAATGTTGAGCTGCATCTGTATGGTGCAGACCGCTCCGATGAAGAGGGAGATGACTATGACGAGCGGAATCGAGTCGATTCCGAGCTTTGTGATTTCAGCCACGGTGCGCTGGAAGAAAACCTTCCAGCGGTCGGGTATGGCTACCACGCGATTCATGAACACGCAGTATTTGCCGAATGTGGCGAGAGAGTCTGTGATGATCATTTGAGCTTATCGATAAGTTGGGACAGGGTCAGGCGCTGCTGTTCGCCGGAGGCCATGTCCTTGAGTGAGATTGTTCCGTCGGCAAGTTCGGTTTCGCCCACGATTGCCACGTAAGGTATGGCGAGTGTGTCGGCACGCCCCATCTGCTTTTTCATTTTTGCACTGTCGGGGTAGATTTCGGCTGATATGCCCGCGGCGCGTAATTGCTTGATTACGGCGAGAGAACGTGCTGCTTCGGCAGGCCCGAAGTTGACGAACATGACCTTGACGGCCTCGGCTATTCCTGCGGGGTAGAGGTCGAGCGTGTTGAGAACGTCGTAGATGCGGTCGGCTCCGAATGAGATGCCTACGCCGGATACTCCCGGGAGTCCGAATACTCCGGTGAGGTTGTCGTAGCGTCCGCCTCCGGTGATGCTGCCAATCTCGACATCGCGGGCCTTGACTTCGATGATGGTGCCGGTGTAGTAGTTGAGGCCTCGCGCGAGTGATACGTCGAGCTCAAGGGTGGCGTTGAGGCCGAGGGCTTCAGTGGCTGTCATTACTTCGCGGAGCTCTTCGATGCCTTTCAGTCCGGTTTCGCTTGACGCGAGGAGTGAGGCGAGGCTGTCGAGTCGCTCGGCGTTTGAGCCGGAGAGTGTGATGATGGGTGTTATAATGTCGACTGTTTCGGAGGAGAGGCCGCGTTCGATGAGTTCTTCCTTGACTTTGTCGAGGCCGATCTTGTCGATTTTGTCAATGGCGACAGTGATGTCTACTATCTTGTCGGGGGCTCCGGCGAGTTCGGCTATTCCGGCGAGTATTTTGCGGTTGTTGAGCTTTATGGTGATGCGTACTCCGAGACGGCGGAATACTTCGTCGACGAGCTGGAGCAGCTCTACTTCGTTGAGCAGCGAGTCGGACCCAACGACATCGGCGTCGCATTGATAGAATTCGCGGTAGCGTCCTTTCTGGGGACGGTCGGCGCGCCATACGGGCTGTATCTGGTAGCGTTTGAACGGGAACTGAAGCTCTCCACGGTGCATGACTACGAATCTGGCGAATGGCACTGTGAGGTCGTAGCGGAGGCCTTTCTCGCATATGCGGGCTCCAAGACGGGCGCAGTCGCCACTCTCGATGAGTGAGTGGTCTACTCCTTTGAGAAAGTCGCCGGAATTGAGTGTCTTAAAGAGGAGTTTGTCGCCTTCCTCGCCGTATTTGCCCATGAGTGTGCAGAGGTTTTCCATTGCCGGTGTCTCTATCTGGCGGAAGCCGAAGAGGTGGAATACGTCGCGGATGGTGTCGAATATATAGTTACGCCTGGCCATTTCGGCGGGTGTGAAGTCGCGTGTGCCTTTGGGGATGGATGGTTTCTGTGCCATTGTGTTGATGAATTTATGTAGATGCAAAGTTACAAATATTTGGGGAAATAGCAAAGAGGGCTTTGGCGCTGTGGCCGGAGAGGACAGGAGTGGGGAAGTTGTGGTGTATATAAAAGAAAGGCTATCCGGCGAGGGATAGCCTTTCTTTTGTGATCTTCAAGTAAGGGGAAGCTTACTTTCTGATACCGAGCTCCTTCTGGGCGATGATGGCGCGGTAGCGGTTGATGTCCTTGCGGATCAGGTAGTCGAGAAGACGACGACGCTTACCTACCAATGCCTTAAGGGCACGTGCGGTCGTATAATCTTTGTGATTTGACCGAAGGTGCTCGGTCAAATGAGCGATACGGATGGAGAATAATGCAATCTGTGCTTCAGGTGAGCCAGTGTCAGTCTTGCCCTTACCGTATTTCTCAAAGATTTCTACTTTTTCATCAGAGTTCAAATGCATTGATACAGATGTTTAAAAGTGGATAAAATGAAAGATTGGTTGCTCGAAAGCGAGTGCAAAGTTAGGCATAAAAGCTTTAATCTGCAAACTTTTGAGCGAGAAATTGCTTAGTCGAGGTTGAAATTGTCCTTTGAGGGATTGCGGAAGTGGAGTTTGTGGTCGAGATACTCCTGTGTTGCGATGAGAGTGGGTTTGGGAAGACGCTCGTAGAAGCGGGAGATTTCAATCTGCTCGCGGTTTTCGGAAATTTCCTCGAGGTTGTCGTTGAGGGAGGCAAATTCCTGGAGCTTTTTCTCAAGGTCGTGCTTCATCTCGGCTGCAATCTGGTTGGAGCGTTTGGCAATGACGCATACGGTCTCGTAGACGTTGCCTGTGTCCTCGCTCATTGAGATGAGGTCGCGTGTCTGGGTGTTGAGAGGTGCGTTGGTCTTCTTGTAGTCCATTTTTATATTGTCAGAGTTGTTGAGTGTTTTATTCCTGTGTGTACTTGCTTGCGATTTTGAAGATGTTCTCGGCTTCTTCGCGATGGGGCGAGTCGGGATAGTTGTTTATGAACGAATAGTATTCGTCGATAACCTCGCGGAAACGGTCGGCCTTTCGCTCGTCAACGCTTTCACGCGCTTCCTGGTAGCGCGATTTCAAGATGATTAACTCGAGGTCTTCCTTGTATTTGGAGTAGGGATAATCCTTTATGGCGTTGCGGGCCACGATGATTGCGCTTTCGTAGTTGTTGCCGAGATATGTGCCGAGGTTGTAGTACAACTGGGCGTTTTCGAGTTGCTTTAGGGTGAGCTTGTCCTGAAGCTCGAAGATGGCGTTTTGCGCAAGTGAAACTTTGTCGCTTCTGGGGAAGTAGTCAAGGAATGACTGAAGTTCCTGGATTGCCAGAAGTGTGCCTGTCTGGTCGAGCTGCGGGTCGGGGGAGTCGAGATAATATCCGTAGCCGCAAAAGTAGCGGGCAAGTTCGGTGTATTTTCCTTTCGGGAAACGGTTGTAGTAGGTCTTGAACCATGTGCCCGATGTCTCGTAGTCCTTGTTCTCGTAGTTGGATAGGGCAAGCAGGTAGAGGGCGTCCTCGGCCTTTTCGGTGCCTTTGAACACGGTGACCACCGGTTCGAGTGCTGTGGCGGCCTGGGTGTATTTCTTCTCTTCAAATGCTCTTTTGGCAAATTCGAGGTGATAGTCGGGGTCTGTGCTCTTCAATACGCGCTGGTATTCGCCGCATGACGACAGGAGCAGTGCGGAAAGGAGCATATAAATATAGGTGTATCGGCGCATTTGGGATGGCGGATGTGATGTTTGTAAAACTTAACCTCGGAAGGGTAGAGGTTTCAACTTGCAAAATTAGTGTTTTTTCATGAAAAAGCGGGTAGGCAAGAGGGGATATTTTATGAAAATGTGTTAATTTTGCATTGATTTCTCTATTTGTACATTATGAAGAAAGTGATTCTGCTCCATATTTTGCTTGCTGTTCTGTGGAATTCTGTGACTGTTGTCGCTCAAGACATCCCTAAACGGGAGTTGCGCGGTGTGTGGATTGCCACTGTGTGGGGTATCGACTGGCCTTCCAAGGCGGGGTGTGGTCCCAAAGTGTCCGAGCGGCAGAGGAGAGAGCTTGCCGAGCTGCTCGACCGATGCAAAAGAATGAACCTTACAACGGTGTATTTTCAGGTGAGGTCGATGGGCGATGTCATGTATGAGTCGCGCCTGGAGCCATGGAGCGCGTTTGTGAGCGGCCAGCGCGGGGTGTCGCCCGGATGGGATCCTCTGGAGTTTGTGGTTGGTGAGTGCCATAGCCGTGGACTGGAGTGTTATGCATGGGTCAATCCGTTCAGATGGTCTTCCGGGTCGGACTACAATACGGCTCCTGACCGGGAGTGGAAGGAGCGCGGATGGCTTATGAGTCATGGAAAGTACACGGTGTTCAATCCCGGGCTTGAAGAGGTGAGGTCGCACATCGTGGATGTTTGTCGCGAGATTGTGGAGGGATATGATATCGACGGGCTTGTCTTTGACGATTATTTCTACCCCAACCGTATCCCCGAGAGTAAGAACGCTCCGGATTACAAGCTGTATCTTGAAGAGGCTCCCTGGATGAGTTTCGGGGACTGGCGCAGGGCAAATGTGCATAAGGCGATAGCCGATGTGAGTGCCATGGTGAGAGATACGCGTCCTGATGTGAGATTTGGCATTTCTCCGGCCGGAGTGGCCGGGAAAGGTGACACTTCAGCTGACAAGTGGGGGGTGGAGCATTGTGGCGTCAAGGCAGCCGACTGGCAGTTTGGTGAAATATATTCTGATCCTCTCGGACTTTTGTACCAGGGCACGGTGGATTTTATTTCTCCGCAGCTGTATTGGGCAACGACGCATCCGACGGCCCCATTTGGTGAGTTGGCAAGGTGGTGGAGCAACTCGGCTAACCTGTATGGCAAACACCTGTATTCTTCCGTGACCCTCGAACGGCTTGAGAAGGGGGATGTGGTCGAGAATGTCAGAGATCTGAGGAGACAGGTGGAGACAAACCGCGATGTTACAATCGATGGGAATTTGGGTTTTGTAATCTACAGTGCAAAGTTTTTGCCAAAGGTTGAGAAAATGTTGTCGGCCGGTCCTTTTGCAAGGCGGTCGATATCTCCGCAGGTAATGACAGGTGCCGAGCCTCCACGGGCACCTGAGTGTCTGAGAATGGATGGTGGCAGGCTGAGCTGGAAGCCTGTGGCGGCCGAAGGTGAAAGAGGGATTATGAGATACACGGTCTACGAAGTTCCTCGGAGGCTCAAGTTGCGCGATGTTATGGCCGAGGATTGTGACGGTGTGTCGGGTGAGTTCTTGATAGGTGTGACATATGAGCCGGAGTTTGAGACTGACGGTCGTAAGGATTGCCGATATGCAGTGTGCGCGTTTGACGGTTACTCAGCTGAGAGCGCTCCTGCGTGGATCGAATGATGACGATGAGCCTCTTTCTGTGTCCTGGTTGACATAGAAGCGTATAATGGCATAGACAATATTCTGGATGGGTGTGAGGGTCTGTTCCGGGTTTTGACCGAGTATGAACTCCATGCTTAGAGCATTTGTGATTGGTCCGCGGTCGGCTTCGGAAAGGGAGTTGATGGTGTCGATGACTCGCGGTGTGATGATGATTGGGGTACGCATTGTTTAGAGGTTTTTCGTGGTTATAGCGCAAAGTTATTGCCAAGGATGGGCAAAAACGATGGATTAGCGAGTTAAAAAGTGTTTAAACAATAATCGCTGTCAACTTTTAGACTTGTCTTTATTGTGGTTTTGGAGGCAATTATGCAGATGGTCAAAAACGGATGCCAGTAGAAAATCAAGTATGCTTTGTTGGCGCTTCTCTCATAAATGGATAAAATCGCGTCTTTGCTGGTCCGGGATGCTGTTGATGGCTTTTTGCAGAGGATACGTGTAACTATTCAGCCAATCGAAGATAATCAGGTCTGTTAGTGATAATTTCAGAATAATCCTCTGATTATCATTAAAATAACGTGAGTTTGATATAAGAAATCAGAACAACGTCAATTGATTTTCCGACACGAACTCCAGTGAAATAGACGGTTTCTTTGGGAAGAAACAATATGCAGCTATTGCACTCAGGGCATTGGTTATGAAATTTGCAAACGACCGATGTCTTGAGTGTTCAATCTGAGCGATGTTCTTAAGTTCGTCATTAACAGATTCAACCAAAGCCCTTTTGCGAAGCATAATCTTGTCGGAAACAGACATCAGTGAGTTCCTCATGTTGTTCTTGACTTTTGTGATAAACTGAACTCCATTCATGAACAGAAACTCAAACAGTTGCTTGCCGATATATCCTTTATCTCCACAGAGCTTGCCCTTTACATTTTCAATAAATGACTCTGAATACAGTGGCTGACGGTC
>CAJUGS010000055.1 GCA_910586305.1 uncultured Duncaniella sp.
GCAGGATTCCATTTTCTTTTCATGTGGCCAAAATGGCAACCTGCTTCGAGGAGTTGGTCAAAATTGGGAGTTGACATGGGTTTCTGGAAGTTGTTTACGTTCTTTGGATTTTTACAACCCCGGAGTAGGGAACGTGTCCATCTCGGGGGTTTAGATACTAAACACTTTGCCGTCAGGCACACAAGGCCGTCAGGCACGGGAGAGACTGAAGATTAACGCTTGGAGAACTGGAAGCGTTTGCGAGCCTTGGGACGACCGGGCTTCTTGCGTTCCACGACGCGGGGGTCGCGGGTCATGAAACCTTCCACGCGCAGAGCGTGCTTGTCCTCGGGATTGATCTTGACGAGGGCGCGGGCGATAGCGAGACGGAGAGCCTCAGCCTGGCCTTTGTAGCCACCACCGTCGAGGTTGACCTGGATGTCATACTTCTCAGCAGCATCGAGAGTGAGCAGGGGCTGCTTAACGATGTACTGGAGGATTGAAGAGGGGAAGTAAACGTCGATGGGACGCTTGTTGATGGTGATCTGCCCGTTGCCTTCCTTAACGATTACGCGGGCTACGGCTGCCTTACGGCGACCTACTGCATTAACTGTTTCCATTCTTCAATTATTTGATTTTGTTAATATCGATGACTTCGGGGTTCTGTGCCTCGTGGGGATGGTTGGGACCGTTGTAGACGTGCATATTGTCGATGATGGCGCGTCCAAGACGGTTTTTGGGGAGCATACCTTTCACAACCTTGATGAAGAGGGGGTGGTAGCCGGGCTTGATGTGCTTGTTGAGAGACTTCTTCATGAGCACTTCGGGAGTGGTGACGCGCTGACCGCCGGGATAGCCGGTGTAGCTCAGATATTCGCGATCGGACCACTTCTTGCCGGTGAGGCGCACCTTGTCGGCGTTGACAACGATTACATTGTCGCCACACTCTACGAAGGGTGAGTAGCAGGGCTTGTTCTTGCCACGGAGAATGAGGGCGATTACAGCACAGAGACGACCAAGAGTCTGGTCTGTGGCATCGATTACAACCCACTTGCGCTCAACGCTCTGCGCGTTGGGTGTGAGGGTCTTATAGCTTAAAGTATCCACGTTAAATGTTTAATTAATAGATAGTTACTTATCGACTTACAGTTCCCTCCGTTCGGCCAAAAACTCGGGGACACCTTGGGTCATGGTTTATTAATTGGACATAATCGGACTGCAAAGGTAGTGATTTTCGCCCGATTTTCATAGGAGTATTAAAGATTATTAACATTTAAACATCATCTCCACGCCTCACCTATAAATATATAGCTAAATATATAGCACATCAGCCGGACCGATACACCACTACACACGGCCCCCCCTACTCCACCATCTCCATAAGACGGTCGGCAGGAAGATCCCTGGCCACTACAGTACCGTCGGGAGCAACGAGATAGAGCGACGGCAAAGCCGGAAGATAGTAAAGCCCCTCCTCCTCAAGCTCGGGCGAGGCATGGGCCACACTCCACGAGACCGGCAGTTCAGGCGCATTCTCACGCCACAGCCCGGCATCGTCGCCGGGATAGACAGCCAGCAGCCTGGTCCGCCCAGACGCAAGCACCCCCTCGAGTCCGCGACTTGACGACAGCATCCCGAGAATCTCGGCACAGCTTCCACAGTCGGGATCGTAGAACAGCAGAATCAGCATCTCCGGTGCCTGCGAGGCAAAACCGCGTAAAGTGCCGTGCGACCCGTCACGGAGAGTGAAGCCAAAATCACGCGCAGCCTCGCCCGGACGGTTCTTGGCAAACTGTCCGGCAAGATATGTGACCCTGGCCGTCTCCGTCCCGCTAAGCCCCGACGCCCCGAGAGCGTCACTATATGAAATGAAAAGCTCCTCGTCACGCATAGGCGAATTTGGATCGGCCAGATACTTCTCGGCAATCTCCATGAGAAACACCGAAGCCTCACGGCTCACCGACGCACGCCTCACCATGGCTGACATAGCCTGACCTGCGACCGAACCGTCGGCATGGGGAAACAGACCTATAAAGTTGGCAAAACTCTGCTCCATAAAGGCCGTGTCCCGACTAAGCCTCGTATCCGCGAAATCGAGAAGATCCCAATAATGAACAAGAAGAAACCCGGCCCTGGCCTCAGGGTCGGTAATGGTGGCGGGAATCTCCGGCAGACGAATCTCAGCTGCCTCCTCCCCCACCCTTTCCGACAGTCGCGGCCCGGGTCGGGTAGTTGAATCTGTCCCCTCACGCTTCACAGCGGCATGGGAACAGGATAAAATAAACATAAAGCTAACAAACAAATAAATAACACGAATCATCCTCATCCCGATAAATATATAGTTGATGAAGTAGGTCAAGCCTAAATTTTAGGGTTGTGGATAGTCTCGCACACAGCGGTATCCGGCAACAATCTCACCGGATATAATCTGAGAACCACCATCCGTACGTGTAACCATAAAAAAGTGGTTGTTGTAAGGATAATTACCTCCTGACGCACCACTATTGTCAAAGTATGACATAGTACACGAAGGAGCAAAATCACCCGTAAGTCCACTGAAAAGACCAAGATTCCTCATAATGGCAAGTTCCTTCTGATTTGGAAGACGCCATCCTGTACCTGCCTTACCGGCGCAAGGGTTGGAGTTGGAGTTGGAAATGTTATTTACAGAAATTCTAAAAGAGTTATTCACAAGATCAGAATACTCAAATGCCGAATAAGGCATATTGATATCACTGTCTATCATATGAACAGGCATATACCCGGCCTCGTTCTTGTTTCCATTGCCTGTATATATGGTAGTGCGTATGGAATTCTCGTCATAGTAGCTCATCATCACTCTCCGATTTCCACTGTCATGCGTATAGGCAGCAACCACCTTCTCGCCCGGGGTAATTGTTGACAGATTAGAGTTGATATTGCGGATGCAACGTATCTGCCATGGCGAATTGCAATACTGTCCGTAACGGGACGTAGAAAGTCCCTCCATACCCCAAAGAACACGGCCGTTGCTTGCGAAGAACAAATAACGTGTATTGTATCTGTTATCCGGATTCAGCGTTCCTTTAATCTTATCATAATGCATCAGAGAATTGTCACCCAGAGCCTTATTGCCGAGCACCAGACGCAGATACTTACCTGCCGCCGGGACATACCAGCGCACCTCCTCCGGATCGATTATTCCATTGCCGTTATTGTCACGGTTTCGGCTCATACAGGCATTTATGGCCTCGATATAATAATCTCTATTTGGCGAATTCGGCTGAGGGTCCGTAGTAGTAGGATCATTGCCATTACTGGTATATTTACCTTCGTTGTTTGGTACTTTACCTCCGCTCAATTCTCCGGCATAATTTTTCAGCTTAGGTATCTTAAGCGGATTCCCGTTTGAAACAGTTCTCGCAGGAAGGCCATCACCACCCTGTGTAGAAGCTACACCGGGCATTTCCATCGGTTTGGTTGTTTCAACAAACTCCGACCAATTGTTTGTTCCTTTACTTTCTATCCACAACCAGACATTATATCGTCCATTATTGGGATCAGAAGCCACCCCTCCTATCAAACTGTTGTCATAACGATTGTTCAGCGAGCTGCGCAGATTGAGTCCTTCCGTCTCATTTAAACGCTCCACACCTATTGCCGTTCCAGGCTTAATAACTACAATTTCCTTATCATTTTCATCTTTTTCTTTGACGTCGGGAGTAAAGTCACGGTCAGAATAGTATGTTACAATCGACGACTGCGACACGGCATACTTAGCGCGAGCATAAGTGCTCATACCGTCAGCCGAAATCTTTCGGGTGACACGGATATAAAACCGTCTGGCATTCTGATTCACATAACTCGCCCACTTTGGTGGATTGCTTGTGTTTGACTCGTCCGCCTCAGTCTCATATGTATACTCGTTGACAAAGACAGTGTACACACCGTTCTCCGAAAATCTCGGGTCATCAGGAGTCCAATTTCTTGCATTGGCTGCATCCATCAGGGTGAAAGTTTTTCCGTCTTTGTAGTCACCTTGCCTTGGCTTGTAATCGGCAAGAACGGCCATCGACGTGGTGGGACGAAGCTCCACCCACTCCACATACTTCCTGTCTTCATCAGCCACCGCGTCGGTCTCCTCATAGGTATGCTCGATTCCGTTTTCCCACGCGGTGATAATATAGCCGAAGCCTATACCGTCGGCATTCACATTGGTCAGTTCATCGCGTGTCAGCTCGATATTGAACGCCGCATAATGACAGTCGATATTGATAAGCTGATTCTCTGTATCGCTCACCACACCCTCGGCTCCGGGATACTCCTCCTGGCCGAAAGCCTCGACGCGAATATCGTCGATACCATTCACTGTGACATTATAGGTATAGTCAACATTACGGTAGCAGTTGAAGTCAGCCGCATTATTCCCGAGATAGCCGAGATGAATCACAAACTCCGCATTGCCGTCGCGATACACAGGGCGGCCACTGGCACTCTCATTGCCGTCATCGTCAACATTGAGCTGGTTCTTGTAGTTCACCAGACAGCGCAACACCACATATGTTGCCATATTGTTTGGAGTCCAGATGTCGCCCGAGAGACTTGTGTAGATACCCGTATTGCCGCCATCAGCACCCTTGGCCTCGCGTTCGCGCTTGTTATAGCTGTCACACCCCGAACCTGCGAGAGCTTCATGCTTGTTCTCACCCTGCCAGAAATCGAAACTCGACACACCGTTCTCCGTGGTGAAAAACTGACTTGTGAACTGCTGCGGAGTGGTATAATATAGAGTCTCGGCAACCTCCTGGCTCTCCGCATCATCACCGAGATTTGGCTTCTGGTCCCCCCGCTCATACAGGTAGGTATAGCGAGGAACATTCACTATAGTGTAGCTCTCCGGAGTGATATTTACCTTCTCGCCGGCACTTACATTGAAAGTGATATGGCTCACGAGACGGCGCAGATGTATAGCTCCCTCCGATAGAGTGACAGTTCCCGAACCGGAGGCCGGTATAAACACACTCTCATAATTGATAGTCTTGCCCCAGTCGCCAAGCGACGGATGCGTGGTGGGATTCCCCACCTTGATGGTAGTGTAGCAGCCCGACATGGATATGGGCACGGGAGCCGTATTAACCTCCCTCCAGCCTGTGGGAGTCTTGACAGCTATATTAAGAAACTCATCCCACGTGTCGGCTTTTTCAAGCAGTTCGCTGAGATGAGCCTCCGTAGACGGATCATCCTTGGTGGTGCCCATATTCTCCACATTGGCAACAGCCACTATGTAGCTCGCGCCCGACTTGGTCTTGATATTCACCTCGTGTACCTCCGGTTCGCCGTCCGAACTATCGGGTTCGAGTTTCACCCACTCGCTCGTGGCTTGGAGAGTGTGGACACTGTACGTTCTTACCCACAGCGAATTCACGAGGTTGAGCTGCTCCTCGGAGAGCATACCGCGCGACTTCACCTCCATCTCCGGAAGAGCTACCGGGACAGTGAGAGTGACATCCTCGCCGGAAACGGTGTAGTCAAGACCTCGCAGAGCGTCATCCTGGCACGACGAAAGTGCCAGAAGCGACGCAGAGACCATGAAGATATATCTGGTGATATTGATTGGAAGTTTCATTTTCAGTCAGAAAAACAGCATCATATTAAGAAACTGTTTAAAATTAGAATTGAAAAAATGTTATAGGGCATAACAAACC
>CAJUGS010000056.1 GCA_910586305.1 uncultured Duncaniella sp.
TCAGAGGGGTCTGAAAGAGCCTTTATCACTCCCACTCGATTGTTGCCGGTGGTTTTGAGGAGATGTCGTAGCAGACGCGGTTGACTCCGCGCACCTTGTTTATGATGTCGTTGGAGACCTTGGCCATGAAGTCGTAGGGGAGATGAGCCCAGTCGGCTGTCATTGCATCGGTCGATGTGACTGCACGAAGCGCGATGGCACGTTCGTAGGTGCGCTCGTCGCCCATTACTCCTACGCTCTGGACGGGGAGGAGTATCGCTCCGGCCTGCCATACCTTGTCGTAGAGACCCCAGTCGCGGAGTCCGCGGATGAAGATGTCATCGGCATCCTGAAGAATGCGGACTTTTTCGGGGGTGATGTCGCCGAGGATGCGCACTGCGAGTCCGGGTCCGGGGAAGGGATGGCGCTTGATGAGGTGTTCGGGCATTCCAAGCTGGCGGCCTACTGCACGTACCTCGTCCTTGAAGAGGAGACGAAGCGGTTCGCATAGTTTGAGGTTCATCTTCTCGGGGAGGCCTCCGACATTGTGGTGGCTCTTGATGGTGGTGCCTGTGATTGAGAGCGATTCGATGCAGTCGGGGTATATTGTGCCCTGGGCAAGCCATTTCACATCTTTGATTTTGTGAGCTTCCTCGTCGAAGACGTCGATGAATCCCTTTCCGATGATTTTGCGCTTGCGCTCAGGATCGGTGACGCCGGCGAGTTCGGAGAAGAACTTCTGGGAAGCGTCTACGCCGATTACGTTGAGACCGAGGCATTCATAGTCATGAAGTACGTCGCGGAATTCGTTCTTGCGCAGCATACCGTGGTCGACGAAGATGCAGGTGAGGTTGCTGCCGATTGCTTTGTTGAGCAGAACGGCTGCTACGGATGAATCGACACCGCCGCTGAGGCCGAGTACGACTTTGTCATCTCCTACCTGTTCGCGCAGGGCCTTGACAGTGGAATCGATAAATGATTCGGCTGTCCAGTCGAGCGATCCGCCACAGATGTCGACAACGAAGTTGCGAAGAATCTGGGTGCCGCATTCCGAGTGGAATACTTCGGGATGGAACTGTACTCCCCAGGTTTCCTCGTTTTCAACCTGGTAGGCTGCGATTGCCACCTTGTCGGTCGAGGCGATGACTTTGAAGCTTTCGGGGACGGAGGTTATGGTGTCGCCGTGGCTCATCCACACCTGTGAACCCACGGGTATGTCCTTGAGGAGTGGGTTGGCGGAGTCAACACGTGAGAGGTGGGCGCGTCCGTATTCTCGCGAGGGAGCAGGTTCAACACTACCCCCCGAGGAGTAGGCGATGAATTGTGCTCCGTAGCAGATTCCGAGCACCGGGAGGTGGCCGCGAAGACGGCTCAGGTCGGTGCGGAATGCTTTCTCGTCATAGACAGAGAATGGTGAGCCTGAAAGGACGACTCCGATTACTGAGGGATCGTCGAAGGGAAACTTGTTGTAGGGAACGATTTCGCAATACTCGCCGAGTTCGCGTATGCGCCGCCCGATGAGCTGGGTGGTCTGCGACCCGAAGTCGAGAATGATGATTTTTTCCTGCATAAAGTCGGGGTGATTGTGATAATGATATGCAAAGTTACGGATTTTTAGGATTATAAGCCAATAATTTGGGATTATTTAAAGCCCGTATAGCTAATTTTCCGGTTGTGTGGCTGGAATCGTGCTGTTAATACGGCTAAAATTTCGTATTTTCGCTGTAAAATCCGCTCTAAAAGGCTGAAATAACTGAACTCCAATAGGACTTGTTAGTAACCACTTTCAAATCGGGTCAATTTTGACAAAAGCCGACAATCGTCAAATCGCCCCTTTGAGCTAAAAACATTTCCTAAAAATTGTCCAAAATTATGGCAATACTGAACGCAGTTATTGTGCCGGCGAAAGTCCTCAAAAGTGGTCGGCACAAGATCAGAATCTCGGTAGCGCACAATGGAGAAACACGCTACATAGTAACTGACATAACCATAGACTCTTTTAAAGAGTTTAAGAATGGTTCAATCGTAAAGAGACCGGATGCTGCCATTCTAAACACCAAACTCCGAGGACTCCTTCAACGATATCAAGGCGTGATTGATGAGCTGGCTTACACAAACGGCTTAAGCTGCTCGGAACTCGTTTACCAAATCAAAAACGCTGGGAATTATAAGCACCGAACCATCCTTTCAATCTACGAGGAGTATATGGCTAACGCGCATATCAAGCCGGGCACATATAAAGGATATGTAAATATTTGGAAAACTATAAGCGGCCACCTTAGCGAGAAAATGCTTGTTGAGCACATCACGCACGGAACAATCCTGGGACTCGACAAATATCTCCGTAATCGTGGTCTGAAATCAACCACTGTTCGTAACTATCTCGTGTTTCTAATGGTCTTGTTAAACTATGCCAAGCGATGCGGCTATGTTCAATTTCGAGTGGACCCTTTTGCCGGATATGAGTTGCCAAAGATGGAGGTTCGACAATCTTGGCTTTCTGTAGATGAGGTAAGGAGAATCAGGGACATCGAGAGCGTGAAAGCTAATATCTTGAAGTGCCGGGACCTATTCATGCTCTCATATTATCTTGGTGGCATCAACATGATTGACCTGCTAAACATCAATTTCAATGAGCAGACTGACATAATCCACTATGTTAGGACAAAGACCGAGAACCGCCCAAAGATGAACAAGTTTGTGGAGTTCCGTATCCCAGACGAGGCCAAGGAGATTATTGCGCGCTATAAGGGTGCCGATGGCTACATCTATGTATCGGAGTATCAGAGAAAATCAAAATGCCATTACTTCTTTGATGTGAATATGCCTAAGTTGGCCGAGATAACTGGCATCAAGCAACTCATCTTCTACTCGGCGCGGAAATCATTCAGCCAGCACGCCTTTGACCTCGGAATAAGTGAGAGTGTCATTGACTATATCCTGGGGCACAGAGTTGACAAAGGAGGCACCTCCCTCTACGCCTATATCTCGGTAACGCCTGATAAAGCAACAAAAGCCGTACGACAGGTTTTGGATAATCTGAAATAAAACACTATCTTTGCTGAATCAATAGGTTCTTTCCTCTTTGGAACGGTCTTATTGGTTTGACTTTGGCTGCGGGGTGGTTCCCGCAGCTTTTTTATTAACCCTCTCAATCTCTTGACTATGTACCAATCCTATCCCGACAGAATCGACTTAGACAAGTATGATGAACCACGTATTCACATGGAGACACTCATGCGTGTACACCTGGTTGAATTCGATATTCACATACGAATTCTTTGTCTGCTTGAAAAAGCCGGAATCCGAACTTTGGGAGACTTGGTCAGACAGACACGGGAGAGTCTGCTAAAGATAAATCAAATTGGAACAGGAACAGTGGACACGCTTGAAAAATTCCTTACCTATCACCATCTGTCATTGAAAAAACAATAGGGCTGTCAATAAGACAGCCCATAGAGTATCATTTTACATCATCAATTCACATCATCAGCGATACTCCGTTAAAGATTACTAACATCAATCAAAAAAGTTCGATTGTTTTTTTATTCCTGTGTCACAAAATCTATAAAAGGCTGAAAACCCACAATAGCTCTTGTGACACGAGGCGGATTTTGCTCTCTGGGCCGTCAAGGCCTGGATGATGTAAGAGTTGCTGGAACTATTTTTATGTCTGAGTCGCGTCCTCCACTCCAAAACGCTTCTGAACGAGAGATACAAGCGTGCGCTTAAGTTCTTCCTCGCCACCCACAAGATCAATTAATTCTTGCACAGCTTCGGGGACTTTAGCGAGTCCGTCCTTGCGTCTCTTGCTATGCTCCCACATGGAGCGTCCCTCGACAACACATATCATCGCCGCGAAGACTATTGACAGATAGGGCAGGTTGTACCACGGGAACAGAGACAATATCACACCCACCATTCCTACGAGTATCTGAAAGAACCAATATACCGCCATCTTCTCAAAAGTCTTACGCAGACGGTGTGATCGCAGTTTCTCCCTTGTTTTCTTTGCGGTATATATGCCGCTTGCAGTATCGGCGATAGAGAACATCCCGGTCAAGAGGATGCAGAATGCCACGATTGTCAGCTGCCACACGAGATGATGCAGCGAATAGTCGCCCATGCCGAGTTTGATGATTTCAAAATAATTTTCCATTACAATTGTTTATTTTCTGATTTTTTAATTAGCCATATCACCGCCACGCAGACGATGGCCGCCATAACACCTATCGCCACTCCGCCGAAGTCCATCTTCGTCCGCTCCCACTTTGAAAGTTGCTGTTCAACGGGGTAAGGGACGGGGATGGAATCAACTTTGACCGATTCAAGTTGCAGACGCAGAGCGTTAATGATACTATCCTGCTGCTGCACTTTGTGTTCAAGCTCCTTTTCACGGTAGGATGCGATGTACACTATGCGCTCCTTGTCATGGCGGGCGGTGTCGCCGTTCTCCTTGAGCACCACGGTCTCTTTCGTGTGGTCGATGATGGAGTCTGATGACACCTCCCTGCGGTACATGGACTCAAAGAAACTCCTAAGACGCTCATACATTCCCGTGGTGTCGGCTTTGACATATTCCGTTCTCACGATCTCCCTCGGGCCGGAGGCGCACCCGAACAATCCGAGCAGGACCGTCACAATGGCGACGCCGATAAGCGCGTACAGGAATTCACGGATTATATGTCCATGCCCTCTCATACGTCGCTGAAGCTAACGGTCCTCACAGGGCGCGTGTTGAGTTTCAGCGCGCCATACTCCATCGACTCCAGCCGTCTGAGCCAGCCCGCCTCGAACACCTTCTGCCTCGGGTCCCGGGCCACAAGGCTGCCGATAAACCTGCGGCGCTCCGCCTTGACCGCCTCGAAGAGCACACGGGGGTCCCGGGCGTTGAGAGCGCCCAGGGTCTTCGGACCCACTATACCGTCGGCCTTCACCCCGAGAAGCTTCTGCACATTGGTTATACCGTGCTTTCCCGAGGCCCACACCCAGTCCACGAGTATGTTCTCCAACGACTGCGACAGTATGAAGTCAGCCTTCCACCGGTCCCAGTAGTGGGGTTTGAACACGCGGTCGCGCACGTCCGCCTCCGTCAGCAGCCTCAGATCGTCAGCGTCGATATCCCCGTCGCCGTCCTTGTCATAGCCCACGCTGCGCCATGTGGCGATTGTCACACCCTTGTTGGTGGCACCGCCCCTGTCGTCCGGATGGTTCGAGAAACCGCCCTCGAACGACAGTATGAATTTCAGAAGTATGTCTGCTTTTGCCATAATTGCATCTATTATTTTCATTTATTGAATCGTCCGTCCCGCGGGTCAGAACTTCACGGTCCATAT
>CAJUGS010000057.1 GCA_910586305.1 uncultured Duncaniella sp.
ATCTTCCGTCTATGCAACATCTACGCTTAAACACAGCTTTTTTACCATGCGCCCTCCTTTGGCCTCACCGTATCGGCAGCAATGGTATTCGGATTCGTCTCACTGATGTTTCTCGACACATCCATCAACATGGCCATGCAGCCTTTCAAGATGCTTGTTGGCGACCAGGTCAACGAACGCCAGAAAGGCCTTGCCTACTCCATACAAAGCTTTCTATGCAACGCAGGCAGCCTCGTCGGATATCTCGCGCCAATCACACTGACAGCAATCGGCATCTCCAACCTCGCACCTGAAGGACAGGTGCCACAGAGCGTCACATACTCATTCTACATCGGAGCAGTCGTGCTGGTGCTCTGCGTAATCTACAGCTTTGTCTTCATCCGCGAAATGCCACCGCGCGAATACGCCCGCTACCACGGCATAGCCGAAGCATCCGAAGACAAGAAAGAAGGCATGCTGACCCTGCTGCGCCATGCTCCGCGCACATTCTGGACCGTCGGGCTCGTACAGTTCTTCTGCTGGTCAGCCTTCCTATATATGTGGACCTATACACCCGGAGCCATTGCCGAAACGGTATGGGGCACCACCAACGTCCAGTCAGAAGCCTATCAGACCGCCGGCAACTGGGTAGGCGTTCTCTTCGCAGTCCAAGCCGTAGGCTCAGTCATATGGGCCGTAGCCATACCAATGTTCCGCAACCACAAGGCAGTCTATGCCCTCAGCCTACTCCTCGGAGCTGCAGGATTCATCTCCACACTGTTCATAACCAACCAATACATCCTCTTCATCTCCTACCTGCTCATAGGATGCGCGTGGGCCGCCATGCTCGCACTCCCATTCACCATACTCACCAACTCACTTTCGGGCAAAAACATGGGCACATACCTCGGCCTCTTCAACGGCACCATCTGTGTGCCGCAGATATGCGCCGCGGCCCTTGGCGGACTCATACTCCCGCTTCTTGGCGGCCACCAGATAAATATGCTCGTCCTTGCCGGCATACTGCTCCTTCTCGGCGCAGTCAGCGTGAATTTCATCAAGGAAACATATGCAGAAGCCAAAAAGACAGAAGAGGCACTTGATCAGACAATTTGACAAACACATCAGATATCAGTCGACAATAATCTAAGCATTCAACCCGAGGCCTCCCCCACACACGTTCTACCATGGGGAGGCCCTTTTGTATCAAGATACAAAAAGTCCCGCATGACAACACAGGAGGAAACGGGAATATCAACCTTCCTGTCTTGCCATGCGGGAAATCTCTTTTCTCGTCGGCACCGAGGCCTACATCACAGCAGCACCCATTTAAGAGCCAGGACAATGACAAGGGCATAAGTGCCGGCAAGCACATCATCCATCATCACCCCCCAGCCACCGGGGCATATCTCTTCAATTTTCCTGCATCCGAGGGGCTTGAATATATCTATGACACGGAAAAGGCCGAACCCAAGCAGAGCGAAGATCCAGGTATACTCTCCGGCGGGAGCAACGAGCAGCGGAATCCAGCATCCCACATACTCGTCAATCACGACAGCACGCGGATCAGGCCCCCAATACTTCTCCATCACCGTCGAGGTCCACGCCCCGGCCACAGTGGTCGCCACTATGAGCACAAGCGTCACAACAGTGAGCCACACCGGCGAAAGAAAAAGGTAGAGCACATACCATATGAGCAGCGCCGTAAAAGCGGCATAGGTGCCCGGTGCACCGGGAAGCAGACCGGTGTAGAAACCGGTAGAAATCACCTCGTGGAAGCGCGGAGCCACCCCGAGTTTCTTGTAATTATTGTCACTCATCGCCAAAATCCTGATCAAATTCTTCCTTTCCTTCCTCCTCCTGCTTTATATGCGACTCCCACAGCGAAGCCACCTCGTCGGCCTGTTCCTCTGTGATATTGGCCATAAAAGCCACCGTGTCGGCGCCACCTGTGCCAACTATTGTATAAAGCATCACACAGCCACCATCGGGGAGTGATTCAACAAACAGACGTTCGTCAAAACTCTCGTCTGACAGCGCACCAAGCAGATAATCGTCAGAAAGCGCATCGAGCACAGCAGTGACCTCCTTGCACATCGAAGCATTAGGATGCACGGCAAGCTGTCCATCTCCGAAGCTGTCCGGAAAATTAAACATCGATGCAGGAGCCGCCTCGATATCAAATCCCTTGATAGAGGATATGCTCTTCCAAGCCGTCTCAAGCGACGATGAAGCTACAGCCGGGAAAGCGCAAACAAGCGCCATCAATGCGGCTGAAATGATATATTTCATTCTTATGAATCTGAAAAAACAGTCGCAACCCCCGTTGCCGGAACGTTGCGACTGATATTATGGTTTCTGGAAAGTCTGAAAGTCTTTCTATAGATCGGTTGCAGCTATGGTGCTTAGTCCTCGTTGAGGTTTACACGCTTGAAGTCAACAACCACAAGACCCTTCATAGTGCTGTCGAGGAACTGGCCAACAGAGAGCTTGCCGTCCTGAACATACTCCTGCTCCATGAGGCAGGACTCCTTGAAGAACTTGTTGAGACGACCGTTGGCAATGTTCTGAATCATAGCCTCGGGGAGGTTAGCAGCCTTTGCCTCGGCAGTAGTCTTCATGATCTCGCGGCCCTTGGCAGCATCCTCCTCAGTGATCCAGCCCTTGGAGATGTTCGACTCGATGTGGTCCTCGGTATCGAAGTGGTTGGGGTTCAGACCGGCCTTCTTGAGGGCAGCCTCAACAGCCTTACGCACCTGCTCAGCCTTGGTCTTCTCGATAGCCACGCTGATCTCAGCATCGATAGTAGCCTGGGGCACGTCGTCGCGAGAAACCGAGATGGGGTTCATGGATGCGATCTGCATACCGATTTCACGTCCGATGTGGGCCTCGACACCCTCGAGGTTGAAGCCGACGATAGCGCCGAGCTTGTTGTTGAAGTGGGTATAGGCAGCGGTAGTGGGAGCCTCTACTACTGAATATGCACCGATCTCGGTCTTCTCGCCGGTCTTACCGCTCTCCTCGGTGATGAGGTCGGCAACGGTCTGGCCGTCAACAGTGAAAGCCTTGAGTTCCTCAACGGTCTTGAACTTGTTGGCCATAGCGATGTCCATGAGCTTGTTGGCAAGGCCGACAAAGCCTGCGTTCTTAGCCACGAAGTCGGTCTCGCAGTTGAGAGCGAGCACGGCGGCAAAGTTGCCTTCGTTGCGGGCGATTACCACACCTTCGGAAGCCTTGCGGTCCTCACGCTTAGCGGCAACTGCCTGGCCCTTCTTGCGAAGAATCTCAACAGCGGCCTCGATATCGCCGTTAGTCTCGGCGAGAGCCTTTTTGCAGTCCATCAGGCCGGCGCTTGTAAGGTTGCGCAGCTTGGTGATTTCTGCCATTGTAACTGCCATAGTCTATATAGATTTTAGGGAGTTGTTGTATTGATTTGAAATAAAAGAACGGAGAGAGAATAGAGAGGAGGGGCGGAAGACGCCCTGAATAGGGGGATTCCGCCCCTCCTTCATGATGTCGCTCGGGGAGTTGAGAATTACTCGGCTACGGGAGCTTCAGCTGCGGGAGCCTCAGCTGCCTCGGAAGCCTCGGGACGACGGGCTACGCGACGGCGCTCGCGGCGGGGAGCCTCAGCGGCGTTGTCGGCAGAAGCCTTCTCGTCAGCCTTCTCAACCTTGCGCTCCTCAAGACCTTCGTTGATTGACTCGCAGACAGTAGAGAGGATGAGGTCGATGCTCTTGGATGCGTCGTCGTTGGCGGGGATCACGTAGTCAACGCTGTTGGGATTGGAGTTGGTGTCGACGATGCCGAACACGGGGATTCCCAGACGGTTGGCTTCTGCTACGGCGATGTGCTCCTTGGCTACGTCAACCACGAAGAGAGCAGAGGGCAGACGGTTGAGGTCGGCGATAGAGCCGAGGTTCTTTTCGAGCTTGTCGCGCTGACGCTTGATCTGGAGCTTCTCGCGCTTCGAGAGATTGTCGAAAGTACCGTCCTTCTGCATCTTGTCGATAGAGGCCATCTTCTTCACAGCCTTGCGGATAGTGGGGAAGTTGGTGAGCATACCGCCGGGCCAGCGCTCGATAACGTAGGGCATACCCACGCTCTGAGCCTTTTCGGCGAGGATTTCCTTAGCCTGCTTCTTGGTAGCTACGAAGAGCACCTTCTTACCGCTTTTAGCGATGTTGCGAAGAGCTGCGGCAGCTTCTTCGAGCTTGGCCTGAGTCTTATAGAGGTCGATGATGTGGATACCGTTGCGCTCCATAAAGATATAGGGAGCCATAGCAGGATTCCATTTTCTTTTCATGTGGCCAAAATGGCAACCTGCTTCGAGGAGTT
>CAJUGS010000058.1 GCA_910586305.1 uncultured Duncaniella sp.
GTGCGCTCGATGACGATGCGCGAAACGCTTGACTTGGCAAGGCGGACATTGAGATACTTGCGGAGTTTGGAGTCCTCGAGCAGAGTATCGCCGTATTTCTTACCGCCATACCAGTTAGAGTCCCAACCACGGATAACTCCCAAGCGATTGCTGATTGGATTTACTTTCTGTCCCATTTGTTAAGCTTTAGCGTTTTTGTTATCGAGAGTATCGACAATGAGGGTTACGTGATTTGCACGCTTGCGGATGCGGTAGCCACGGCCCTGGGGAGCGGGACGGAGGCGCTTGAGCATGGGAGCGCAGCCCACCATGATGGTGGATACGTAGAGCTCGCCGGCATCAGCCTTGCGTTCGTTTTTGGCCTCCCAGTTAGCGATAGCCGAGAGGAGGAGTTTTTCAAGACGGGCAGCCGCCTCCTTGTTGGAGAACTTCAGGATACCGAGCGCGCGGTTCACCTCGACGCCACGGATCATGTCGGCCACGAGGCGCATCTTACGGGGCGAGGTGGGGACATTGAGAAGCTTTGCAAAAGCGATGTGCTTCTGCTCGGCTTTCCGAAGATCGGCTGAGTTTCTTTTTCTTACACCCATTTTATCTTAATTCTTTCTTTTTTGACAAATGAATTATTTATATCAGGGCCCAAAGTTATTTCTTCCTGTTACCGGAGTGACCACGGAATGTGCGTGTGGGAGCGAACTCGCCGAGCTTGTGGCCTACCATGTTTTCAGTAACATAGACAGGGATAAATTTGTTACCGTTGTGAACTGCGAAGGTGTGACCGACGAACTCGGGTGCGATCATGGAAGCACGACTCCAGGTCTTGATGACCGACTTCTTGCCGCTTTCTTCCATGGCTGCAACCTTCTTCTCAAGCTTCACGCTGATAAACGGGCCTTTTTTAAGTGAACGACTCATATATATAAGTGTTGCGTGTTAATCAGATTACTTTTTTCTTCTTTCGATGATGTACTTCGAAGAATGCTTCTTCGGTGCACGAGTCTTAAGACCCTTAGCATACAGACCCTTGCGTGAACGGGGATGACCACCGGAGGCACGTCCTTCGCCACCACCCATGGGGTGATCGACGGGGTTCATGACTACGCCGCGGTTGCGGGGGCGACGGCCGAGCCAGCGGGAGCGACCGGCCTTGCCGGAACGTTCGAGTGAGTGCTCGGAGTTGCCTACGACACCGACAGTGGCACGGCATTCGGCGAGGATCTTGCGAGTTTCACCTGAAGGTAATTTGACGATGACATAGGAGCCTTCGCGTGACACGAGCTGGGCGAATGTGCCAGCCGAGCGAGCCATGAAGGCGCCCTGTCCGGGACGCAACTCAATGTTGTGGACGAGGGTACCGACGGGGATGTTGGCGAGGGGCAGACAGTTGCCTACCTCAGGCTGTGCATCGGGACCGGAAAAAAGAACATCGCCCACCTTTAAGCCGTTGGGTGCAATGATGTAAGCCTTGGCGCCGTCCTTGTAGTAGAGAAGAGCGATGCGAGCAGAGCGGTTGGGATCGTACTCGATGGTCTTCACAGTAGCGGGGACGCCGTCGTGGTTTCTCTTAAAGTCAATGAAGCGGTATTTGCGCTTGTGGCCACCACCAAGGTAGCGAGTGGTGAGGTGGCCTTCGGAGTTACGTCCTCCGGAGGCCTTCTTGCCGACTGTAAGAGATTTTTCCGGTGTTGTAGCAGTGATGGTACCTTTGAAAACACCGATAACTTTGTGTCGCTGCCCAGGGGTAGTGGGCTTGAATTTTCTTACTGCCATTTTATTTATTAGATATTGCTATAGAAGTCAATGGTCTGACCGTCGGCCAAGTCCACGATGGCTTTCTTCCATGCAGCGGTTTTGCCGCGAAGCAGACCGCTCTTGGTCCAGCGTGACTTGTTCTTGGAACGGACATTGATTGTGTTGACGCGGGTGACCTTCACGCCGTAGAGCTTCTCAACGAGGTCCTTGATCTGGAATTTGTTGGCCTCGGGAGAAACACGGAATGTGTAGCGGCCGAGCTTCTCTGTCAAGATGCTCGCCTTCTCGGTAACGATGGGTTTGATTGAGATTTCCATTCTTTACTGTTGTTTTCTCGGTTGAGACTTTAGAGTTTATTCACGAAATCAAGGCTGCTCTCGGTGAGGATAACAGCATTGGAGTTCATCAGCGCATATGTGTTGAGCTCATTCACCACCATAGTGGAGGCGTTGGGCACATTTCTGGCTGACAAAGTTACGTTTTTATTCTCACTCGGTAAAACGAGGAGAACCTTTTTGCCGTCAACTTTAAGATTTTTAGCAAAATTTACAAAATCTTTAGTTTTCGGAGCCTCGAAATTAAAGTCCTCTACCACGATGAGCTGCGAATCCTGCACCTTGTAGGTGAGCGCGCTGCGACGGGCGAGAGCTTTCACTTTCTTATTCAACTTGAAACGATAGTCACGGGGACGGGGACCGAAGACGCGTCCGCCACCCACGAGGAGGGGCGAGTTGATGTCGCCGATACGAGCACCGCCGCCACCTTTCTGCTTGTGGAGCTTGCGGGTGGAGCCGGAAACCTCGCTGCGCTCCTTGGACTTGTGAGTGCCCTGGCGCTGGTTGGCGAGATACTGCTTGACATCGAGATAAACTACGTGCTCGTTGGCATCGACTGCGAATACCTCGTCGGCGAGCTGGGCCTTGCGGCCGGTGTCCTCACCTTTGATATTGTAGATTGCGACTTCCATTACTTCTCAATTAAAACGATTGAACCTTTGCTTCCGGGGATAGAACCCTTGATGATGAGTACGTTGTGTTCGGGAAGAACCTTAACGACGCGGAGGTTTTGGATTGTAACCTTCTCGTTGCCCATCTGGCCGGCCATACGCATTCCCTTGAACACCTTGGCGGGATAGGAGCAGGCGCCTACAGAACCGGGGGCGCGAAGACGGTTGTGCTGGCCGTGGGTAGCCTGGCCTACACCGCCGAATCCATGACGCTTTACAACGCCCTGGAAACCCTTACCCTTGGAGGTTCCCTGGATGTCCACGAAGTCGTTTTCGTTGAAGAGTTCGACGGTGAAAGTATCACCGAGCTTGACGTCTTCACCAAATCCTTTGAACTCGGCCAAGTGGCGCTGGGGAGCTACTCCGGCTTTCTTGAAATGACCTGCCATGGGCGAGGTGGTGTGCTTGTCTTTCTTCTCGATGAAGCCAAGCTGCACAGCCTCGTAGCCGTCTTTCTCAGCCGTTTTCACTTGAGTAACTACGCAGGGGCCTACTTCGATAACAGTGCACGGCACGTTCTTGCCGTCGGCACTGAAAACGGATGTCATTCCGATTTTCTTTCCTAATAATCCTGGCATTTCTCTTTGATTTAGAAAATGTGAACTGAAATTCTTTTGTTTGATTTACTGATTCCTGTTTTGAGCATCGGCGATTACACCTTGATTTCCACTTCAACGCCTGAGGGAAGCTCGAGCTTCATGAGGGCGTCTACGGTCTTGCCGGTAGAGTTGTGGATATCGATCAGTCGCTTGTAGCTCGAAAGCTGGAACTGCTCGCGCGACTTCTTGTTGACGAAGGTCGAACGGTTGACAGTGAAGACACGACGGTGGGTGGGCAGGGGTATGGGACCGCTGATTACGGCACCAGTCGCTTTAACGGTCTTCACAATCTTCTCGGCCGACTTGTCAACCAAGTTGTAGTCATAGGACTTCAGTTTGATTCTGATTGTTTGATCCATATTGTTAGTTGAATGAAAGTGTTACTTGATGAGGTCAACGCGGCCCTGGCACTCGGTGAGTACGCTCTTGGCAATCGAGCTGCTCACTTCGGCATAGTGGCTGAATGTCATTGTCGATGTGGCACGACCGGAAGTGATGGTACGGAGGGCGGTCACATAGCCGAACATTTCGGCAAGAGGAGCCTTGGCCTTCACGATGCGGGCACCGCTGCGGCTTGTCTCCATGCCTTCTACCTGGCCACGACGCTTGTTGAGGTCACCGATC